>NZ_JBIVLB010000011.1:123549-294793 GCF_044751045.1 Streptomyces sp. NPDC088745
TTTTCGTGGGCACGTACTGGACCGTGGCCGGATAGGACGCGGCGCTGGCCATGCGCTCGGTATACGGGTCAGGCTGTCGCCCGGGACGGGGCGGCGGCGGGTTGTCCACCGGCCGCCGCCCCTTCCCGCGTCCCGGGACGTACGTCTGCGCCCTACGCCGGCCGCCGCCTCGCGCCTAGCCTGGCCCGTATGCCGATCCGAGCCGTCCTGTGGGACATCGACGACACCCTCTTCGACTACACCTCCGCCGACCTCGCCGGGATGCGCGCCCAGTTCGCCGCCGAGGGGCTGCCCGCCGGGTACGGGAGCGCCGAGCAGGCTCTGGACCGCTGGCGGGAGCTGATGAAGCTGCACTGGGAGCGGTTCGCCGCGGGGGAGTGCACCTTCGAGGAACAGCGCAGGGCCCGGGTGGAGGGCTTCCTGGGCGGCCCGCTGAGCGACCGGGAGGCCGACGACTGGTTCGACCGCCACCGCGTGCACTACGAGCAGGCCTGGGCCCTGTTCCCCGACGCCGTGCCGGTCCTGGACGCTCTCGGCGACGGCTACCGGCATGCGGTGCTCTCGAACTCCAGCCTGACCGTCCAGGAGCGGAAGCTGAAGGCCCTGGGCCTGTGGGACCGCTTCGAGACCGTGCTGTGCGCCGCCGAGCTCGGGGTCTCCAAGCCGGCCCCGGAGGCCTTCCACGCCGCCTGTGACGCGCTCGGGCTGCCGCCCGGAGACGTGGCGTACATCGGGGACGAGCCGGACATCGACGCCCGCGGGGCCGTCGCCGCCGGCCTGACCGGCATCTGGCTGGACCGCACGGGCGCGGGCGGACGGCCCGAGCTGGTGAGCGTCACGGGGCTCGATCAGCTCCCTGACCTGCTGGCGGGCAATACCCGTTTTGGAGCCCCGGGAACCTTCGGGTAATGTTCTTTCTGCGCCGCCCGAGCGGGCCGAGAGGCCCGGCCGGACAGCGCAAACCGAACAAAGACCCCCACTCGGGGGTTGAGTTTTGGTGGGCTATGGTGTAATTGGCAACACTACGGTTTCTGGTACCGTCATTCTAGGTTCGAGTCCTGGTAGCCCAGCTTGCGAGAGCTGTTGAAGTTCGTAGATCAAGACGCAGCTCTGCTAGGGCCCCCGTTGTGTAGCGGCCTAGCACGCCGCCCTCTCAAGGCGGTAGCGCCGGTTCGAATCCGGTCGGGGGTACAGATCCTTTCTTTCCGACACCTTCAGGTCGCTCCTGGATGTATCGACGCGAGGATCGCTAGGGCCCCCGTTGTGTAGCGGCCTAGCACGCCGCCCTCTCAAGGCGGTAGCGCCGGTTCGAATCCGGTCGGGGGTACTGGTTGCACACCAATTCAAAATGGTCTCAACCACCATGGGCTATGGTGTAATTGGCAACACTACGGTTTCTGGTACCGTCATTCTAGGTTCGAGTCCTGGTAGCCCAGCGCAGATCACAACTGCACATAAAGCAAGCCCCCGTTGTGTAGCGGCCTAGCACGCCGCCCTCTCAAGGCGGTAGCGCCGGTTCGAATCCGGTCGGGGGTACGCACCGAAAAGGTCCCGCATCATTGATGCGGGACCTTTTCGCATGTCCGGGCCTGCCGTGGAATTCCCTGGCTCGCCTGCCCGGCGCCGGTCGGGTTCCACGGCGGGCCCGGCACGGCCGAGGCCCCGAACTCCGGTGCGGTGCGCGGGAGTTCGGGGCCTCGGGTGAAGTGGCGTGCGGAAAGGGGAAGTTGCGGGGGAGCGGGGGTCAACTGCCCGAGCGGCGCAGGGACTCCGAGAGGCGGGCCGCCGCGTCGATGACCGCCTGGGCGTGCATCCGGCCCGGGTGGCGGGTCAGGCGCTCGATCGGCCCGGAGACCGACACGGCCGCCACCACGCGGTTGGAGGGTCCGCGCACCGGCGCGGAGACCGAGGCCACGCCCGGCTCGCGCTCGCCGATCGACTGGGCCCAGCCCCGGCGGCGTACCCCGGACAGGGCCGTGGCCGTGAAGCGGGCGCCCTGGAGGCCCCGGTGCAGGCGCTCCGGCTCCTCCCAGGCCATCAGGATCTGCGCGGAGGAGCCGGCCTTCATGGTGAGCGTGGAGCCCACCGGGACGGTGTCCCGCAGTCCGGACAGCCGTTCCGCCGCGGCGACGCAGATGCGCATGTCGCCCTGGCGGCGGTAGAGCTGCGCGCTCTCGCCCGTCACGTCGCGCAGGTGGGTCAGCACCGGTCCCGCGGTGGCCAGGAGGCGGTCCTCGCCGGCCGCGGCGGCCAGTTCGGAGAGCCGGGGGCCGAGAATGAAACGGCCCTGCATGTCCCGGGCCACCAGTCGGTGGTGCTCCAGTGCCACGGCGAGCCGGTGTGCCGTGGGTCGTGCGAGTCCGGTGGCCGCGACCAACCCGGCGAGGGTGGCCGGACCGGACTCCAGGGCGCTCAGCACGAGCGCCGCCTTGTCGAGAACGCCGACGCCGCTAGAGTTGTCCATGCGTCGATACTCGCGTCTCACTCTGTGAAACGCAAGTTCAATTTTCCAACGAACTTGTCACGCTGTACCGGCGGCCACACGAAGGCCCGCGGTCACCGCCCCGTACGGGGGTTCGGGCGGGGTGCACCGACATCTCTAGTTGAGCCGGCAAAGCCGCCGGCCGGAGGGAAAGCGATGGGTAGGACACTCGCGGAGAAGGTCTGGGACGACCACGTCGTCCGGCGTGCCGAAGGGGAGCCCGACCTCCTCTTCATCGACCTTCACCTGCTGCACGAGGTCACCAGCCCGCAGGCCTTCGACGGGCTGCGCAAGAACGGGCGGCGGGTACGGCGCCTGGACCTCACCATCGCCACCGAGGACCACAACACCCCGACCCTCGACATCGACAAGCCGATCGCGGACCCGGTCTCCCGGATCCAGCTGGAGACGCTGCGCAGGAACTGCGCCGAGTTCGGGGTGCGGCTGCACCCGCTGGGCGACGTCGAGCAGGGCGTCGTCCACGTGGTGGGACCGCAGCTCGGACTGACCCAGCCGGGCACCACCGTGGTCTGCGGCGACTCGCACACCTCCACGCACGGCGCGTTCGGCGCGCTGGCCTTCGGCATCGGCACCTCGCAGGTGGAGCACGTCCTGGCCACCCAGACGCTGCCGATGGCCCGCCCCAGGACGATGGCCATCACCGTCGACGGCGAGCTGCCCGCCGAGGTCACCGCCAAGGACCTGATCCTGGCGATCATCGCGAAGATCGGCACCGGCGGCGGCCAGGGCTACGTCCTGGAGTACCGGGGCCCGGCCATCGAGAAGCTGTCGATGGAAGCCCGCATGACCATCTGCAACATGTCGATCGAGGCCGGAGCGCGGGCGGGCATGATCGCCCCCGACGCCACCACCTTCGACTACCTCAAGGGCCGCGACCACGCCCCGGAGGGCGAGGACTGGGACGCCGCCGTGGCGTACTGGAAGACGCTGAGGACGGACGACGACGCGGTCTTCGACGCGGAGGTCGTCATCGACGCCGCCTCGCTGGCCCCGTTCGTCACCTGGGGCACCAACCCCGGCCAGGGCGCCCCGCTGTCGGCCGACGTCCCCGACCCGGCTTCGTACGATGACCCTTCGGAGCGCAACGCCGCCGAAAAGGCCCTGGAGTACATGGGGTTGACGGCAGGGCAGGCGCTGCGCGACATCCGGGTCGACACCGTCTTCGTGGGGTCCTGCACCAATGGCCGTATCGAGGACCTGCGGGCGGCCGCCTCCGTCGTCGAGGGCCGCTCCGTGGCCGACGGCGTGCGGATGCTGGTCGTCCCCGGCTCGGTGCGGGTCGCGCTCCAGGCCATGGACGAGGGCCTGGACAAGGTGTTCACCGCCGCCGGGGCCGAATGGCGGCACGCGGGCTGCTCGATGTGCCTAGGCATGAACCCCGACCAGCTCGCCCCCGGTGAGCGCTCCGCGTCCACCTCCAACCGCAACTTCGAGGGCCGGCAGGGCAAGGGCGGCCGCACCCACCTCGTGTCGCCGCAGGTGGCGGCGGCCACGGCCGTACTGGGCCATTTGGCGTCGCCCGCCGATCTGTCCGACGCAGTCGCAACCGCCCTCGTGGAGGCCTGAGAACCATGGAAGCTTTCACCGCGCACACCGGCCGGGCCGTGCCCCTGCGCCGCTCCAACGTGGACACCGACCAGATCATCCCCGCCCACTGGCTCAAGAAGGTGACCAGGGACGGCTTCGAGGACGGGCTGTTCGAGGCCTGGCGCAAGGACCCGGAGTTCGTGCTCAACAAGCCCGAGCGCCAGGGTGCCTCCGTGCTGGTCGCCGGACCCGACTTCGGCACCGGATCCAGCCGTGAGCACGCCGTCTGGGCCCTGCAGAACTACGGTTTCAAGACAGTTGTCTCCTCCCGTTTCGCGGACATCTTCCGGGGCAATTCGCTCAAGAACGGCCTGCTCACGGTGGTTCTGCCGCAGGAGACCGTGGACCGGCTGTGGTCGCTCACCGAGGCCGACCCGAACGCCGAAATCACGGTTGACCTGCAGGACCGGCAGGTGCGGGCCCAGGGCGTCACGGCCGACTTCGAGTTGGACGAGAACGCCCGCTGGCGGCTGCTCAACGGGCTGGACGACATCTCCATCACCCTCCAGAACGAGGACGCGATCGAGGCGTACGAATCCGGCCGCCCGGCCCACAAGCCGAGTACGATCCGCGCCTGATCCCCCGCCGGACGTCGTTCGAGGGTCGGTTTTCGGCCCCTCCGTAGCCCGTTCGGCCTGAGATCCACGCCTCACTTTCGGCGCCCCCCGCCATTCGTGGCAGGGGGCGCCGAACTGTGTTCCGGGTCTCAACTGCGCTTGTGAGTACATGAGTTGGGCAGTGGGTCGGAAGTGACTTGTGGGGCTGATGGAGCCTGGAATTCCGTTAGTTGCCCCCGGCGGAGGCGACAACTCGCCCCAGATGGCACAATCGGTGCATGGAACGAGACAGCCAACTCAAGCTCCACGAGGCGGTCGCGGACCAACTGAAAGAAGCACACACACGGTTGCGTGCACTGCAAGTCCCGGAGGGCGTACGGATGGCGCTGTCCCGGCAGCTGCTGGCCATATCGGCCGTGGCGAAACACGATCTCGCGACCGCCGACAGGCGTCTGAGCAGGTTGATGAAGGACCTCGACGAAGGCAGATTCCCCGAAGGCGAGTAGCAACTGGGGCTGCGGAACTCCCCTGCGGGCTCCCGTAAGACCTACGACGTTGCGGCACTAGGGTGATTAGCCCGTTTCGTGTTTGATTTGCGGTATATATCTGCCTAACGTGCGAATAAGCCGGACATTTCGTCCCGGCAATGTCTCCGAAGGGGAAGACGTGAACAAGGCCCAGCTCGTAGAAGCGATTGCCGACAAGGTCGGCGGCCGTCAGCAGGCCGCTGACGCCGTGGACGCCGTCCTGGACGCGATCGTCCGCGCCGTCGTCGCCGGCGACCGCGTCTCGGTCACCGGTTTCGGCTCGTTCGAGAAGGTGGACCGTCCGGCCCGCTACGCCCGTAACCCGCAGACGGGTGAGCGCGTCCGGGTCAAGAAGACCTCCGTGCCGCGCTTCCGCGCCGGTCAGGGCTTCAAGGACCTCGTCGCGGGCTCGAAGAAGCTCCCGAAGAACGACGTGGCCGTGAAGAAGGCGCCCAAGGGCAGCCTGTCGGGCGGTTCTTCCACCCGTACGACCGCCAAGGCCGCGGCCAAGAAGGCCACCGCCAAGAAGGCGACCGCGACGAAGAAGGCCACCGCCGCGAAGAAGACCACGCCGACGGCAGCCAAGAAGACCACGGCGACGGCGAAGAAGACCACGGCCAAGAAGGCCACGCCGGCGGCGGCCAAGAAGACCACGGCGACGGCGAAGAAGGCCACCCCGGCCAAGAAGGCCACGGCGACCACCGCCAAGAAGACCACCGCGAAGAACACCGCCCCGGCGAAGAAGGCCACCGCCACCAAGGCCCCGGCCAAGAAGACCACGGCGCGCAAGACCACCGCGAAGAAGACCACCGCCAAGAAGAAGTAGTTCTGGCGACGCGGTACTCACACGCCGGGCCGGGCTCCCTCCGGGGAGCCCGGCCCGCGGTGTTCTCCGGCTGTCGTGTGTCCGGGGGGCGCGACCCAGGCGTTCACAGGGACTCGGCGGCCCCACGGGTCCCGCTCGGAAGGTCTTCAGAAGGTCTGGAGGGTCACCAGGGTGATCCGGGGGACCGGAGCCGCGCCCGCTGTCCCGCGGGCCGTGCCGTCCGCCGTCGCGTCCGCCGTTTCGACGCGTACGCGCTGGCCGGCGCGCAGCAGCCGCAGCCCGCCCGCGTCGAAGGCCGCCGCGTCGAAGGGCACCGGGGTACCGTCGTCGAGCAGCACGCTGCCGCTGCGGGTCTCGGGGTCGTACGTGTAAGCGGTGGCCTGCATGCCGGAAAGCCTAGGCCCTGCCGGGCGGGGACAGCGGCCGGTCCGGGGAGAGCGGGGCCGAAGTCCGGGCGAAGGCGGGGGAGAGGGCGGCGGTGTGCGGGCCCACGCCCAGCGCGAACGCGGCGCGCAGATCGTCGCCGGTGTCCACGTCCTGCCGTACGGAATCCACCAATTCGAGCAGCAGCTCCTCGGCGCCCGAAATCATGTGCCGGATGCGCGAAGGTCCCCCGAACGAGGGCAGGAATTCCACTTCTGGCGCAGTGGAAAGGAATGTGGTTCCGATTCCGGCGGCGTCGGCCAGAAATGCGCGCGGAAATTCCGCCGCCCGGTCGAGCACCCGCCGCAATTCGGCGGGCCGCAGTGCGGGCAGGTCCGCGTTGAGCGCCGCGACGGAAGCGGCGGGGCGGCGGGACCGCACCGTGCGCACACCGTGTGCCAGCGCGGCGTTGAGGCCGGCGGCCGGGGTGTCGGCGAGGACGCGGGCGCCCAACTCCGTGAGCGCGGCGGCGGCCGTGGCGTCGTCCGTGACGACCACCACATCGCGGACCGCGTCGCAGGCCAGCGCGGCGGCCACGGTGTCCTGCGCGAACGCCAGCGCCAGACCCGGCCGCAGCGCCTCTCCGGCGGCGGGCGCGAGCCTGCTTTTCGCCCGTGCCAAGGGCTTCAGCGGCACCACCAGGGACCAGCGGGGGGTCCGGAACGCGTTCAGGGGACGGACCTTTCTTGCCGGACGCCCGGCCGGGCGGCGCGAGGGGTCAGGGGGGGCGGACGGGCCCATTGTCGCCCCGGGCCCGACCGGCCAGGAGGCCCGGCCCCCGGACCGGGGCGTACGGTGTTCTCGACAGACGAGGGACCCGGGGCGACACTTGTCCGCCTGAACCAGGCGCACAAGTGCACACGGGGTGCAGTGGCCAGGGTCCCGAAGGAAGGTGTCCCGAGTGTCCCGCCGCAGAATCGGCTTCTGGTACCGCCTGGCCGCGGTCATCGCCAAACCCCCGCTGCTTGTGCTCTTCAAGCGGGACTGGCGCGGAATGGAGCACATTCCGGCGGACGGCGGCTTCATCACCGCCGTGAACCACAACTCCTACGCGGACCCCCTGTCGTACGCGCACTGGCAGTACAACACCGGCCGCGTGCCGCGCTTCCTGGCCAAGGCGGGCCTGTTCAAGACGCCCTTCGTCGGCATGATGCTGCGCGGCACCGGCCAGATCCCGGTCTACCGCGAGACCACCGACGCGATGAACGCCTTCCGGGCCGCCATCGCGGCCGTCGAGCGCGGCGAGTGCGTCGCCTTCTACCCGGAGGGCACCCTCACCCGCGACCCCGACATGTGGCCGATGGCCGGCAAGACCGGCGCCGCCCGCGTGGCCCTGCAGACCAAAGCGCCCGTGATCCCGGTCGCCCAGTGGGGCGCGAACCTCGCCATGCCGCCGTACGCCAAGGGCAAGAAGACGCACTTCTTCCCGCGCAAGACCCTCCAGGTGCAGGCCGGGCCGCCGGTCGACCTGGAGCGGTTCTACGACAAGGAACCCACGCCGGACGTGCTCCGCGAGGCGACCGAGGTCATCATGGCCGCCATCACCGAACTCCTCGCGGAGGTCCGGCAGGAGCCGGTGCCCGCCGAGGTGTACGACCACCGCAAGGCCCGGGCCGAGCAGCGACGCAGGGCCCTGGAGAAGAAGAAACAGCAGCAGCAGTCGGGGGAGAACGCCAAGTGACACGGGTCGCCGTCTTCGGCAACGGCTCCTGGGGGACCGCCTTCGCCATGGTGCTCGCCGACGCGGGCTGCGAGGTGTCCCTGTGGGGCCGCAACGCCGCCCGCGCGGAGGTCGTCAACGCCACGCGGAGCAACCCCGACTACCTGCCCGGGGTGCGGCTCCCCGACGGCATCACCGCCACCGCGGACGCCGCGGAGGCCGCCGCGGGCGTGGACTTCGCCGTGCTGTGCATCCCCTCGCAGACGCTGCGGGAGAACCTGAGCGGCTGGAAGGACCTCCTGCCGGCCGACTCGGTCCTCGTGTCGCTGATGAAGGGCGTCGAACTCGGCACCGCCAAGCGCATGAGCGAGGTCATCGCCGAGGTCGCCAAGGTCCCCGAGGAACGGGTCGCCGTGCTCTCCGGGCCCAACCTGTCCAAGGAGATCGCCGCCCGGCACCCCGCCGCCGCCGTGGTCGCCTGCCGCGACGAGGAGGCCGCCGTACGGTTCCAGGCGGCCTGCCACACCCCGTACTTCCGCCCGTACACCACCACCGACGTGGTCGGCGTGGAGCTGGGCGGCGCGGTCAAGAACGTCATCGCGCTGGCCGTTGGCATCACCAACGGCATGGGCATGGGCGACAACACCAAGGCCTCCCTCATCACCCGCGGCCTCGCCGAGACCACCCGGCTGGGCCTGGCGATGGGCGCCGACGCGCACACCTTCGCCGGGCTCGCGGGCATGGGCGACCTGGTCGCCACCTGCTCGTCGCCGCTGTCGCGCAACAACACCTTCGGCACGAACCTGGGGCGCGGCATGACCCTCCAGGAGGCCGTCGCCGCCACCAAGCAGACCGCCGAGGGCGTCAAGTCCTGCGAGTCCGTACTGGATCTGGCGCGGCGGCACGGCGTCGAGATGCCGATCACCGAGACGGTGGTGAGCATCGTCCACGAGGGCAAGCCGCCGCTGGTCGCGGTGAAGGAGCTGATGTCGCGCAGCGCCAAGCCGGAACGCTGAATTCCGCAGTGCGTCCACGACGGATGCGCCGGGGCTCCTCGGGTACCCTCAAGCCGATATGAGCAGCCAGAACCTTCCCCAGAGCCCTGACCAGGAGCCCCGCAAGCCGCGTGTGGCCGTCGTCTTCGGCGGCCGCAGCTCCGAGCACGGCATCTCGGTCGTCACGGCCGGCGCCGTCATGCGGGCCATCGACCGCGAGAAGTACGACGTGCTGCCGATCGGCATCACGCTGGACGGGCGGTGGGTGCTGGCCGCCGACGAACCCGACCGGATGGCGATCACCGACCGCCGGGTCCCCAACGTCGAGCAGCTCACCGACGCCTCCGAGGCCTCCGTCGTGCTGTCCGTGGACCCCGGCAACCGCGAGGTCGTGTACAGCGAGCCGGGTTCCGTGCCCAAGGCGCTCGGCGAGGTCGACGTCGTCTTCCCGGTCCTGCACGGTCCGTACGGAGAGGACGGCACCCTCCAGGGACTCCTCGAGCTGTCCGGCGTTCCGTACGTCGGCGCGGGCGTGCTCTCCTCGGCCGTCGGCCAGGACAAGGAGTACATGAAGCGGGTCTTCACCTCCTTCGGGCTGCCGGTCGGCCCGTACCTGGTCGTCCGGCCCCGCGAGTGGGCCGCCGACCCCTCGGCCGCGCGCAAGCGGATCGTGGACTTCGCCGGGGAGCACGGCTGGCCGCTGTTCGTGAAGCCCGCGCGGGGCGGCTCCTCGATGGGCATCACCAAGGTGAACGACCTCTCGGGGCTGGACGAGGCGATCGAGGAGGCCCAGCGCCACGACCCGAAGGTGCTGGTCGAGTCGCTGCTCACCGGGCGCGAGATCGAGTGCGGGGTGCTGGAGTTCGAGGACGGGCCGCGGGCGAGCGTGCCCGCCGAGATCCCGCCGGTCTCCGCACACGACTTCTACGACTTCGAGGCCAAGTACATCGACTCGGCGGCCGGCATCGTCCCCGCGCCGCTGACGGCGGAGCAGACCGCCGAACTCCAGCGGCTCGCGGTCGCGGCCTTCGACGCGGCGTCCTGCGAGGGCCTGGTGAGGGCGGACTTCTTCCTCCAGGACAACGGCGAGTTCGTGATCAACGAGATCAACACAATGCCGGGCTTCACGCCGATCTCGATGTACCCGCGCATGTGGCAGGAGTCCGGCGTCTCCTATCCGGAGCTGGTGGACCTGCTGGTCCAGGCGGCCCTGCGCCGCTCCACCGGCCTGCGCTGAGCCTCCGGCGACCGGGGCCGGTCCGCCGTCGCGCGGACCGGCCCGGCCGTCCGGCGGATCAGCCGTCGGGTCCTGCTGGGACGGGCCGCTCGGCCTAGCCGGGCGGATCAGTCGTCGATGGTCTTGGGGATCGACTTCTCGACGGGCTTCGCGAAGTCGACCAGGATGCTCGCGTCCGGGTGGTACGAGGCGGGGACCAGCAGTTCCACGTACGCCTCGCGGTAGCGGGAGATGAACCGGATCCCGTCGTCGCCCCGGTCGTCGACGACCCAGCCGACCCCGTCGACCTCCGCCGCGTTGTTCTCCGGATCCATCGCTTCGGCGGGCCGTTCGATCCCGCAGCGCAGTACGATCGCGGGGTCGCCCCAGGCCGCCGTGTACGGGGAATCGGGCGACACGTCGCGGCGCGCCACGTCGTCCATGACCTTGGTCGGCAGCTCCTCGTGGAGCGCCTCGCAGTACCCCGCGGCCTCGGTGTCCGGCGAAGGAACCGCCACGACGGCCGCACCGCCCGCGGGGGAGCAGGCGACGGCCGCCGACAGCAGAAGCGCTGCGGCGGCCGAGGCACGGCGGAGCCGGTGGGTCGAGGAAGCCATGCGGCCAAGCGTAGACGGGGCTACAAGTGGACGACCGGGCAGGTCAGAGTGCGTGTGATGCCGTCCACCTGCTGGATCTTGGCGACGACCATGCGGCCGAGCTCGTCCACGGTGTCCGACTGGGCCCGCACGATCACGTCGTAGGGTCCTGTCACGTCCTCGGCCTGGATGACTCCCGTTATCTTGCCGATCATGTCGGCGACCGTCGAAGCCTTGCCGACTTCGGTCTGGATGAGGATGTACGCCTGTACCACGGAACCTCCAAGGCGGCCACGAGGATCATGTGGGGTGGGGAAAGAGACGCCACCGTACCGTGTCGTCGCGGGCGGTGGGGAGACCTGCGCGGCCGGTCGCGCCCGTACGCCCGAGGCGCTCGCGGCGTGCGGCGAACAGAAGTTGACGTACGTGTTGACGGTACCTAGAGCAGTGCTGGCTCGCGACCGCAAGCGCACTGGGGCAGAAGGGGCACATTCATGAAGGGCACCGTGGGAGAGCTGGGAGAGTTCGGCCTCATCAGAGAGCTGACCTCCCGCCTCACCTCCACCCCGGCCGTGCGGCTCGGGCCCGGCGACGACGCGGCGGTCGTCGCGGCGCCGGACCGGCGGGTCGTCGCGAGCACCGACATCCTCCTGGAGGGGCGGCACTTCCGGCGCGACTGGTCGACGGCGTACGACGTGGGCCGCAAGGCCGCCGCCCAGAACCTCGCCGACATCGCCGCCATGGGCGCCGTGCCGACCGCCCTGCTGCTGGGGCTGGTCGTCCCCGCCGAGCTTCCGGCGACCTGGCCGACCGAACTGATGGACGGGCTGCGCGACGAGTGCCAGGTCGCGGGCGCGGCGGTGGTCGGCGGGGACGTGGTGCGCGGTGACACCATCACCGTCGCGATCACCGCGCTCGGCGACCTGCGCAACCACGAGCCGGTCGTACGCTCCGGGGCCCGCCCCGGTGACGTCGTCGCGGTGACCGGGTGGCTCGGCTGGTCGGCGGCGGGGCACGCGGTCCTCTCCCGCGGCTTCCGCTCGCCGCGCGCCTTCGTCGAGGCGCACCGCAGGCCCGAGCCGCCGTACCACGCGGGCCCCGCGGCCGCCGGGCTCGGCGCGACCGCGATGACCGACGTCAGCGACGGCCTGGTCGCCGACCTCGGGCACATCGCGGAGGCGTCGAAGGTCCGCATCGACCTGCGCTCGGGCCTCATCGACATCCCGACCCAGATGTCGGACATCGGGCAGGCGGTCGGCGTGGACCCCATCCAGTGGGTGCTGACCGGGGGGGAGGACCACGCGATCGTGGCCACCTTCCCGCCGGACGTGAAGCTCCCCGCCCGCTGGAAGGTCATCGGCGAGGTCCTGAACCCCTCCGCGCTGCCGCAGGTGACGGTCGACGGGGCGCCCTGGACCAACAAGGGCGGCTGGGACCACTTCGGCGACATCGAGGGCTGATCCGCTCCCCGGGGGGCGCGTTACATTCGCAGGTATGCGAATAACTCCTGCCGCACGTCACGGCGTGCTCCCCTGCGTGCTGACCGTCGCCGGCTCCGACTCCGGCGGCGGTGCGGGCATCCAGGCGGACCTGAAGACGATGCTGGCCCTGGGCGTGCACGGGATGAGCGTGCTGACCGCCGTCACCGCCCAGAACTCCCTGGGCGTGCAGGGGGTTTGGGACCTGCCGGTGGAAGCGGTGCGCGCCCAGTACCGCAGCGTCGTCGACGACATCGGGGTGCAGGCCGTGAAGACCGGCATGCTGTCGTCCGCCGAACTGGTGGAGGAGGTGGCGGGCCTGCTGGCCACCACCGACGCGCCGGTCGTCGTGGACCCGGTGGGCGTCTCCAAGCACGGGGACTCCCTGCTCGCCCCCTCGGCGGTGGAGTCCGTGCGCAAGCACCTCCTGCCGACGGCCACCGTCACCACCCCGAACCTCGACGAGGTGGCCCAACTCACCGGCGTACGGGTGGAGTCGGAGGAGGGGATGCGGGAGGCGGCGGACGCGCTGCTGGCCTGCGGGCCGCGCTGGGTGCTGATCAAGGGCGGCCATCTCCCTGGCGACGCCGTCGACTTGCTCACCGACGGCGCCGAGGAGCACTGGCTGCGCGCCCCGCGGTACGACAACCGCCATACGCACGGCACCGGTTGCACGCTCGCCTCCGCGATCGCCTCGGGTCTGGCCAAGGGACTGGACGTGCCGCAGGCGGTCTCCGCCGCGAAGGAGTACGTCACGGAGGCCATCGCGGCGGGCTTCGCGCTCGGCGCGGGCATCGGCCCGGTCGACCACGGGTGGCGGCTGCGGAACCCGGCGGAGGGCGCGGGGCGGGAGTAGTTCGGGGGAGCCGGTCAGGGGTAGTCCCGCAGCACGATGTCGGTGGCCGCCCGCTGGGTCAGCCGCTGGAAGAACCCGGCCAGGGGGCGCGCGGCGAGCACGCGGTACATGAAGTCCCGCTGCCGGATTCCGCGGGCGGTGGGCGGCGCGAGGAAGGGGCCCGCGTTGCCGGCGATCTTCTGGCAGCCCTTGGCGAAGTCGCGGAACTCCGCCTCGTACGCGGCGAAGGCGGTGCGGTGGTCGCCGCCCGCCGCGGCGAGCTCCCCGGCCAGGACGTACGCGGCGACGATCGCCGCGCCCGTGCCCATGCCGCCCATGGTCGCCCCGTATCCCGCGTCCCCCACCAGCACCACCCGCCCGACGGACAGCCGGTCCACGTGGATCTGCGCGATGGCGTCGAAGTAGAGCTCGTCGGGGGAGGTGAGCCGGGCCAGCGCTTCGAGGACGTGCCCGGTCTCCCACCCCATCCCCCGGAACCTCTCCGTCAGGATCTTCTGCTGCTGGGCGAGGTCGCGGCGGTCGACGTCGAGCCGCTCGGCGCAGGAGAAGACGAGGGAGGCCCCGGCGCGGGCGGGGTCGCCGTCGGCGTTGCCGATGCCCACCATGCGGCCGGGGTCGCTGTGGAGCCGGGCGGTGCGGTCGAGCCCGAGGTGGTTGGGGACGTCGAACCCGGCGACGTAATAGCCGAGGTACGTCAGGTACCGGGACTCGTCGCCGAAGGCGAGGGCACGGGTGCGCGAGTGCAGGCCGTCGGCGCCGACCACGAGGTCGAAGGTGCGGGGAGCGTTTTTCTCGAAGGTGACGTCGACGCCGGTCGGGGTCTCGTGGAGGGTGGCGACGGAGTCCGCGAAGACGTAACGGACGTTGTCCAGGTCCTTGGTCCGCTCGTACATGATCGCGGCCAGGCTGCCGCGGGCGATCTCGACGTCGCCGCTCATCATGGCGGCGGGCAGGTCGACGCGGGGGGTGCCGTCGGCGTCGACGACGGTCTGCACGCCCATGTGCGTCTGCCGGGCGTGCACCTCGTCCCAGATCCCCATGTCCTGGAGGACCGTGCGGTGCACATGCCCCCGGAAGTCGACGGCGAAGCCGCCGGGGCGCAGGGCGGGGGCCTTCTCGACGACGGTGACGCGGGCTCCGCGCCGGGCGAGCTGGAGGGCGAGGGCGGGGCCGGCGATGCTGGCGCCGGAGATGAGGACGTGGAGGTGGGCGAGGGCCTGGGACTGCGGTCGCGGTGTCATGCCCCGGAGCGTGCCGCCCGGCCCTTACCACCGGCTGACCGGCGCCTGACGGCACGGCTGAGCCCTGCCCGCCGCTCCGCCCGGGGGGCGCGGGGAACTGCGCGCTCAGCCACGACGCACTCGCACGGCTCCCACCGGGGGTGGTGCCCCTTCAGGGGCGCGGGGAACTGCGCGACCAGCCACGACGCATCCGCAGTGAACCCTGGGCAGCCGCGCGGCGAGCGCTTTAGGGAAAGGGGCGGGTCCGGGGCCTCTCCTACCCGAGCCCGGCGGGGCTGAGGCGTCCGGCACAGGTGCTGGGCTCTCGGCCCTTGCGGAGGAGCGTGCCCGGCGCAGGTGCTCACGCAGGGGGCGGCACCCGGGTGGGCCGGGAGCGGGAGGGGCCGCCCCCTTGCCCGCCCGTTCCGCCCCCTTGGGGCGGCCCCGTCGCCCAAGGGGACGGGGGTGGCGGGGCGGCTGCGACGCTCAAGGGGGGACGGGGGCGGCAGGGCGGCTGCGAAAGCCCGAGGAGGACGGGGGTGGCAGGGCGGCTGTGACGCCCAAGGGGGGCGGGGGTGAAGGCGAGGTTGCGGAGCTCAAAAGGGGGCGGCCCCCCCCAGCGGGCTACTCGATGCCGATCAGGAGGGGGGAGGCCTGGTCACCGCCGTGGTAGAGCAGGGTGTCCACTGCCAGGTGCCGCCCCCGCACATGCGCCTCCAGCCCCTCCCCGAGCCCCTCCGGCGCCCCGTCCCCCAGCACCAGCGTCACCAGCTCGCCGCCCGCCGACAGCATCCGGTCCAGCACCGTCCGCGCCGTGGCGGCGACCTCCGTGCCGATCACCGCGACGTCCCCGTCGATCAGCCCGAGCACGTCGCCCGCCTGGCACACGCCCACCGTCGTCCACGACTGCCGTTCCGCGACGGCCAGTTCCGCGTACCGGGTGGCCCCCGCCGCCGACGTCATCGCGACGACGTCCTCGTCGAAGCGCCGTTCCGGCTCGTGCACCGCGAGGGCCGCGATGCCCTGGACCGCGGCCCGGGTCGGGATCAACGCGACTCGCACGCCCTCGCTCCGTACCTGCTGGGCGGCCGCCGCGGCCGTGTGCCGCAGATCCGCGTCGTTGGGCAGCAGCACGACCTCCCGCGCGTGCGCCCGCCGGATCGCGTCGACCAGTTCCCCGCTGGCCGGCGGCTCCCCGGGCCGGGCCAGGACGGTCGTCGCGCCGGCCTCCGCGCACAGCTCCACGAGCCCCTCGCCCGGCACCACCGCGACGACGGCCCGCTGCGCCCGCTCCCGGGGCGGAGCCGTCCGGTCGGCCCCGAAGTGCGTGATGCGGATCCGGTACGGCCGCCCCGCCTCGACCCCCGCCTCGACGGCGGCCCCCGCGTCGTCCACGTGCACGTGCACGTTCCACAGCCCGTCCCCGCCGACCACCACCAGCGAGTCCCCGAGACCGTCCAGCCGGCGCCGCAGCCGGTCCACGGCCGCGTCCTCCGCCTCCAGCAGGTAGATCACCTCGAACGCGGGCCCGCCCTCGTCCGAGTGGTCGGCGGAACAGTCCTCGTCGGCCGCCGGCACGGCAGGGACCTTCGCCCGTACGGCCACCGCCTCCCCCGTGACCGCCTCGACCAGCACCCCGAGCACCGCCACCAGCCCCCGGCCGCCCGCGTCGACGACCCCGGCCCTGCCGAGCGCGGCGAGCTGCGCGGTGGTCCGCGGCAGAGCGGCCCGGGCGCCCTCGTACGCGGCCCGGGCGACACCGGCCACGCCGTCGCCCCCGAAAGCGGCAGCCTCGCGGGCCGCCGCCGTGGCGACCGTGAGCACCGTCCCCTCCACGGGGTGCGCCACCGCTTCGTACGCCAGCGCCGCCGCCCGCTGCAACGCCCTTCGCAGGGCCGCCCCGTCCGCCCGCTCCACCGTGGCCAGTTCCTCGGACATGCCCCGCAGGAGCTGGGAGAGGATCGTGCCGGAGTTCCCCCGGGCGCCTATCAGCGCACCGTGCGCCATGGCCCGTACCGCGTCGGAGAGGAGGGGGAGAGAGGCGGCGGGGCCCGGCACCGTCTCGTGGGCGGCGAAGACGGCCTCCACGGCCTGGGCGGCCGACTCCATCGTCAGATACAGATTCGTCCCCGTGTCCCCGTCGGCGACCGGATAGACGTTGATCGCGTCGATCTCCTCGCGCTCGGCGCCCAGGACCGCGAGGGCCAGCGAGCACCAGGTGCGTACCGCGACGGCGTCGAGGTCGTCGGGGGACTGCGGCACCTGGGCCTCCTCCTTGAGCAGCGGGAACTCTCGCAGATTAGTCCCCGGGGCGGGGACGGCGGCAGAAGGGCCCGGGGCGGGGGCCCCGGCAGCCGTGGTAGTTTCGTTGTACGAGAGCAGTCGTTGTATGCTGCTCCGGTTGCCCGATGAAAATCGGGACATTCCCCCGGCTACGCCACAGGATCCTCGGATCTCCCGGCATGCCGGAATTCACTGTAAGTGCATCTGAAGTCTTTGGAGTGACCGTGGCTGCCAACTGCGACGTCTGCGGCAAGGGGCCGGGCTTCGGCAACAACATTTCGCACTCGCACCGCCGTACCTCGCGTCGTTGGAACCCCAACATCCAGCGCGTGCGTGCAGTGGTCGGTCGGACGCCGAAGCGGCTTAACGTCTGCACCTCGTGCATCAAGGCCGGCAAGGTCTCGCGCTGACGTCTCGATAGCGCGGCCACCTCGCTGGTTGCTTGAAGAACCGGTCCACCCTCGGGTGGGCCGGTTTTTTCTTGCCCGCTTCCGGCTCTTTGCCGCCCGCCCAGCACAATCGGCGCATGCGCTTCGGACTGCTGGGCCCCGTGGAGATACGCACCGACGCGGGCGGGAGCGTCGATCCCGGCGGCGAACGCCAGCGCACTCTCCTCGCCCTGCTGCTCCTGCACACCGGGCGCGGTGTCGGCACCGGGCGCCTCATCGAGGGCCTGTACGGCGACGAGCCGCCGGCCGGAGCCGCGAACGCCCTCCAGGCACAGGTGTCCCGGCTGCGCAGACGCGTCGAAGCCCTCGGCGCACGCGTCGAGTCGGTTCCCTTCGGATACCGGCTCGACACGGGTCCCGCCACCGTCGACGTGCACCTCTTCGAGGACGCGGCGCGCGCCGGACGCACCGCACTGGCCGCGGGGGAGTACGGACGGGCCGCGGAACTGCTGCGCGAGGGCCTGGCCCTGTGGCGCGGAAACGCCTTCGAAGACCTCGCCCCCGCGGCCTTCGCCGCCGGTGAGGCCCGCCGTCTGGAGGAGGCACGGCTGAACGCCCGGGAGGACCTCGCGGCGGCGGAGCTGGAGCTGGGGGGAGGCGCCGCCCTGGTACCGGAACTGCGCGGGCTGATCGCCGCACATCCGCTGCGGGAGCGGCCGTACGGACTGCTGATGCGGGCCCTGCGGGCGGCCGGGCGGACCGCCGAGGCGCTCACCGTCCACGAGGACGCCCGGCGCACCCTCGCCGAGCGGCTCGGCACCGACCCCTCGCCCGAACTGGCCGCCCTCCACCTGGAACTCCTGCGCCCGGAGGGCGCCGCCGCCCCCAGGCCGCTGCCCGCCCGGCTCACCAGCTTCGTCGGACGCGAGAACGACCTGGAGCAGCTCGACGGACTGCTGCGCACGGCCCGCCTGGTGACCCTCACCGGCCCCGGCGGCGCGGGCAAGACGCGCCTCGCCCAGGAGGCGGCGGAGCGCCGGCGAGGCCAGGTCTGTTACGTGGAGCTGGCACCCGTGCGGGACGCGGCGGGCCTGCCGTACGCCGTACTGGCGGCGCTCGGAGTGCGCGAGAGCGGCTTCCCCGACCGGGCGGGCGGCGCCGACGCCCTGGAGCGGCTGCTGTCGGCACTGGCCGCCTGCCCCGGCCTCCTCGTCGTGCTGGACAACTGCGAGCACCTGGTGGAAGGGGCGGCGGCCCTGGCCGTACGGCTCCTCGGCGCCCACCCCGACCTGCGCGTACTGGCCACCAGCAGGGAGGCCCTGTCGATCACGGGGGAGACGCTGGTCACGGTGGAGCCGCTGGGGCGGGCGGCGGCGGTACGCCTCTTCACGGACCGTGCGACCGCCGTGCGCCCGGGAGTCGACCTGCGCCCCGGCGGCGAGGGGCACGCCCGCGCGGAGCGCCTCTGCGCGGCCCTGGACGGCCTTCCGCTCGCCCTGGAGCTCGCGGCGGCCAGGCTGCGCACCCTCACCGTCGGCGAGCTCGCGGACCGCCTCGGCGACCGGCTGGGCGGGCCGGGCGACGACCGTTTCCGGCTGTTGTCGCGCGGCGACCGCACCAAGGAGCCCCGGCACCGCACCCTGCGCGCGGTGGTGGAGTGGAGCTGGGAACTGCTCGACGCGGCGGAACAGCGGCTGGCGCGCAGGTTCACCGTGTTCGCCGGCGCCGTGACGGCGGACGCCGTGCGGCAGGTGTGCGCGGCCGATGACGCGGAGGACGTCCTCGCGTCCCTCGTCGAGAAGTCCTTCGTGACGGCCGCCGACGGGCGCTACCGGATGCTGGAGACGATCCGGGCCTTCTGCGCGGAGCGACTGGGCGCGGAGGAGGAGACGTTCCGCACCGCCCACACGGCGTACTTCCTGGACCTCGCGGAACGGGCCGAGCCGCACCTGCGCGGGGCCGCCCAACTGCGCTGGCTGGACCGCCTGGAGGCCGAGCACACCGACCTCCTGGCCGCCGTGCGGCACGGCGACGCCGCCACCTCCCTGCGGCTGCTCGCCTGCCTGTCCTGGTACGCACCGCTGCGCGGCCGCGCCGGGGAACTGGCGCAGGCGGCCCGTGCGGTGCTGGAGACGGTCGGGCCGCGGCCTCCCGAGGGGCTGGCGGAGGAGTACGTACTGTGCCTGCTGGCGGCCGTCGACCACCGGGCGGGACCGCACGGCACCGCCGCCGACGACGAACTGACCGCGCGCGCCGACCGGCTCGTCGCGGGCCTGATCGGCACCCTGCGCCGCCCGCACACACTCACCCTGTGGTCCCTGGCGGCGGGCCCGCGCACGAGCACGGGGGCGCCGCCGGAGGCGGAGGCGGCGTACGGCGACAGCAGCCCCTGGGCGGCGGCGCTGCTGCGGATGGGCCGCGCCTACCAGCAGCTCTTCGCGGGGCGGCCCGGGGCCGCGGAGGAGGACTTCACGGCGGCGCTGACCGGCTTCCGGGCGACCGGGGACCGCTGGGGCATCGCCAACTCCCTCGACCCGCTCGCCACCTTCGCGCACTGGCGCGGCGACCACGCCCGGGCGCTGGCCCTCCTGGACGAGGCACTGGTCCTCGTCACCGAACTCCGGGCCCCCGAGGAGACCGCCGACATGCTGATGCGGCGCGGCCACGTCCTGCTGCACGCGGGCCGGCCCCGCGAGGCAGTCGCCCTCTTCACCCGCTCCGCCGAACTGTCCCGGAGCGTCGGCGTCCCCGACAAGGCGGCCGGCGCGCTGCGCGGCCTCGGCGACGCGGCCCGCCTGGCCGGCGACACGGCACGCGCGCGCCTGCACTACGAGGCGGCCGTCGCCGTCGGCACGGACAGTTGGTTCGGTACGGGCGAGACCCTGCGCGTGCTGCTCGGCCTCGGCCGCACCGCCCTGGCGGAGGGCGACCGGGCGGGGGCCGAGGAGTGCTTCGGCCAGGCCGCGGTCCTGGCCGCCGGCCAGCCCGGCCGGCTGATCCCGGCCGAGCTCGCCGAAGCCCGGGCGGAGGCGTGCGCTCCGGAGCGGGCGGCGGAACTGCTCGGCGAGGCGGAGGCCCTGCGCGGCGCCCTCGTGCTGGGCGACCTGGACGTCGTGCGGACCAGGGAGGCGGCCCGCTCCGGGCTGACGGAGGAGTCGTACCGGGCGGCGTACGAGCGGGGCCGCCGGGCCCGCTCGTGAGGCGGGGTTCTCCACAGGGGACGGGCCTTGTCAGAGGGATGGTGTCCAATGGATCTCGTGCCCTCGCTCGACGAACCACTCAAGAAGACACTCGGCGGCACCACCGCGAAGGTGATGGCCGAGCACCTCGACCTGCACACGGTCGGTGACCTGCTGCACCACTACCCGCGGCGGTACGCCGAGCGCGGCGAGCTCACCCAGCTCGCGGACCTCCCGCTCGACGAGCACGCCACCGTCGTCGCCCAGGTCGCGGACGCCCGCGTGCTGCGCTTCAACAACGGCAAGGGCCAACGCCTCGAAGTCACCCTCACCGACGGCAGCGGACGCCTCCAGCTCGTCTTCTTCGGCAAGGCGATCTACCACCACCAGAAAGAACTCCTGCCGGGCCGCAAGGGCATGTTCTCCGGCAAGGTCGGCGTGTTCCGCAACATCCGCCAGCTCTCCCACCCGGCGTACGAGATGCTCGGCAAGGACGCGGGCTCCGACGCCGTCGAGGCCTGGGCGAACCAACTGATCCCCCTCTATCCGGCCTGCGCCCAGATGGAGAGCTGGAAGATCGCCAAGACCGTCGACGTGGTCCTGGCCTCCATGGAGGCCGCCGACTGGGCGGAGCTGGTCGATCCCCTCCCGGCCGCCCTGCGCGAGGGCCGGGGCCTGGTCCCGCTCCCCGACGCCTTCCGCAAGATCCACCGCCCGCGCACCAAGGCGGAGATCGCCGACGCCCGCGACCGCCTCAAGTGGGACGAGGCCTTCGTCCTGCAAGTCGCCCTGGCCCGCCGCCGCCACGCCGAGACGCAACTGCCCGCCGTCGCCCGCAGGCCCGCCCCGGACGGCCTCCTGGACGCCTTCGACGCGAAGCTCCCCTTCACCCTCACCGAGGGCCAGCGGAAGGTCTCGAAGGAGATCTTCGACGACCTCGCCACCGAACACCCGATGCACCGCCTGCTGCAGGGAGAGGTCGGGAGCGGGAAGACGATGGTGGCGCTGCGCGCCATGCTGGCCGTCGTCGACGCGGGCGGGCAGGCCGCGATGCTCGCGCCCACCGAGGTGCTCGCGCAGCAGCACCACCGGTCGATCGTGGAGATGATGGGCGAACTGGCCGAGGGCGGGATGCTCGGCGGATCGGCCATCGGGACGAAGGTCGTGCTGCTCACCGGGTCGATGGGGATGCCCGCCCGGCGGCAGGCGCTGCTCGACCTGGTCACGGGGGAGGCGGGACTCGTCATCGGCACGCACGCGCTGATCGAGGACAAGGTGCAGTTCCACGACCTGGGGCTGGTGGTCGTCGACGAGCAGCACCGGTTCGGGGTCGAGCAGCGGGACGCGCTCCGGTCCAAGGGCAAGCAGCCGCCGCACCTGCTGGTCATGACGGCCACCCCCATCCCCCGCACGGTCGCCATGACCGTCTTCGGCGACCTGGAGACGTCCGTGCTGGACCAGCTCCCCGCCGGGCGCTCGCCGATCGCCACCCACGTCGTACCGGCCAAGGACAAGCCGCACTTCCTGGCCCGCGCCTGGGAACGCGTGCGGGAGGAAGTGGAGAACGGCCATCAGGCGTACGTCGTCTGCCCGCGCATCGGGGACGGCGAGGACGAGCCGAAGAAGAAGTCCAAGAAGGCCGCCGAGGAGGCCGAGGACCCGGAGAAGCGGCCCCCGCTCGCCGTCCTGGAGATCGCCGAGCAGCTCCGCGCCGGCGCGCTCGCGGGGCTGCGGGTGGAGGTGCTGCACGGGCGGATGCAGCCCGACGACAAGGACGACGTGATGCGCCGGTTCGCGGCCGGGGACGTGGACGTCCTCGTCGCGACCACGGTCATCGAGGTCGGGGTGAACGTGCCGAACGCCACCGCGATGGTGATCATGGACGCCGACCGCTTCGGCGTCTCCCAGCTCCACCAGTTGCGCGGCCGGGTCGGGCGGGGGTCGGCCCCCGGGCTGTGCCTGCTGGTCAGCGAGATGCCCGAGGCCAGTCCCGCCAGGGCCAGGCTGGCCGCCGTCGCCGCCACCCTCGACGGCTTCGAGCTGTCCCGCATCGACCTCGAACAGCGCCGGGAGGGCGACGTCCTCGGGCAGGCCCAGTCCGGCGTCCGGTCCTCGCTGCGCGTGCTCGCCGTCATCGAGGACGAGGAGGTCATCGCGGCCGCCCGCGAGGAGGCCGTCCAGATCGTCGCCGCCGACCCCGAACTGGAACGCCTCCCGGAGCTGCGGACGGCGCTGGACGCGCTGCTGGACAAGGACCGGGAGGAGTACCTGGACAAGGGGTGACCACGGCGGCGCCGGCCCGGCCGCCGCTCGTCTCGCGGAACGTGACGCGGACGCGTGCGAGGCGCGCGGTGCCGTCGCGGCCTCTTCGACGGCCCAGGGACACGGGCTCCCTCGCCTTCTCGGGCGACGCGGACGGCTCCATCGGCCAGGACCGGCCGTACGCGTACTCCACCGCGAGCCGCGTATTCCACCGCGAACAAGGGCACCCCGTTCCGGCGGGGCCCACGCCTGCCGGAAGGGCGTGGGGCTGAGAGACTGGCCGGGTAGCCCGACCCCGTACCGACCAAGGACCTCACCACATGACCCGCGTGATCGCAGGCACCGCCGGCGGACGCCGCCTGGCCGTACCGCCGGGCAACGGCACCCGCCCCACCTCCGACCGCGCGCGCGAGGGCCTGTTCTCGACCTGGGAGGCGCTGCTCGGGACGCTGGAGGGGGTGCGGATCGCCGACCTCTACGCGGGCTCCGGCGCCGTCGGGCTCGAAGCGCTGTCCCGGGGCGGCGTGCACGCCCTGCTCGTCGAGGCCGACCCCAAGGCGGTGCGGACGATCCGGGACAACGTGCGCACGCTGGGTCTGCCCGGCGCCGAGGTCCGCGCGGGCAAGGCCGAGCAGGTCGTGACCGCGCAGCCGCCCGCTGACCCGTACGACATCGTCTTCCTGGACCCCCCGTACGCCGTCACGGACGACGATCTTCGGGAGATCCTCCTCACACTCCACGCCCAGGGGTGGCTCGCGGAGGACGCGCTCGCCACCGTGGAACGCGGCACCAGAGGCGGAGAATTCACGTGGCCCAAGGGATTCGAGCCGCTGCGGGCCCGTCGCTACGGCGAGGGAACGCTCTGGTACGGTCGCGCCGCCTCACCGTGCGACGACGCACGACCGTGCGACGACGCCCCCGAAGGCGCGGACGCACGATGACCGGACCGGAGAGCGAGGGACCACAGATGCGCCGGGCAGTCTGTCCCGGGTCGTTCGACCCCATCACCAACGGACATCTCGACATCATCGGCCGGGCCTCCAGCCTTTACGACGTGGTGCACGTCGCGGTGATGATCAACCAGTCGAAGAAAGGTCTCTTCTCCGTCGAGGAGCGGATCGAGCTGATCCGGGAGGCCACCGCCGACTACGGCAACATCGTGGTCGAGTCCCACCACGGGCTGCTCGTCGACTTCTGCAAGGAGCGCGACATCCCCGCGATCGTCAAGGGCCTGCGGGCCGTCAGCGACTTCGACTACGAACTCCAGATGGCGCAGATGAACAACGGGCTCTCCGGTGTGGAGACCCTCTTCATACCCACCAACCCCACCTACAGCTTCCTCTCCTCCAGCCTGGTCAAGGAGGTCGCGGCCTGGGGCGGCGACGTCGCGCACCTGCTGCCGGAACACGTGCACGCGGCGCTGACGAAGCGCCTCGCGGAGAAGCGCGCGCAGGCGCCGGACAACTGACAGACCGTCAGCAGGTGTCGGGCGGGACACGACTGGCCTTACAGTCGTCCCGTCCGTCTCCACACCAGGCCGAGAGAGTGGCGAGAACACGGTGGACGTGCAGAACAAGCTGGACCGGATCGTCGAGGCGATCGGCAACGCCCGGTCCATGCCCATGTCGGCCTCGTGCGTGGTCAACCGCGCCGACCTGCTGGACATGCTCGAAGAGGTGCGGCAGGCCCTGCCGAACTCCCTCGCCCACGCCCAGGAGCTGATCGGCGGCCGCGAGCAGTTGGTCGAGCAGGCCCGCGAGGAGGCCGCGCGGATCATCGAGACCGCCCAGGCCCAGCGCGGCGACCTGATCTCCGACACCGAGGTCGCCCGCCGCTCCCAGGCCGAGGCCGACCGCATCCTCGCCGAGGCCCGCCAGGAGGCCGAGGAGATCCGCGCCGAGGCCGACGAGTACGTCGACTCCAAGCTCGCCAACTTCGAGGTCGTCCTCACCAAGACCATCGGCTCGGTGGGCCGCGGCCGCGAGAAGCTGCTCGGCCGGGGCCCGGGCCTCGGCGGACAGGGCTACGGCGACCCCGAGGACGACGACGCCCCGGACTACAGCCCCGACCCGGCGACCCTGCTCAGCCGCGCCGACGAGTACGTCGACACCAAGCTCGGCGCCTTCGAGGCCGTTCTCGCCAAGACGCTGGAGGCGGTCGGCAAGGGCCGCCAGAAGCTGCACGGCCGCGTCGCCTCCGACGACCTGGGCCTGCACATGGCCGAGCAGGACGGCCTGGACCACTCGCAGCTCCGCGGTTCCGACGCCGACTTCCTCGCCGACCTGGCCGAGCCGCAGCCCGCCCCGGTCCAGGCCCCCGCCCCGCCGCGCGCCCCCGAGCCCCCGCAGCTCCAGCCCCAGGTGCCCGCCCAGCAGCCGTACGACCCGTACGCGGCCCAGTACGGCCGGCAGCCCCAGCAGCAGGACGCCTACGCGGCCCCCTACGGCCAGCAGGACCCGTACGGTTACCAGCAGGACCCGTACGCGGCCTCCTACGCCCAGCAGGGGTACGACCAGTACGGCCGGCCCCTGCCACAGCAACCGCAGTCCCAGCCGCCCCAGCAGTCCCACCAGCAGCAGGGCGCTCTTGACGAGACCAGCATGTTCGACACGAGCATGATCGATCTCGACCGGTTGCGGGAGTACGAGCAGGGCCGCTGACGCCCGTCGCGGGGGCCCCGGGACCGGATTGGGCACTGGGCGACGCGTCAAGTATCCTGGCCATTCGTCGCGGACCACGTCTGCGATCTCGGCTGCCCGATTCGCCATGGATTTCCGTCCTGCGACGCTACGGCAGCCCCTCCGAAAGCAATCCGAAAGCAGGAAATCCCCTGAACGCGCGCCTCGACCACCGCAACCCCCTCGTGTTCGACACACACGAGCTGGGCCGGCGTCCCGGTGCGCTCCAGCGGCTGACCCGCTCCGCGGAGGCCCCCAAGGACTTCGGTGTCGAAGGGGTCGTCGGCGTACCGGAAGGTGCGCCCTTGGAGATCAGGCTCCGCCTCGAATCCGTCATGGAAGGGGTGCTTGTCACAGGCACCGTCCGTGCGGAGGCCGAGGGGGAGTGCGTAAGGTGTCTGGAGCCGGTGCGACTGAAGGTCGCGGCCGACTTCCAGGAGATGTTCTCGTACCCTGACGCCGACGACCGGGGCCGCGCACAAGCGGAACCGGGCGACGACGCCGAGGACGACGAGGACACACTCTTCCTCGAGGACGGCTTGTTCGACCTCGAACCGGTGCTGCGCGATGCGGTGGTGCTCGCACTGCCGATGCAGCCGGTGTGCCGGGAGGACTGTGCAGGTCT
Source organism: Streptomyces sp. NPDC088745 (assembly GCF_044751045.1). Classification (NCBI taxonomy): domain Bacteria; kingdom Bacillati; phylum Actinomycetota; class Actinomycetes; order Kitasatosporales; family Streptomycetaceae; genus Streptomyces; species Streptomyces sp. NPDC088745. The sequence continues at coordinate 149,410 of NZ_JBIVLB010000011.1, forward strand.
GTGCTCGCAGTGCGGGACCAGCCTGAACGAGAACCCGGACCACCATCATGACGCCGTCGACATCCGTTGGGCGGCGTTGCAGGGACTCGTCGAGACCGGCCAGGTCGACGAGAAGGACAACGTGCACGACGCTGATTCCGGCGTCGACGAGAAGCAGGAGAAGTAGCCGTGGCTGTTCCGAAGCGGAAGATGTCGCGCAGCAACACGCGCCACCGCCGGTCGCAGTGGAAGGCTGCGGTCCCCACCCTGGTGTCGTGCGAGCGCTGCCAGGAGCCGAAGCTCCAGCACATTGCGTGCCCGAGCTGCGGCACGTACAACAAGCGCCAGGTCCTCGAGGTCTGAGCGGCTGGTGAGAGGCACCATGTCTGAGTCACACAAGACGGACAATGCCTCGTCTCACACGCTTCTGGAAGGGCGGCTCGGGTATCACCTCGAGTCCGCCCTTCTGGTGCGTGCGCTGACCCATCGTTCGTACGCGTACGAGAACGGCGGCCTGCCGACGAACGAGCGTCTGGAGTTCCTCGGGGACTCCGTGCTCGGCCTCGTCGTCACGGACACGCTGTACCGCACCCACCCCGACCTCCCGGAAGGCCAGTTGGCCAAGCTCCGGGCCGCGGTGGTCAATTCTCGTGCGCTGGCGGAGGTGGGCCGCGGCCTCGAACTCGGCTCCTTCATCCGGCTCGGCCGGGGCGAAGAGGGCACGGGAGGCCGGGACAAGGCATCCATCCTCGCCGACACCCTGGAAGCGGTGATCGGCGCGGTCTATCTCGACCAGGGTCTGGACGCCGCTTCCGAGCTGGTGCACCGGCTCTTCGATCCGCTGATCGAGAAGTCGTCCAGCCTCGGCGCCGGTCTGGACTGGAAGACCAGTCTCCAGGAGCTCACCGCGGCCGAGGGGCTCGGGGTCCCCGAGTACCTGGTCACGGAGACGGGCCCGGACCACGAGAAGACCTTCACTGCTGCCGCCCGCGTCGGTGGTGTCTCGTACGGCACCGGCACCGGCCGCAGCAAGAAGGAAGCGGAACAGCAGGCGGCGGAGTCCGCATGGCGCGCGATCAGCGCGGCGGCGGCGAAGGCCGAGGCCGAGGCGGTTCCGGCTCCCCAGCCGGACGACGAGAACTCGTCGCAGGTCGCCTGACCCCGTTTGACCAGCAGCAGTACGTCCGGCCCCGGTGGCGCCCCTCGCAGGGCGGCGCCGGGGCCGGACGTGTACCCGAACACCGTGACAGGAGTACCGCCGTGCCCGAGCTGCCCGAAGTGGAAGTCGTACGCCGAGGTCTGGAGCGGTGGGTCGCCGACCGCACGGTGGCCGAGGTCGAGGTGCTGCATCCGCGTGCGGTGCGCCGCCACCTCGCCGGCGGCGAGGACTTCGCGCAGCGGCTGCGCGGGCACCGGATGGGAGCCGCGCGGCGCCGCGGCAAGTACCTGTGGCTGCCGCTGGACGACGCGCCGCTCGCGGTCCTCGGGCACCTCGGAATGAGCGGCCAGTTGCTGGTCCGGCCCGAGGAGACCGCCGACGAGAAGCACCTGCGGGTGCGCGTGCGCTTCGCCGACGGGCTCGGTACGGAGCTGCGCTTCGTCGACCAGCGCACCTTCGGCGGACTCTCGCTGCACGACACCACCGCCGACGGCCTCCCCGACGTCATCGGGCACATCGCCCGCGACCCCCTCGACGAGGCCTTCGACGACGACGCCTTCCACACGGCGCTGCGGCTGCGGCGAACGACGATCAAGCGGGCGCTGCTCGACCAGTCGCTGATCAGCGGCGTCGGGAACATCTACGCGGACGAGGCGCTGTGGCGCTCGCGCCTGCACTACGACCGCCCCACCGCGTCCATGACCCGCCCGCGCTCGGCGGAACTCCTCGGCCACGTCCGGGACGTGATGACCGCGGCGCTCGCCGTCGGCGGCACCAGCTTCGACAGTCTGTACGTCAACGTGAACGGCGAATCGGGTTACTTCGACCGCTCGCTCGACGCGTACGGGCGCGAGGGCCTGCCGTGCGGCCGGTGCGGCACCCCGATGCGGCGCCGGCCGTGGATGAACCGGTCGAGCTACTTCTGCCCCAAGTGCCAGCGTCCGCCGAGGGTGGTCACCGCGCGGTAGCGGGACGGGGATTGCCGGTGGTGCGGACCAGTGTGCGGTCGATGCTCCGTTGATCCGCCGTGTCCGCACAGGGAGTCACGATGTCCGAGGCCTGCACGACGCCCGAACTCTCCGCGCGGGAGGCCGTCGTCCCCCATGCCGAGCCCGGCTCGCCCGGACTGCCACTGACAGCGACCGGCGGAACGGTCCGCGAATTCCGGCGGCCGGAATCCCCGGGGTCGCGGGCCTCGATGGTCACGGGCCCCGATGGTCACCAGCCCGGTGGGGGGCGGTCAGAAACCGAAGTCCTGGGTCCACCACGGGCCGCCGTCGGCCATGTGCACGCCGACGCCCAGGGTCGTGTACTCGCAGTTCAGGATGTTCTTGCGGTGGCCTTCGCTCTTCATCCAGGCGTCCATCACGGCCTGGGCGTCGGCCTGGCCGCGGGCGATGTTCTCGCCGCCGAGGTCCTTGATGCCCGCCTTCGCGGCGCGGTCCCACGGAGTCGCGCCGTCCGGGTCGGTGTGGTCGAAGAAGCCGCGGGCCGCCATGTCGCGGCTGAAGCCGGCGGCGAGCGTGGCCAGGCCGGTGTCCGGGCGCAGCGGGCGGCAGCCCGCCTTCGCGCGTTCCTGGTTGACCAGGGAGAGCACGGCCGCCGCCGCGTCGTTCGCGGAGGAGGGGGCCTTGCGCGGTTGCGGGGCGGCCGGGGTGGCGGCGGGTGTGTGCGTCTGTGGACGCTGCGCCGCCGCGGACCGGGCAGCCTTCGCGGCGTCCGTCTTCGCGGTGTCCGGCTTCGTCTGCTGCTGCGAATCGGCGTCCGGCTCCGGCGTCGCGCCGACCGGGTTCGAGCGCTGCGGGGAGGGGGTCTGCGAGGGGGCCTGCGGCCGGTCCGTCCCGGGCGTCGCAGCCGGGGCCGGGGCCCGGTCCGCCGGGGTCGCGGTGGCACCGCCCTGCGCCTTGAGGTCCACCGCGCCGCCCGCGGTCACCCGGTCGCCGGAGCCGTTGCCGCCGCCGCCGAGGGTGTAGTTGTCACTGCCGGGGAGGATGCCGGACGCCACGGCCACCGCGCCGAAGGCCAGGGCCGCGGAGACACCGAGAAGGCCGGTGCGCACCGGTGCGGGGCGCTTCTTCCGGTGGCCGCCGTGGTTGCCGCCGGCCGTTCCGTCCGCGAACTCAGCGGCGTCGGACCCGGCGGCAGTGCGTCGATGGCGTCCCATCTGCTGTGCCTTCCTCAGAAACTCGACGGTCCATGTGTTCACCCATAAGGATGAGGCTCATTGCGTCGGGACTGTACGGCATGACGGGTGGGGGCGAAGTGCCGCTTGGGCAATTGGCCGGTTAGCGTGCAGTCATGAACGAAGACGCACGGCCCGACGCACGGCTCACCGCATGGGTGCGCGGTCGGGTACAGGGAGTGGGCTTTCGCTGGTTCACCAGGGCAAACGCTTTGCAGATCGGCGACCTCGAAGGCTTCGCGCTCAATCTCGACGACGGCCGCGTGCAGGTGGTCGCCGAGGGCCCCCGTGAGCAGTGCCACCGCCTGCTGGAGTGGCTGCGCTCGGACGACACTCCCGGCCGGGTCGACGGTGTCACTGAGATATGGAGCACACCTCGTGGGGGGTACACCGGCTTCGCCATCCGCTGATCCGCCGCGCCCCGGACCCGTCGGGCCGGGGCGCGAAGGCGTGCCCCTGGCATGTGCGTTCGGCAGAAAGGCCCTGGTGGTTGCCAGAAACGGGTAGTCATGGAAGGCTGCCCGTACAAGGATGATCTCCGCGCCCTCAGGGCCCCGCAGAGAGTGCGTTGCCGTCGGTCCCCGTGCCGCAGACGGCCGAACGCCCCCGGGTCGCCCATCGATACGGGCTGTGATCGTGTTGACCGTCAAACTTTTTGGTGAGACTCTGGAATCCCCGCGCACCTTAGCTGTTTGGCAGCGAGAACCGCAGTGAAACAACAGCACTGCCAAGCACCGCGGGTGCGATTCCCTCACGACCCAACCGCTCCCGGTCGGTCACTCAGTGTGGAGGACCACTCATCATGGCAAAGGCGCTTCTCGGTTACGTCGGCGGCTCCGACCCGCGACTCCTCGCCGAGATGCGACGGCTTCAGCAGCGTGTCCAGGATCTCGAGTCCGAGCTCAACCGGATTCAGAACGAGAACGACACGCTCACCGCCGCCGCTCAGCACCGCGGAGACTCTTCCGTGCTCGACGAGGACTTCGAAAGGGACGTCCCGCGCGCGGAGCCCGCACTCACCTGATTCCGCAGTCGCCGTCGCAGGCCGACACCTGCGCGGTTTCCCGGTTTCTGCGAGGGACGTCTTTTCCGGCGTCCCTTCTGCCTTTCGTCGACCTCTGTCGATCTTTCGTCGCCTCCGGTCGACCTCCCGGCCACACCCCGTTTTCCTCACGTCTGATGTGCCCTGCACATTCATCGGTGAAACCGGGACGGCCCGGCGAGTCCGGTGGATGATCGCGACATCCCGGTAAAGTCCGGCTGCGTGCACCTCAAGGCCATGACCCTCCGGGGTTTCAAGTCGTTCGCGTCGGCCACGACGCTCCGTTTCGAGCCCGGCATCACCTGTGTCGTCGGCCCCAACGGTTCGGGCAAGTCCAACGTGGTGGACGCGCTCTCGTGGGTCATGGGCGAGCAGGGCGCCAAGTCCCTGCGCGGCGGCAAGATGGAGGACGTCATCTTCGCCGGCACGACCGGGCGGCCTCCGCTCGGGCGCGCCGAGGTGTCGCTCACCATCGACAACTCCGACGGCGCGCTGCCCATCGAGTACGCCGAGGTCACCATCACGCGGATCATGTTCCGCAACGGCGGCAGCGAGTACCAGATCAACGGCGACACCTGCCGGCTGCTCGACATCCAGGACCTCCTCTCCGATTCCGGCATCGGCCGGGAGATGCACGTCATCGTCGGTCAGGGGCAGCTCGACTCCGTCCTGCACGCCGATCCGACGGGCCGCCGCGCCTTCATCGAGGAGGCGGCCGGCGTCCTCAAGCACCGCAAGCGCAAGGAGAAGGCGCTGCGGAAGCTGGAGGCGATGAAGGCCAACCTGGCCCGCGTCGAGGACCTCACCGGCGAGCTCCGCCGCCAGCTCAAGCCGCTGGGCCGTCAGGCCGCCGTCGCCCGGCGGGCCGCCGTGATCCAGGCCGACCTCCGTGACGTACGACTGCGGCTCCTCGCCGACGACCTGGTACGGATGCAGGAGGCGCTCGGCGCCGAGATCGCCGACGAGGCAGCGCTCAAGGCCCGCAAGGAGGCCGCCGGGGCCCAGCTCGAGGCCGCGCTCCAGCGGGAGGCCGAGCTGGAGGAGGAGGTGCGCAGGCTCGCGCCCCGGCTCCAGCGGGCGCAGCAGGCCTGGTACGAGCTGTCCCGGTTCGCCGAGCGGGTGCGCGGCACGGTCTCGCTCGCCGACGCCCGCGTGACCAGCGCGAACGCCGCTCCCGTCGAGGAGCGCCGGGGTCGCGACCCCGAGGACATGGAGCGCGAGGCCGCCCGCGTCCGCGAGCAGGAGGCCGAGTTGACGGCCGCTCTGGAGACGGCGCGGCACGCCCTGGACAACACCGTCGAGCACCGCGCCGAGCTGGAGCGCGGCCTCGCGGCGGAGGAACGCAGGCTGAAGGACCTCGCCCGGGCCGTCGCCGACCGGCGGGAGGGGCTGGCCCGGCTGCGCGGGCAGGTCGACGCGGCCCGCAGCCGGGCCGGCTCCGCGCGGGCCGAGATCGACCGGCTCGCCGAGGCCCGCGACGCGGCGCAGCAGCGGGCGGACGCGGCCCAGGAGGAGTACGAGCAGCTCAGGGCGGAGGTCGAAGGACTGGACGCGGGTGACGCGGAGCTGGCCGTGCGGCACGACGCCGCCCGGCGCGAACTGGCCCGGGCGGACGGCGAGTTGGGTGACGTACGGGAGGAGCTGACGGCGGCCGAGCGCGAGCGGGCCGCCACCTCCGCCCGCCGGGAGGCCCTGGCGCTCGGGCTGCGCCGCAAGGACGGCACGGGCGCGCTGCTCGGCGCGGGGGAGTCCCTGACCGGGCTGCTGGGTCCTGCGGCGGAGCTGCTGACGGTCGTCCCGGGGTACGAGGTGCAGGTCGCCGCGGCGCTCGGGGCGGCGGCCGACGCGGTCGCGGTGCGCGGTCCCGGGGCCGCCGCCGAGGCGATCCGGCTGCTGCGCAAGCAGGACGCGGGACGGGCGGCGCTGCTGCTGGCCGGTGAGCCGGGGGAGGCCGCCGAGGGCGAGGCCCCCGCGCCGTACGCCGTGGAATTCGTACGGGGGCCCGAGGAGCTCATGGGGGCCGTGCGGCGGCTGCTGCGCGGGACGGTGGTCGTCGGAACGCTGGAGGACGCCGAGGACCTGCTCTGCGCGCACCCGGGGCTGACCGCCGTCACCGCAGAGGGCGACGTGCTCGGGGCGCACTTCGCGCAGGGCGGTTCGGCGGGCGCGCCGAGCCTGCTGGAGGTACAGGCGTCCGTGGACGAGGCGGACGCGGAGCTGGCGGAGCTGGCCGTGCGGTGCGCGGAGCTGGCCGGCCGGCAGACGGCGGCCAAGGAGCGCAGGGCCCGGTGCGCGGCCCTGGCGGAGGAGCTGGGGGAGGCGCGGCGGGCCGGGGACCGGGAGCGGTCGGCGGTGGCGCAGCGGCTGGGGCGGCTCGCCGGGCAGGCGCGCGGCGCTTCGGGGGAGGCCGAGCGGTCGGCCGCCGCGGCGGCCAGGGCGCAGGAGGCGCTGGAGCGGGCCGTCGGGGAGGCCGAGGAACTGGCGGAGCGGCTCGCGGTGGCCGAGGAGGCGCCGGTGGAGGAGGAGCCGGACACCGCGACGCGGGACCGGCTCGCGGCGGACGGGGCGAACGCCCGGCAGACCGAGATGGAGGCCAGGCTTCAGGTCCGTACGCACGAGGAGCGCGTGCAGGGCCTGGCGGGGCGGGCCGACGCGCTCGACCGGGGCGCCCGCGCCGAGCGCGAGGCCAGGGCGCGGGCCGAGCGGCACAGGGCCCGGATGCGCTACGAGGCGCGGGTGGCGGCGGCGGTCGCGGCCGGCGCCCGGCAGTTGCTGGCGCACGCCGAGGTCTCCCTCGTACGGGCGGACGAGGAGCGGTCGGTCGCGGAGGCGGCGAAGGCGGAGTGGGAGAAGGAGCTCGCGGCGGAGCGGGTGCGCGGGCGGGAGCTGAAGCAGGAACTCGACAAGCTCACCGATTCGGTTCACCGCGGCGAGGTACTTGGAGCGGAGAAGCGGCTGCGGATCGAGCAGCTCGAGACGAGGGCCCTGGAGGAGTTGGGCGTGGAGCCGGCGGCGCTGGTGGGCGAGTACGGGCCGGAGCAGCCCGTGCCGCCTTCGCCCGCGGCCGACGGCGGGGAGTTGCCCGAGGACCCGGAGCACCCGCGCAACCTGCCCAGGCCCTTCGTCAGGGCGGAGCAGGAGAAGCGGCTGAAGGCCGCCGAACGGGCGTATCAGCAGCTCGGAAAGGTGAACCCGCTCGCTCTTGAGGAGTTCGCGGCGCTGGAGGAGCGGCACCAGTTCCTCTCCGAGCAGTTGGAGGACCTCAAGCGGACCCGGGCCGACCTCCTCCAGGTGGTCAAGGAGGTGGACGAGCGGGTGGAGCAGGTCTTCACCGAGGCGTACCGGGACACGGCGCGCGAGTTCGAGGGCGTCTTCGCCCAGCTGTTCCCGGGCGGCGAGGGACGGCTGGTCCTGACCGATCCCGACAACATGCTGACCTCGGGGGTCGACGTGGAGGCGCGGCCGCCGGGGAAGAAGGTGAAGCGGCTGTCGCTCCTGTCCGGCGGCGAGCGCTCGCTCACCGCGGTCGCGCTGCTGGTGTCGATCTTCAAGGCGAGGCCCAGCCCCTTCTATGTGATGGACGAGGTGGAGGCGGCGCTCGACGACACGAACCTCCAGCGATTGATTCGGATCATGAAGGAGCTCCAGGAGAGTTCCCAGCTCATCGTCATCACCCACCAGAAGCGGACCATGGAGGTGGCGGACGCGCTCTACGGCGTCTCGATGCAGGGCGACGGGGTGTCGAAGGTGATCAGCCAGCGGCTGCGCTGAGCTCGCGCGGCTCCGTGTTCCCCGGGGACACACCCCGCCACTTGCTTCAAAGGGTGAAGGAATACGATCTCCTTCGTTCCTTTTGGATTCAAGTAGCGACAACCGGCTACAAGAAGCTTCGAGTGGTGGACAGCGTGCAGGTGTGCGCCACTGGAAGTCCCCTTGACGAGCCTGCCCCCCACGGACACGCCCGGCGACGAGGCCGGGCCCAGGAGTTCACGTGACCAGCACAGCGAAGACCCCATCGGCGTCCTCCGCCGGCCAGCCGGCCCCGGACCACCTCGGGCACGTCATCTTCATCACCGCCGCCGCCGCGATGGGCGGCTTCCTCTTCGGTTACGACAGCTCGGTGATCAACGGCGCCACCAAGGCCATCGGCGCCAAGTACGACATCGGGGCGGGCACCCTCGGGCAGGTCATCGCCGTCGCCCTGATCGGCTGTGCGATCGGCGCCGCGATCGCCGGCCGCATCGCCGACCGGATCGGCCGCATCCGGGTCATGCAGATCGCCGCCGTGCTCTTCACCATCAGCGCCGTGGGCTCCGCCCTGCCCTTCGCGCTGTGGGACCTCACCATGTGGCGCTTCCTCGGCGGCATCGCGATCGGCATGGCCTCGGTGATCGGCCCGGCGTACATCGCGGAGGTCGCCCCGCCCGCCTACCGCGGCCGGCTCGGCTCCTTCCAGCAGGGCGCGATCGTGCTGGGCATCGCGATCTCCCAGCTCGTCAACTGGGGCATCCTCAACTGGGCGGGCGGCGACGACCGGCACAAGGTCTTCGCCGGTCTCGAGGCCTGGCAGGTGATGCTCGGCGTCATGGTGGTCCCCGCCGTGATCTACGGCCTGCTGTCCTTCGCCATCCCCGAGTCCCCGCGCTTCCTGATCTCCGTCGGCAAGGTCGACCGGGCGAAGAAGATCCTGACCGAGGTCGAGGGCGAGGGCATCGACCTGGACGCCCGCGTCGCCGAGATCAAGCACGGCATGCGCAGCGAGCACAAGTCGTCCTTCAAGGACCTGCTGGGCAGCAGGTTCGGCTTCCTGCCGATCGTCTGGGTCGGCATCGGCCTCTCGGTCTTCCAGCAGCTCGTCGGCATCAACGTCGCCTTCTACTACTCGGCGACGCTGTGGCAGTCCGTGGGCATCGACCCGAGCCAGTCGTTCTTCTACTCGTTCACCACGTCGATCATCAACATCATCGGCACCGTGATCGCGATGATCTTCGTCGACCGGATCGGCCGCAAGCCGCTCGCGCTGATCGGTTCGGCCGGCATGACGATCGCCCTCGCCTTCGAGGCCTGGGCCTTCTCGGCCGACATGGTGAACGGCAAGCTGCCCGACACCCAGGGCATGGTGGCCCTGATCGCCGCCCACGTCTTCGTGCTCTTCTTCGCCCTGTCGTGGGGCGTCGTGGTCTGGGTCTTCCTCGGCGAGATGTTCCCCAACCGGCTGCGCGCCGCCGCCCTCGGCGTGGCCGCGGCCGCCCAGTGGATCGCCAACTGGGCGATCACCGCGAGCTTCCCCAGCCTGTCGGAGTGGAACCTCTCCGGGACGTACGTCATCTACACGGTCTTCGCGGCCCTCTCCATCCCCTTCGTGCTCAAGTTCGTGAAGGAGACCAAGGGCAAGAAGCTGGAGGACATGGGCTGAGGCTCAGTCCCCCGACGCTGCCCCGGTCCGCTCCGCGAGCCGGGGCAGCACCCGTTCGCAGAACAGCCGCAGGCTCTCCCGCCCCTCCTCCACCGGCATCCCCCCGCACAGCGGATGCAGCACCAGGCTCCGGGCGTCCAGCGCCGCGCACTGCTCCGGCGTCAGGATCCGGTACACCCCCTCGGCGCGCAGCTCCTCGACGGTGCTCGCGGTGGAACGCACCGCCGAACGGATGTCCTGGGACCGCTGCCAGGAGGCGTACGTCCGGGCCTCGTGCAGGAAGTGCCCGCCGTACGTCGCCCAGGCGCGCTCCGGGTCCTCGCTGAGGTGCAGCAGCGGTGTCTCGGCCTCCGGCATCAGGCAGAAGCCCTGCGTACCGTGCTCGGCGCACTGCTGCTCGTAGTACGCCTGGAGCTCCGGCAGGTGCGCGCTCGGGAAGAACGGCAGCCCCAGCCGGGCCGCCCGCCGGGCCGCCGCCCGGGAGCTGCCGCCGACCAGCAGCGTCGGACGGGGCCGGGTGTACGGACGCGGGGTGACCCGCACGGTCCGGCCCCGGAAGACGAACGGCTCGCCCGACCAGGCGTTCAGCAGGGTCTCCAGCAGCTCGTCCTGGAGCTTGCCGCGCCTGCTCCACTCGGCGCCCAGTTGCTCGTACTCCTCGGGCCGGTAGCCGATCCCCGCGACGGTGACCAGGCGGCCGCCGCTGAGCAGGTCCAGGACGGCGATGTCCTCGGCCAGGCGCAGCGGATCGTACAGCGGGCCGATGATCGCGGAGACGGTGACCGCGATGCGCCGCGTCGCGCCGAAGACCGCGCCCGCGAAGGCCAGGGGCGAGGGCAGCCAGCCGTTGGCGGCGCCGTGGTGCTCCTCCGTCTGGACCGTGTCGACGCCGTGCTCGTCGGCGTACGCGGCCATCTCCAGCGCGGCGCGGTAGCGCGCGGACAGCGACGCCGGGGACGCGTCGGGATCGACCAGGTTGAACCGGACCACTGAGAACGCCATGACGCGAGAATCCCCCTCCACCGGTGGAGGGGGACCTTAACTGACGGGATGTCAGATGGACAGGGTCTCGCGGGTTTCCACCGGCGTGTCGGACGCGGGCTTCTGCCGCGGCAGCACCGCGTACAGAGCGGCGGCGACCAGGATCGTGACGACCCAGCCGAGGCCGTTCGCGCCGAGCCAGGTGGTGGCCAGCGGGCCGGTGAACCAGTCGACCTTGGTGAAGAGCAGGCCCACCACCAGGGCCACGCCCCAGGCCGCCATCGCGGTCCAGGCGAAGCCGCCCCGGTACCAGTAGGCGCTGGTGCGCGTGGTGTCCATCAGAGCCTCGCCGTCGTACGACGTACGCGTGAACATGTCCACGCCGAAGACGCCGATCCACGCCGAGAACGCCACCGCGAGCAGCGTCAGGAAGGAGATGAACGAGCCGATGAAGCTGGTCGCCACCACCATCAGCAGGAAGCCGAAGATCAGGCTGATGATCGCGTTGACGCTGACCGCCCAGGCGCGCGGCACCTTGATGCCGAGGGTCTGCGCGGTGAAACCGGCCGAGTACATCGACATCGAGTTGATCAGCAGCATCCCGATCAGCGCGATGACCAGGTACGGGACCGAGATCCAGGCCGGCAGCAGCTCACCGATGAAGGACACCGGGTCCTGCGCCTTCGCCAGGTCCGGGGTGGAGACCGCCATGACCGCGCCCATCAGGACCATCGGCAGCACCACGATGCCCGCGCCGCCGATCGACGCGCCGACCATGCCCTTGGGGGAGGCGGTGCGCGGCAGGTAGCGGGTGAAGTCGGGGCCCGAGGGGACCCAGCTGATGCCGCCCGCGGCGATCGTGCCGATACCGGCGATCAGCATCGCGGTGGAGCCGGCGGGCTTGGCGAAGACGGAGGCCCAGTCGGTGTTGGCGATCAGGTAGACCAGCACCAGGACGCTGAAGACGCCGAAGAGGTACGTCGACCACTTCTGGCACACGCGCAGCGCGTTGATGCCCAGGCCCGACACGACGAAGGTGCACGTCACGAAGAGCAGCAGGGTGATGACGACCAGCGTGGTGCTGCTCTGCACGCCGAAGAGCAGATCGAGCACCGTCAGCACGGCGTACGCGCCGGTCACCGCGTTGATGGTCTCCCAGCCCCAGCGGGCCACCCAGATCAGCGAACCGGGGAAGAGGTTGCCGCGCTGGCCGAAGACCGCGCGGGAGAGCGCCATGCCGGGGGAGCCGCCGCGCTTGCCCGCGATCGAGATCAGCCCGACCAGACCGTACGAGACGACCGGCGCGGTGACCGAGACGACCAGCACCTGCCAGAAGTTCAGGCCGTTGAAGACGATCAGGCCCGCGCCCATGGTGAGCAGCAGCACGCTGATGTTGGCGGCGACCCAGGTCGGGAAGAGCTTGCCGACCCGGCCGGTGCGCTCGTTGTCGGGGACGGGTTCCAGACCGCGGGTCTCGACCGTGCCCTCGTTGCCCTCGGCAGGAGGATTTTCTGCGGTGGTGCTCATGGTGGGGGGTCCATGCCTCTCGCTCGGCACGCCACGTTGCGGGCCGGTGGGGGAGTGATCGTGAGGACTCTACGCGCGTTGACACGAGTGAGGCCATCGTACTTTGACCCGACTGCGCCCCTGAAATGGGGTATGTCGCTTGGAGGAAGCCACGACGCGGCCCCCGGGCGGACGCGTGGCCGATACTGGTGGGGTTATGGACATCCTCATCCTTGCCGTAGTCATCGCCCTGGTCGCGGTCGGCGCGATCAGCGGGCTCGTGGTCGGCAGCCGCAAGAAGAAGCAGCTGCCGCCCTCGGCGCCGCCGAGCACGCCGACCATCACTGCCCCGCCCGCCGAACCTCAGGTCGGTGAGGACGCCGCTCCGCCGAAGGACGAAGCGCGCCGCACCATCGAGGAGGTCGACCTCCCCGACGCGCCCGTCGTCGTCGAGGAGCCGGTCGTCGTGCCGGAGCCCGAGGCTCCCGCGCTCGACGTCCCCGAGCCCACCGCCGGCCGCCTGGTCCGCCTGCGCGCCCGGCTCGCCCGCTCCCAGAACTCCCTGGGCAAGGGCCTGCTGACCCTGCTCTCCCGGGACAACCTCGACGAGGACACCTGGGAGGAGATCGAGGACACCCTCCTCACCGCCGACGTCGGCGTCGCCCCCACCCAGGAGCTCGTCGAGCGCCTGCGCGAGCGCGTCCGCGTGCTCGGCACCCGCACCCCCGACGAACTGCGCACCCTGCTCCGCGAGGAGCTGCTCCACCTCGTCGGCACCGACTTCGACCGCGCCGTCAAGACCGAGAGCGGCGTCGACACCCCCGGCGTCGTCATGGTCGTCGGCGTCAACGGCACCGGCAAGACCACCACCACCGGCAAGCTCGCCCGCGTCCTGGTGGCCGACGGCCGCTCGGTCGTGCTCGGCGCCGCCGACACCTTCCGCGCCGCCGCCGCCGACCAGCTCCAGACCTGGGGCGACCGCGTCGGCGCCCGTACGGTCCGCGGCCCCGAGGGCGGCGACCCGGCGTCGATCGCCTTCGACGCCGTCAAGGAGGGCATCGCCGAGGGCGCGGACGTCGTGCTCATCGACACCGCGGGCCGCCTGCACACCAAGACCGGCCTCATGGACGAGCTCGGCAAGGTCAAGCGCGTCGTGGAGAAGCACGGCCCGCTGGACGAGGTGCTGCTGGTCCTGGACGCCACCACCGGGCAGAACGGCCTGGTGCAGGCGCGGGTGTTCGCCGAGGTCGTGGACATCACCGGCATCGTCCTCACCAAGCTCGACGGCACCGCCAAGGGCGGCATCGTCGTCGCCGTCCAGCGCGAGCTGGGCGTGCCCGTGAAGCTCGTGGGCCTCGGCGAGGGCGCGGACGACCTGGCTCCGTTCGAGCCCGAGGCCTTCGTGGACGCGCTCATCGGGGACTGACGCGGGCGCGCACCGGGGAGCGTTCCCCGGTGCGCACGGAGAAGGGCCCCACCGCATGGTGCAGATGCGGTGGGGCCCTTCGGCTCCGGTGCGTACAGCTCCTGGGCCGTCCGCGGTACGGCCCTCAGGCCAGATGCCGGTGGCAGATGTACGCCAGCGTGCCCAGCAGGAGGCGCGCCTGCGGCGGCTTGGTCGCGGTGTCCAGGGACGGCGGACGCAGCCACTGGACGTGCCCCAGGCCCGCGTGGTCCGAGGGGGGCGCGGTCAGGTACGAGCCCGGGCCCAGACAGCGCAGGTCCAGCTCCGCGTCGTCCCAGCCCATCCGGTACAGCAGTTCCGGCAGCGCCGCCGCGGCGCCCGGCGCCACGAAGAAGTGCGCCCGCCCGTCCGGCGTCACGCTCACCGGGCCCAGCGGCACGCCCATCCGCTCCAGCCGGATCAGCGCCCGGCGGCCCGCCGCCTCCGCCACCTCCAGCACGTCGAAGGTCCGGCCGACCGGGAGCAGCACCGACGCCCCCGGGAACTGCGCCCAGGCCGCCGTGACCTCGTCCAGCGTCGCGCCGGCCGGGACGACCCGCGCGAAGTCGAAGGGGTGGGCGCCGGGCGCCCGGCACAGCGGGTCGCCGCAGGAGCAGACTCCCGCGGCGGCCCTCGGTCCCGGGACCACGTCCCAGCCCCACAGCCCGGTGTACTCCGCCACCGCTGTGCCCTCTGAGGTACGGCTGCGGCGCCGTGTGCCGGAGCGCATGTCCCGGATGCCGCCGATCGTGAAGCCCATGCCCCCTCCAACGGGTCGAGCGCGCCGGTGGTTACGAGGTGGAGCGGAGCGATGACACTCCGTCACGTCGGGGGTGCCGTCGATCCGGCCTCGGCGGCGCTCCGGGGCGGCCGGGGTGGTGCGGGGCGATGCGCGCGCTGGGGTGTGCGACGCTCCGCCCTTTCCTGATCGTCCCGCGTCAAGTGAAGCGCGCCTCGCGCGACGGGAGTTCACTCGGAGGGGTGGCGAATGGTGGCGTTTCTGTAAGTGCCCTCGCTAGAGGGGTGATCGTAGGATTACTTTCAGTGCATGAACCCCGACGGTGCGCGCACTCATGGGTATGCCGGGGGCAAGCCGGATTCCCGTTCGAAGGGGCGCATTGCGGGGACACGGGACGTCAACCCAGGGCATTGTGCAAGGGGTTGCGTTCCGGCGGTCGTGGTGGATACGGAGCCGATGCAGGGCATGGATGCGGCAGGAATCCCGGAGCGCGGTGTGCGGCCCGCTCCGGACGACGGACGACGGATGGGGGGCGTTCCCGTGGGCGGCAGCAGCGCCGGTGCAGGAAACGCTGGAAAGCGCCCGAACGAGCAGCTCGGCTCGTGGTTCGCACGCAGCGGCTGGTCCAAGGGCGAACTGGCGCGCCAGGTCAACCGCCGCGCACGGCAGATGGGCGCCCACCACATCAGCACCGACACCTCCCGGGTGCGCCGCTGGCTGGACGGGGAGAACCCGCGCGAACCCATCCCGCGCATCCTCTCCGAGCTGTTCTCCGAGCGCTTCGGCGCCGTCGTCGCCATCGAGGACCTCGGGCTGCGCGCCGCACACCGGTCGCCGTCCGTGTCCGGAGTGGACCTGCCGTGGGCCGGGCCGCAGACCGTGTCGCTGCTCAGCGAGTTCTCCCGCAGCGACCTGATGCTCGCCCGGCGCGGCTTCCTCGGCTCCTCGCTCGCCCTGTCCGCGGGGCCCGCGCTGATCGAGCCGATGCAGCGCTGGCTGGTGCCCTCGCCGGCCGGCGACCCGGGACCCGCCGAGACCGCGGGAGCGTCCCGGCGGCCGTCCCGGCTGTCGGAGCCCGAGCTCAGGCTGCTGGAGGAGACCACCAAGATGTTCCGCCAGTGGGACGCCCAGTGCGGCGGCGGACTGCGCCGCAAGGCCGTCGTCGGCCAGCTCCACGAGGTCACCGACCTGCTCCAGGAGCCGCAGCCCGGCATCACCTCCAAGCGGCTCTTTCGCTGCGCCGCCGAACTGGCCGAGCTGGCCGGCTGGATGAGCTACGACATCGGGCTCCAGCCCACCGCCCAGAAGTACTTCGTGCTGGCCCTGCACGCCGCCAAGGAGGCGGGCGACAAGCCGCTGGGGTCGTACGTGCTCTCCAGCATGAGCCGCCAGATGATCCACCTCGGCCGCCCCGACGACGCGCTGGAACTCATCCACCTCGCCCAGTACGGCAGCCGCGAGTGCGCCACCGCCCGCACCCAGGCCATGCTGTACGCGATGGAGGCGCGGGCGTACGCCAACATGGGCCAGCCCAGCAAGTGCAAGCGGGCCGTCCGGATGGCCGAGGACACCTTCGCCGACGCGGGCCTGGACGACGAGCAGGACCCCGACTGGATCACCTTCTTCTCCGAGGCCGAACTCAACGGCGAGAACTCGCACTCCTACCGCGACCTCGCCTACGTCGCCGGACGCAGTCCCACCTACGCCTCGCTCGCCGAACCGGTCATGGAGCGGGCCGTGCAGCTCTTCGAGAAGGACGCCGAGCACCAGCGTTCGTACGCCCTCAACCTGGTCGGCATGGCCACCGTGCACCTGCTCAAGCGGGAGCCCGAGCAGGCCGTCTCGTACTCCGAGCGGGCACTGGAGGTCGCCGGGAGGATCCGTTCCGAGCGGGTCAACAACCGGCTGCGCAAGACCGTCGAGGGCGCGGTGCGCGAATTCGGCAACGTGGCCGAAGTCCACGACCTGACCGACCAGTTGGGGGCGAAGCTCCCCGAAGCCCTGGAGGCGGTCTAGGCCCCTTCGAGGGCCCCCGGAACCCGGCCGCGACAGCCACCCCGTGAAGCCCGACTCGGCTCCCCCACGCCAGGTCAACCGGGTCGCTGTCGCGGTCGGCCCCTGTCCGGGCGGCTGATCGCCGCGTTCATTTCCGCGTAACACGTACAACGTCTTCGTCACCCCGGCGAAACACCCGGCGGCATCCGCCGAAACCGCGCTCCGCCACTCTCAGGGCCCATAACCGGCCACCCCGCACCGGCCGGCCCCGAGACGAGGAGACGCCGATGCCCCCAGGCATCCCGACAGACGCTGTGACTTCAGGGCTTCCCGGGGCGTCACCGGCGGTGACGCTCGCCGCCGAGGCTCCGACGCTGTCCGCGGCCAACACCGGCTTCCTGCTGATCTGTTCCGCCCTGGTGATGCTGATGACGCCGGGCCTCGCCTTCTTCTACGGAGGCATGGTCCGCGTCAAGTCCACCCTCAACATGCTGATGATGAGCTTCATCAGCCTCGGGATCGTCACGATCCTGTGGGTGCTCTTCGGGTTCAGCCTCGCCTTCGGCGACGACATCGGCTCCGTGATCGGCTGGAGCCCGGACTTCGTCGGGCTGAGCGGCATCGGGCTCACCGAACTCTGGGACGGCTACACGATTCCCGTGTACGTCTTCGCCGTCTTCCAGCTCATGTTCGCCGTCCTCACGCCCGCCCTGATCTCCGGTGCGCTGGCGGACCGGGTGAAGTTCACCGCCTGGGCGCTGTTCATCACCCTGTGGGCGGTCGTCGTGTACTTCCCCGTCGCGCACTGGGTGTGGGGCGCCGGCGGCTGGCTCTTCGAGATGGGCGTCATCGACTTCGCGGGCGGCACGGCGGTCCACGTCAACGCGGGTGCGGCGGCCCTCGGCGTGATCCTGGTCATCGGCAGGCGGATCGGCTTCCGGAAGGACCCGATGCGGCCGCACAGCCTGCCGCTGGTGATGCTCGGCGCGGGGCTGCTGTGGTTCGGCTGGTTCGGCTTCAACGCCGGCTCCTGGCTGGGCAACGACGACGGCGTGGGCGCGGTCATGTTCGTCAACACCCAGGTCGCCACGGCGGCGGCGATGCTGGCCTGGCTGGCGTACGAGAAGATCCGGCACGGCGCGTTCACCACGCTGGGCGCGGCCTCGGGCGCGGTGGCCGGTCTGGTCGCGATCACCCCCTCCGGCGGCTCCGTCTCCCCGCTCGGCGCGATCGCCGTCGGTGCCGTCGCCGGGGTGGTCTGCGCGATGGCCGTGGGGCTGAAGTACAAGCTGGGGTACGACGACTCCCTGGACGTCATCGGCGTCCACCTGGTCGGCGGGGTGCTCGGCTCGCTGCTGGTCGGCCTCTTCGCCACCGGCGGGGTCCAGTCCGAGGCCAAGGGCCTCTTCTACGGCGGCGGCCTCGAACAGCTCGGCAAGCAGGCCGTGGGCGTCTTCGCCGTCCTCGCCTACTCCCTGCTGGTCTCGGCGCTCCTCGCGTTCCTCGTCGACAAGGCGATGGGCATGCGGGTCGAGGAGGACGTCGAGATCTCCGGCATCGACCAGACCGAACACGCCGAGACGGCGTACGACTTCACGGGAGCGGGCGGCGGCACGGCGCCCCGCACTCCGGTCCCGGGCCCGATCGCAGGAGCGAGCAAGAAGGTGGACGCATGAAGCTGATCACGGCGGTCGTCAAGCCGCACCGGCTGGACGAGATCAAGGAAGCCCTCCAGGCCTTCGGGGTCCAGGGCCTCACCGTCACCGAGGCCAGCGGCTATGGCCGCCAGCGCGGCCACACCGAGGTCTACCGGGGCGCGGAGTACACCGTCGACCTGGTCCCCAAGATCCGCATCGAGGTGCTGGTCGAGGACGAGGACGCCGAACAGCTGATCGAGGTGGTCGTGAAGGCCGCCCGTACGGGGAAGATCGGCGACGGCAAGGTCTGGAGCGTGCCGGTCGAGACGGCGGTCCGGGTGCGCACGGGCGAGCGGGGGCCGGACGCGCTGTAGGGCCGCAGTGCCGGGCGGGGAGGCCGGCCGGCCTCATGGGCGCGGGCCCGGCGGGGGGACGGCGGCGGCGGGAGCCGTCGCGGGGGCGGCCTTCCCGGCCGCCCCGGACCCCTTCCCACCCCGATTCCCCGACGACGAGACCCTGGTGGCGAGCGTGGCAGACATCGATCCGGCCGAACCCTCGGGACCCGGCGGCTACGCGGCGGCCCGGCTGCGGCTCCTCGGCGCGGATTCGCCGTCCGGGCCGCCGCGCCGGTCCGGGCTCTCCCGGATCACCGACGCGTGGCTCAGCGCCCTCTTCGACACCGCGGCCCGCGAGTCCGGGGTGCGCGGGGCCGCGCTCGTCGCCGTGGGCGGGTACGGCAGGGGCGAGCTCTCGCCGCGCAGCGACCTCGACCTGCTGCTGTTGCACGACGGCCGTGACAGCGGGGCCGTCGCCGCCCTCGCCGACCGCGTCTGGTACCCGGTCTGGGACCTCGGCATCGCCCTCGACCACTCGGTGCGCACACCGGGCGAGGCACGCAAAATCGCCGGCGACGACCTCAAGGTCCACCTCGGACTCCTCGACGCCCGCCACGTGGCGGGCGACCCCGGCCTCACCGCGGGCCTGCGCACCGCCGTCCTCACCGACTGGCGCAACCGGGCCGCCGGACGCCTCCCCGAGCTGCGCGCCCTGTGCCGCGAACGGGCGCAGCGCGCGGGGGAGTTGCAGTACCTCCTGGAGCCCGACCTCAAGGAGGCGCACGGCGGCCTCCGCGACGCCACCGCCCTGCGCGCCGTCGCCGCCTCCTGGGTGGCCGACGCCCCGCGCGAGGGCCTGGCGACGGCCCGCCGCACCCTCCTCGACGTACGCGACGCGCTGCACCTCGCCACCGGGCGCGCCACCGACCGCCTCGCCCTCCAGGAGCAGGACCAGGTCGCGGAGGCACTGGGCCTGCTGGACGCGGACGTGCTGCTGCGGCAGGTGTACGAGGCCGCGCGCACCCTCGCGTACGCGAGCGAGGTGACCTGGCGGGAGGCCGAACGCGTGCTCGCGTCCCGTTCCGTGCGCCCGCGGCTGAAGGCCCTGCTCGGCGGGCGCCCGGCGCCGGAGCGCACGCCGCTCGCCGACGGGGTGGTCGAGCAGGATGGCGAGGCGGTGCTCGCGCGCACCGCCCGGCCCGAGAAGGACGCGGTGCTCGTGCTGCGGACGGCGGCCGCAGCCGCGCAGGCGGGGGTGCCGGTCAACCCCCATGTCGTACGGCAGTTGGCGAAGGCGGCTCCACCGCTGCCGGTGCCCTGGCCCGCGGCGGCCCGGGAGGAGCTGGTGACGCTGCTCGGCGCGGCGGAGGCGGCGGTTCCGGTGTGGGCGGCGCTGGAGGCGGAGGGGCTGGTCACCAGGCTTCTGCCGGACTGGGAACGGGTGCGGTGCAGGCCCCAGCGCAATCCCGTGCACACCTGGACCGTGGACCGCCACCTGGTGGAGACGGCGGTGCGGGCGGCCGGGATGACCCGGCGGGTGGGCCGTCCCGACCTGCTCCTGGTGGCGGCGCTGCTGCACGACATCGGCAAGGGGTGGCCCGGCGACCACTCGGTGGTGGGGGAGACCATCGCCCGCGACCTGGCGGAGCGGATCGGGTTCGACGCGGTGGACGTCGATGTGATCGCCACGCTCGTACGCCATCATCTGCTGCTCGTCGACACGGCGACCCGGCGCGACCTGGACGATCCGGCGACGGTGCGCGCGGTGGCGGAAACGGTCGGGTCCTCCGCCACGCTGGAGCTGCTGCACGCCCTCACCGAGGCGGACGCGCTGGCGACGGGGCCTGCGGCGTGGTCGGCGTGGCGGGCGTCGCTGGTGGCGGACCTGGTGCAGCGGGTCGGCGCCGTGCTGGCGGGGCAGCCGCAGGCGGAGGCGGGACCGGCGGCACTGAGCGCGGAGCAGGAGCGTCTCACGGTGGAGGCGCACCGCACGGGCGGCCCGGTCGTGGCGCTGCGGGCACGGGAGGAGGGGGACGCCGCGCTCGGGGTGGAGCTGTCGATCGCCGTGCCGGACCAGCCCGGGGTGCTTCCGGCGGTGGCGGGGGTGCTGGCGATGCACCGGCTGACGGTGCGCACGGCGGAGATCCGGCCGGCGGACGTGCCGGTGGAGGGGGCGGAACCGGTGCTGCTGCTGGTGTGGCGGGTGGCGGCGGCGTACGGACGCCTGCCGGAGGCCGCGCGGCTGCGGGCCGACCTGGTGCGGGTGCTGGACGGGTCGCTGGACCTGTCCTCGCGGCTGGCCGAGCGGGAGAAGGCGTACGCGGCGGGCGTCCGGCGCCGGTCGGTGCAGCCACCGCCGCCCCGGGTCACGGTGGCGGCCTCGGCGTCCCGGCACGCGACGGTGCTGGAGGTACGGGCGCAGGACGCACCGGGGCTGCTGCACCGGATCGGGCGGGCGCTGGAGGAGGCGGGGGTGCGGGTGCGCAGCGCGCATGTGTCGACCCTGGGGGCGAGTGCGGTCGACGCCTTCTACGTGACGGGGGGCGCGGGAGAGCCGCTGACCGCGCGGGAGGCGGCGGGGGTCGCGCGGGAGGTGGGGGCGGCGCTGGGGGAATAGACGCCCCGTCCCGGTGGCGGGCGGCTGTCCCCAGGGGCCCTGGCCCGTCGCGTCCGCGTGGCGGAGCCGGGAGCAGGACGCCCGTACCGGCGGAATCCGACCTGGCAGGTCTCGCCCGCCCGCACGCCCGATACGCTGGGAGCCAAACTCACCCGCCCCCGACACCCGAGGACCAACGAGCGCCGTGTTCGATACCCTCTCCGACCGCCTCAGCGCGACTTTCAAAAACCTCCGCGGAAAAGGCAGGCTCTCCGAGGCGGACATCGACGCCACCGCCCGCGAGATCCGCATCGCCCTGCTGGAAGCGGACGTGGCGCTGCCCGTCGTCCGCGCCTTCATCAAGCAGGTCAAGGAGCGCGCCTCCGGCTCCGAAGTCTCCAAGGCGCTGAACCCGGCCCAGCAGATCATCAAGATCGTCAACGAAGAGCTGGTCGGCATCCTCGGCGGTGAGACCCGCCGGCTGCGGTTCGCCAAGTCCGGCCCGACCGTGATCATGCTCGCGGGTCTCCAGGGTGCCGGTAAGACGACCCTCGCCGGAAAGCTCGGCCTGTGGCTGAAGGGCCAGGGCCACTCGCCGCTGCTCGTCGCCTGCGACCTCCAGCGTCCCAACGCCGTCAACCAGTTGAGCGTCGTCGCCGACCGCGCGGGCGTCGCGGTCTACGCCCCGCAGCCGGGCAACGGCGTCGGCGATCCGGTCACGGTCGCCAAGGACTCCATCGAGTACGCGAAGACCAAGCAGTACGACGTGGTCATCGTCGACACCGCCGGCCGCCTCGGCATCGACCAGGAGCTGATGCAGCAGGCCGCGGACATCCGCGACGCCGTCAGCCCGGACGAGATCCTCTTCGTCGTCGACGCGATGATCGGCCAGGACGCGGTCAACACCGCGGAGGCCTTCCGCGACGGCGTCGGCTTCGACGGCGTGGTGCTCTCGAAGCTCGACGGCGACGCCCGCGGCGGTGCCGCGCTCTCCATCGCGCACGTCACCGGCCGCCAGATCATGTTCGCGTCCAACGGCGAGAAGCTCGACGAGTTCGACGCCTTCCACCCGGACCGCATGGCCTCACGCATCCTCGACATGGGTGACCTGCTCACCCTGATCGAGCAGGCGGAGAAGACCTTCAGCCAGGAAGAGGCCGCCAAAATGGCCTCGAAGCTGCAGTCCTCCAAGGGCGGCAAGGACTTCACGCTCGACGACTTCCTGGCCCAGATGGAGCAGGTCCGCAAGATGGGCTCGATCTCCAAGCTGCTCGGCATGCTGCCGGGCATGGGGCAGATCAAGGACCAGATCGCCAACCTGGACGAGAAGGACGTCGACCGCACCGCGGCCATCATCAAGTCGATGACGCCCAAGGAGCGCGCCGAGCCGACCATCATCAACGGCTCGCGCCGCGCCCGTATCGCCAAGGGCTCCGGCGTCGAGGTCAGCGCCGTGAAGAACCTGGTGGACCGGTTCTTCGACGCCCGCAAGATGATGTCGAAGATGGCCCAGGGCGGCGGCATGCCGGGCATGCCGGGCATCCCCGGGATGGGCGGCGGCCCCGGCAAGCAGAAGAAGCAGATCAAGCAGGCCAAGGGCAAGCGCAAGTCCGGCAACCCGATGAAGCGCAAGGCCGAGGAGCAGGCCGCCGCCGAGCGGCGTGAGCAGGCCGCCGCGCAGGGCGGTGGCGCGTTCGGCCTTCCCGCAGGCCAGGGCGGCAAGGACTTCGAGCTCCCGGACGAGTTCAAGAAGTTCATGGGCTAGCGGTCGCAGCAGCGCGTACGACGCCGTGGGCGCCCTCCTCGGAGGGCGCCCACGGCGTTTTCCGTGGGGGCGACCCCCCGCATGCCCGGGCGAAGTATGTGTCGTAACGTCCCCCTATGAGCAACCCCGTGCCGCCGCGCCAGACCCCCGACCAGCCGTGGCGGTCCGAGGGCGCCCCACCGCCGCCGCCCGAGAGGACGAAGATGCCCGGCGGCTGGGGCCGGCTCGCGCTGACGGCGCTGGTCGTCTATCTGCTCACCAACATCGTGCTGGGCTTCTTCAACGAGGGCGACGAGCCGACGGTCGCCTACACCGAGTTCAGCAAGCAGGTGACCTCGAACAACGTCTCCAAGATCTACTCCAAGGGAGACGCGATCCAGGGCGAGCTGAAGAAGGAACAGCCCGTTCCGGACGGCGAGAAGGACCAGAAGTACACCAAGTTCCTCACCCAGCGCCCGGCCTTCGCCGACGACAAGCTGTGGGACGAACTGACCGAGGACGGCGTGACCGTCACCGCGAAGCCGGTCGTGGAGGAACGCTCCTTCCTCGCGAATCTGCTCCTCTCGCTCGCCCCGATGCTGCTCCTCGTCGCGCTGTGGGTGGTCATCGCCCGGCGCATGAGCCGCGGGCTCGGCGGAGGCGGCATGGGCGGTCTCGGGCGCAAGGCGCCGCCGAAGCCCGTCGAGGTGACCGCCGACAAGCGGACCACCTTCGAGGACGTCGCGGGCATCGACGAGGTCGAGGGCGAGCTGGAGGAGGTCGTCGGCTTCCTGAAGAACCCCGACGCCTACCGCAGGCTCGGCGCCCGGATGCCCGGCGGCGTGCTCCTCGCGGGCCCGCCCGGCACCGGGAAGACGCTCCTGGCGCGCGCCGTCGCCGGTGAGGCGGGCGTCCCCTTCTTCTCGGCGTCGGCCTCGGAGTTCATCGAGATGATCGTCGGCGTCGGCGCGGGCCGGGTCCGCGAACTCTTCGCGGAGGCCCGCAAGGTGGCCCCCGCGATCATCTTCATCGACGAGATCGACACCATCGGCCGGGCCCGCGGCGGCGGCGCCGGCATGGGCGGCCACGACGAGCGGGAGCAGACGCTCAACCAGATCCTCACCGAGATGGACGGCTTCTCCGGCTCCGAGGGCGTCGTCGTCATCGCCGCCACCAACCGCGTCGACGTCCTGGACCCCGCCCTCACCCGCCCCGGCCGCTTCGACCGCGTGGTCACCGTCAGCCCGCCCGACCGGGGCGGCCGCGAGGCCATCCTGCGGATCCACACCCGGTCCATCCCGCTCGCCGCCGACGTCGACCTCGCCCAGGTCGCGCGGACGACACCGGGCATGACCGGCGCGGACCTGGCCAACCTCGCCAACGAGGCGGCCCTCCTCGCGGTCAAGCGCAAGCAGGACGCCGTCACCCAGACCGACCTGTCCGACGCCCTGGAGAAGGTGCAGCTCGGGGCGGAACGCCCGCTGGTCATACCGGAGGAGGAGCGCCGCAGGACCGCGTACCACGAGAGCGGGCACGCGCTGCTCGGCATGCTCCAGCCGGGCGCGGACCCGGTACGCAAGATCACCATCGTGCCGCGCGGCCGCGCGCTGGGCGTCACGCTGTCCACGCCGGACGCCGACAAGTACGCCTACACGGAGGCATATCTGCGCGGCAGGATCATCGGCGCGCTCGGCGGGATGGCCGCCGAGCAGGTCGTCTTCGACGTGGTGACGACGGGTGCCGAGAACGACTTGGAGCAGGTCACCAACCTGGCCAGGGGCATGGTGGGCCGCTGGGGGATGAGCGAGCGGGTCGGCCGTCTCACCGCCATCCCGTCCGATGCGCAGCAGGCGTACGGACTGTCCGCCGCGCCCGCGACGCTGGACGCGGTCGACAGCGAGATGCGCCGGATCGTCGACGAGTGCTACGCGGAGGCGATCCGGCTGCTGGAGGCGAACCGGCCCAGGCTGGACGCCCTGTCCCGGGCCCTCCTGGAGAACGAGACCCTGGAGGAGGCGGCCGCGTACCGGGCGGCGGGCATCCCCCGCCTGTCGAAGCCGGACGCCTGAGCGCTGCGCCCGAGGTGTGCGCCGGACGTACACGTTCGACGCACACGTCCGAGGAGCGCGCGTGAGGAGTACGGCCGAGGGGTGCCCGGAGCCGTCAACTCCGCTCCGAGCACACAGCCCCCAGTGCGCGGAAGCGTCAATTCCCCTCCGCGCACGGAGGCGTACGGGTGAGAGGGGCCCGTACCCCCGTCACGGCTTCCGGGCGATCAGGTACCGGAACACGTTCGACATCCAGACCGTCCCGTCCGGACGCAGGTGCGGATGCAGCGCCTCCACCAGTTCCTTCTCCACCTGCGCCGGGTCCGTCGCCCGTGCCGCCGCGTCGAAGAGACCGGTCGACATCAGGCCCCGTACCGCACTGTCCATGTCGCCGTACCCGAACGGGCAGGCCACCCGGCCCGAGCCGTCCGGCTTGAGACCGGACCGCGACGCCACGTCCTCCAGGTCGTCGCGCAGCGCCGGACGCCAGCCGCCGGGCCCGGACGACCGCGGCGCGTCCGTCAGCCGGGCCGCCAACCGCAGCACCGCCGAGGTGGCGCACCGTTCCGGCGGGCCCCAGCCGGTCAGCACCACGGGGGCGCCGCGGCCGACGAGCGGCACGGCCTCCGCCAGCGCGGGGGACAGCCCGTCGGCGTCGCCCGCCGCGCAGCCGATCGGCGCGAAGGCGGTGACCAGGTTGTACGGCGCCCCGTCGGCCGCGTCGGCGGGACCGCCGCACACCACCGAACCCGGGGCGCCCCCGGGAGCGCCGCCGTCGAGCCGCTCCCGTGCGTGGGCGGCGAACTGCGGGTCGGCGTCGACGCCGGTGACGTGCGCGCCCCGGGAGGCCGCGACGAGCAGGGCCAGGCCCGCGCCGCAGCCGAGGCCGAGCAGCCGGGTGGCAGCACCCACCTCCAGCCGCTCGTACACCGCTTCGTAGAGCGGAACCAGCATCCGTTCCTGGATCTCGGCCCAGTCACGCGCACGCGTGCCGGTACGGGCCGAAGCCGCGCTCGGGTGGTGCCGGACGAGCGTGGGTGTCATCACAAAGCGCCCCAATCCGCCGTGAGGTCGGTCGTTCCCCGTCTATGGCAACCCCCGTGTGGTGTGCGCTGCGGCACTCCCCTGTATGTCAGGGAACTCCGCATCCGTCCCCAAGTCCAGGGGGCATTGGGCAATGCTTGCGCCTTTTGCGGGGCCGGGCCACCGGTGTCGCCGCGGCCCGCTGCCGGAAGCGCGGGCGACCGTACGGCGTCTGTCCGACCGCCGGAGCCGGTGCGGGCGCCGCCCCGGTGCCACCCCGCCGCGGTGACGGCGACGGTGCGACGCCCCGGCGGCGGCCCTGCTCCTCCCGTCGCCACACGTGGCACCCGAACCGACGCACGCCCCCCGACCGGCGGCGGAGCCGGCCGCGCGGACGTAGCCGGGGATACGCACCCCCTTGGCGCGCGCTGCGCGGGTCCTCCGCAGATCGGCGCACCCGCCCTCGTCGGGAGGCATCAGCGGGAACTGACTGGTACGTGCAAATTATTTGGGATGCCCCGGAATAGGAACACGGGGGCACTCCCGGTCGTTGTCACGTCGTGAGCACGACACCACCTGTCCTCGCCGCAGAACTGGCGCAGGCGTGGGCCGACATTCAGCGGTACCACCCCGAGCTGCCCGATCTTGCCGCGCCCGAGTCCCTGATCGGAGAGTCCTCGTCCGCCTGCGGCGCGGCCCTCTCCTTCGAACGACTGCTGCACGAGGCAGTCCACGGCATCGCCGCCGCCCGCGGCATCCGTGACACCTCGCGCGCCGGTCGCTACCACAACCGCCGATTCCTGGCGATCGCCGAGGAGTTGGGCCTGGACCATCCGGAGGAGCCGCACCCCAGCAGCGGTTTCTCCCTGGTCTCGCTCAACCTCGAGGCGAAGCGCCGCTACCGGCCCACGATCGAGCGGCTGTCGCGCGCGCTGAAGGCGCACACGGTCGCGACGGCGGCGGACACCAAGCGGTCCTTCCGGGGCCCCGCCGCCCGGCACGGATCGTCCGGGGGAGGGGTGCGGGTCAAGGCGGTCTGCGACTGCGGGCGCAACGTCCGCGTGGTGCCGTCGGTGCTGGCCCAGGCCCCGATCGTGTGCGGCGGCTGCGGCAAGCCGTTCCGCATTCCGGACGTGGTGGGCGCCGCGAGCTGAGGCCGCCGGGCGGGGCCCCGGGCGGGGGGCGGCGTGCGCCGTGGCTGTGGCACAATGGGCAGCTGTACTCGACAGCCGCACAGGACCCCTCTCTCCTCCGGCTGACGCGTCCATCGGGCACTAACGAGTACCGCAACCCCACGTGGCATCCCGTGGTGCCCAACCACGTCAATTCCAGGAGAGAACACTCCAGTGCTCAAGATCAAGCTGAAGCGCCTCGGTAAGATCCGTTCGCCTCACTACCGCATCGTCGTCGCCGACGCGCGCACCCGCCGTGACGGCCGCGCCATCGAGGAGATCGGTCTGTACCACCCGGTGCAGAACCCCTCGCGCATCGAGGTCAACGCCGAGCGCGCCCAGTACTGGCTGTCCGTCGGCGCCCAGCCGACCGAGGCCGTCATGGCCATCCTGAAGCTCACCGGCGACTGGCAGGCGCACAAGGGCCTCCCGGCCCCCGCGCCGCTGCTGCAGCCGGCGACCAAGGAAGACAAGCGCGCTTCCTTCGACGCCTTCGCGAAGGCCCTCGAGGGTGGCGACGCCAAGGGCGAGGCCATCACCCCGAAGGCGAAGAAGGCCGACAAGAAGGCGGACGAGGCTCCGGCCGACGCCGCTGAGTCGACCGAGTCCTGATCATGCTCGAGGAGGCTCTTGAGCACCTCGTGAAGGGCATCGTGGACAACCCCGACGACGTGCAGGTCGCCTCGCGCACCCTGCGTCGCGGACGCGTCCTTGAGGTCCGGGTGCACCCCGACGACCTCGGCAAGGTGATCGGCCGCAACGGCCGTACCGCCCGCGCCCTGCGCACCGTCGTGGGGGCCATCGGTGGCCGTGGCATCCGCGTCGACCTCGTCGACGTGGACCAGGTCCACTGAGCATCAGGCAGTAGAGCATGTCCGGCAGGGGCCGGGGAGGGCTGAGGCCCGCCCCGGCCCGTTGTCGTTTCCGCCCGTCGTCCCCGGCGGACCGCAGTCGTACGAACAGGAGAGAACGAGAGTGCAGTTGGTAGTCGCGCGGATCGGCCGCGCCCACGGAATCAAGGGCGAGGTCACCGTCGAGGTGCGCACGGACGAGCCGGAGCTGCGGCTGGGCCCCGGCGCCGTACTGACCACGGACCCCGCAGGCGTGGGCCCGCTGACCGTCGAGACCGGCCGGGTGCACAGCGGCCGGCTGCTGCTGCGCTTCGAGGGCGTCAAGGACCGCACCGCGGCCGAGGCCCTGCGCAACACCCTCCTGATCTCGGACGTCGACCCCGAGGAGCGTCCCGAGGACCCCGAGGAGTTCTACGACCACCAGCTGATCGACCTGGACGTGGTGCTCGCGGACGGCACGGAGATCGGGCGGATCACCGAGATCACCCACCTGCCCTCGCAGGACCTGTTCATCGTGGAGCGCGAGGACGGCAGCGAGGTGATGATCCCCTTCGTCGAGGAGATCGTCACCTCGATCGACCTGGAGGAGCAGCGCGCGGTCATCGACCCGCCGCCGGGCCTGATCGACGACAGCGAGGCCGTCGTGGCCTCCACGCGCGGGGCCGAGCCGGACGCCGAAGAGGACGCAGCCGCCGAGGACGCCGGGAAGGACGCGAACTGATGCGGCTCGACGTCGTCTCGATCTTCCCCGAGTACCTGGAGCCGCTGAACGTCTCCCTGGTCGGCAAGGCCCGTGCCCGCGGCGTCCTCGACGTCCACGCGCACGACCTCAGGCAGTGGACGTACGACCGTCACCACACGGTCGACGACACCCCCTACGGCGGCGGCCCCGGCATGGTCATGAAGCCCGACCCGTGGGGCGCCTGCCTCGACGAGGCGCTCGCCGACGGCTACGAGACGGGCGCGCACGGCCCCGTGCTGGTCGTCCCCACCCCCAGCGGCCGCCCCTTCACCCAGGAGCTGGCCGTCGAGCTCTCCGCGCGGCCGTGGCTGATCTTCGCGCCCGCCCGGTACGAGGGCATCGACCGCCGCGTCATGGACGAGTACGCGACCCGGATGCCGGTGTACGAGGTGTCCATCGGCGACTACGTCCTCGCGGGCGGCGAGGCCGCCGTCCTGGTGATCACCGAGGCGGTGGCCCGCCTGCTCCCCGGCGTCCTCGGCAACGCGGAGTCGCACCGGGACGACTCCTTCGCCCCCGGCGCGATGGCCGACCTCCTGGAGGGGCCCGTCTACACGAAGCCGCCCGAGTGGCGCGGCCGCGGCATCCCCGACGTCCTCATGAGCGGCCACCACGGGAAGATCGCCCGCTGGCGCCGCGACGAGGCCTTCCGCCGTACGACCGTGAACCGGCCGGACCTGATCGAGCGCACCGATCCCGCCGCCTTCGACAAGAAGGACCGGGAGATGCTCTCGATCCTGGGCTGGCGACCCGGTCCCGACGGGCGATTTGGGCGCAACCCCGAGGCCGTGGAAGAATGAGCAGCTGTTGTCCGTCCACGTGCGCCCCTGCCACAGGGGGAACGACGCCCGTGACGACGTGAACAGCACTCCCTTTCGTCTCGACACATGCCGCTGATGACCTGTGGCATCAGCGAAGAAAGCAGACTCACATGTCTCACCTGCTCGACTCCCTCGACGCCGCGTCGCTGCGCAGCGACGTCCCCGCCTTCCGTCCGGGCGACACGGTCAACGTGCACGTCCGCGTCATCGAGGGCAACCGCTCCCGTGTGCAGCAGTTCAAGGGCGTCGTCATCCGCCGCCAGGGCGCGGGCGTCCGCGAGACCTTCACGGTCCGCAAGGTCTCCTTCTCCGTCGGCGTCGAGCGCACCTTCCCGGTGAACTCCCCGATCTTCGAGAAGATCGAGGTCGTCACCCGCGGTGACGTGCGTCGCGCCAAGCTGTACTACCTGCGCGAGCTGCGCGGCAAGGCCGCCAAGATCAAGGAGAAGCGCGACAACTGATCGCGCCTCCGGCGTCCGGAACCGGCCGGATAGGCTCGGGTTCCGATGGACACCGAAGCAGCACAACACACGGAGCGCGACCGCTCCTCCGACTCCCCTCCGGGGGACGAGGAGCGGTCGCGCTCCGTGCGTTCCTCCCGCCCGCCGAGCCGTCCACTGATCCGCCCGCTGACGTACGCCGTCGCCTGTCTCGCCTTCCTCCTGCTGCTCAGCGGCCTGGTGATGCAGCCCTTCCTGATCCCCAGCACCTCGATGCAGCCCACCCTCCAGGTCGGCGACCGGGTGCTGGTGAACAAGCTGGCGTACCGTTTCGGGGCCGAGCCGCGCCGCGGTGACGTGGTGGTCTTCGACGGGGAGGGCTCGTTCGTACGGGAACGGCCCGAAGGCGATCCCGTCACGGGCGCCCTGCACTGGGCCGCCGCCTCGCTGGGCCTGGCGGAGCCGGACGAGAGCGACTTCGTGAAGCGGGTGGTGGGGGTGGGCGGTGACCGCGTCGTCGTGGACGGCCGGGGGAGGCTCTCGGTGAACGGGCGCCGCGTCGAGGAGGGGTACCTCCATCCCGGCGACAGCGCGTCCCGGGTGCCCTTCGACGCCGTGGTGCCCGAGGGGAAGCTGTGGGTGATGGGCGACCACCGCTCGCGCTCCAGCGACTCCCGCGACCACCTGGGCAGCCCCGGCGGCGGCATGGTGCCGGTGGAGCGGGTGATCGGCCGGGCCGACTGGATCGCCTGGCCGCTGGGCCGCTGGGGGGCTCCGCAGCGTACCGACGCGTTCGACGGCGTACGGGACGCGACGGGCGCCCATGGGTAGCCGCGGCCGGGACCGGGCGCGGCCACAGGAACCGCTGCCGACCGGCAGCCGCTCCACGCGGCCCGTGGACGCCGGGGAACGGCCGGGTCCCGGCCGGGCCGAGCGGCGCAGGCTGGCGCGGAAGGTGAAGCGGCGGCGGCGCAGGTCCGCGGTCAAGGAGATACCCGTCCTCGTCGTCGTGGCGCTGTTCATCGCGCTGGTGCTGAAGACGTTCCTGGTGCAGGCCTTCGTGATTCCGTCGGGCTCGATGGAGCAGACGATCCGGATCGGTGACCGGGTGCTGGTCGACAAACTGACCCCGTGGTTCGGGTCGCGTCCCGAGCGGGGCGAGGTCGTGGTCTTCAAGGATCCGGGCGGCTGGCTGGAACAGGAGAAGAAGCCGGCGCAGGAGGACCCGGTCGGCGTCAGACAGGTCAAGGAGGGGCTGACCTGGATAGGGCTGCTGCCGTCCGCGGACGAGCAGGACCTCATCAAGCGGGTGGTCGCGGTCGGCGGCGACACCGTGAAGTGCTGTGACAGCAATGGTCAGGTCACCGTCAACGGCGTGCCGCTCAGTGAACCCTATGTGTTTCCGAACGACCGGCCCTCGACGACCGCCTTCGAGGTCGAGGTGCCCCGGGGGCGGGTCTTCGTGCTCGGCGACCACCGGTCGAACTCGGCCGATTCGCGTTTCCACCTGAACGAGAAGTACCAGGGAACGGTCTCGGAGGAGGACGTTCTGGGCCGTGCCTTCGTGATCGGCTGGCCGGTCGGGCACTGGCGGAAGCTGGAGATCCCCGACACCTACTCCCGCGTGCCCGATCCGCGCGCCGGGACGGCGGCTGCGGGACGAGGGTCGAATAGGGTGGCGTCCCAGGATCGTCAGGTCCTACTCCCGAGCCCAGGGGAACTCCCGCTCGTTATGGGAGTGGTGGGCCTGCGCCTCATCGGGCGCGGGCGGTGGCACGGAGTGAGGAGTGGTTGTGGGGGATGTGGCGGTCGGTGCCAGGTCCGGACACGAGGGACCCGAGGAGCGGCCCGAGCCCGAGCGGCGTGCCGATGCGCCCCCGCCCGTGACCGGCCCTCCGGCGACGGAGCAGCGGAGCGGTGGAACGGTGAGTGACGCGCAGGACGGCCGGAACGACGGCGGCAGCAGCGAGAACGAGGGCGCGAAGAAGCAGCGTTCCTTCTGGAAGGAGCTGCCGCTCCTCATCGGCATCGCGCTGCTTCTGGCGCTGCTGATCAAGACCTTCCTGGTGCAGGCCTTCTCGATTCCCTCGGAGTCGATGCAGGAGACCCTCCAGAAGGGCGACCGGGTGCTGGTCGACAAACTGACCCCGTGGTTCGGCGCGGAGCCGGAGCGCGGCGAGGTCGTGGTCTTCCACGACCCGGGCGGCTGGCTCAACGACACCGCGGTGGTCGAGCCCAACGCCGTGCAGAAGGTGCTCAGCTTCATCGGACTGATGCCGTCCGCCGAGGACAAGGACCTGATCAAGCGGGTCGTCGCGGTCGGCGGCGACACCGTGGAGTGCAAGACCGGCGGTTCGGTCCACGTCAACGGCAAGGCGCTCGACGACAGGTCGTACATCTCGCCGCAGGGCACCCCGTGCGACGACCAGCCCTTCGGCCCGCTGAAGGTGCCGGAGGGCAAGATCTGGGTGATGGGCGACAACCGGAAGAACTCGCTCGACTCGCGCTACCACCGCAACCTCCCCACCAAGGGCTTCGTGGACACCGACGAGGTCGTCGGGCGGGCCGTCGTGGTGGCCTGGCCGATCAGCCGCTGGGCGACGCTGCCGGTGCCGGACACCTTCGAGACGTCGGGTCTGGCGAGCGCGACCACCGCGGCGGTCTCGGTGGCGCCCGGCGCGCTGGGCCTGGCGGGTGCCCTCCCGCTGGTGCTCTGGCGACGGAAGAGGCTGTCCGGGACTCGTACCGGCCGGTAGGGTGCCGTCCCGGATCGTTGGTCTCCGAAAGCAGGGGGAGCGCTGGGATGGGCGGAACAGGACGCAAGGAAGACGGCCGCGGCCGCCTCGGCAATGTGCTGTCGGGGCTGGCCGTGGCCGTCGGCTGTGTGCTCTTCCTCGGCGGGTTCGCCTGGGGGGCGCTGGTCTACAAGCCCTACACCGTGCCGTCGGACTCGATGACCCCGACGATCAACACCGGGGACCGGGTGCTCGCGCAGCGTCTGGCGGGCGAGGAGGTGCGGCGCGGGGACGTGGTGGTCTTCACCGACGAGGTGTGGGGCGCGATGCCGATGGTGAAGCGGGTGGTCGGCGTCGGCGGCGACAAGGTCGTCTGCTGCGACAAGCAGAACCGGCTCCAGCTCAACGGCAAGGCGCTCGACGAAACGTATCTGCCGGCCGCGTCCCGACAGGGGGACGCCGTCACCTCGTTCAGCGCGACGGTGCCCGAGGGGGAGCTGTTCCTCCTCGGCGACGAGCGGAGGACCTCGGTGGACTCCCGCGGCCACCTCGGGGACTCTACCCGGGGCACGGTCCCGCTGGCCAAGGTCGACGCCCGGGTGGACGCCGTCGCCTGGCCCGTCGGCGGCGTGGTGGAGCGGCCGCGCGCCTTCGCGGAGCTGCCGGGCGGGGTGTCCGCGCCGGGGCCGGTCAGGCTCCTGGTGGCGGCGGTCGTCGCCGGCGCGGTGCTGATCCTCGGCGGGGCGGCGTACGGACCGCTCGCCGCCGCGGCCCGACGACGGAAGGCGCGTACATGACGACCGGGGCGACGGGCACGGACAACGTGCTGGGCAGGCCGCTGCGGAAGGCCGCGCGGGTCGTCCTGCTCGACCCCGAGGACCGGGTGCTGCTGATGCACGGCTTCGAACCCGCGGAGCCGGACCGCAGGTGGTGGTTCACCCCGGGCGGCGGCCTGGAGGGCGAGGAGACCCCCGCCGAGGCGGCGCTGCGCGAGGTCGCGGAGGAGACGGGGATCACCGACGTGGAGCTGGGGCCCGTGCTGTGGCGGCGGGTCTGCTCCTTCGTGTTCGACGGGCGGCGCTGGGACCAGGAGGAATGGTTCTTCCTCGCCCGTACCCGGCAGACCCGGACGGTTCTGACCGGCCTCACCGAGCTGGAACGGCGCAGCACGGCGGGGCTGCGGTGGTGGTCCTCCGCCGCGCTGTCGGCGACGCGTGAGACGGTGTACCCGACCAGGCTCGCCGAGCTGCTGCGCACGCTGCTCGACGAGGGTCCTCCGAGTACGCCGATCGTCCTGGCCCCGGAAATCGCATAGGGGCGTACGGGGCTGGCGCACAATAGGGGGACGCACGGCTGAAGGGGAACATGCCATGAGCGCCGAGGACCTCGAGAAGTACGAGACCGAGATGGAGCTGAAGCTCTACCGGGAGTACCGCGATGTCGTCGGTCTGTTCAAATATGTGATCGAGACCGAACGGCGCTTCTACCTCACCAACGACTACGAGATGCAGGTGCACTCGGTCCAGGGCGAGGTGTTTTTCGAAGTATCCATGGCGGACGCCTGGGTCTGGGACATGTACCGGCCCGCCCGGTTCGTCAAGCAGGTGCGGGTGCTCACGTTCAAGGACGTGAACGTGGAGGAGCTCAACAAGAGCGATCTGGAGCTGCCGGGAGGCTGAATGCCCAGCGGTCCCTCGGACGGGTGACGGAGTTTTCCACATCCGTCCGGTTGTCCACCAAGATCCACAGGTTTGCGGTGCATGCGTCACATTCGGTTCCGGAGGTGGAACCGAATGAACGCACAGAACGCACACGCCCCGAAGACCGCGCGCGGAGCCCTCGGCCGGTACGGCGAGGACCTCGCCGCCCGCCGGCTCGCCGAAGCCGGTATGACCGTCCTGGAGCGCAACTGGCGCTGCCGGGCCGGTGAGATCGACATCGTGGCCCGCGACGGCGACGCGCTCGTCGTCTGCGAGGTCAAGACCCGGCGGGCCGGCGCCTTCCAGCAACCCGCGGAAGGCGTCACCGCCGAGAAGGCCCGACGCCTGCACACCCTCGCCGAGCTCTATCTGCACGAGTACGGCGCCGTCCCGCCCGGCGGGGCCCGGATCGACCTCGTGGGCGTCACCCTGCCCCGGCGCGGGGCCCCCGTCGTGGAACACGTGCGGGGGGTGGCCTGATGGGGTTCGCGCGTACGTGTTCGGTGGCGCTGGTCGGCGTCGAGGGCGTGGTCGTCGAGGTACAGGCCGACCTGGAGCCGGGGGTGGCGGCCTTCGCCCTGGTGGGGCTCCCCGACAAGAGCCTGGTGGAGAGCAAGGACCGGGTGCGGGCGGCCGTCGTCAACTCCGGGGTCCAGTGGCCGCAGAAGAAGCTGACGGTGGGGCTGAGCCCCGCCTCGGTGCCCAAGTCCGGCAGCGGCTTCGACCTGGCCGTGGCGGTGGCCGTGCTGAGCGCCGCCGAGCGGATCGACCCCCGGGAGATCGCCGACCTGGTGGTCATCGGCGAGCTGGGGCTCGACGGCCGGGTCAGACCGGTGCGGGGCATCCTCCCGGCGGTGCTCGCCGCGGCGGAGGCCGGCTACCGGCAGGTGGTGGTGCCCGAACAGTGCGCGGCGGAGGCCGCCCTGGTGCCGGGCGTCTCCGTCCTCGGCGTACGCAGCCTGCGCCAGCTCATCGCGGTCCTCGCCGGGGAGGAGGTGCCCGACGAGGAGCCCGCCGACGAGGGGCGGCCCGACGCCATGCTGGCCGGGCTGATGGTGCCCGGCGCGGGGGCGGGCACCGGACTGACCGCCGGCGGGGACGAGGTGGCCGACCTCGCGGACGTCGGGGGCCAGGAGACCGCCCGCTTCGCCCTGGAGATCGCCGCGGCCGGCGGGCACCACCTGCTGCTCCACGGGCCGCCGGGCGCGGGCAAGACCATGCTCGCGGAGCGGCTGCGCGGCCTGCTGCCCCCGCTCACCCGGCGGGAGTCCCTCGAAGTCACCGCCGTGCACTCGGTGGCGGGCATCCTGCCGCCCGGCGAGCCCCTGGTGACCCGGGCCCCGTACTGCGCGCCCCACCACTCGGCGACCATGCAGTCGCTGATCGGCGGCGGCAACGGACTGCCCCGCCCGGGGGCGGTCTCCCTCGCCCACCGGGGAATCCTCTTCATGGACGAGGCCCCGGAGTTCACGGCCAAGGCGCTCGATTCGCTGCGGCAGCCGCTGGAGTCCGGGCACGTGGTGGTGGCCCGCAGCGCCGGAGTGGTGCGCCTGCCCGCCCGTTTCCAGATGGTGCTGGCCGCGAATCCGTGCCCCTGCGGACGGTTCGGGCAGAAGGAAGCGGTGTGCGACTGCGGTTCGGCGGTGGTCCGGCGCTATCAGGGGCGGCTGTCCGGCCCGCTCATCGACCGGGTCGACCTGCGGGTCGGGGTCGCGGCCGTGACCCGGGCCGACCTGATGGACGCCGGCGGCCGCGGGGAGTCGACCGAGGCCGTCGCCGGGCGGGTGCGGGCCGCCAGGCAGCGGGCCGCGGCCCGCCTGGAGGGCACGCCCTGGACGAACAACAGCGAAGTGCCCGGGCACGAACTGCGCACCCGCTGGGCGTCGGCCCCCGAGGCGCTGGGCGCCGCCGAACGGGACATGGAGCGGGGCCTGCTCACCGCTCGCGGCTTCGACCGGGTGCTGCGCGTGGCCTGGACCGTCGCCGACCTGCACGGCCACGACCGGCCCGACCGCAACGACCTGGAACTCGCCCTCCAGATGCGCACCGGCGTCGACCGCGGAGCCGTCCGCCCCTCCCGCCCGGAACCGGCGGTCCTGGTGGGCGGGGGAGTGTCATGACACCGGACGACGGGCCGGCCGCGGCGGCGCGGGCGGCCCGGGCCGCCCTCACCGGGATCATCGAGCCGGGCGACGAGACGGGCGGCCGGTGGCTGCGCGAGCACGGGCCCGTCGAGGTGCTGCGACGCCTGACCGTTCCCGCGCCCGGACCCGGCGACACGCTCACCGGCGCCAGTGCGAAACGGCTCGACGGCTACCGCAGCCGGGCCGCCGCGGCCGATGCGGACCGGTACCGGGCGGCGGCGGCCTCCGTCGGCGCGCGGCTGATCTGCCCCGGCGAGGAGGAGTGGCCCGGACAGCTCGACGACCTCGGGGACGCCCGGCCGGTCGCCCTGTGGGTCAGGGGGCGGGCGAACCTGCGGTTGTGGGCCCTGCGCTCCGTCGCCGTGGTCGGGGCCCGCGCCTGCACCCCGTACGGGGCGCACATGGCGACCACCCTCGCCGCCGGCCTCGCCGAGCGCGGCTGGGTGGTGGTCTCCGGAGCCGCCTTCGGTATCGACGGCGCGGCGCACCGCGGGGCGCTGGGCACGGACGGGGCCACCGTGGCGGTGCTGGCCTGCGGGACCGACGTCGTCTACCCGCGCGGGCACGCCGAGTTGATCGGGCGCGTCGCCGGCCAGGGACTCGTCGTGAGCGAGTTGCCGCCCGGCAGCCATCCGACCCCCAGCCGTTTCGTGCTGCGCAACCGGGTCATCGCGGCCCTCACCCGCGGCACCGTCGTCGTGGAGGCCGAGTACCGCAGCGGTTCGCTCGCCACCGCCCGCTGCGCCCAGCGCCTGGGCCGCTTCACCATGGGCGTGCCGGGGCCCGCCACCAGCGGACTCTCGGCCGGAGTCCACGAACTGCTGCGCGGCGAGGGCGTACTGGTGACCGACGCCGACGAAGTCGCCGAACTCGTCGGCGAGATCGGCGACCTCGCCCCCGCCCGGCGCGGACCCGTCCTGCCCAAGGACCTCCTGGACCCCGTCACCGCCCGGGTGCTGGAGGCGCTGCCCGCCCGGCGCGCCGCCGACGCGCGCGACGTCGCCCGCGAAGCGGCGACCACCCGGGACGAGGCGCTCGCCCGGCTGTACGAACTGCACTCCCTGGGGTTCGTCGAACGCCGGGGCGACGGCTGGCAGTTGGCGTCAAGCGCGGTACGCGCCGCGTGTGACCGGCGAGGCGGTGCTTGACCAGGGGCTCCGGAGTGAAAAGGTAACGAGATGACCGTGGCACCAGGCGTCCGACCTCGTCGGGAGCAGCCGCGCGCGACGGCGGTTCCGGTGGCCGGACGCGGTCCGCGGCCGTCAACCGGACGATCCGGCTCCATGTCCTTCGCGCACCGCGACGCCTCTGTCACGCTACGCTCGCAAAGATTTCGCCCCGCTCAGGCACCACACACGGCACCAAGTCCCCCTCACGTCACACCAGAACGGCTCAAGGCAACGCATGCCCCAGCACACCTCCGGGTCTGACCGCGCGGCAGCGCCCCCGGCTGCCCGCGGTGCCGTACGGCCCCCGGCGCCCTCGTCCGTGGACGAGTTGTGGCGGTCGTACAAGACCACGGGCGACGAGCGGCTCCGGGAGCAGCTGATCCTGCACTACTCGCCGCTGGTGAAGTACGTCGCGGGCCGGGTCAGCGTGGGCCTGCCCGCCAACGTCGAGCAGGCCGACTTCGTGTCCTCCGGCGTCTTCGGGCTGATCGACGCCATCGAGAAGTTCGACATCGAGCGCTCCATCAAGTTCGAGACGTACGCCATCACCCGCATCCGCGGCGCGATGATCGACGAGCTGCGTGCCCTGGACTGGATCCCGCGCTCCGTGCGGCAGAAGGCCAAGGCCGTCGAGCGGGCCTACGCCACCCTGGAGGCCAAGCTCCGGCGCACCCCCTCCGAGGGCGAGGTCGCCGGCGAGATGGGCATCGCGGTCGAGGAACTGCACACGGTCTTCAGCCAGCTGTCGCTCGCCAACGTGGTCGCCCTCGAAGAGCTGCTGCACGCGGGCGGCGAGGGCGGCGACCGCCTCAGCCTGATGGAGACGCTGGAGGACACCAGCGCCGACAACCCCGTCGAGGTCGCCGAGGACCGCGAGCTGCGCAGACTCCTCGCCCGGTCCATCAACACCCTGCCCGACCGGGAGAAGACCGTGATCACCCTCTACTACTACGAGGGGCTTACCCTGGCCGAGATCGGCAATGTGCTCGGCGTCACGGAGAGCCGGGTCAGCCAGATCCACACCAAGTCGGTCCTGCAGCTCAGGGCCAAGCTCGCCGACGCCGGACGCTGACCGGGCGAACACCGCGCATCGCGCTGAATCGTCCCTGCCGGGTGTACCCCGTCGTCATCTCGACCCGGCATCCGTAGAGTGGAGGCGTGCCAAGGATTCGAGCGGCCTCCGTGGCCGAGCACCGGACGATGCAGCGCAGCGCCCTTCTGGACGCTGCCCGCTCCCTCCTGTCCGAAGGCGGTACGGAGGCTCTGACCTTCCCCGCCCTCGCCGAGCGCACGGGCCTGGCCCGCTCCTCGGTCTACGAGTACTTCCGCTCCCGGGGAGCGGTCGTCGAGGAGCTGTGCGCCGTCGACTTCCCCGTCTGGGCGGCCGAGGTCGAGGACGCCATGGCGGCGGCCGGCACCGCCGAGGGCAAGGTCGAGGCCTACGTGCGGCAGCAACTGACGCTGGTCGGCGACCGCCGTCACCGGGCCGTCGTCGCGATCTCCGCGAGCGAGCTGGACGCCGGCGCGCGGGAGAAGATCCGCGCCGCGCACGGCGGTCTCGTCACGATGATCGGCGACGCCCTGCGCGACCTGGGCCACGAGCAGCCCCGGCTGGCGGCCATGATGCTCCAGGGCGTCGTGGACGCCGCCGTCCGCCGCCTGGAGCTGGGCGGCGCCGCCGAGGACCCGGCCGTCATCACCGAGGCCGCCGTCTCGATGGCCCTGCGCGGCGTCCGGGGCTGACGCCCCAGCCACCACACCGGGCACACGAGCACCGCCCCGGGCGGCACCCCGTCCCGTCCCACCGCCAGCCGGGTCCGGCCCCGTAGCCCTGCGGGAAGCGCCCGGGGCCCTGCCCCTGCCGGAAGCGCCCGGCTCCGTACGCCTGCGGGAAGTGTCCGGGCCTGTGCGGCGGCGGGAAGGGGAACCCCGAAGACCGGCAGCAGCCGGGGCGGGCCGCGGTGCAGCAGGGCGGGCGGGAGCAGGGAGAGCGGGTCCAGGTAGTCCGGGCCCCGCAGCAGGCCCCAGTGCAGACAGCCGCCCACCGGGCAGTGGTGCGCACCGGCCTCCAGCACCGCCACCACCTTGCCCGCCGCCACCTCGTCGCCCTCCGCGACCAGCGCGCGCACCGGCTCGTACGTCGTGCGCAGGGGCGGGTCGCCGGTGCCGGGCAGCGTGACCGACAGCACTCCGCGCCCCGCCACCCGGCCCGCGAACGACACCTCCCCCGCGGCCGCCGCCCGCACCGGTGCGCCCGGCGGGGCCGCCAGGTCCACGCCGCGGTGCCCGGCCGCGTACCGCGAGGGGGGCGGCTCCCAGCCCCGTACGACATCGGGACGTACGCCCACCGGCCAGAAACGGTCCGGGTCCGGGGCGGCGTGCGCCGGTGCGGCCTGCCAGAGCCAGAGGAGGACGGCGAGGGTCAGCGTCATCAGTCGGTACATGCCGAGAACGCTCCCGCAACGGGCGATTTCGCGGGGATCATGGACCGTTCCTGTGGACAGCCGGGCGGTTGTGGACAACGCCGTCACCCGGCACGGTGCGGGTCCCGTACACTTCTTGTGGCGATCCGGGTCACCGGATCGACTTCGCACGTCCCGCCATCACCCTCGTCGCAGCGGTCAGTGGCAGCGCTGCTCGGTCCTCGGAGTCTCCGACCGCACGGTCCGGACCCTCATGGGCACAGCGCGTGGGACGTCAGGCGCGACCGCCGTCCGGCGGAAGCGGTAACCGAGTACCTCAAGGAGTACGGCCATGGCCGTCGTCACGATGCGGGAGCTGCTGGAAAGCGGCGTCCACTTCGGTCACCAGACCCGTCGTTGGAACCCGAAGATGAAGCGTTTCATCTTCACGGAGCGCAACGGCATCTACATCATCGACCTCCTGCAGTCGCTGTCGTACATCGACCGCGCCTACGAGTTCGTGAAGGAGACCGTCGCCCACGGCGGTTCCATCATGTTCGTCGGTACGAAGAAGCAGGCCCAGGAGGCCATCGCGGAGCAGGCGACCCGCGTGGGCATGCCCTACGTGAACCAGCGCTGGCTCGGCGGCATGCTGACCAACTTCTCCACCGTCTACAAGCGCCTCCAGCGCCTGAAGGAGCTGGAGCTCATCGACTTCGAGGACGTGGCCGCGTCGGGCCTCACCAAGAAGGAGCTCCTGGTCCTCTCGCGTGAGAAGGCCAAGCTGGAGAAGACCCTCGGCGGTATCCGCGAGATGTCGAAGGTTCCCTCCGCGGTGTGGATCGTCGACACCAAGAAGGAGCACATCGCCGTCGGCGAGGCGCGCAAGCTGCGCATCCCGGTCGTCGCGATCCTCGACACCAACTGCGACCCCGACGAGGTCGACTACAAGATCCCCGGCAACGACGACGCGATCCGCTCCGTCACGCTGCTCACCCGCGTGATCGCCGACGCCGTCGCCGAGGGCCTCATCGCCCGTTCCGGTGCCGCCACGGGCGACTCCAAGCCGGGCGAGAAGGCCGCCGGCGAGCCCCTCGCCGAGTGGGAGCGCGACCTGCTCGAGGGTGACAAGAAGGCCGACGAGGCTCCGGCCGCCGACGCCGCTGCCGCCGAGGCCGCTCCGGCCGCCGAGGCCGCTCCGGCCGCCGAGGCCGAGAAGCCGGCCGAGGCCGCTGCCGAGGCTCCGGCCGCGGACGCCGACAAGGCCTGAACCAGCCCGTAACGGCTGACTGACGGCGGGGGAGGGAGCGCACCGCGTGCGCTCCGCCCCCGCCGTCCACCCGTAGATCGCGTCGATCCGGGACGCCCGTGAACCGGGCAGCCCGTGGATCACGTCGATCTGGCGGATCACGACTCGTAGATCACGACTTCCGAGAAGAGATTCACAGACTCATGGCGAACTACACCGCCGCTGACGTCAAGAAGCTCCGCGAGCTCACCGGCGCCGGCATGATGGACTGCAAGAAGGCCCTCGACGAGGCCGACGGCAACGTCGACAAGGCTGTCGAAGCCCTGCGCATCAAGGGCCAGAAGGGCGTCGCCAAGCGCGAGGGCCGTTCGGCCGAGAACGGCGCCGTCGTCTCCCTGATCGCCGACGACAACACCTCCGGTGTCATCGTCGAGCTCAAGTGCGAGACGGACTTCGTTGCCAAGGGCGAGAAGTTCCAGGCCGTCGCCAACCAGCTCGCCGCGCACGTCGCCGCCACCAAGCCGGCCGACATCGCCGCGCTGCTCGCCTCCGAGATCGAGGCCGGCAAGACGGTCCAGGCGTTCGTCGACGAGGCCAACGCCAACCTCGGCGAGAAGATCGTCCTGGAGCGCTTCGCCCAGTACGAGGGCGCCTACGTCACCGCGTACATGCACCGCACCATGCCCGACCTGCCCCCGCAGATCGGTGTTCTGGTCGAGCTGGACAAGGCCGACGCCGAGCTGGCCCGTGGCATCGCCCAGCACATCGCCGCCTTCGCGCCGAAGTACCTCGACAAGGGCGACGTCCCGGCCGAGGTCGTCGAGGCCGAGCGCCGCGTCGCCGAGGAGACCACGCGCGCCGAGGGCAAGCCCGAGGCCGCCCTCCCGAAGATCGTCGAGGGTCGCGTGAACGGCTTCTTCAAGGAGGCCACCCTCCTGGGCCAGCCGTACGCGCTGGACAACAAGAAGTCCGTCCAGAAGGTCCTGGACGAGGCCGGCGTCACCCTGAAGCGCTTCGCGCGCATCAAGGTCGGCATCTGAGTCCGTACGTCCGACCCTGTCGACGTAACGCGAACATCGCCAGGCCCGACTAGGGTCTGAGGCAGCCGCCCGGAGTACGCGCCGGACGGCCGCGGATCTGACGAGGAGGCCATTGCCGCAGAGGGAACCGCAAGGATCCACCGGCAATGGCCTTCTTCGTATGTGCACGAGGAGAATTCCCCCATGAATCAGGCGAATCAGGACAGCGGCA
Source organism: Streptomyces sp. NPDC088745 (assembly GCF_044751045.1). Classification (NCBI taxonomy): domain Bacteria; kingdom Bacillati; phylum Actinomycetota; class Actinomycetes; order Kitasatosporales; family Streptomycetaceae; genus Streptomyces; species Streptomyces sp. NPDC088745. Next base: position 191,912 of record NZ_JBIVLB010000011.1, read on the forward strand.
AGAGGACCGGGCGCTTCATGCTGAAGCTCTCGGGCGAGGCGTTCGCCGGTGGCGGTGCTCTCGGTGTCGACCCCGACGTCGTCCACGCCATCGCGCGTGAGATCGCCGCGGTCGTACGCGACGGCGCGGAGATCGCGGTCGTCATCGGCGGCGGCAACTTCTTCCGCGGCGCCGAACTCCAGCAGCGCGGCATGGACCGGGCCCGCTCGGACTACATGGGCATGCTCGGCACCGTCATGAACTGCCTCGCGCTCCAGGACTTCCTGGAGAAGGAGGGCATCGACTCCCGCGTCCAGACCGCCATCACCATGGGTCAGGTCGCGGAGCCGTACATTCCGCTGCGCGCCGTGCGTCACCTGGAGAAGGGGCGCGTCGTGATCTTCGGCGCGGGCATGGGCATGCCGTACTTCTCCACCGACACCACCGCTGCCCAGCGCGCGCTGGAGATCGACGCGGAAGCCCTGCTGATGGGCAAGAACGGGGTCGACGGCGTCTACGACTCCGACCCCAAGAAGAACCCCGAAGCGGTCAAGTTCGACGCGCTGGAGTACAGCGAGGTGCTGGCCCGCGACCTCAAGGTCGCCGACGCCACCGCCATCACGCTGTGCCGCGACAACGACCTGCCGATCCTGGTCTTCGAGCTGCTGGCCGAGGGCAATATCGCCCGCGCGGTCAAGGGTGAGAAGATCGGCACGCTCGTCAACGCCCGGGGCACTCGGGGCTGACAGGTGGGTGGTCCGTCCCCCTGGCCCCGCCGGGGGATGGACAATGTCCTGCCGGTCGGACACCGTGCAGGAGACGACGCACGCAGCAGCAGATGTACGCAGCGGCAGGTGCGGGCGGTGACAGCAGCAGTGGTACGCAACAGGTGTACGCAGCAGGTGTACGCAGCAGTCCAAGTCATGCAGCGCAGTTCAAGACATGCAGGAGTACGTGGTGATTGAAGAAATTCTTCTTGAGGCCGAGGAGAAAATGGAGAAGGCCGTCGTGGTCGCCAAGGAGGACTTCGCCGCGATCCGCACCGGCCGTGCGCACCCGGCGATGTTCAACAAGATCGTGGCCGACTACTACGGCGCTCTGACCCCCATCAACCAGCTGGCGTCGTTCTCGGTCCCCGAGCCCCGCATGGCCGTGGTGACCCCCTTCGACGCGAGCGCCCTGCGCAACATCGAGCAGGCCATCCGCGACTCCGACCTCGGCGTCAACCCGAGCAACGACGGCCGCATCATCCGAGTGACGTTCCCCCAGCTGACGGAGGAGCGCCGCAAGGACTACATCAAGGTCGCGCGCAACAAGGCCGAGGACTCCCGGATCTCGATCCGCTCCGTGCGCCGCAAGGCCAAGGACACCCTCGACAAGCTGGTCAAGGACAAGGAAGCCGGCGAGGACGAGGTCCGCCGTGCCGAGAAGGAGCTCGACGACACCACCGCGAAGTACGTGGCGCAGGTGGACGAGCTGCTGAAGCACAAGGAAGCCGAGCTGCTCGAGGTCTGATGAACGACTCTTCCTGGGGAGCCCGGCCGAGGGCGGGCTATGCCGGTGAATGGACCGCCCCCGACCAGGGGCCCCTCCCGGCGGGTCCCGCGTACGATGCGTATGACGCCCAGCACACTCGGCCCATGCCCATCGTGCCCGAGACAGGCAGAGACGCCGACGACCGCGACGACCGGAACCGGGGGACCGCTCCTGCGAGGCGGAGCGGTCCCCCGTTCGGCGACGACATGCCGCAGGGCGGTTCTCCGTTCCGCGAAGAGATGCCGCAGGAGCTCATGTCCACCCCGCCCCCGGCGCCGCAGCAGCCTCAGGCGCAGCAGCCGCCCCCGCCCCCTCAGGCTGCTCAGCCTCTGGCGCCCGAGCCGCCTCCGGCTTCCCAGGCTCCGCACGTTCCTCAGGTCTCCCAGGCTCCACAGGTCCCTCAGGTTCCTCAGAAGAAGCGGGCGGGCCGTGATCTGCGGGCCGCCATAGGGGTGGGTCTCGGTCTCGGCGCCGTGATCTTCGCCTCCCTGTTCATCTGGCCGCCCGCCTTCATCGGTGTCATAGCGGTCGCCGTGGTCGTCGGGCTGTGGGAACTGACCTCCCGCCTCGAGGAGCGCAAGGGGATCAAGGCGCCGCTGGTGCCGCTCGCGGTCGGCGGTGCGGCGATGGTCGTCGCCGGTTACGTGCGCGGGCCCGAGGGCGCGTGGGTCGCGATGGCCCTCACCGCGCTGGCGGTGCTGGTCTGGCGGATGACCGAACCCCCCGAGGGGTACCTCAAGGACGTCACCGCGGGGGTCTTCGCCGCGTTCTACGTCCCGTTCCTGGCCACCTTCGTCGCGCTGATGCTCACCGCCGACGACGGGCCGCAGCGGGTGCTCACCTTCCTGCTGCTGACCGTGGTCAGCGACACCGGTGCGTACGCGGTGGGCTGGCGCTTCGGCAGGCACAAGCTGGCGCCGAGCATCAGCCCGGGCAAGACCCGGGAAGGGCTGCTCGGGGCGATCGCCTTCGCGATGGCGGCGGGCGTGCTGTGCATGACACTGCTGGTCGACGGCGGCACGTGGTGGCAGGGCATGCTGCTGGGCCTCGCGGTCGCGGCGAGTGCCACGCTGGGCGACCTGGGCGAGTCCATGATCAAGAGGGATCTCGGGATCAAGGACATGGGCACGCTGCTGCCCGGCCACGGCGGCATCATGGACCGGCTGGACTCGCTGCTGCCGACGGCTCCGGTGGTGTGGCTGATGCTGGTGATCTTCGTGGGGTCCGCGTGATCCCGGGTCCCGCGGTCGCCTGACCGGCGCTCGACCTGCTGCTGTACGGATGAGGGGCCCGCTGTCCACAGGACGGCGGGTCCCTCGTCTGCTTCTCACGGCTGAGCCGCCGTCGCTCTCACGGTGGTGGCCGGCCGCGGCGGTCCCGGGCGCGCAATGGCCGCTTTCGGTGGGTGCTCGCGATGTCTGCGACACTGGAGAGACCATGCCTGTACCCGGAGAACTCACTTTCGTCGCGCCCCGCGGAGCCAAGAAGCCCCCGCGGCACCTCGCCGACCTCACGCCCGCCGAGCGCAAGGAAGCGGTTGCCGAGATCGGCGAGAAGCCGTTCCGCGCCAAGCAGCTGTCCCAGCACTACTTCGCCCGGTACGCCCACGACCCGGCGGAGTGGACCGACATCCCCGCCGGTTCGCGCGACAAGCTGCGGGACGCGCTGCTGCCCGAACTGATGACCGTCGTACGGCACCTGTCGACCGACCAGGACACCACGCGCAAGACGCTGTGGAAGATGCACGACGGGACGCTGGTGGAGTCCGTGCTCATGCGGTACCCGGACCGGGTGACCATGTGCATCTCCTCACAGGCGGGCTGCGGCATGAACTGCCCGTTCTGCGCCACCGGGCAGGCCGGTCTCGACCGGAACCTGTCGACGGCGGAGATCGTGCACCAGATCGTCGACGGCATGCGCGCGCTGCGCGACGGCGAGGTCCCGGGCGGACCGGCGCGGCTGTCGAACATCGTCTTCATGGGGATGGGCGAGCCGCTGGCCAACTACAAGCGCGTCGTCGGCGCCATCCGCCGGCTGACCGACCCCGAGCCGGACGGGCTCGGGCTGTCGCAGCGTGGCATCACGGTCTCCACCGTGGGTCTGGTGCCCGCGATGCTGCGGTTCGCGGACGAGGGCTTCAAGTGCCGTCTCGCCGTGTCGCTGCACGCGCCGGACGACGAGCTGCGCGACACCCTGGTGCCGGTGAACACGCGCTGGAAGGTGCGGGAGGTGCTGGACGCCGCGTGGGAGTACGCGGAGAAGTCCGGCCGCCGCATCTCGATCGAGTACGCGCTGATCCGGGACATCAACGACCAGGCCTGGCGGGGCGACCTGCTGGGCCGGCTGCTGAAGAACAAGCGGGTGCACGTCAACCTCATCCCGCTGAACCCGACGCCGGGCTCCAAGTGGACCGCTTCGCGGCCCGAGGACGAGAAGGCCTTCGTCGAGGCCATCGCGTCGCACGGGGTGCCGGTGACCGTGCGGGACACCCGGGGCCAGGAGATCGACGGGGCCTGCGGGCAGCTGGCGGCGTCCGAGCGCTAGTTCGACGGAGCCCCTGTAGGCTGGGCTGCACATTTACATATTTCCGACAGGGGAGCGCCACAGCGCTGAGAGTGCGGCACCGTTCGTTGCGTACGGACAAGGCCGCAGACCCTCTGAACCTTGCCCAGGTCATTCTGGGTAGGAAGTTCGGTCGTTACTCAAGCTGTTGCGCCCTGCCCGCACCCCTTCTTCGGGGGCGGGCAGGGCCGCGTCTCTTCCTGGTCATGCCCAGGAGGATGTTTTGAGCACCATCAAGAGGTACGCCGCCACGGCACTGGCCGCAGCCGTCGGCGTCAGCGCGCTCGCCGCCTGCGGGGGCTCCGACAGTGACTCCGCCCGGAGCGGCGGGGCCGCCTCGAAGACCGTCACGCTGGTCAGTCACGACTCGTTCGACGTGTCGCCCGCCGTGCTGAAGGCGTTCACACAGCAGACCGGTTTCACGGTGAAGGTCCTCAAGAGCGGGGACGCCGGCGCCGCGCTCAACCAGGAGATCCTCACCAAGGGCTCGCCGCGCGGCGACGTCTTCTTCGGCGTCGACAACACCCTCCTCTCGCGCGCGCTCGACAACGGGCTGTTCCAGTCGTACGAGGCCAAGGGCCTGGAGCGAATACCGGCGGACCTCCAGCTGGACAGGGCCGAGCACCGGGTGACCCCCGTCGACACCGGCGACATCTGCGTCAACTACGACAAGAAGTACTTCGCCGACAAGAAGCTGGCACCGCCGAAGACCCTCGACGACCTGGTCAAGCCCGCGTACAAGGACCTGCTCGTCGTGGAGGACGCCGCGAACTCCTCGCCGGGCCTCGGCTTCCTCCTCGCCACCGCCGGTCAGTACGGCGACGACGGCTGGCAGGGCTACTGGCAGAAGCTCAAGGACAACGGCGTCAAGGTCGTCGACGGCTGGGAGCAGGCGTACAACGAGGAGTTCTCCGGGTCCGCCGGCGGCAAGAAGGCCAAGGCGGACCGGCCGCTGGTGGTCTCCTACGCCTCCAGCCCGCCGGTCGAGGTGCTCTACGCCGAGCCGCGTCCGGCCGAGGCCCCGACCGGTGTCGCCACCGGGACCTGCTTCCGGCAGATCGAGTTCGCCGGGCTGCTGGACGGCGCGAAGAACGAAGCGGGCGGCAAGGCGCTCCTCGACTTCCTCATCGGCAAGCAGTTCCAGGAGGACCTGCCGCTGAAGATGTTCGTGAACCCGGCGGTCAAGGGCACCGCACTGCCCGAGGTCTACACGAAGTTCGGTGAGACCGTCGACAAGCCGCTGACCGTCGAGCCCAAGAAGATCACCGACAACCGTGAGCAGTGGGTCAAGACGTGGTCCTCGCTGGTGAAGAAGTAGCCGAGACCCGGCCGGGCGGCCGTCGAGGGCCTGACAGGGGCTCCCGTGGCGGCGCCGGGCCGGCCGGGCGGCGGGGCGCGTGGCGCGGGAGCGCGGTGCGCTGCGGGCTGATGGCCGTGCCGCTCGCCTTCTTCGCGCTGTTCTTCGCCTACCCGGTCGTCGCGATCGTGGGGCGGGGGCTGAGGTCCGGCGGCAGCTGGCAGTTCGGGCGGATCGGAGAGGTGCTCGGCGACCCCGACATCGGTGGAGTGCTGTGGTTTACGACCTGGCAGGCGCTCGCCTCCACCGCGCTCACTCTGGTACTGGCCCTGCCGGCGGCCTATGTCTTCGCCCGGTTCGACTTCCCCGGCAAGCAGTTGCTGCGGGCCGTGGTCACCGTACCGTTCGTCCTGCCCACGGTCGTGGTGGGCACCGCCTTCCTGGCCGTGCTGGGACGGGGAGGGCTGCTGGCGGAGCTGTGGGGGGTGCGGCTGGACACCAGTGTGTGGGCGATCCTGCTGGCGCACGTCTTCTTCAACTACGCGGTGGTCGTACGGACCGTGGGCGGCCTGTGGTCGCAGCTCGATCCCCGTCAGGAAGAGGCGGCGCGCGTCCTGGGCGCGGGGCGCTTCGCCGCCTGGTGGCGGGTGACCCTGCCCGCGCTGGCGCCGGCGGTGGCGGCGGCCGCGCTGATGGTCTTCCTCTTCACCTTCACCTCCTTCGGAGTGGTGCAGATCCTGGGCGGGCCGTCCTTCTCCACCCTGGAGGTGGAGATCTACCGCCAGACAGCGCAGTTCCTCGACCTCCCGACGGCGGCCGTGCTCACCCTCGTCCAGTTCGCGGCGGTGGGGGCGATCCTCGCCGTCCACGCCTGGACCGTGCGGCGCAGGGAGAGCGCGCTGAGGCTCGTCGACCCGTCCCGTACGGCGCGACGGCCCCGCGGGGTGGGACAGTGGGCGCTGCTCGGCGGGGTGCTGGCCACCGTGCTCGTGCTGATCCTGCTGCCGCTCGCGGTGCTGGTCGAACGCTCCTTCGACGGCCCGGACGGATACGGCTTCCGCTACTACCGGGCACTGCAGTCGGCCGACGGGGGCGGTGGAACCTTCCTCGTCCCCCCGCTGGAAGCGGTCGGCAACTCCCTTCAGTACGCCGTCGTGGCGACGCTCATCGCCCTGGTGGTGGGGGGTCTGGCCGCTGCCGCGCTCACCCGGCGTGCGGGACGGCTCGTGCGGGGCTTCGACGCGCTGTTGATGCTGCCGCTGGGGGTGTCCGCGGTGACGGTCGGCTTCGGCTTCCTGATCACCCTCCACCAGCCGCCGCTGGACCTGCGGACCTCGTGGATCCTGGTGCCGTTGGCGCAGGCGCTGGTAGGAGTGCCGTTCGTCGTACGGACCATGCTTCCGGTGCTCCGCGCGGTGGACGGGCGGCTGCGTGAGGCCGCCGCCGTCCTCGGGGCGTCGCCGCTGCGGGCGTGGCGGGAGGTCGACCTGCCGATGGTGCGGCGGGCACTGCTCGTCGCGGCCGGGTTCGCCTTCGCCGTCTCGCTGGGAGAGTTCGGCGCGACCGTCTTCATCGCCCGGCCGGACAACCCGACGCTTCCGGTGGCCGTGGCCCGGCTGCTCGGGCGGGCCGGGGACCTCAACTACGGGCAGGCGATGGCCCTCAGCACGATCCTGATGGTCGTGTGCGCGGTGTCGCTGCTGGTGCTGGAACGCATCCGGCCCGACCGATCCACATCCGGGGAGTTCTGAATGACCGGGGAGTCCCGCATGACCGAGGCCGCTGCGCCCCTGCTGGATCTGGAGGCCGCGACGGTGCGCTTCGGTGCGCGGACGGCGCTCGACGCGGTCGATCTGCGGGTGGCCGCGCGCGAGATCGTGTGCGTGCTCGGGCCGAGCGGCAGCGGCAAGTCGACGCTGCTGCGCGCGGTGGCCGGGCTCCAGCCGCTGGACTCCGGACGGGTGCTCCTGGAGGGGGCCGACCGGACCGACACCCCTGTGCACCGGCGCGGGGTGGGCCTGATGTTCCAGGACCATCAGCTCTTTCCGCAGCGTGACGTCGGCGGCAACGTCGCGTTCGGACTGCGGATGCGCGGTGCACGGCGGGCCGAACAGACAGCCCGCGTCGAGGAACTCCTCGAACTCGTCGGCCTGCCCGGCGCCCAGGGCCGGTCCGTCGCCACCCTCTCCGGCGGGGAACAGCAACGCGTCGCTCTCGCCCGCGCGCTGGCGCCCCGGCCCGCGCTGCTGATGCTCGACGAACCGCTGGGGCAGCTTGACCGCAGCCTGCGCGAACGCCTCGTCGTGGAGCTGCGCCAGCTCTTCGGACAACTGGGCACCACGGTCCTCGCCGTGACCCACGACCAGGGCGAGGCCTTCGCTCTCGCCGACCGGGTCGTCGTGATGCGGGACGGCCGGATCGCGCAGTCCGGCACCCCGCTGGAGGTGTGGCAGCGGCCCGCCTCGGAGTTCGTCGCCCGTTTCCTCGGCTTCGACAACGTGGTCGAGGCGACGATCACCGGTGAGGCCGCCGACACGGTCTGGGGCAAGGTCCCCGTTGCTCCGGGGGCCCGGCAGGGCCCGGCGCGGCTGCTCGTACGCCCGGCCGGTGTGCGGCTGGTGCCGGCCGCTGAGGGGCTGCCCTGCACCGTGGTCTCCCGCACCTTCCGCGGCCACCACGTCGCGGTACGGCTCCGCCCGGCGGGGGGCCCGTTGCTGGAGGCCGAGTGCCCACTGCGCGAAGCGCCGGAGGTGGGCACGGAGGCCGGGGCGGTGTTCGCGGCGGACGAGGTCGTACTGCTGGAGGGATGAGGGGGCGCCTCCCGGCAGGGGCACCGGGCGGGGCCCCTGCGGGATGCGTGCGGTCCGCGGGGCCATGTCAGCCGCCTCCTCGGGCCGGCTGCGGGCTGTCCGTGCGGGCAGCGCCCGCCACGACCAGACCCAGCTCGTAGGCCAGGATCACCGCCTGCGCCCGGCCGGTCAGGCCCATCTTGGCGAAGAGCCGGTTGATGTGAGTCTTCACGGTGTGGTCGCTGATGCACAGCCGGGCGGCGATGTCGGCGTTGGAGAGGCCCTGCCCGATGAGGACCAGCACGTCCACCTCGCGGCCCGTCAGCCCCTCGACCTCGTGGACGCCGGCCTGCGGGCGGGCCCCTCGACGGCCGAACTCCGCGATCAGCCGCTTGGTGACCGACGGGGCCAGGAGCGCCTCTCCTGCCGCCACCACCCGTACGGCCTGGAGCAGTTCGGGGAAGGTGGCGTCCTTGAGGAGGAAACCGCTGGCTCCCGCTTCCAACGCGGCGTAGACGTACTCGTCGAGGCTGAAGGTGGTCAGCATCAGCGTTTTCGTGGCTCCCCTGGACGCGGAGACGATCTCCCGTGCGGCCTCGATGCCGTTCTTGTGCGGCATGCGGATGTCGAGCAGCGCCACATCCGGGCGGTACCGGGTGGCCAACTGCACCGCCTGGGCGCCGTCCTCCGCCTCTCCGACCACCTCGATGTCGTCCTGGGTATTGAGGAGGTTGCTGAACGCGGTCCGCAGGATCGCCTGGTCGTCGGCCACGATTGCTTTGATCACCACGGGAGTTCCGCCTCTACGAGAAAGCCGCCGGCCGGGCCCCGGCCTGCGGTGAGCGTTCCGCCGAGCAGCGCCGCCCGTTCGTGCATGCCGACCAGTCCGTGCCCGGTCCCGTTCGCCGGCCCGGAGACGGGGCCGGGGCCGTCGTCGCTGATCTGGATGGCCAGCGCGTCCGGTTGGTAGTGGAGTTGCACATGGGCGAGCGCGCCGGGCGCGTGCCTGCGTGCGTTGGTCAGAGCTTCCTGCACGATGCGGTAGGCCGAGAGCTCCAGGGAGGTCGGCATCGGCACCTCGTCGCCGCTGACCCGCAGTTCAGCACGCCCCCCCACGGCCCGGTGCTGCTCCAGGAGTTCACCGAGACGAGCGAGCGTGGGCTGCGGTGCGGTGGCCGCCGCGGCGTCCCGGTCCGTGCGCAGCACGCCCAGGAGACGACGCAGCTCGGCCAGCGACGAGCGGGCCGTTTCGGCGATCTGCTGGAAACCCTCGCGGGCCTGGGGCGAGAGGTCGGGGGTGGTGTAGAGCGAGCTTTCCGCCTGCACGGCGATCACCGAGACGGAGTGGGACACGAGGTCGTGCAACTCCCTGGCGATCGCGGCCCGTTCCGATTCTGCGGCCTGGCGGCGTTCCATCGCGAAGAGCCGGGCTTGGGAGGCGGCGCGGTCCGCCCGGGCCTCCGCACGTGCTCGGACGGCGTCGCCGGTGGCGAGTGCCGCGAAGGCGGCGAGACCCAGTACGAGCGTCTCGGCATAGAGTCCCGGACTCCACCAGTCGGCCGCTCGCAGGGAGAGGGCGGCCGACGGGTCGGCCTGTGCCCACTGAGCGATGTGGAGGAGATTTACCGCAAGGGCCGCCGACAGAACCGCGCCCATCGTCACCGCCGGGTGCAGGACGCGTCGACGCCCGAGGAAGTAGCAGCTCAAAAGGCCGGTGACGGTACCGGTGGCCGAAATGTCGGCCCCCAGCGCGAAGCTGAGCAGCACCGCGAGGACGCTCACTGCTGCGAGTTCCGGCCGTCGTCGCCGGCCCATGAACGCGGTCGTGGCCAGCAGCGTCGCCGCCGTCACCTGCACGGGCGCAGACGCCAGGGTCTGTTCGGCGAAAGCGAGAAGGGTCAACGCACCGCCGGTGAGCCAGGGTTGGGCGGGGCTTTCGGCCCAGAGGGTCGCCCGCCGTCGCACGGAAGATCGCATACGAGGATTCTTCGCCCCGGTCGGGGTGGCGCGCATCGGAGCACGGGTTGAATCCGAGGAGCCCTCTCATGCCACGGGTTGACGTGGAGATTGGCCCCGTGGTGTGACGCAGTGCGGGCGTCCCGTCCCGCACCGTGAACGCATGACCAGGACAACGGCGGTTCACGACTTCGTACGGCACGAGCGGGTGCAGGGCAGGAGCGGCGCGGACGCGCCCCGGGTTCGGCGCGAGACGGCCCTGTGGATGGTGTGCGCCGCGGGCTCGTTCCTCTTCGGGCTTGTCTCTGAACTGGGGCCGCATCGGGCCTGGGCGCTGACGGCCGCGTGCGGGTACGGGGCAGCGGCGTGGGCGGCGGCGCGTCCACGGGCCCTTGGACGGGTGCGGTTGCGGCCGGTGGGCGTCGCCGTGGTGGGGGCTGTGCTGTTACCCCTGGCCGCTCTCGTGCTGACCGGACAGGGGCAGTTGGAGGTACGGGTGGTGGAGCGGTCGGCCGAGCTGCTGGCCGCCACCGGGAGCCCGTATGTCACGGAGCCGGCAGTGCTGGCCGACTTCAACCCGTACCTGCCGGGCATGGCGGTCTTCGGCTTGCCGTACGCGCTGTTCGGGGACGGGCCGTGGGCGGACGCACGGTGGTGGTTCGGGGCGGGATTCCTGCTCGCGACGCTCCACGCGGCCCGGCGGGGGCGGGCGTGGTGGCTCGCCGCGTGCCCGCTGGTGGCGTTGCCGTTGGCGGTCGGCGGGATAGACCTTCCGGTCGTGGGGCTGATGTGCCTGGGCCTCGCATGGGCCGGGCGGGGAAGGGCGGGACTTGCCCGAATGGCGCTCGGGGTTGCGGCCGCTCTCAAGTGGACGGCGTGGCCGGCACTTCCGGTGGCGGTCGCGCTCACGGCCGTCGGCGGTGGGCGCCGGGCGGCGGCGCGGTGCGCGAGTGTCGCCGCGGCGGTCGCGGGGGCGCTGATCCTGCCGGTGGCGGTGGCCGATCCGGAAGCCTTCTACCGCAATGCGATCGCGTTCCCGCTGGGGCTGGCCGGGGTGCAGTCCCCGGCGGCCAGCCCGCTGCCCGGGTGGCTGCTCGCGACGTACGTGCCCGGCGGCCGGGGCATCGCGCTGGCTCTGCTGGGAGCCGGTGCCCTGCTGATCGGAGCTTCACTGGTGGTGCGGCCGCCGCGCACCGTGCGGGCGGCGGCCGTCCGGCTGGCGTACGGGCTGGCGCTCGCGATGACGCTGATGCCGGCCAGCCGGTTCGGTTACGCCGTCTACCCGTTGGTCCTGCTCGGCGTGTTCGGGCGGCCCGACCGGCTAGTGGGAAGCCTCCACCAAGTGCCGTGGCTCGTCCGGCTCCGTGCTCGACTCGCCCTCGTGCTTGCCGTACCAGGCGACCGCGACCGCACCGGCCACGGCCAGCATGAAACCGATGATCGCGACCCATCCGAACCCCGGGCGGGAGGCGTCGCCCAGCCAGACCACGCCGATCAGACCAGGCAGGACGGTCTCACCCACCACGAGGGCGGCGGTGGCACCGTTGACCGAGCCGATCTGGAGGGCCACCGTGTGCAGGTACATGCCGCCGATTCCAGCGACCAGGATGGCATACAGGGCCGGGTCGGCGAGGAAGGTCCCGAGGTCGAAGGGGTCCACGCCGTCGAGGATGCGCACGCCGACGCCCAGGGCGCCGAAGCCCAGGCCGGAGAGCAGGCCGGCGAGGATCGCGGCGCCCCCGCCCATCAGACGCACGGCCACCGTGCCCAGCACCATGAGCGCCACGGACACCACGAGCAGCCACCAGTGGGTCGCCCGGTCCGTGTGCCCGCCGCCCTCGTGGCCGGCCGCCGTCGCGAGCAGCACCAGGGATCCGCAGACGACGGCGATCGACGTCCATTCCTTGCGGCTCAGCCGGATGCCGAGCATCCGCACGCTCAGCACCGCCGTGATCACCAGGTTGGCACTGATCACGGTCTGGGAAAGGAACAGCGGCAGCATGCGCGCCGCCAGCGCACCGAGCCCGAAGCCGACGAAGTCGAGAATGGTCCCGACGATGAACTCCCAGGTCATCGCCGCCTTGGCGGTGGAAGACAGGCTGGGGCCGCCGTGCTGCGTGACACCGGCCGCAGCGGTGGCCGACGCGGCCTCCCGGCGGGCGGACTTCCGCGAGCCGACGGCTTGCAGGACGGAGCCTGTGCCGTAGCAGACCGAGGCCGCAATGGCGGTGATGAGGCCGATGAGCACCTGAAGCTCCGTTCACGGAAGTGCGAGTCGTACGTGTCGTCCGGGGAGGACGTCGGACGCCCTCCGACTACGAGACGTGAGTTTTCCCGTGAACGTTGCTTCTGGATCGGCCGTATGTGCCGGAGGCGGTCAGCCGGCCCGCTCGGCGGCGCTGCGCTCGACGCAGAATTCGTTGCCCTCGGGGTCGGCGAGCGTCGCCCAGCCGGTGCCGTCGGGCTTGCGGTGGTCGCCCACCAGGGTGGCTCCGAGCGCGAGGATGCGCTCGACCTCCTCGTCGCGGGTGCGGTCCTGGGGCTGGATGTCGAGGTGGACGCGGTTCTTGACCGTCTTGGGGTCGGGGACCTGGACGAACAGAACCCCGACGCCCGGCGTCTGGAGCAGGGCCTCGGGGTCACCGGGGAAGTCGTCGTCCGCGAGCGGGCATTCGAGCACCGCCGCCCAGAAGGAGCCCAGCTTGTGGGCGTCGGCGCAGTCGATGGTCACATGTCGCACGAGAGATGCCATGCGCGCCACTATGACCGCACGGTCATGCGACGGCCACCGGTTTTGTACGACGGATCAGGTCCGGAGAATCGCCGTGGACCGAAGGCGCTCCAGGGCGGCGGGGGCCTCGGCGACCGAGTCGACCAGGGCGATGCGGTGTTCCATCGGGCGCTCCTCGGCGAGGGCCTGGAGGAGGGGCCATGCCGGGAGCCGTTCCGTCCAGTGGGACCGGTCCACCAGGACCATGGGGGTGGGTTCGCCGCGCGACTCGTAGTAGTTCGGGGTCGCGTTGTCGAAGATCTCCTGGACCGTGCCGGCCGCGCCCGGCAGGAAGACCACACCGGCGGTGGAGCGGGCCAACAGGCCGTCCTCACGGGTGGCGTTGGCGAAGTACTTCGCGATGTGGGAGGCGAAGGCGTTCGGCGGCTCGTGCCCGTAGAACCAGGTGGGGATACCGACCGAATCGCCGCCCGCCGGCCAGCGGGACCGTACGGCGAAGGCGGCGGCGGCCCAGTCGGTGACGGACGGGGTGAACGACGGGGCCTTGCCGAGGATCAGGAGGGCCTCGTCCAGCATTCCGTCCGCGAGCGGGGCGGCGTAGGCACCGAGGTTGGCCGCTTCCATCGCTCCCGGCCCACCGCCGGTCGCCACCGTCAGTCCCGCGCGGGCGAGGCTGCGGCCGAGCCGGGCGGCCCCGGCGTAGGCGTCGGTGCCGCGGGCCATGGCGTGCCCGCCCATGACGCCCACCACGGGGGAGCCCAGGACGTGCTCGTCGAGGCTGTCGGAGATCGCGTCGTCGTGGACCGAGCGCAGCATGGAGGCGAATATGTCGCCGTCGGCCTTGGTCTGCTGGAACCAGGCGTAGGCCAGGGCGTCGGGTGTCGCCTCGTAGCCGCCGTCGGTGAGGCCCTCGAAGAGCGAGTCGGGGGTGTAGAGCAGCCCCCGGTAGGGGTTGAACGGGAGGTTCGGCACCGGTGGGAAGACGAGCGCACCGTCCGCGCGGACCTTGGCTTCCGCTTCCTCGCTCATCGGGCAGCCGAGGAAGACCGCATCGGTCGCATCGGTGGCCAGCAGAGCTTCCGTACGGTCCGTCAGGTCGACGGACTGGACGCGGTAGCCGGTGAGGGGGCCGCCGGCGACGACCTGGTCGAACGCGGCCAGGGTCTCGATCTCGTGGTGATGATCCGGTTGTGGGCGCACGGGGCCATCGTAGGCGGCGGGTGTCCGCGCACGGGAGGGGGCCCGGAGGGGGCTGCCCGGAACGGGAGTTCAGCCGGCGGGTTGCGTGCGAGGTCGGGGCCGGAGGTGGGCGCCGCGGCGGAATCCGCGGCGCCCACGGAGGGCGGGGGTCACGGGGTCAGGGGACCGGCCGCGAGAGTGGCGAGGACCCAGGTGAGCGGGACGAACAGGGTGATGAGGGCGATCAGGCAGGTGACGGCCGCCGCCCGCAAGGTCTGGGCGGCCGCACCCTGGCGGATCAGGGCCTGGGTGGTGGCGGCGCGGGCCTGCCTGGTCTCCAGAGCCACGAGGACGAGGGTCCCTGTCGTGCAGGCCACGACCAGGGCGGCGCCGAGCCCCGTGAGCGGTCCGAAGGAGGGGCCTGGGGCCCGGGAGTACAGGGCGGCGGCTGCGATGAGCCCGGATGCGGTCGCACAGACCACCCCGAGCGGACGGCCGATGCGCCGGGACTCTCCTTGGAGCATGCGCCCGGCCAGGAGGCGTACCGCGCCGGGACGTACGGCCTGGAGCAGGAAGCCGCACAGATGGACCAGCCCGGGGCCGGCCAGCACCAGACCCAGCGCGGTCAGCGACCAGCCGGCCAGGACGCCGGCCGGAGCGATGTCCGCGTGGCCCGGCAGCGGCAGCGTCCGGCCGGGTGCGCCGCCCCGGCTCGCATACGCCTCGACGGCGAGCCCGGCGGCGCTCAGCGCGACCCCCCACGGCAGACCGGTCGGCGGTGAGGTGACGGCGGAAGCGGCGGAGAGGGGGATGGACGACGAGGGCGGCGCGAGAGCCGCGGTGGCCACGCCACGGCCCCTGTCGGCGGTGTACGGAGCACGGGCCGGGTTGTGCGGAGCATTGCCCTTGAGCGGAGCGTTCCCCCCGGCCGGAGCGGGCCCGTCCGGCGAGGTGCCCTCGGCGAGTGGAGTGCCCCCGTGCGGAGCCGTCCTGCCCGTCGGGGTGCCCTCGGCCGGGGGAGCGTCGGTGTCGGGGGTTCCTCCGAATCGAGCAGCTCTGCCCGGTGGGGTGCCCTCGGCTGGGGGAGCGTCGGTGCCGGAGGTGCCCCCGAGTGGAGCCGTCCTGCCCGTCGGGGCGCCCTCGGCCGGGGGAGCGTCGGTGCCGGGGGTACCCCCGAGCCGAGCAGCCCTGCCCTGCGGAGTGCCCTCGGCGCGCGAGGAGTCGGTGAAGGGTGTGTCCCCCTCCAGTGGCATGTCGGTAGCGGGGATGCCCTCATCCGTGGTGGCGGGCGCCGCGCTCGGGGCGGCAGCGAACCCCGTGGGAGCGGACCGCGTGGGCATGGCCCCCGTGGGAGCGGACTCCATGGGAGCGGACTCCGTGGGCGCTGACCCTGTGGGTGCGGACTCCGCGAGCGCTGACTCCGTGGGCGCGGACCCCGTGGACGCCGACCCCGTGGAGGCGGATCGCGTGGGTCCGGGTCCCGTGGGAGCGAACAGCATGGGGGCGGACCGCGTGAGGGCGGGCCGGGGGCCCGCCGAGACGGGGGTGCCGGGCCGGGGTGCCGGGCCCAGGGGGCGGGGGCCGCCCGTGCGGTCCCGTGTTCCGGTGCGGGGACGCAGGGCCCAGGCGCTGGCCGCGGAGGCGGCGAGCGGCGACAGAGTGAGGAGGACGAGGACGGCGGCCAGGGGCAACGGCCGGTCCGCGGCGAGGAGTTCCGTGCCGGCGTCGTCGAAGGGCAGGCTGGTCAGGTCGCCCCGGAGGTGGAGGAAGACGAAGAGGGCGACCACGCTGCCGAGGGTGCAGGACAGAGCCGTCGAGGCGGCCGCGGTGGCCGCCAGCCGGGCCGGGCCCAGACCCACCGAGGACAGGCCGGGGCGGGGCCGGGTGCTCGGGTCCGTACGGGCCACCGCCACCGCGAACTGCACCGTCGCGGCCAGCGGGGCGAGGCACCACAGGAGGCGCAGCAGGGAGGAGGCCGACTGGCCGGGGTGGCTGAGGGCGTAGCCGAGGGTGCACAGGAGGAGGAAGCCGACGCCCGCCGAGGCCGCGGCGACGAACAGGCGGCGCAGCAGGACCAGCGGGTGGGTGCCCCGGGTCAGGCGGAGAGCGAGCACGCGGGCCGCCCTTCCGGTCCGACGGCGCCCGAGAGCGTCGCGGTGGCGGCGTGGCGGCCGTCCAGGAGCGGCACGGCGCGGTCCGCGAGGGCGGCGACCTCGGGGTCGTGTGTGGCCAGGACCACGGTGAGGGAGTGCGAGCGGGCCGCGGTCATGAGGGTGCGCAGCACCTGGGCGGCGTCCGCGCGGTGCAGGGGGGCGGTGGGTTCGTCGGCGAAGAGGACGGAGGGGGTGGTGGCCAGGGCGCGGGCGATGGCGACGCGCTGGCGCTCGGCCTGGAGGAGGGTGGCCGGGCGTCTGCGGGTGACGGCGCCGACGTCGAGGCGGTCCAGCCACTCCATGGCGGTGGCCTTGGCGGTGCGGTGGCTCTCGCCGCGCAGCAGGAGGGGGAGCGCCGTGTTCTCCCAGGCCGTCAGTTCGGGGACGAGGTCGGGGGAGGAGGAGATCCAGGCGAAGCGGTCCCGGCGCAGCCGTTCGCGGGCGAGGGTTCCCAGGGTGTGCACGGGAACGCTGTTGAACCAGACCTCGCCGTCGTCCGGGAGGAGGTGCCCGCAGAGGCAGTTGAGGAGCGTGGTCTTGCCGCTGCCGCGCGGGCCGGTGACGGCGAGGATCTCGCCCTCGCGGACGGCCAGCGACACGTCGACGAGGGCGGGGGACCCCTCGTGGGAGTGGTGCAGGGAGCGGGCCCAGAGGGCGTCGTTGTCCGGTGGGGCAGTGTCCGGCGGGACCACCATGGCGTACACCTCAAGTCAGGTCGGATCGATTTTTCCGTCCCCCTTCCGGGGGAACGAAACGCGGAGCCGATCGGTCACTGCGCACCGTAGGGACTTGTGGTGCGGAGGTGGGGGTGGCACGGCAGACGTACGGCCCGGACGCCCCGCGTTCTCACTGGAACGGGTGCATCCGGGCCGTACGGACAGACGGATCCTCGGTGGGGCCGGGGGCCTACAGCTTGGTCCACGCCTCGGTGAGGACCGCGCGCAGGATGCCCTCGATCTCGTCGAAGGTCTCCTGGGTGGAGATCAGCGGCGGGGCGAGCTGGACGACCGGGTCGCCGCGGTCGTCGGCCCGGCAGTACAGGCCGTTCTCGTACAGCGCCTTGGAGAGGAAGCCGTACAGGACGCGCTCGGTCTCCTCGTCGGTGAAGGACTCCTTGGTGTCCTTGTCCTTCACCAGCTCGATGCCGTAGAAGAAGCCGTTGCCGCGGACGTCGCCGACGATCGGCAGGTCCAGGAGCTTGCGGAGCGTCTGGTGGAACGCGTCCTCGTTGTCCAGGACGTGCTGGTTGAGGCCCTCGCGCTCGAAGATGTCGAGGTTGGCGAGGCCGACCGCCGCGGAGACCGGGTGGCCGCCGAAGGTGTAGCCGTGCAGGAAGGTGTTGTCGCCCTGGTAGAACGGCTCGGCGATCTTGTCCGAGACGATGCAGGCCCCGATCGGGGAGTAGCCCGAGGTCATGCCCTTGGCGCAGGTGATCATGTCGGGGACGTAGTCGAACTTGTCGCAGGCGAACATCGTGCCCAGGCGGCCGAAGGCGCAGATGACCTCGTCCGAGACCAGCAGCACGTCGTACTTGTCGCAGATCTCGCGGACCCGCTGGAAGTAGCCGGGCGGCGGCGGGAAGCAGCCGCCGGCGTTCTGCACCGGCTCCAGGAAGACGGCGGCGACGGTCTCCGGGCCCTCGAAGAGGATCTCCTGCTCGATCTGGTCGGCGGCCCAGCGGCCGAAGGCCTCCGGGTCGTCGCCGTGGATCGGGGCGCGGTAGATGTTGGTGTTCGGCACCTTGTGCGCGCCGGGGACCAGCGGCTCGAAGGGGGCCTTCAGGGCCGGCAGGCCGGTGATCGACAGGGCGCCCTGCGGGGTGCCGTGGTAGGCGACCGCACGCGAGATGACCTTGTACTTGGTGTGGTGGCCGCGCAGCTTCCAGTACTGCTTGGCCAGCTTCCACGCGGTCTCGACGGCCTCGCCGCCGCCGGTGGTGAAGAAGACCTTGTTCAGGTCGCCCGGCGCGTAGTGCGCGAGGCGCTCGGCGAGCTCGACGGCCTTCGGGTGGGCGTAGGACCACACGGGGAAGAAGGCCAGCTCCTGGGCCTGCTTGTACGCGGTCTCCGCGAGCTCGTGGCGGCCGTGACCGGCGTTGACCACGAACAGGCCGGAGAGGCCGTCGATGTAGCGCTTGCCCTTGTCGTCGAAGATGTACGTTCCCTCGCCGCGCACGATGGTCGGCACGGGGGCGTTCTCGTAGGACGACATGCGGGTGAAGTGCATCCACAGGTGGTCGTACGCGGTCTTCGAGAGGTCCTTGCCGGCGGCAGGGTTGCTTGTGGCACTCACGGCTATCGGGTTCCCCACATGTAGGTCTGCTTCTTGAGCTTGAGGTAGACGAAGCTCTCGGTGGAGCGCACTCCGGGGAGGGTCCGGATGCGTTTGTTGATCATCTCCAGGAGGTGGTCGTCGTCCTCGCAGACGATCTCCGCGAGGAGGTCGAAGGAGCCCGCCGTCACGACGACGTACTCGACCTCCGGCATCCCGGTGAGGGCGTCCGCGACCGGATCGAGGTCGCCCTCCACGTTGATGCCGACCATCGCCTGCCGGCGGAAGCCCACGGTGAGCGGGTCCGTGACGGCGACGATCTGCATGACGCCCTGGTCGAGCAGCTTCTGCACGCGCTGGCGCACGGCGGCCTCGGAGAGGCCGACCGCCTTGCCTATGGCGGCGTACGGACGGCGGCCGTCCTCCTGGAGCTGCTCGATGATCGCCAACGAGACGGCATCGATCGCCGGGGAGCTTCCGCTGCCGGGCCTGGGTTCTGCGCTACGACTGACCACGGCATCCACTCTGCACGAGGTCTCGGCCGTCTCGCAAGAGCAAACCGATGAAATTCGTTGTCAGTGGGTCAAGATTTGACTGAATCCGAAGTTCTTGGTGGGTGGGTATGTCGAAAGCGACACCCCACTGGCTAGGGTGGGTGTCTCATCCACCGGACATCTGAGAGGGAGAGTGGCCGTGACCACCGAGCTGCGCCGTCTGCGCAACTACATCGCAGGAGAGTTCCGCGACGCCGCCGACGGGCGGACCACGGACGTGATCAATCCGGTGACGGGCGAGGCGTACGCGACCGCGCCGCTCTCCGGCCAGGCGGACGTCGACGCCGCGATGGCCGCCGCCGCCGAGGCGTTCCCCGCCTGGCGCGACCTGACGCCCGCCGACCGGCAGAAGGCCCTGCTGAAGATCGCGGACGCCTTCGAGGAGCGCGCGGAGGAGCTGATCGCCGCCGAGTCGGAGAACTGCGGCAAGCCCCTCGGGATCACCCGCACCGAGGAGATCCCGCCGATGGTCGACCAGATCCGCTTCTTCGCGGGCGCGGCACGGATGCTGGAGGGCCGCAGCGCGGGCGAGTACATGGAGGGCCTGACCTCCATCGTCCGTCGTGAGCCGGTCGGCGTCTGCGCGCAGGTCGCACCGTGGAACTACCCGATGATGATGGCGGTGTGGAAGTTCGCCCCGGCGCTCGCCGCGGGCAACACCGTCGTGCTGAAGCCGTCGGACACCACCCCCGCCTCGACCGTCCTGATCGCCGAGATCATCGGCGGCATCGTGCCCAAGGGCGTCTTCAACGTCGTCTGCGGCGACCGCGACACCGGCCGCGCGATGGTCGAGCACAAGACCCCGGCGATGGCCTCCATCACCGGTTCCGTACGCGCCGGCATGCAGGTCGCCGAGTCCGCGTCCAAGGACCTCAAGCGGGTCCACCTGGAGCTGGGCGGCAAGGCCCCCGTCGTGGTCTTCGAGGACACCGACATCGCCAAGGCCGTCGAGGACATCTCGACTGCGGGCTTCTTCAACGCCGGCCAGGACTGTACGGCCGCCACCCGCGTCCTCGTCCAGGAGTCCATCCACGACGAGTTCGTGACCGCCCTCGCCAAGGCCGCGGCCGACACCAAGACCGGTCTGCCGGACGACGAGGACGTGCTCTACGGGCCGCTCAACAACGCCAACCAGCTCCAGCAGGTCTCCGGCTTCATCGAGCGCCTCCCCGCGCACGCCAAGGTCGAGGCCGGCGGTCAGCGGGTCGGCGACAAGGGCTACTTCTACGCCCCGACCGTCGTCTCCGGCCTCAAGCAGGACGACGAGATCATCCAGAACGAGGTGTTCGGACCGGTCATCACCGTCCAGTCCTTCACCGACGAGGCCCAGGCGCTGGAGTGGGCGAACGGCGTCGAGTACGCCCTCGCGTCCTCCGTGTGGACCAAGGACCACGCGCGCGCCATGCGGATGTCCAAGAACCTCGACTTCGGCTGTGTGTGGATCAACACCCACATCCCGCTCGTCGCCGAGATGCCGCACGGCGGCTTCAAGAAGTCCGGCTACGGCAAGGACCTCTCCGGATACGGCTTCGAGGACTACACCCGCATCAAGCACGTCATGACGTCCATCGAGGGCTGAGACGGACCGCGCGGCCCGAGACGGGCTGACGGATTGCGGGGCGGGCGGTAGGCACAGTGTCTATTGCCCGCCCCTCGTCCGTCGGGAAAGGGTGGGCAGCATGGGTGATCTTGGTCGCGTTTCGCGTCGTCTCTCGCGCCGTACGGTGCTCCGCGGTATCGGGTACGGAATCGGCACGTCGGGGGCGCTCGCCGCGCTCACCGGGTGCGGGGTTCCGGCCGCGTACGTGAAGCCGGGCGACCGTGCCGGTACGGACGCCTCCGACCGGGACAGGAACCTCCAGTTCGCCAACTGGCCCCTCTACATCGACACCGATGAGGAGGAGAAGTCGAAGCGGCCGACGCTGGAGGAGTTCACCCGGCGGACCGGGATCTCGGTGCGGTACACCGAGGAGATCAACGACAACGACGAGTTCTTCGGCAAGGTCAGCCCGGCGCTGATGAACCACCAGGAGACCGGCCGCGACCTCATCGTCATCAGCGACTGGATGGCGGCCCGTTTCGTACGGCTGGGCTGGGTCCAGGAGATGGACCGGGCCAAGCAGCCCAACGTGGCCAAGTACCTGGACCCGCAACTGCGCGACCCCGCCTTCGACAAGGGCCGCCGGCACGCCGTGCCGTGGCAGTCGGGGATCACCGGGATCGCGTACAACCGCAAGAAGCTCGGCCGCGAGATCAAGCACACCTCGGACCTGTGGCGGCCCGAACTCAAGGGCAGGGTCACGCTCTTCTCCGGACTGGACGAGAGCTTCTCACTGCTCATGCAGGGGCTCGGCACCGACGTCACCCAGTGGGTCGCGGACGACTTCCACCGGATGTGCGAGCAGGTCGAGAAACTGGTCAGGACCAAGCACATCCGCCGCTTCACCGGCAACGACTACGTCAAGGACCTGGCCGGCGGCGACGTGCTCGCCTGCCAGGCGTACTCGGGCGACGTGATCCAGCTCCAGGCCGACAACCCGGACATCGAGTTCGTGGTGCCGGAGGAGGGGGCGGAACTGTGGGCGGAGTCGCTGATGATCCCGAACCTGGCGAAGCACAAGCGGAACGCCGAGCGGCTGGTCGACTACTACTACGAGCCCGAGGTGGCCGCCGAGTTGGCCACCTGGGTGAACTACGTCTGCCCGGTGCCCGCCGCCCGCGACATCATCGCCTCCTCGAAGGACGAGGAGACGGCCGCCCTGGCCGAGGACCCGCTGATCTTCCCCGACGGGGAGGTCCGCAAACGGCTCGCCATCGCCCGGGACATCACGGCGGAGGAGCGGCTGGAGTTCGCGAAGAGGTGGAACTCGATCGTGGGGCTGTAGGGGCTGTACGGCACCGTCACCTGCTCGGCCTGCGCCGGGGGTCGAGGGCTGTGCCGGAAGGGGCGCGTAACGGCTCAGTCTGCCGTACGGGCTGTCCGCGGTGCGTGCGGGGGACCTGTGAAGCTCCGGTAAAGGGCCTCGTACGCTGCGGGCATGAACGAGCCAGCCGTCCTTCTGCGGCGCATCCGGGTGTGGTTGATCTTCTTCATCGTGTGCCTCGTGCTGAGCGGGCTCACCGCCTTCCCGCTCGTCACCGAGCTCAACTGGCTCGCCGACGTACTGAAGTCGTCACCGCTGTCCGACGCGATGCCCGGGTTCACGGAGTGGATCGAGCGGTGCCGGGAGGGGCTCGTCGCCACCGAGGCGAAGTACCCGTTCATCCTGTACGGGACGGACTGGCTGGCCTACGCCCACCTGGTGATCGCGGTGGCGTTCCACGGGCCCTACCGCGATCCGGTGCGGAACATCTGGGTGATCGAGTTCGGGATGATCGCCTGCGCCGGGATCATCCCGCTCGCCCTGGTCTGCGGGCCGATCCGGGGAATCCCCTTCGGCTGGTCGCTGATCGACATGGCCTTCGGGGTGTTCGGGGTGATCCCGCTGGCGGTCGTGCGCCGGAAGATCAAGCAGTTGGAGGCGCTGACGGCACCGGTTACGGTCCCGGGGCGGGCGCTCGCCCCGCGCTGAAGGCGGGAGCGGCGGCCGAAGCCGGCGCGGCGGCCGCTGCCCCGCCGGGTGCTCAGCCGCGCTTGACCGCCACCGCGCCGAACTGGGCCACCGAGGGGTCCGTACCGCGCCACCGGGCACAGGACACGATGCCGGGGTCAAGGATCTCCAACCCGTCGAGGAACGCGGCGAATTCGGCTCCCGTGCGGGTGCGGATCGGCGGGGTGGCGTTCTCGTTCCAGAAGGCCATCGCGGCCTCGTTGCCCTCGCCGCCCAGCTCCAGGGTGGGGTGGGTGAGCGCGAGGTGGCTGCCCGGCGGGAGGGCGTCGAGCAGGGTGCGTACGATCGACCGCGCCTCGGCCGTGTCCGCCACGAAGTTGAGGATGCCCAGCATCATCACGGCGACCGGGCGGTCCAGGTCCAGGGTCTCGGCGGCCGCTTCGAGGAGCTTCTCCGGGTCGCGGACGTCCGCGTCGACGTAGGCGGTGGCGCCTTCGGGCGTACTCGTCAGGAGGGCGCGGGCGTGGGCGAGGACCACCGGGTCGTTGTCCGCGTACACGATGCGGGAGGCGGGGGCGGCGCGCTGGGCGACCTCGTGGGTGTTGTCGGCGGTGGGCAGGCCCGTACCGATGTCGAGGAACTGGCGCAGGCCCGCGGTCCCGGCCAGGTGCTCGACCGCGCGGCCCAGGAAGCGGCGGTCGGCGCGGGCGACGTCGCGGATGGAGGGGTAGAGGAAGGTCACCTGGTCGCCCACGGTGGCGTCGACCGGGTAGTGGTCCTTGCCGCCCAGCCAGTAGTTCCAGACGCGGGCGCTGTGGGCGATGTCGGTGCGTATGTCGGCGGGCATGCGGCGCGTTCTCCTCCGGCGCGGGGGGTGGTGGGACGCCATCATGCCGGACGCGTCAACCGAGGTGCCCGGTGCGGTACTTGGTGATGGTGCGGGAGAGGAGGTCGAGGCGGTTGGTGATGATAGCGTCGGCGCCCGCGGCCAGCACGCGGCGCATGCTGCCCGCCGTGTCCGGGGTCCAGGCGGAGACCAGCAGGCCGCCTTGGTGGGCCCGGTCCACCAGCGCCCGGTCGATCAGCGGGAAGCGGTAGTTCAGCCAGCGGGGGGTGAGCGCGGCGATCACCTCGGGGCGGGGCGGGGCGCTGCTCGCCCAGGACAGGGCGAGCTCCGCGTGCGGGTCGGCGGCGCGGACCCGGAGCATGGCCGCCGGACCGCCGCAGTAGTACGTGCGCTCGCCCGCGCCCGCCTCGTGGACGACGCCCACCACCTTCCGTACGGCATCGGTGTACGCACCCGGCAGGTCGAGCAGCAGGCGCCGGGCGCCGACCGCGAGGATCGCCTCACGCAGGGTCGGCACCCCGTGACCGGTCAGCTCGTCGAGCTCGGCCTTCGTCAGGTCGACGAGCCAGCGGTCGTGGCCCCAGAGCCGCTCCAGCTTCTCGTCGTGGAGGAGGACGGGGACGCCGTCACGGGTCAGGCGCACGTCCACCTCCACCGCGTCCGCGCCCAGCTCCAGGGCGGAACGGATCGAGGCGAGGGTGTTCTCGCGGAAGCGGTACGGGTCGCCGCGGTGGCCCACGGAGAGGACGGTGTCGCGGTCGGTGCTCATGGGGCCATTGTTGGGGAAGGGGCGGCCGCGCGCTCGCTCAGCGGGCGGCCGCCCGTTCGCGGTCAGCGGCGGGCGAGCCAGTCGCTGGTGTACGCGTCGATCTCGGCACTGAGCCTCACCTTGCCGGACTCGTCCAGGAAGGACGCCCGCACCGCGTTCTTCGCCAGCTCCGCCACGCCCCGCTCGTCCAGGTCCAGCAGACGGGCGGCGACGACGTACTCGTTGTTCAGGTCCGAGCCGAACATCGGCGGGTCGTCGCTGTTGATCGTGACCAGGCAGCCCGCGGCGACCATCTCCTTGATCGGGTGCTCGTCGAGGGTGGCGACGGCGCGGGTCGCGATGTTGGACGTCGGGCAGACCTCCAGCGGGATCTGCCGCTCGGCCAGGTGCGCGAGCAGCTTCGGGTCCTGGGTGGCGCTGGTGCCGTGGCCGATGCGCTCGGCGCGCAGGTCGGTCAGGGCGTCCCAGATGGTCTCGGGGCCGGTGGTCTCGCCCGCGTGCGGGACGGAGTGCAGGCCGGCCTCGATCGCCCTGTCGAAGTACGGCTTGAACTGGGGGCGGGGCACGCCGATCTCCGGACCGCCGAGGCCGAAGGAGACCAGGCCCTCGGGGCGGTGCTCCAGGGCGAGCCGTACGGTCTCCTCCGCCGACTCCAGGCCCGCCTCGCCGGGGATGTCGAAGCACCAGCGCAGCACGACGCCGAGTTCGGACTCGGCGGCCTTGCGGGCGTCCTCGATGGCCTCCATGAAGGCCGCCTCGGGGATGCCGCGGCGGGTCGAGCTGAAGGGGGTCACCGTCAGTTCGGCGTACCGGATGTTCTGGCGGGCCATGTCGCGGGCCACCTCGTAGGTGAGGTGGCGCACGTCCTCGGGGGTGCGGATCACGTCGACGACGGCGAGGTAGACCTCGATGAAGTGCGCGAAGTCGGTGAAGGTGAAGAACTCGCGGAGCGCCTCGGGGTCGGCGGGGACCTTGGAGTCCGGGTGCCGGGCTGCCAGGTCGGCGACGATCCGGGGGGAGGCGGAACCGACGTGATGGACGTGCAGCTCTGCCTTGGGCAGGCCCGCGACGAAGGGGCGCAGGTCTGACATCGGTTCCTCCTGGTGCGGTGCGGTGCGGTGCGGTGCGGGTGCCCGGACCGGGCGCGTACCGGCAGGTACGGGCGGGTGGCGGGCGGATGCGGGGTGGTTCGGGATCATCGTAGGCGGGGCACTGGGCCATGTGAGGTACGCCGTAGCATGACCGGGAACCGCCGATGGGGGAGAGCCATGTCAGACAGCACGCCGCAGCCGAACGGGACGGGACCGTCGGGTGCGCCGGACCCATGGGCGCCGCCGGAGGAATCCGCGAACCGGGTGCCGCTGGAGAAGCCGGGGGCGGGCGGTGCGTACGCGAACCCCGTGCACGATCAGCCGACCGTGACGTCGATGCCGGGGGCCGGGGCGGACGGGATGCCGGGGGCGCCGACGGTCCCGGGCGTTCCCGGGGCTCCCAGTGCTCCCGGTGCTCCGGCGGCGTACGGGTATCCGCCGGCTCCGGGGGCGTCTCCGGGGGAGTACGGATACCCGCCTGCCTACCCGTCGGGGAGCGCGCCCGGCGGGGCGGGGCCGGGGTACCCCGGTTATCCCGGATACCCGGGGTACCCCGGGCCCGGCGGGTGGACGGGTGCCGCCCAGCCGCAGAACGGGTTCGGGATCGCGGCGATGGTGCTCGGGATCCTGTCCCTCTGCCTCTTCTGCGTGCACCTCGGTGTGGTCCTGGGCCCGCTCGCGCTGATCTTCGGGATCCTGGGGCGCAAGAAGGCGGCGCGGGGCGAGGCGACGAACCCGGGGATGGCGCTGGCGGGGATCATCACGGGGTCGATAGGGATCGCCGTCGCGGCGGCGTTCCTCGGGTTCGTCGTCTGGAGCATCGTCGCGCAGCGGTAGTGGTGGTGGGCCGGGGGCTCGCTGCGTTGAGCGGCCGGTACGGGGGTTTGGGCGGGGCGGTGCCGGGGTGGGCCGGGAGCGGGAGGGGCCGCCCCCTTGCCCGTCCGTTCCGCCCTCGGGGGCGGCCCCGCCGCCCAAGGGGGCTGGAGCGACGGGCGCGGGGACGGCTGCCCGGAGGGCATGCCGCCGGGGGCGCGGGGAACTGCGCGACCAGCCATGACGCGCCCGCACGGAACAACGGCTGAGCCGCCGCGCACCCGAGCACAACGGGACCCGCACCGCCCCGCACGGGACCCGGCCCACCCCGCACGGAACTCGCGCCGCCCCACCCGGAACCCGCGCCGCCCCGCACGGGACCCGGCCCGAGGCCGTTCTCAGCCGGCCAGTGCGCTGCGCACGTCCATCAGGGCGAAGCCCAGGAGGTTCTGGCCGGGCCAGGCGGCCGGGGTGTCGGCGCGGGGGTCGTCCGCGGCCAGCCCGATGCCCCAGACGCGGTCGAGGGGGCTGGCCTCCACCAGTACCCGCGAGCCCGTGCCGAGCAAGTACGCGCCCAGTTCCGAATGCCGGGTGAACTTGTGGAGGTTGCCCGCGACGACGATGTCGTAGCGCGCGGCGGCCCAGGCCGGTTCGGAGAAGCCGCGGACCAGTCGGCCCGCCTTCTTCGCCTCGGCGGGAGAAGCAGCCGAGAGCACCGCCCGCTCCGCCTCCGCGTCGCCGAAGAGCTCCGCCTTGCGGGCCATCATCCAGTGCTCGGCCGTGGCGTAGAGCGTCCCGTCCACCGTGAACGGCGACGGCCACCACTGGCTGAATATGCTCGGCCCCAGCGTCCCGTCCGGTCGCGGACGGTGACCCCAGAAGTGCAGGAACTTCACCCGCTCGCCCCCGCTGACCTGCGCCGCAAGCTCCTCGATCTTCCCCATGCATGCGAGTCTGGCATCCGCCACTGACACTCCGTACGGAATTTCCGCGCCAACTCGACACACGGTCGACCGAATCCGTCGCGTAACCAAAAGGCAACAACGGAATCACTTGTTGGTGGCGAACTGCTCTGTCAGGATCGGCAATCAAATCAAGCTGGAGCTACGCCGACCCCCGTATGACGGGGTGAACGGCGGAGGAGAGCGTCATGGGCAACCGCTTCCAGGTGCAGGACCGCTTCGCAGGCGGCGCACAGTACATCGGCGGGCAGTTGCGTCCCGGTACCTCGGGTCGTACTCACACGGTCGTGAACCCCGCCACGGGTGAGGGGGTCCTCACCTACGAACTGGCCGGAAGAGACGACGTGGACGCGGCGGTGGCAGCCGCCAAGGCGGCCTTCCCCGGCTGGTCGGGGGCCACCCCGGGCGAGCGTTCCGACGCCCTGCACAGGTTCGCCGCCGTGCTCGCCGAGCAGGCCGAGGACTTCGCATACGCCGAGTCGCTCCAGTGCGGCAAGCCGATCAAACTGTCGCGGGAGTTCGACGTACCGGGGACCGTCGACAACGTCGCGTTCTTCGCGGGCGCCGCCCGTCATCTGGAGGGCAGGTCCGCCGGTGAGTACGACGGCGACCACACCTCCTACGTCCGGCGCGAGGCGATCGGCGTCGTCGGGTCCATCGCGCCTTGGAACTACCCGCTCCAGATGGCCGCCTGGAAGATCCTCCCGGCCGTCGCCGCGGGCAACACCGTCGTGCTGAAGCCCGCCGAGCTGACCCCGTTCACCTCGATCATGTTCGCGCAGGCCGCCACGGAGGCCGGGCTGCCGGACGGTGTCATCAACATCGTCACCGGTGCGGGCAAGGACGCCGGCGAGCACCTCGTCGGTCACCCCGATGTCGCCATGACCTCCTTCACCGGCTCCACTCCCGTCGGCAAGCGCGTCGCGGAGATCGCCACCTCGACGGTCAAGCGGCTGCACCTGGAGCTGGGCGGCAAGGCCCCGTTCCTCGTGTTCGACGACGCCGACCTCGAAGCGGCGGTCAACGGCGCGGTCGCCGGCGCGCTCATCAACACCGGGCAGGACTGCACCGCCGCCACCCGGGCGTACGTACAGCGTCCGCTGTACGACGCGTTCGTGGCCGGTGTCGCGGAGCTCATGGAGTCCGTACGGCTCGGGGACCCGTTCGAGGAGAGCACCGACCTCGGCCCGCTCATCAGCTTCGCCCAGCGGGACAGGGTCGCCGCCGTCGTCGACCGGGCACGTTCGTACGCCCGCGTCGTGACCGGCGGCGAGGCCCCGCGGGGAGACCTCGAGGACGGCGCGTACTACCGCCCGACCCTGATCGCCGACGCCGCCCAGGACAGCGAGGTCGTCCAGGACGAGATCTTCGGCCCGGTGCTCGTGGTGCTGCCGTTCGACAGCGACGACGAGGGCGTCGCGCTGGCGAACGACACCCCGTACGGGCTGGCCGCGTCGGCCTGGACCCGGGACGTGTTCCGGGCGAACCGCGCCACCCGCGAGATCAAGGCGGGCTGTGTGTGGGTCAACGACCACATTCCGATCCTCAGCGAGATGCCGCACGGCGGATACAAGGCCAGCGGCTTCGGCAAGGACATGTCGGTGTACTCCTTCGAGGAGTACACGCAGGTCAAGCACGTCATGTTCGACAACACCGCGGTCGCCCGCAAGGACTGGCACCGCACGATCTTCGGGGACCGATAAAGAGTCCGCTCGACCAGCGGCAACCCACCCGAAAGGGCAATTGCGCATGGAGCAGTTCCAGCACGGGTCACCCTCCGCGGCAAGCGGCACCGGCGGCAGCGGCCGCGGCAGTCACCGCGGCGACGCGGTGGAGAGGGCCATGCGGCGCAGCATCACGAGCGGCCGCGGCGCACTCACCCGCCGTTCGCTGCTGCGCGCCGCGGGCGGCGGCGCCCTCGCCCTCGGCGGCATCGGGGCGCTCGGCGCCTGCGGCATTCCGGCCGCGGGCGGCAAGGACAGGACGGCCGGGGTCTCGGACGACTTCTCGGCCGGGGAGAAGCGGGTCGTCTTCTCCAACTGGACCGAGTACATGGACGTCGGCGAGGACGACAAGGGATATCCGTCCCTCGCGGCCTTCACGCAGCGCACCGGGATATCCGTCAAGTACACGGCGGACATCAACGACAACAACGAGTTCTTCGGCAAGATCCAGCAGCAACTGCACAACGGCCAGGACATCGGCCGCGACCTCATCTGCGTCACCGACTGGCTCGCCGCCCGGCTGATCCGGCTGGGCTGGGTGCAGAAGCTCGACCCCACGCACCTGCCGCACGCCTACGCCAATCTCGCCGCCCAGTTCCGCAACCCCTCCTGGGACCCGGGCCGCGCCCACTCGTACCCCTGGACCGGCATCGCCACGGTCATCGCGTACAACGAGAAGGCCACCGACGGGCGCAAGGTCGAGTCGATCTCGCAACTGCTCGACGATCCCCGGCTCAAGGGGAAGGTCGGCTTCCTGTCCGAGATGCGCGACACCATGGGGATGACGCTGCTGGACATGGGCAAGGACCCCGCGAAGTTCACGGACGACGACTACGACGCGGCCGTCGCCCGGCTCCAGAAGGGCGTCGACAGCAAGCAGATCCGCCGCTTCACCGGCAACGACTACACCTCCGACCTGGAGAAGGGCGACCTGGCGGCCTGTGTCGCCTGGGCCGGTGACGTCGTACAGCTCCAGGCGGACAACCCGTCGGTGAAGTTCGCGATCCCGCGGGCCGGCTACATCTCCTCCTCGGACAACCTGCTGGTCCCGGCGAAGGCCCGGCACAAGACCAACGCCGAGAAGCTGATCGACTACTACTACGAGCCCGGCCCCGCGGCCCGGCTCGCCGCGTACATCAACTACGTCTGCCCCGTCGAGGGCGTCCGCGAGGAACTCGCCAAGCTGGACGAGGCGCTGGCGGACTCCACGCTGATCCTCCCCGACAAGGAGATGGCGGCCAAGGCGCACTCCTTCCGCACGCTCAGCGAGGCGGAGGAGAAGACGTACGAGGAGAAGTTCGCCAAGCTCATCGGCGCGTAACCGCGTCGAAGAGGCCCGCGCCACCCGGTGCCCGCACGTGTCACCACGTGCGGGCGGCCCCCCCACGCCCCCCTGCCGCACCCCGACTCCCCCCTGGGACCGCAACCGATGACTCAGAAGACCGAAGGCGGCGACGTCCGCCTCGCCGGGATCAGCAAGACCTACGGCTCCTTCACCGCCGTGCACCCGCTCGACCTGACCGTCCCGCAGGGCTCCTTCTTCGCCCTGCTCGGCGCGTCCGGCTGCGGCAAGACGACGACGCTGCGCATGATCGCCGGCCTGGAGGACCCCTCCACCGGCACCGTCCGCCTCGGCGACCGGGACGTCACGCACCTGCCGCCGTACAAGCGCCCGGTGAACACCGTCTTCCAGAGCTACGCGCTCTTCCCGCACCTCGACATCAGCGAGAACGTCGCCTTCGGGCTGCGCCGGCGCGGCATCAAGTCCGTGAAGAAGCAGGTCGACGAGATGCTGGAGCTGGTCCAGCTCGGCCAGTTCGCCAAGCGCAAGCCGCACCAGCTCTCCGGCGGCCAGCAGCAGCGCGTCGCCGTCGCCCGCGCCCTGATCAACCACCCGCAGGTGCTGCTCCTCGACGAGCCGCTGGGTGCCCTGGACCTCAAGCTGCGCCGTCAGATGCAGCTGGAGCTCAAGCGCATCCAGACCGAGGTCGGCATCACCTTCGTGCACGTCACCCACGACCAGGAGGAGGCCATGACGATGGCCGACCAGGTCGCGGTGATGAACGGCGGCCGGGTCGAGCAGCTCGGCGCCCCCGCCGACCTGTACGAGAACCCGCGGACCACCTTCGTCGCCAACTTCCTCGGCACCTCCAACCTCATCGCGGCCCAGGTCGCCGCCGCGAGCGCCGACGTCATCACCGTGACCTGCGGCGATGCCAAGATCAAGATCCCGGCCGCGCGATGTCGGGCCCAGACCTCCACCGGCGACAAGCTGCTGGTGGGCGTGCGCCCGGAGAAGGTGTCGATCACCCACGCCGACGCCGCGGCCTCGATCCCCGCCGGGCGCAACCGCATCACCGGCCGGATCGCCGCCTCCAGCTTCATCGGCGTCTCCACCCAGTACATCGTGGACAGCCCCTCCTGCGCCGACTTCGACGTGTACGTCCAGAACGTCGAGCGCGACTCCCGCCTCGCCCCCGGCGCCGAGGTCGTCCTGCACTGGAACCCGGACCACACCTTCGGCCTCGACGGGGACCAGGCCATCGACGCGGGCGTGCAGTCGGTGGAGGACGCCTCGTGACCGTCACCGAAGCGCCCCCCGCCGCGACGGAGCCCCCCGTCCACAAGCCCTCGACGCGCAAGCGCCTCGTCCCGTACTGGCTGCTGCTCCCCGGCATCCTGTGGCTGCTGGTCTTCTTCGCGCTGCCGCTGGTCTACCAGGGCTCCACCTCCGTCCAGGAGGGCTCGCTGGAGGCCGGGTTCAAGGTCACCTGGCACTTCCGGACATATCTGGACGCGGCTGCCGAGTACTGGCCGCAGTTCGTCCGCTCGCTGCTCTACGCGGGCACCGCGACCGTCCTGTGCCTGCTGCTCGGGTACCCGCTCGCGTACCTCATCGCCTTCAAGGCGGGGCGCTGGCGCAACCTGGTCCTGGTGCTGGTCATCGCGCCGTTCTTCACCAGCTTCCTGATCCGCACGCTGGCCTGGAAGACGATCCTCGCCGACGGCGGTCCGGTCGTCGACGTGCTCAACACCCTGCACGTCCTGGACGTGACGAGCTGGCTGGGCTGGACCGAGGGAGGGCGCCTGCTGGCCACGCCGCTGGCGGTCGTCTGCGGTCTGACGTACAACTTCCTGCCCTTCATGATCCTGCCGCTCTACACCTCGCTGGAGCGCATCGACGGCCGCCTGCACGAGGCGGCGGGCGACCTGTACGCGACCCCGGCGACGACCTTCCGGAAGGTGACCTTCCCGCTGTCCATGCCGGGTGTCGTCTCCGGGACGCTGCTCACCTTCATCCCGGCGGCCGGCGACTACGTCAACGCCGAGCTGCTCGGCTCGACCGACACCAAGATGGTCGGCTCGGTCATCCAGTCGCAGTTCCTGCGGGTCCTGGACTATCCGACGGCCGCCGCGCTGTCCTTCATCCTCATGGCGATCGTGCTGGTCATGGTCACCGTCTACATGCGCAAGTCCGGGACGGAGGACCTCGTCTGATGCAGGCTCTCAAGTGGCTCCGCCGCAACCTCGTGGTCATCGCGGGTCTGCTGACCCTCGCGTACATGATCCTGCCGAACGTCGTCGTGATGGTGTTCTCGTTCAACAAGCCGAACGGGCGCTTCAACTACGCCTGGCAGCAGTTCTCCACGGACGCCTGGCAGGACCCCTGCGGCGTCGCCGACCTGTGCGGATCGCTCGCGCTGTCGCTCCAGCTCGGCTTCTGGGCGATGCTCGGCGCGACCGTCCTCGGCACGATGATCGCCTTCGCGCTGGTCCGCTACCGCTTCCGGGCGCGCGGCGCGATCAACTCGCTGATCTTCCTGCCGATGGCGATGCCCGAGGTCGTCATGGCCGCCTCGCTGCTGACCCTCTTCCTCAACATGGGCGCGCCGCTGGGCTTCTGGACCGTGCTCATCGCGCACGTCATGTTCTGCCTCAGCTTCGTCGTGACCGCCGTCAAGGCCCGCGTCATGTCGATGGACCCGAGGCTGGAGGAGGCCGCCCGCGACCTGTACGCGGGTCCCGTCCAGACCTTCCTGCGGGTCACCCTGCCGATCGCCGCCCCCGGCATCGCGGCGGGCGCGCTGCTGGCCTTCTCGCTGTCGTTCGACGACTTCATCATCACGAACTTCAACGCCGGCTCGACGGTCACCTTCCCGATGTTCGTCTGGGGCTCCGCGCAGCGCGGCACACCCGTACAAATTAACGTCATTGGTACAGCCATGTTCGTCATCGCTGTGCTGGTGGTCCTCGGCGGCCAGTTCCTCGCGAGCCGCCGGAAGAACAGCGCATCACCCAAGTAGTTCCTCTTCAGGAGCTTGAAGGAGTTGGAAACCATGGCCCCGGTCGCCATGCGTAGTGCCGCACGATCCCTTTCCGGCGCGAAGCCGCTGTCGTTCTGGCTGGACGACCCGGCCAGGCCCGCCCCCGAGCCGTCCCTCACCGGGGACGAGCGCTGCGACCTGCTGGTCGTCGGCGGCGGCTACAGCGGACTGTGGACCGCGCTGATCGCCAAGGAGCGCGACCCGCAGCGCGACGTCGTCCTCATCGAGGCGAACGAGGTGGGCTGGGCCGCCTCCGGGCGCAACGGCGGATTCTGCGCCGCCTCCCTCACCCACGGTCTCGGCAACGGCATCGCCCGCTGGCCCGAGGAGATCAAGAAGCTCGAAGAGCTCGGCGAGAAGAATCTCGACGCCATCGAGGAGGCCGTGCGGAAGTACCGCATCGACTGCGCCTTCGAGCGCACCGGCGAGATCGACGTCGCCACCGAGCCGCACCAGCTCCAGGAGCTCCACGAGATGTACGAGGAGGCCGACGGGCTCGGTCTCGCCGAGCACATGGAACTCCTCGACGCCGACGCGATGCGCGCCGAAGTCGACTCGCCGACCTTCCTCGGCGGCCTGTGGGACAAGCGCGGCGTGGCCATGCTCAACCCGGCGAAGCTGGCGTGGGGCCTCAAGCGGGCGTGCCTGGACCTGGGCGTCCGCGTCTACGAGAACACCAAGGCCACCCAGCTCGCCTCGGACGGCAACGGCACCGCCGTGCGCACCCCGTACGGCCGGATCTTCGCCCGCCGGGCGGCGCTGGGCACCAACGTCTTCCCCTCGCTGGTGAAGCGGCTGCGCCACTTCACGGTCCCGGTCTACGACTACGCCCTGATGACCGAGCCGCTCACCGAGGAGCAGCTCGCCGCCGTCGGCTGGCGGAACCGGGCGGGTCTCGGCGACAGCGCCAACCAGTTCCACTACTTCCGCATTTCCGAGGACAACCGCATCCTGTGGGGCGGCTACGACGCCGTCTACCACTTCGGCGGCAGGCTCAGCGGCGAACTGGACTCCCGCCCGGAGACCTTCCTCAAGCTCGCCGAGCACTTCTTCACCTGCTTCCCGCAGTTGGAGGGCCTGCGCTTCACGCACGCCTGGGGCGGCGCGATCGACACCTGCACCCGCTTCTCGGCGTTCTTCGGCACGGCGCACGCGGGCAAGGTCGCCTACGCGGCCGGGTACACCGGCCTCGGCGTCGGCGCGACCCGCTTCGGCGCGGAGGTCATGCTCGACCTGCTCGACGGGAGGAGGACCGAGCGCACCGAACTGGAGATGGTCCGCAGCAAGCCGTTGCCGTTCCCGCCGGAGCCGATCGCCTGGGCCGGCATCGAGATCACCAAGCGTTCGATGGCGCGCTCCGACGACAACGGCGGCAGGCGCAACCTGTGGCTGAAGGCCATGGACAAGGTGGGCCTGGGCTTCGACAGCTGAGCCGTGCGCCCGCGGGGTGTGCGCCCCCGGCCGGCCCGGGGGCCCACACCTGTTCCCAGCGGTGAGCCGGCTCACTGCCGACAACCGGTGAAACCCGCGTAATGATCCGGCTCCCGCCCCTTCTCTCCTGTGTACGCACTGATCCGTGCACTGTGAAGCGAGAAGGAGGCCCACCCGCGATGGTTGGCTCGGAAGCGAAGACCGCGGTGGACTGGCTGGTCTCGGTGGCCCCGGACCCCGACGCCTGCCGGTGGGAGTGGGAGCGCAACCCCCACGGGGTCGCCCTGCTGCCGGCCGGAAGGCGCTGGGACGTCCTGATCCTCCCCGGCGAACTCGGCCACCCCACCCTGGACGTCCTGACCCGGCTGGTCGACCGCCCGGGTCCGGTGCTCGCCGACTTCGGGGACGCCCGCACCGGGTTCTTCGTCCCCGCGGGCACGGCCGCCCGCTGGCTGGGCACCGGAGTGCGGGGCGCGGGCCGCGGCACCTGGATCGTCGTCCCGTACCCCGGCCGGGTCACCGCCGCCGGGGTGCGCTGGCTGGTCGTCCCGGACGGCCGGGGCACCCTGACGGACCCGGCGGTCCTGGAACTGGCCATGCACGAGGCGGCCGGCCGCATGGTGCGGGCCCCGCGCCCCCCGGCGGACCTCAGCCCCGAGGGCCCGGGGGACGGCGACTGAGCCACGCGAGCGGCCCGAGCAGCAGCACGGCCAGGCAGCCGCTGCCCACCACGTCCAGCGGCCAGTGGTGGCCGCGCAGCACCAGCCCGGTGCCGGTCGCCGCCGTCAGCCCCACCGCGACGGGCACCGGCCATCGGGCGTGCCCGCACGCCCGCAGCAGCAGCGCCGCCCCGCCGTACGCGACGGCCGCGGTCGCCGCGTGCCCCGAGGGGAAGTACCCGGACAGCGCCGCGTCCAGGGGCGCGGGCCGGTCGATCCACGCCTTCAGCGGTACGACGACGAGCGGCACCGCCGCCATCGCCGGGAGCGCCGCCGCCGGCGCGGCACGCAGCCGCCGCCACAGCGCGTACGCCACGGCCGCCGCCAGCACCGGGAGCGCGACCTGGACGTTGCCCAGGTCCGCGAGGAACTCGGTGAGCCACCGGGGCCCGGTCCCGGCCACCGCGCGGTCGACGCGCACGTCCGCGCGCCACAGCGGGCCACGGACCACGACCTGCCAGGTGACCAGCGCGAACAGCAGCGCGGCGGAAGCGAGCGTGCGCACGAACGCCGACTGCCCCGGAGCAGGGGGGGAAGCTCCGGGGCAGTCGACCGGACCGGAGGGGCGGCCGCCCCGGGGGGTGTGGGGCGTACCGTCGTCCGATCGGTGAGGAGATCCGGAGCCAGAGGCTCCGGGGGTGTGCGCGAAGGCACGACCAGGGAGGTGCTGGGGAAGCCCTGCCCCGGACTCGCCCGCAGTCCCCTGCGGGCGGGGTGTTTCTCTCATCTGCCAGGAACCGTACGACAGGAGAGGGGGGACCGACAGCGGGAACCCGATCCCGCCATCGGCCCCCCACACGTTCTTCACAGAGGCAGTGTGCCGCAGGGGCGGATCAGATGCCCGCGAAGGCGTTCTCGATGATGTCCAGGCCCTCGTTCAGCAGGTCCTCGCCGATCACCAGCGGCGGCAGGAAGCGCAGCACGTTGCCGTAGGTGCCGCAGGTCAGAACCAGCAGGCCCTCCTGGTGGCAGGCCTTGGCGAGGGCGGCGGCAGCGGCGGCGTCCGGGGTCTTCGCGCCGTCCCGGGTGCCGGACTCGACCAGCTCGACGGCGATCATCGCGCCGCGGCCGCGGATGTCGCCGATGACGTCGTGCTTCTCGGCCATCGCGGCGAGGCGGCCCTTCATGACCTCCTCGATGCGCTTGGCCTTTCCGTTGAGGTCCAGCTCCTTCATCGTCTCGATGGCGCCCAGCGCGGCGGCGCAGGCGACCGGGTTGCCGCCGTAGGTGCCGCCGAGGCCGCCCGCGTGCGGGGCGTCCATGATCTCGGCGCGGCCCGTCACGGCGGCCAGCGGCAGGCCGCCCGCGATGCCCTTGGCGGTGGTGATGAGGTCCGGGACGACGCCCTCGTCCTCACAGGCGAACCACTGGCCGGTGCGGCAGAAGCCGGACTGGATCTCGTCGGCGACGAAGACGATGCCGTTGTCCGTGGCGAACTGCGAGATCGCCGGGAGGAAGCCCTTGGCCGGCTCGATGAAGCCGCCCTCGCCGAGGACCGGCTCGATGATGATCGCGGCGACGTTCTCCGCGCCGATCTGCTTGTTGATCATGTCGATGGCCTGGGCGGAGGCCTCGGCGCCGGCGTTCTCGGCGCCCGTCGGCCAGCGGTAGCCGTAGGCGACCGGGACGCGGTAGATCTCCGGGGCGAACGGACCGAAGCCGTGCTTGTACGGCATGTTCTTGGCGGTCAGCGCCATCGTCAGGTTGGTGCGGCCGTGGTAGCCGTGGTCGAAGACGACGACGGCCTGGCGCCTGGTGTACGCGCGGGCGATCTTCACCGCGTTCTCGACGGCCTCGGCGCCCGAGTTGAACAGCGCGGACTTCTTCGCGTGGTCGCCCGGCGTCAGCTCGGCGAGCTGCTCGCAGACCTCGACGTAGCCCTCGTACGGCGTGACCATGAAACAGGTGTGGGTGAAGTCCTGGAGCTGCGCGGACGCGCGGCGCACCACGGCCTCGGCGGACGCGCCGACCGAGGTCACGGCGATGCCGGAGCCGAAGTCGATCAGACGGTTGCCATCGACGTCCTCGACGATGCCGCCGCCGGCCCGGGTCGTGAAGACGGGAAGCACGGAGCCCACCCCACCGGCGACCGTGGCCGTGCGGCGGGCCTGGAGCTCCTGCGACTTCGGGCCGGGAATCGCGGTGACGAGGCGGCGCTCCTGCGGGACTGCGCTCATGAGGGGCTCCTGGTGGGGGTGGGGTGAATCGGACGCTTTCGGTTACTCCGCAGGCTAGGGGCGGTGCGGGGCGGAGGGCATGTTCCGTCTCGGAGAAGTACGGGGAGTGTGTTGTCCGGTACGGACATAGCGGGACCGGGGGTGCGGAAGCCCGGACGCGGGGGAACGGGCCACTAGATTGGGCCGTTGACGCACAGGCGAGCTGGTTCGTGGGGACGAGGGGCAGCACATGAACACCGGTGACAGGCACGACGCGCGCCATGCCCACGGGGGACGCGACGTCCGGTCGAGTGCGGGGGTGCCGCGACCCGCCGGTCCGCGGTCCGCCGGTCCGCGACCCGCCGATCCGCCGCCGGCGCCGGGTGGCGCGGTGCCGCCGTCGTCCCCCACGGAGGACTGGCTGGCGCAGGAGCGGCCGGAGGCGGGGCCGGGGATCTGGCGGTACGGGCACCGGGTGCGGTCGGAGCTGCCGGAGGAGGAGGTCAGCGACCGGTCCCTGCTGACGGGCGTGCTCATCTCGTTGCTCTCCGGGCTGCTGCTGTGGTCGCTGTGGCGCAACGGCCTCATTCCCTACCGGCTCGTGCCGCTGAAGCTGTTCACTCCGAACGACTGGTGGAACGTCGGTGTGAACGGCGAGCCCAGGACAGTCGAGGGGTACAAGCTCCTTGCGGTCTACAACGGCGTCGTCTGCGCGGCGATCGCGTACTGGTTCGCCCGTCTGGGGAACTGGGCGGAGGCCCTGCAGCGGTTCGTCGTCCTCCAGCCCCAGCCTCGGCGGGCCCTGGTGGCGGCGGGACTCGCCGCACTGGTCCAGTTCCTCGTCGCGGCCGGGCTGCTGCCCGCCGAGGACGCGTTGGCCGCCCTGCAGCCGAAGTCATGGCACGAGCAGGGCGACAGCGAGGCATTCGTCGTCGCCCTGGACCGGACCGTGGACGTCCTCGTGATCGTGGCCTTTCTGCTGCCGTTCGTCCGGTGGGGCGGCTGGCTGCCCCACCTGCCCCTCCTGTCGCGCAGGAAGGAGCCCGCCCCCGCCGCCCCGCCCCCGCCCGCCGAGACCCCCGCCCGCTGGCCCGAGCTGCGGGCGGCCGGGCTCGGGGAGGTCGCCGACCTGCTCACCGCCGAGATGCGGCAGGGGCGGATGAACGACCTCGACGTCGTACGGGTGCGGGCCGCCTGGGACGCCGCGGCCGACGACCCCGCCCGCCGCGAGCACTTCGCCGCCGCCGTCCTGCGCGACGGCGCCGCCGCCTTCGTCCACCCCTCCGGCGCCCGCGACCTCCCGCGCCGCACGGCCCGCCACGACCTCCTGGCCGGGCAGGTGCGGATCGGCCGGTACGCCGACGGCGAGCCCAATCCGTACCGGACGTGGGGAGCGGGCGTCGCCCTGGAGCCCGCCGTGCTCGGCACCTCGCTGCTGGCCGTCGGGCCGCCCGGCGCGGGCAAGACCCGCAGGCTCACCGCCCCCGTGGTGGAGTCCCTCGCCCTCCAGGCGCTCGCCGGGAAGTGCGCCGTCCTCGCCGTCTGCGCCGCCGGGACCCCGCTGGCCGACGACGAGGCGTACGACGTCGTGGTGCGCGTCGGCGACCCCGCCTCGGTGCACGACCTCGACCTCTACGGCGGCACCACCGACCCCGAGGCCGCCTCCGCCGTGCTCGCCGAGGCACTCGTCGGCGACCTCGACACCGTCGACACCGGGCGGGCGGCGACCGCGCTGGCCCAGCTCATCGGGCCGTACCACGCGGTGCGGGGCCGCTTCCCGGCCGTGCCCGAGCTGTACGAGCTGCTGCGGGCCGACCCCGCCGCGCTCCAGCGGCTCGCGGCCGACCTCGACGCGGCGGGGCAGAGCGGCATGCTGCGCGACCTGTCCTCGCGGGTACGCCAGATGGGCACCGCCGCCGATCCGTGCCCGGCGCTGGCCGACCGGCTGGCGCTGCTGGACCGGCCCGCGTTCGCGGACTTCTTCACCACCGACCCGGCGGCCAGGCCCTTCTCGCTGCGGGCGCTCCAGCGCCACCCGATGCGGGTGCGGGTGGAACTGCCCGAGCAGCGGTACGCGGAGGCCTCACGGCTGCTGGCGCGGCTGGTCCTGGCGCAGTTCCTGACCGCGGTGACCGCGCGCGCAGACCGTTCGCTCTTCGCCTGCCTGGTGCTGGACGACGCGACGGCCACCCTCACGCCCGACACCGTGCGCGGGATCGGGCGGCTGCGGTCGGCGAACGCGGGGGTGGTGCTCAGTCTGCGTACCGTCGACGACGTGCCCGAGGCGCTGCACGTCCCGCTGCTGGGGGCGGTCGGCTGCCACATGGCGTTCTCCGGGATCACCACCTGGGACGGGCGCCGCTTCACCGAGGCGTGGGGGACCGAGTGGGTGGAGACCACCGAGGTCGCCCAGCACACCGTGTTCGCCAACCAGCCCTTCACCCGGGCCGTGCACGCCCTGCGCAAGCTGGTCACCGGGAAGGCCGTGGTGACCAAGGCGGTCACCGTGAAGAAGGTCGAACGCGAGCGCTGGTCCGCGTCGGAGCTGGCCCGCGGGGTACCGGCGGGGCACGCGGTGCTGTCGCTGACGACGGTGGCCGGGGAGCACGCCCCGCCGTTGCTGGTGGACCTGGGGGACTGACGGCCGGTCCGCCGAAGGGGCGACGCGCGCCTTACGTACGCCCTGGCAGAATTGGCAGTGCCGTTCATACGGGACGGCACATTTCCCGTGAGAAGGTCCCGCCCTCCGATGCCGCCCACGCTCGCCTCCCTCGTCCACCACTCCGCGCTCAAACTCGTCGTGCGCGCCGGGGAGGACCGGCTGGAGACCCCGGTGCGCTGGGCGCACGTCAGCGAACTCGCCGATCCCGTCCCGTACATGGAGGGCGGCGAGCTCCTGCTGATCACCGCCATGAAGCTCGACGCCGAGAACCCCGAGGCGATGCGCCAGTACGTGCGCAGGCTCGTCGGCGCGGGCGTCGTCGGGCTCGGCTTCGCGGTCGGCGTGTCGTACGACGACATTCCGCGGGCCCTGCTGGCGGCGGCCGAGGAGGAGGGGCTCCCGCTGCTGGAGGTGCCGCGGCGCACCCCCTTCCTCGCCATCTCCAAGGCGGTCTCGGCGGCCATCGCGGCCGACCAGTACCGTGCGGTCACGGCCGGCTTCGAGGCCCAGCGGGAGCTGACCCGGGCGGCGCTGACCGGGCCCGGCGAGCTGGTGGCCCGGCTCGCCGCGCACGTCTCCGGCTGGGCCGCCGTGTACGACGCGTCCGGGGCCCTCGTCGCCGCCGCACCGGAGTGGGCGGCCAGGCGGGCCGCCCGGCTCGTCCCGGACGTCGAGCGGCTGCGGGACCGGCCGGCGCCGGCCAGCACGGTGGTCGCCGGGGCGGGCGACGGCGGCCCCGGCGAGGACCGGGTCGAACTCCAGACGCTGGGCGCCGGACGGCGGGCGCGCGGCACGCTCGCCGTCGGGACGGGCGCGCCGCTCGGCACGGCCGAGCGGTACGCGGTGCACTCGGCGATCGCCCTGCTGACGCTGACGACGGAACGGACCCGGGCGCTCCAGGCCGCCGAGACGCGGCTGGGAGCGGCGGTGCTGCGGATGCTGCTGGCGGGCGAGCCGGATCACGCGCGGGCCGTGGCGGGCGATCTGTACGGCGGCCTGCTCGACGCCCCGTTCCGCCTGCTGATCGCGGAGGCGGCGGCCGAGGGGACGGACGCGGGCGAGTCCCTCCAGGTCCTCGTCGACGCGCTGGAGGGAGCGGCGGCGCGGGCGGGCGAGGTCGTCCTCGTGGTGCCCGACGGGGAGCGCGTCGTGGTCCTGGCGGCCGACGGCGGCGAGGCGGTCGCGGCGTGTGCGGCGCACATGGCGGCGCGGCGCGGGGAGGCGGCCCGCCCGATGGAGCCCGCGGAGCAGGACGACGTGGTGGTCGGCCTGTCGGCCCCCGCCGGGCCGATCGCGGCGGCGACGGCCTTCAAGCAGGCCGAGCAGGCGCTGTCGGTGGCCCGGCGGCGGGGGCGTTCCCTCGTCGAGCACGAGGAGCTGGCGACGGGTTCGGTCCTGCCCCTGCTCGCGGACGACGCGGTACGGGCCTTCGCCGACGGGATGCTGCGGGCGCTGCGCGAGCACGACGCCACGGGCCGGGGCGATCTGGTCGCCTCGCTGCGGGCGTGGCTCTCCCGGCACGGGCAGTGGGACGCGGCGGCGGCCCAGCTCGGGGTGCACCGGCACACGCTGCGGTACCGGATGCGGCGGGTCGAGGAGATCCTCGGCCGCTCCCTGGACGACCCGGACGTCCGGATGGAGCTGTGGCTCGCCCTGAAGGCGACGTCGGGTTCGTAGGGCTCGGGAGGCGCGGCGTGGGCCGCTGTTCGTGCCGGGGCCGCGCCCCGCGCCCCCGCACGGAGCCGTCGGCCCGCCCCCGGGCGCCGTCCCGGCCCACCCGGCCCACACCATTCCGGCACCCGTCCCCTCCCCAACACTCCACCCCGGACAAACGACGCCATCCGCCCCCGCCCCTACGGTGGACCCGTAATCCACCCACTGACCCCACCTCCTCGGAAGGGCCGGACCTCGCTATGACTTCCACCCACGCCTTCTGGCTCGCCGGCCGCCAGGCTACCGGCGACGACACCTTCGACGTCACCTCCCCCTGGGACGGCCGCACCGTCGGCACCGTCAGCGTTCCGACCGACGC
The DNA here is from genome assembly GCF_044751045.1 of Streptomyces sp. NPDC088745. Classification (NCBI taxonomy): domain Bacteria; kingdom Bacillati; phylum Actinomycetota; class Actinomycetes; order Kitasatosporales; family Streptomycetaceae; genus Streptomyces; species Streptomyces sp. NPDC088745. The sequence continues at coordinate 234,001 of NZ_JBIVLB010000011.1, forward strand.
CCAGGTCGAGGAAGCCGTCGCCGCCGCCCACGCCGTGCGCGACAGCTTCTCCGCCACCCCCGCCCACGTCCGCGCCGCCGCCCTCACCCACGTCGCCGACCGCCTCGCCGAGCGCACCGAGGAGATCGGCCAACTGATCTCCGCCGAGAACGGCAAGCCCATCAAGTGGGCCCGCGGCGAGGTCGGCCGCGCGGTGTCCGTGTTCCGGTTCGCCGCCGAGGAGGCCCGCCGCTTCAACGGCGGCGAGGCCCAGCGCCTCGACACCGACGCCGGCGGCGTGGGACGGCTCGCCCTCACCCGGCGCTTCAACCGCGGCGTGGTCCTCGGCATCGCCCCGTTCAACTTCCCGCTGAACCTGTGCGCCCACAAGGTCGCCCCGGCCATCGCCGTCGGCGCGCCGATCATCCTCAAGCCCGCCCCGGCCACCCCGCTGTCCGCCCTGATCCTGGGCGAGCTGCTCGCCGAGACCGACCTGCCCGAGGGCTCCTGGTCGGTCCTGCCGGTCGCGAACGAGAAGATGCCCGCCCTGGTCCAGGACGAGCGGCTGCCCGTCGTGTCCTTCACGGGCTCCGAGAAGGTCGGCTACGCGATCCTCGACTCCGTCCCGCGCAAGCACTGCACCCTGGAGCTGGGCGGCAACGGCGCGGCCGTCGTCCTCGGCGACTTCTCCTCCGACGAGGACCTGGACTGGGCCGCGACCCGCATCGCGACCTTCTCCAACTACCAGGGCGGCCAGTCCTGCATCTCCGTGCAGCGCGTCATCGCGGACGCCTCCGTGTACGACCGGCTCGTCCCGAAGATCGTCGCCGCCGTCGAGGCCCAGGTCACCGGTGACCCCTCCGACGCCGCCACCGACGTCGGCCCGCTGGTCAGCGAGGACGCCGCCAAGCGCGTCGAGTCCTGGGTCGACGAGGCCGTCAAGGCCGGCGCCGAGCTGCTGACCGGCGGCACGCGCGACGGCGCCGCCTACGCGCCGACCGTCCTGGCCGCCCTCCCGGCCGACACGACCCTCTCCTGCGAGGAGGTCTTCGGCCCGGTCCTGTCGGTGCAGAAGGTCGACGGCGAGGCCGAGGCCTTCGCCGCGGTCAACTCCTCCAAGTACGGCCTCCAGGCGGGCCTGTTCACGCACGACATCCAGGCGGCCTTCCGCGGCCACCGCGCCCTGGAGGTCGGCGGCGTGATCGTCGGCGACGTGCCCTCCTACCGCGCCGACCAGATGCCGTACGGCGGCGTCAAGCAGTCCGGCGTCGGCCGCGAGGGCGTCCGGTACGCGATGGACGACTACACCTACGAGCGGGTCCTGGTCCTGACGGGCATCGACCTGTAAGGAACCCGCGGCACCACGCGAGGGAGGCCGGTGGGCAGGACGTCGACCCCGGCGCCCGGCCCGCCGGCCTCCCTCGCCGCGTGCGCGGACACGGGAAGCGGCGGCCACCGGCAACCGGCCCCGGGCTCCCGCCCCGAACATGACACGTCCGTGCCATTCCGGACGCCCCCCGTCCCCGGAACAATGCCGGCCACGGACACGCGCCGGCCCGGCCGGTCCGGGGACCGAGCGGAGGGGGCCGGGGTGTTCCACGTCGTCGACACGATGTCGCTCGCGCGCGAGGACCGGTTCGAGTGGTGGTGCCAGGAGGTCGCCCGCTCGGCCGCCCCCACCCGGATCAGCAGCGAGCACGCCGCCGACTTCGCGGGGCACGTCGGCATGCTCTCCGCCGGCCCCCTGCGGGCGACCCTGATGGCCTTCCCCACGCTGCACTCGGAGCGCACGGCGCGCCTGGTCAGGGAGTCCGACCCGGAGACGTACGAACTGGCGCTGGTCCTGAACGGAACGATGAGCGTCGCGCAGGAGCGCCGCGAGGTCCGCATGTCGGACGGCGACTTCGTCATGTGGAGCTCCTCGCTGCCCTACACCGGACTCGTCTCCGGGCAGGGGGACGGCGCCCGAGTCGCGCGGGCCGTGGTGCTGCACCTGCCCCGGACGTCCCTGCCCTTCCCCGACCACCGGGCCGCCGCGCTCCTCGCCACCGGCCTCACCGCCCGCTCCGGCGTCGGCGCCGTCCTCGACCGGCACCTGCGCGCCGTCCTCGACGAAGCCCCCCGGCTGGAGGAGGCGGCCGCCGCCGCGGTCGGCGAGACCACGCTGCACCTGGTGCGCGCCCTCCTGGCGACGCGCCTGGACCGGCAGGACCTCCTGGAACCGGAGACCCGCAGCGCGGCACTCCTGGCCCGACTGGAGGCGTTCGTCGAGCAGAACCTCGCCGACCCCGGGCTCACCCCGCAGGCCGTCGCCGCGCACCACCACATCTCCGTGCGCCAGGTGCACCAGCTCTTCCGCGCCCGCGCCGAGACCGTGTCCGCGTTCATCCGCCGCCGGCGCCTCGAACGCTGCCGCGCGGACCTCGCCGACCGGCGGCTTGACCACCTGCCGGTGCACGCCGTCGCCGCCCGCAACGGGCTCGCCGACCCCGCGGGCTTCAACCGCCTCTTCAAGCGGGAGTACGGAATGCCGCCCGCCGCGTACCGCAGGAGCCTGCCCCGCCCGCCCCGCGCGCAGCGACAAGAAAGCGTGCGCCGAAGCGCAATGACGGGGTGACGGCCGCGCGGGAGGATCGGGCACGGGGCGGAGCAGACGCGCCGGGCACCGCGGTCCGGGCGGTCCGGGACACCGGAGCGCGTGGGGGCCGGACCTTGCGGGCCCGAGCGCGACCCCCTCGGAGAACGGCACCGGAAGGCCGCACCCCGGCCTTCCGGTGCCGAGCGGTCCCCCCGGCCGCCGCACGCACCGCCGGCGGCTCCCGTACGTCCCGCGGCGCAGTGCGCGCCGTGCGCCCGGCACGGCGGGAGACCGGCCGCGGACCCGCGGCCCTCCCGTTCCTGACGACACCCACCGGGGTCCGCCCGCCCCCGGCCGCGCACCCGCCGGGGAGCACGCGCCCGCGCCGGGTCCGCCGCCGTGCGCGCCACCCCGGCCGGGGCACGGAACACCTTCCGGCCGCGCCGAAGGAAACCGGGGGCGGCCGGACGCCCTCCCGCGAGGGCTGGTGGCACGGAGCGCGATGCGGTAGATACGAGTGGGTAGCACCGGTCGGTAGCCGTACGCGGCAACGCGCGGCGGTACGGCGCCCCCCGGGTCCCTGACCCCGACGCGCGGCGAGGTGAGCCTCATGTCCGCACCACACGCACCCCGGCCCCCCAAGGTCACCGAACGCGAGGCCCGGCAGGTCGCCGAGGCCGCCCGCGAGCAGGACTGGCGCAAACCCAGCTTCGCCAAGGAGCTCTTCCTCGGCCGCTTCCGCCTGGACCTCATCCACCCGCACCCGATGCCCCCGGCCGAGGACGCCGCCCGCGGCGAGGCGTTCCTCGCGAAGCTGCGCGCCTTCTGCGAGAACGGGATCGACGGCGCCCGCATCGAGCGCGAGGCCCGCATCCCCGACGAGACGATTCACGGGCTGAAGGAACTCGGCGCGCTCGGCATGAAGATCGACCGGAAGTACGGGGGCCTGGGGCTCACCCAGGTGTACTACAACAAGGCGCTCGCGCTGGCCGGCTCCGCCAGCCCCGCCGTCGGCGCACTCCTCTCCGCCCACCAGTCCATCGGCGTACCGCAGCCGCTGAAGCTGTTCGGCACCCAGGAGCAGAAGGACGCGTTCCTGCCGCGCCTGGCCCGTACCGACATCTCCGCCTTCCTCCTCACCGAACCCGACGTCGGCTCCGACCCCGCCCGGCTCGCCACCACCGCCGTCCCGGACGGCGACGACGCGTACGTCCTGGACGGCGTGAAGCTGTGGACGACCAACGGCGTCGTCGCCGACCTGCTCGTCGTCATGGCGCGGGTGCCCAGGACCGAGACCGGCCGGGGCGGCATCACCGCCTTCGTCGTCGAGGCCGACTCGCCCGGCGTCACCGTCGAGCACCGCAACGCCTTCATGGGGCTGCGCGGGCTGGAGAACGGGGTGACCCGCTTCCATCAGGTGCGGGTGCCCGCGGCGAACCGGATCGGGCCCGAGGGGGCGGGTCTGAAGATCGCCCTCACCACCCTCAACACCGGGCGGCTGTCCCTGCCCGCGATGTGCGTCGGCGCCGGCAAGTGGTGCCTGAAGATCGCCCGCGAGTGGTCGGCGGTGCGCGAGCAGTGGGGCAAGCCGGTCGCCCGCCACGAGGCCGTCGGCGGCAAGATCTCCTTCATCGCCGCCACCACCTTCGCCCTCGAAGCCGTCCTGGACCTGTCCTCGCAGATGGCCGACGAGGACCGCAACGACATCCGGATCGAGGCGGCCCTGGCGAAGCTGTACGGGTCCGAGATGGCGTGGCTGATGGCCGACGAACTCGTCCAGATCCGCGGCGGGCGCGGCTTCGAGACCGCCGACTCCCTCGCCGCCCGCGGCGAACGCGCCGTCCCCGCCGAGCAGATCCTGCGCGACCTGCGGATCAACCGCATCTTCGAGGGTTCGACGGAGATCATGCACCTGCTGATCGCCCGCGAGGCCGTCGACGCCCACCTGAAGGTCGCGGGCGACCTCATCGACCCCGACAAGACCCTCTCCGACAAGGCGAAGGCGGGCGCGCAGGCCACCGGCTTCTACGCGCGCTGGCTGCCCAGGCTCGTCACCGGGCCCGGCCAGCTCCCGCGCAGCTTCGGCGACTTCCACCCGGCCGGTCACCCCGACCTCTCCGGCCACCTCCGTTACGTCGAGCGCACCTCCCGCAAGCTCGCCCGCTCCACCTTCTACGCCATGTCCCGCTGGCAGGGGCGGCTGGAGACCAAGCAGGGCTTCCTCGGGCGGATCGTCGACATCGGCGCCGAGCTGTTCGCCATGAGCGCCGCCTGCGTGCGCGCCGAACTCCTGCGCACCACCGAGGACCACGGCCGCGAGGCCTACCAGCTCGCCGACGTCTTCTGCCGCCAGTCCCGCATCCGCACCGAGGAACTCCTGGGCCGCCTCTGGACCAACACCGACGACCTCGACCGCACGGTCGTCGAAGGCGTCCTCACCGGCACCTACGGCTGGCTGGAGGAGGGCATCGTCGACCCCAGCGGCGAAGGCCCCTGGATCGCCGACGCCACCCCCGGACCCGCGAAGGGGGACAACGTCCACCGCCCCGTCCGCTGACCGCCGGACAAGCGGAACGGGTGACACCGCCGCTTCCCGTGCCCCACGATGTCCCCATGAACCAGGGGTACGGGAAGCACGCTTCGACACGGACGATCCTGGCGGTGCTCACCTGCGCCGCCGCCCTCACGGCCTGCGCGGGCCCCGCCGCCCCCGCCGGCGCCGGGCCCTCCGCCGCCCCGCGGCCCCTGAGCCAGCCCGCGCTCGCCGCCCGCGCCCTGAGCCCCGGCACGCAGGCAGGTCCCTACCGTACGGGCGAATACACCGTCTCGGGCGGCCCGTTGAGCGACGCCTACGGCGCGCGGCCGTCCGCCTGCGGGCCGCTGGTCTCGCTGCGGGCCGTCCGCGGCGGCCCCGTCACCCAGGTGCACCGCAGGCTGACCGACCCGGAGAACCTCCGGGGCGCCGACGTCGCCGTGCAACTGCGGTCGTACGACAAGGGACGGGCCGCCGCGGTGCTGGACGACCTGCGCGCCGCCGGGAAGAAGTGCGCCGGCGGGTTCACCGAGCTGCGGGGGGACCGCTCGGGCACGTACACCTCCGTCACGGCGGCCGCCGCCCCCGCCGGGACCGGCGACGAGGCCCTGGCGTACCGGCTGGGCCTGCGCGACGGAAGGAACGGGAGCGCGTCGTACGAGTACCTGACCGTGGTCCGGTACGGGGCGACCCTGGTCTCCTTCCGGGCCGAGAGCCTCGACGACAAGGACCCCGGCGGCGTGCCGAAGGAGATCGTGGACGCCCAGACGGAGAACCTCACCGGCCCCGGGGGGTGAGTTCCGGGTCCGCCGGCCGACGAGGGGCTGCGCTCCGGTGACCCGCGCCGGACACGGCGGACGCCCGGCGCCGCGACCGCCGGGCCGCACTCCGCGGACCGATCGGGGGCGCGCTGTCCACCGCCCCCCGCGCGCGGGCCACAATGGGGGGATGACCGACAGTCCAGCCCCCCTCGCCGACCCGCACCTCCGCCACGGAGCCGTGACCGAAGGGCCGCGCGACGTCGTGGTCCTCGGCTCCACCGGGTCGATCGGCACGCAGGCGATCGACCTCGTGCTGCGCCACCCCGACCGCTTCCGGATCACCGCGCTCTCCGCGGCCGGATCGCAGGTCGACCTGCTCGCCGACCAGGCGCGGCAGCTCCAGGTACGCACCGTGGCGGTCGCCCGCGAGGAGGCCGTCCCCGCCCTGCGCGAGGCGCTGCGCACCCGGTACGGGACGGACCCGCTGCCCGAGATCCTCGCCGGACCCGACGCCGCCACCCAGCTCGCGGCCTCCGACTGCCACACCGTCCTCAACGGCATCACCGGCTCCATCGGTCTCGCGCCCACCCTCGCCGCGCTGGAGGCGGGCCGCACCCTGGCCCTCGCCAACAAGGAATCCCTCATCGTCGGCGGCCCCCTGGTCAAGGCCCTCGCCGCGCCCGGCCAGATCGTCCCGGTCGACTCCGAGCACGCCGCGCTCTTCCAGGCGCTCGCCGGCGGCGAGCGCTCCGACGTGCGCAAGCTCGTCGTCACCGCGTCCGGCGGCCCCTTCCGCGGCCGTACGCGGGCGGAGCTGGCCGGTGTCACCCGCGAGGACGCGCTCGCCCACCCCACCTGGGCGATGGGCCCGGTCATCACCGTCAACTCCGCGACCCTGGTCAACAAGGGCCTGGAGGTCATCGAGGCGCACCTCCTCTACGACATCCCCTTCGACCGCATCGAGGTCGTCGTCCACCCCCAGTCGTACGTGCACTCCATGGTGGAGTTCACCGACGGCTCCACCCTCGCCCAGGCCACCCCGCCCGACATGCGCGGCCCCATCGCGATCGGCATCGGCTGGCCCGAACGGGTGCCGGACGCCGCCCCCGCCTTCGACTGGTCCAAGGCCTCCACCTGGGAGTTCTTCCCCCTGGACACCGAGGCCTTCCCCGCGGTGGGACTCGCCCGTCACGTCGGAACGCTGGGGGGCACGGCCCCGGCGGTGTTCAATGCCGCCAACGAGGAATGCGTGGACGCGTTCCTCGCCGGACGGCTGCCGTTCACAGGAATCGTGGATACGGTCGCAGAGGTGGTCGCGGAACACGGCACCCCGGCGTCGGGAACCTCCCTGACGGTCGCGGACGTCCTGGAAGCGGAATCCTGGGCCCGGACCCGCGCCCGTGAACTGGCCCGGCAGAAGGCACCACACCAGAAGGCAACGGCGGAGGCTCGCGCATGACCGGAATCCTGATGAACGTCCTCGGGATAGTCATCTTCTTCGTCGGGCTGCTCGTCTCGATCGCCCTGCACGAACTCGGCCACCTCTCCTTCGCCAAGCTCTTCCGCATTCGCGTCCCCCAGTACATGGTCGGCTTCGGCCCCACCGTCTGGTCGCGGCACAGGGGCGAGACCGAGTACGGCATCAAGGCCATCCCGCTCGGCGGCTACATCCGGATGATCGGCATGTTCCCGCCCGGCCCCGACGGCCGGATCGAGGCCCGGTCCACCTCGCCGTGGCGCGGCATGATCGAGGACGCCCGCTCGGCCGCGTACGAGGAACTGAAGCCCGGCGACGAGACGCGGCTGTTCTACACCCGCACACCGTGGAAGCGGTTCGTGGTGATGTTCGCGGGCCCCTTCATGAACCTCGTCATCGCCTTCGTGCTGTTCCTCGGCGTGTTCATGGTCATCGGCCAGAACAAGCAGACCACCACCGTCGCCAACGTCGTCCCCTGCGTGCTCGCGCAGAGCGTCGAACGCGACTGCCGGGCCTCCGACCCGCCGTCGCCCGCCAAGGCCGCCGGACTCCAGAAGGACGACAGGATCGTCGCCTACCAGGGGCAGCCGATCAGCGACTGGGCGGCGCTCTCCGACCGCATCCGCGCCTCGCGCGGCGAGGTCAGCATCACCGTCGAGCGCGCCGGGCAGCAGAAGGTCCTCACCACCACGGTGAAGACCAACAAGGTCCTGAAGAAGGACGCCGACGGCAACCCCGTCAAGGACGAGTACGTCGAGGCCGGATACCTCGGCTTCGGGCCCGGCGCGGCCGTCACCCCGCTCACCTTCGGCGAGTCCATCGACCAGATGGGCGCCATGTTCCAGTCCGGCGTGGACTCCCTGATCGCCCTGCCCTCCAAGGTCCCCGACCTGTGGAACGCCACGTTCAACGGCGAGAAGCGCAAGGCCGACTCCCCGATGGGCGTCGTCGGAGCGGCCCGCGTCGGCGGCGAGATCATGGGCCTGGGCCTGCCCACCAACACCACCATCGGCTTCATGCTGACCCTGGTCGCGGGCTTCAACCTGTCCCTGTTCCTCTTCAACATGCTGCCGCTGCTCCCGCTCGACGGCGGCCACATGGTCGGCGCCCTGTGGGAGTCCCTGCGCCGCAACCTGGCGAAGGTCTTCCGGCGGCCCGACCCCGGCCCCTTCGACGTGGCACGGCTCATGCCGGTCGCCTACGTCGTCGCGGGCCTCTTCATCTGCTTCACCGTGCTGGTCCTGATCGCCGACGTGGTCAACCCCGTCCGCATCTCCTGACCCGCACAGCACCGCCAGTCACCGGCGCCCCCGCGGGGGTGCCGGTTTCTGCGCTCCATTGAGTGGATTTGTCGACGTGGTGTATTCCGGCCTTTCCCGGTGACGTACGCTCGAAGGCCGGAGCCCGCCGATTGCCCGGGACCTAGATCCACACTTGGGGTTGCACAGCAGATGACTGCAATTTCTCTCGGAATGCCCGCCGTTCCGACGAAGCTCGCCGACCGGAGGATCAGCCGCAAGATCCAGGTCGGCAGCGTGGCGGTCGGCGGAGACGCACCCGTTTCGGTGCAGTCCATGACCACCACCCGTACGTCCGACATCGGCGCGACGCTCCAGCAGATCGCCGAACTCACCGCGTCCGGCTGCCAGATCGTCCGCGTCGCCTGCCCGACCCAGGACGACGCCGACGCGCTCGCCACGATCGCGAAGAAGTCGCAGATCCCGGTGATCGCCGACATCCACTTCCAGCCGAAGTACGTCTTCGCCGCGATCGACGCGGGCTGCGCGGCCGTCCGCGTCAACCCGGGCAACATCAAGCAGTTCGACGACAAGGTGAAGGAGATCGCGCACGCCGCGCGCGACGCCGGAACGCCGATCCGCATCGGCGTCAACGCCGGCTCCCTGGACGCCCGCCTCCTGAAGAAGTACGGCAAGGCCACCCCGGAGGCCCTCGTCGAGTCCGCCCTCTGGGAGGCCTCCCTCTTCGAGGAGCACGGCTTCGGCGACATCAAGATCTCGGTCAAGCACAACGACCCCGTCGTGATGGTCAACGCCTACCGCCAGCTCGCCGCCCAGTGCGACTACCCCCTGCACCTCGGCGTCACCGAGGCGGGCCCCGCCTTCCAGGGCACCATCAAGTCGGCCGTCGCCTTCGGCGCCCTGCTCTCCGAGGGCATCGGCGACACCATCCGGGTCTCCCTCTCCGCCCCGCCGGTCGAGGAGATCAAGGTCGGCATCCAGATCCTGGAGTCCCTCAACCTCAAGCCCCGCCGCCTGGAGATCGTCTCCTGCCCCTCCTGCGGCCGCGCCCAGGTCGACGTCTACAAGCTCGCCGAGGAGGTCACCGCCGGCCTCGAAGGCATGGAGGTCCCGCTGCGCGTCGCCGTCATGGGCTGCGTCGTCAACGGCCCCGGCGAGGCCCGCGAGGCCGACCTCGGCGTCGCCTCCGGCAACGGCAAGGGCCAGATCTTCGTCAAGGGCGAGGTCATCAAGACCGTCCCGGAGTCCAAGATCGTGGAAACCCTCATCGAGGAAGCCATGAAGATCGCCGAGCAGATGGAGGCCGACGGCATCCCCTCCGGCGAGCCCTCCGTCTCCGTCAGCTGACGCCCCCCGCCCTCGAAAAGCCCCGGCCCCGCCACCCCCGCGGGCCGGGGCTTTTCGCTCCGGGTGGGTGCTTTCGAACGTCCCGGGTACAGTGCGGAGATCAGCGATCCGTACGGTGAGGCCCCCACGTGTTGACGACGACCACCTGCCGCGTCCTCGCACCCGGCGACCTGGGCGAGGCGCTCGCCCTGCTGGAGAGCGAGCCCGTCAACAACGCCTTCGTGACCTCCCGGGTCCAGGTCGCCGGCCTCGACCCCTGGCGGCTCGGCGGCGAGATGTGGGGCTTCTACGAGGGCGGCCGGCTGCGCAGCCTCTGCTACTCCGGCGCCAACCTCGTCCCGATCTGTGCCACCCGGGAAGCCGTCCGCGCCTTCGCCGAACGGGCCCGCAGGGCCGGCCGCCGCTGCTCCTCCATCGTCGGGCCCGCCGAGCCCGCCGGCCTCCTCTGGCGGCTCCTGGAACCCCACTGGGGCCCCGCCCGCGAGGTCCGCGCCCACCAGCCGCTGATGGTCGCCGAACAGCTCCCGCCCGGCATCGAGCCCGACCCCCTGGTCCGCCGCGTCCGCAAGGACGAGATGGAGACGATCATGCCCGCCTGCGTGGCCATGTTCACCGAGGAGGTCGGCGTCTCCCCGATGGCGGGCGACGGCGGCCTCCTCTACCAGGCCCGGGTCGCCGAACTGGTCGGCGCCGGCCGCTCCTTCGCCCGCCTCGACGACGACGGCAAGGTCGTCTTCAAGGCCGAGATCGGCGCCGCGACCCCGGCCGCCTGCCAGATCCAGGGCGTCTGGGTCGCCCCCGAGCACCGCGGCAAGGGCCTGTCCGTCACCGGCATGGCCGCCGTCCTGCGCTACGCCCTCGCGGACGTGGCCCCGGTCGTGTCCCTGTACGTCAACGACTTCAACACCCCCGCCCGCGCCTCGTACCGCCGCGTCGGCTTCCGCGAGGTCGGCGCCTTCACGAGCGTTCTCTTCTGACGCCCCCGCGACGCGCGGCGGCTAGGGTTCGGCCATGACGGACGAAGCAGCCATCGGCCCCCTGGACCTCGCGGAGCACGTGGACGAGGCGCTCGCCGTGCAGGCGCTCGCCTTCGGTCTCAGCGCCGACGAGGTCGGCGTACGACGTCACATCGTGGTGCGGCACATGACCTGCCCGGGCGCGCGCGCCCTCGGCGCGACCACCCCCGACGGCCGCCTGGTCGGCTTCGTGTACGGAATGCCCAACGACCGCACGCACTGGTGGTCCACGATCGTCGAGCCCCATCTGCGCCGGCACGGACGCGACGGCTGGCTCGACGACTCCTTCGTCATCACCGAGCTGCACGTCCACCCGGACCACCAGGCCCGGGGCATCGGCCGGGCCCTGATCACCGCCCTCACGGACGCGGCGGCCGAGCCCCGGTCCATCCTGTCCGCGATCGACGTCGAGAGCCCGGCCAGGGGCCTGTACCGGTCGCTGGGGTACGTGGACCTGGCCGAACAGGTGCTCTTCCCGAGCGCCCCCCGGGCGTACGCCGTCATGGGAGCCCCGCTGCCGCTGCGCCGCTAACCGATTTCCGCCCGCCCCCACCGCCCGGCTAACCTCCTGGCATCACCCTTCCGAGCAGGAGTTCACCATGGCCCAGGTCCAGCGCATGTCCCGTTTGATGGTCAAGACATTGCGCGACGACCCGGCGGACGCCGAGACCCTCAGCCACAAGCTGCTGGTCCGCGCCGGTTACGTACGTCGCAACGCCGCGGGCATCTGGACCTGGCTGCCGCTGGGCAAGAAGGTCCTGGACAACATCTCGCGGGTGGTGCGCGAGGAGATGGACGCCATCGGCGCCCAGGAGGTCCTCCTCCCGGCCCTGCTTCCCAAGGAGCCCTACGAGGCGTCCGGCCGCTGGGAGGAGTACGGCGACCTGCTGTTCCGCCTGAAGGACCGCAAGGGCGGCGACTACCTCCTGGGCCCCACCCACGAAGAGGTCTTCACCCAGACGGTCAAGGACCAGTGCACGTCCTACAAGGACCTGCCGGTGATGCTCTACCAGATCCAGACGAAGTACCGCGACGAGGCCCGCCCCCGTTCCGGCGTGCTGCGCGGCCGCGAGTTCCAGATGAAGGACTCGTACTCCTTCGACACCACCGACGAGGGCCTCGCCGAGTCGTACCGGCTGCACCGCGAGGCGTACATCAAGATCTTCAACCGCCTCGGCCTGGACCACCGCATCGTGTCCGCCGTCTCCGGCGCCATGGGCGGCTCCGCCTCCGAGGAGTTCCTCGCCCCGGCCGCCGCCGGCGAGGACACCTTCGCCGACTGCCCGAACTGCGACTACGCCGCGAACACCGAGGCCGTCACCTTCGCGCTCAAGGCCGTGGAGGAGACCCATCCGGCCGCCGAGGACATCGACACCCCCGACACCCCGACCATCGAGACCCTGGCCGCCCAGCTCGGCGTCGAGGCCTCCGCCACCCTGAAGAACCTCCTGGTCAAGGTCGACGGCGAGATCGTCGCGGTGGGCGTCCCGGGCGACCGCGAGGTGGACCTCGGCAAGCTGGGCGAGCACCTCGCGCCCGCCGTGGTCGAACTGGTCACCGCCGAGGACTTCGAGGGCCGCGACGACCTGGTCCGCGGCTACGTCGGCCCGCAGGGCCTCGCCAAGGTCCGCTACATCGCCGACCCCCGCGTCGCCCCCGGCACCGCCTGGATCACCGGCGCCAACAAGGCCGACACCCACGCCAGGAACGTCGTCGCGGGCCGCGACTTCGAGGTGGACGACTACCTCGACGTGGTCGTCGTCGAAGAGGGCGACCCGTGCCCCAACTGCGGCTCCGGCCTCAAGCTGGACCGCGCCATCGAGATCGGCCACATCTTCCAGCTCGGCCGCAAGTACGCCGACACCTTCGGCCTGGACGTGCTCGGCCAGCAGGGCAAGCCCGTCCGCGTCACCATGGGCTCGTACGGCATCGGCGTCTCGCGCGCGGTGGCCGCCCTCGCCGAGCAGTCGGCGGACGACAAGGGCCTGTGCTGGACGCCCGAGATCGCCCCGGCCGACGTGCACGTCGTCGCGGCGGGCAAGGCGCTCCAGACCGAGCTGGCCGTCGAGGTCGCCGAGAAGCTGGGCGCGGCCGGTCTGCGCGTCCTGGTCGACGAGCGCCCCGGCGTCTCGCCCGGCGTGAAGTTCACCGACTCCGAGCTGATCGGCTGCCCGAAGATCCTGGTCGCGGGCCGCCGCGCCGCCGACGGCGTCCTGGAGCTGAAGGACCGCCGCACGGGCGAGCGCGAGGAGCTGACGGTCGACGAGGCCGTCGCCCGCCTGACCGCCGAGTAGTCCGTTCGGCACGTTCCGTCCGTACGCCGGAAGGGCCCGCACCCGCCACGGGTGCGGGCCCTTCCGCCTGCCCTCCGGGCGCCAGCGGTGCGGTCCGGGCCGACGCCCCGCCGCGTCCGGACACCGTCACGTGTCACCTCGCGGCCTACAGCCAGCTCGCGAACTCCAGCAGCATCTCGCCGTCCTGCCGCCGTCCGGCCGCCAGCGCCCGGGTGCCCGACTCCACCGCCCGGAACAGCGTCCAGCCGTGCAGCCGCTCCCGGTCCACGTCCAGGGAGTCGGCGAGCCGGTTGACGCGGCGGCGGGTCGCCGGAGGCCCGGCCGCCGTCGCGATCTGGTCGTCGATCCGGTCCCGCACCAGACGGGCGAGATCGTAGGCGCGCTCGCCCACCAGCGGATCGGGGCCGACCGCCAGCCACGGCGCGCGGTCGCCGCCCAGCACCTTGCCCTGCCGGAAGTTGCCGTGCAGCAGCAGGAGCTCGGGGGAGGAGGCCACCAGCTCCGCACGGGCCGCCAGGGCCGCGTCCACCAGCGGCATCAGCTCGGCCGGGGCCTCGCGCATCGGCGCGGACTGCCGTTCGGTGCGCCGGGCCACCGTCTCGAAGGGGTGCCCCTCGGCGGGCTCCACCCACAGCTTCCGCACCGTCCCCGCCGCCTCCAGCAGCGCCTTCGGCTCCGGCAGCGACCGCAGCGACACCTCGCAGTGCAGCCGCTCCAGCAGCAGCGCCCCCGGCTCCGCCAGGTCGTCCGCGAGGCGGACCGCGCCCCAGCCGTTCCAGTGCGCGAGCGCCGCCCGCTCCCGGTCCGGGCGGGCTTCCGCGGGCACGAGCTTCAGCGCGGCCTGCGTGCCGTCCGGGCGGCGCACCAGCACCACCACACTGCTGCGGCCGCCCGGCGCCATGATCCGCTCACAGGCCAACTCCCTCCGCTCCAGGGCTTCCTGAGTCAGCGACGGAAGCCCTCCGAGCCAGTCGGCGGCCACCGTTTCCCCGTACGCCTCGCCCAGCGCCTTCACCAGGCGCTGTGACGGTTCGAAAGCCATAGGTGGGGTGTTCTCCTTCGATTCGCAGGGCTCACACGCCTTCGCGTGCCGAAGTGGTCAGTTCGGCGAGCCCTGGAAAGGCTACGCTGCTGCCCCGCCAGCGCACGGCCCGCACCGCCGCCTCGCGCAGCGCCCCGGCCGCCTCCCGGCGCAGCGGGCCCTCGGCGGCCCGCACCAGATCCGAGTACACCCCCGCCACCCGCTCCTCCAGCACGGCCCCCAGCTTCGCCGCCGACGCCGCGTCCGGCACCGGGAAGGGCAGCGCGTACGCGGCCTCCGCGACGACGGGCTTCCCGCCCAGGTCGTGCACCGTGCGGGCGAGCGCGTCGCGCCGTGAACGGTGGGCGTCGTACGCCTCCCGGGCCTCGGTGCGGCGCTCCGCGCCGATCCGGCCGCCCACCACCCCGTACCCGTACACGGCGGCGTGTTCGGCGGCCAGCGCGGCCTGCACCGCGTCCATCGCGTGCCGCGTCACGTCGTCGCACCCCCGTCGGTCAGCAGGTACACGTGTACGGCGCCCGCCGCCGCCACCGAGGCCAGCAGCCGGGCCAGCTCCGGGGTGGCCCGCACCACGGCGGCGAACTGCGCGTCGCAGGCCCGCTGCTCGGCGGCCGCGAGCTCGCGCACGGCGGCCCGCGGGTCGGCGGCGACGGTGACGGGAGCGCTCCCGGCGGCGGCCCGGACACCGGTCCCGCGCAGCACCTCCGTCTGCCGGGCGACCTCCGCGCGCAGCGGCGCGAGGCGGTCCGCCTGGCCCGGGTGCTTCACCAGCAGGGCGTCGTAGTGGGCCAGCAGGTCCGCGCTGGTGCGCACCGCCGTCTCGCGGATGCGCAGCGCCGCCCTCCGCGCGGCCGACGAGGTCTCCGTACCGGAAGCGCCGGACGGGGTCCCTTCGTTCGAACAGCCGGCCAGCAGGCCCGCCGCGGCGGCCCCGCTCAGGGCCAGCGCACGTCTGCGAGTGGTGGGCGTGCGCACGTCTTCCGTCTCCCTCGGTCCCCGGGTGATCACCGCAGGCGAGCGTACCCGCGCGATGTCCGGGACGGACGGCAACACCCCTCGGGACCGGATACCCTTTGACCTGACACACGACGAAACAGACAACAGCACACGCGGCCGAGGAGTCACCCGGATGAGCACCACCCAGAGCGACAGGCTGCGCGAACTGCTGGAACCGCTGGTCGCCGCCCAGGGCCTGGACCTCGAGGAGATCGAGGTGGCCAAGGCGGGCAGGCGCCGCATGCTGCGGATCGTCGTGGACTCGGAGGAGGGCGTCGAGCTCGACGCCTGCGCCGAGGTCAGCCGCGCGATCTCCGACAAGCTCGACGAGAGCGACGCGATGGGCGACGAGGAGTACGTCCTCGAAGTCAGCTCCCCGGGCGCGGACCGCCCGCTCACCGAGCACCGCCACTACGTACGGGCCACCGGCCGCCTCGCCAGGCTCCAGCTGAACGACGGCGCCGAGCTGACCGCCCGCATCCTCGTCGTCGACGAGGACGGACTCGACCTGGAAGTGCCGGGCGTGAAGGGGCGCAGGCCCACCGCCCGCCGCGTGGAGTTCGCGGACGTCGCGAAGGCCCGCGTCGAGGTCGAGTTCAACCGCAAGGACAAGAACGAGAAGGAAGAGGAGGCGTAGCCGTGGACATCGACGTGAAGCTTCTGAAGGGCTTGGCGAAGGAGAAGGAGATCTCCTTCGACCAGCTGGCGGAGGCGATCGAGCAGGCCCTCCTCATCGCCTACCACCGCACGGACGGCAGTTTCCGCCGCGCCCGCGCCCACCTGGACCGCGAGAGCGGCCATGTGACGGTGTGGGCGAAGGAGGACCCGGCCGACCTGGAGGAGGGGCAGGAGCCCAAGGAGTTCGACGACACTCCCGACGACTTCGGCCGGATCGCCGCCAGCACCGCCAAGCAGGTCATCCTGCAGCGGCTGCGCGACGCCGAGGACGACCAGACCTTCGGCGAGTTCGCGGGCCTGGAGGGCGAGGTCGTCGCGGGCGTCGTCCAGCAGGGCATGGACGCCAAGAACGTCCTGGTGGACATCGGCAAGCTGGAGGCCATCCTCCCCGTCCAGGAGCAGGTCCCGGGCGAGGAGTACACGCACGGCCTGCGCCTTCGTACGTTCGTCGTACGGGTGGCCAAGGGCGTCCGCGGCCCCTCCGTGACCCTCTCGCGCACCCACCCCAACCTGGTGCGGAAGCTCTTCGCGCTGGAGGTCCCGGAGATCGCGGACGGTTCCGTGGTCATCGAGGCCATCGCCCGCGAGGCCGGCCACCGCACCAAGATCGCGGTCCGCTCGACGCGCTCCGGCATCAACCCCAAGGGCGCCTGCATCGGCCCGATGGGCAGCCGTGTGCGCAATGTCATGGCGGAGCTGCACGGCGAGAAGATCGACATCGTCGACTGGTCCGACGACCCGGCCGAGATGGTCGCCAACGCGCTGTCCCCGGCCCGCGTCTCCAAGGTCGAGGTCGTCGACATGTCGACCCGTTCCGCCCGGGTGACCGTGCCGGACTACCAGCTCTCCCTGGCGATCGGCAAGGAGGGTCAGAACGCCCGCCTGGCCGCCCGCCTGACGGGCTGGCGCATCGACATCCGCCCCGACACCGAGGAGCTCGGCGAGGGCGAGGAGCCGGGCGAGTACCGGCGTGACAACGGTGACGGCCGGGACCGCAGGGACGACCGGGGCTGAGCTTCCCCCACGTCCTGATGTGAGCCCGGGTGAGACCCGGGTCACATCGGTTTCAGGCCCGATCTTGTACGAGCGCGCTTTCGATTCTTGCCCCAGAGGGGTGAGGTCGGTGCGGGGAGGTAGACTTAGTCGTGTCTGGCCAAACGCATACCGGCGCATGCCCTGAGCGAACCTGTGTGGGTTGCCGGGAGCGAGCGGCCAAGAGCGATTTGCTGCGCATCGTGATGATCGAGGGTGAGTGTGTCCCCGATCCTCGCGGTACGCTGCCCGGCCGGGGTGCCTACGTGCACCCCGCCGCTGCCTGTTACGACCTGGCGGTCCGCCGCCGGGCGTTCCCCCGGGCCTTTCGGGGCCAGGGGCCGCTCGACACCGCGTCGCTGGAGAAATACGTGGCGCGGTGCGTCGAGCAGGCGACATCGTAAGACGCAACAAACGAACGGCACGGGTCCCCGTGCGGTCAGGTACCTCGCGAGTTGGAAGTAGGTCGAGATTGCGATGAGCACTCGATGAGTACGCGATGAGTACGCCCATGAAGTAGCGACGGTCCGGCGTTCAACCCGGACCTAAAAGGAGCGAAGTGGCTAAGGTCCGGGTATACGAACTCGCCAAGGAGTTCGGTGTTGAGAGCAAGGTCGTCATGGCCAAGCTCCAAGAACTTGGTGAATTCGTCCGTTCGGCGTCCTCGACGATCGAGGCGCCGGTTGTACGCAAGTTGACTGACGCACTGCAGGGCCCCGGCGGCAACGCCGGCAAGTCCGCAGCGAAGCCCGGCGCGCCCCGCAAGGCGACGCCTGCCAGGCCCGCGGCGCCGTCCGCGGCCGCCCCCGCCGGCCCGGGAGCCCCGACGGCTCCCCGTCCCGGCGCCCCCAAGCCCGGCGCACCGGCCCCCAAGCCGGCCGCCGCCGAGGCCCCCAAGCCCGCGGCCTCCGCGAGCCCGGCCGCTGCCGGCCCGCGCCCGGGTCCCAAGCCCGCACCGGCCAAGCCGGCCCCGGTCACCCCGGTGCCGCAGGCCGAGTTCTCCGCGCCTGCCCCCGCGCAGCCGCAGGCCCCGCAGCAGCAGGCCCCGCGTCCCGCGGGCGCCACCCCCGGTCCCCGTCCCGCCCCCGCGCGTCCGGCCCCCGCGGCCGGCCAGCGTGACGGCGGTCAGGGCGGCCGTGGCGGCGAGCGCGGCGGCGACCGCCCCGCACGCCCCGCCGGTCAGGGCGCCCCGCGCCCCGGTGCCCGTCCCTCGGGCCCCCGTCCCGGCAACAACCCCTTCACCTCGGGCGGTTCCACCGGCATGGCGCGCCCCCAGGCGCCCCGTCCCGGCGGCAACGCCCCGCGTCCGGCCGGCGGCCCCGGTGCGCCCGGTGGCGCCCCGCGTCCGCAGGGCGGTCCCGGCGGCGCTCCGCGTCCCCAGGGCGGCCAGGGCGGCGCGGGCCGTCCGACCCCCGGTGGCATGCCCCGCCCGCAGGGCGGCGCGCCGCGTCCGGGCGGCGCCCCTTCGGGCAACCGTCCGAACCCGGGCATGATGCCGCAGCGTCCGGCTGCCGGTCCCCGTCCTGGTGGCGGTCCCGGTGGCGGCGGTCGCGGTCCCGGTGGCGGCGCGGGCCGTCCGGGTGGCGGCGGCGGTCGCCCCGGTGGCGGCGGCGGCTTCGCCGGTCGTCCGGGTGGCGGCGGCGGCGGCTTCGCCGGTCGTCCGGCCGGTCCCGGTGGTGGCGGCGGCGGCTTCGCCGGCCGTCCCGGTGGCGGCGGCGGTGGCCGTCCCGGCTTCGGCGGTCGTCCCGGCGGCCCGGGTGCCCGTGGCGGCACGCAGGGTGCGTTCGGCCGTCCGGGCGGTCCCGCCCGTCGCGGTCGCAAGTCGAAGCGTCAGAGGCGCCAGGAGTACGAGGCCATGCAGGCCCCGTCCGTGGGCGGCGTGATGCTGCCCCGCGGCAACGGACAGACCGTCCGCCTGTCGCGCGGTGCCTCGCTCACCGACTTCGCCGAGAAGATCAACGCCAACCCGGCGTCGCTCGTCGGCGTGATGATGAACCTCGGCGAGATGGTCACCGCCACGCAGTCCGTCTCCGACGAGACGCTGAGGCTGCTCGCGGACGAGATGAACTTCGTCCTCGAGATCGTCAGCCCGGAGGAGGAGGACCGCGAGCTCCTCGAGTCCTTCGACATCGAGTTCGGCGAGGACGAGGGCGGCGAGGACATGCTCGTCTCCCGTCCGCCGGTCGTGACCGTCATGGGTCACGTCGACCACGGAAAGACCCGACTGCTCGACGCCATCCGCAAGACGAACGTCGTCGCGGGCGAGGCCGGCGGCATCACGCAGCACATCGGTGCGTACCAGGTCGCCACCGAGGTCAACGGCGAAGAGCGCGCCATCACCTTCATCGACACCCCCGGTCACGAGGCGTTCACCGCCATGCGTGCCCGTGGTGCGAAGTCCACCGACATCGCGATCCTCGTGGTCGCGGCCAACGACGGTGTCATGCCGCAGACGGTCGAGGCGCTCAACCACGCCAAGGCCGCCGGTGTCCCGATCGTCGTCGCGGTCAACAAGATCGACGTCGAGGGCGCGGACCCGACCAAGGTGCGCGGCCAGCTCACCGAGTTCGGTCTGGTGGCGGAGGAGTACGGCGGCGACACGATGTTCGTCGACATCTCGGCCCGTCAGAGCCTCAACATCGAGGCCCTGCTGGAAGCGGTCATCCTGACCGCGGACGCTTCGCTCGACCTCCGGGCGAACGCCGAGATGGACGCGCAGGGCATCGCCATCGAGGCCCACCTCGACAAGGGCCGCGGCGCCGTCGCCACCGTCCTCGTCCAGCGCGGAACGCTGCGCGTCGGCGACACGATGGTCGCGGGCGACGCCTACGGCCGCGTGCGCGCCATGCTCGACGACAACGGCAACAACGTGCAGGAAGCGGGTCCCTCGACCCCCGTCCTGGTGCTGGGTCTCACCAACGTCCCCGGCGCCGGCGACAACTTCCTCGTCGTCGAGGAGGACCGCACGGCCCGGCAGATCGCCGAGAAGCGTGCCGCCCGTGAGCGGAACGCGGCGTTCGCCCGCCGTGGCGTCCGGTTCTCCCTGGAGAACCTGGACGAGGCCCTCAAGGCCGGTCTCGTGCAGGACCTCAACATCATCATCAAGGGTGACGCGTCCGGTTCGGTCGAGGCCCTCGAAGCCTCGCTGCTGGCGCTCGACGTCTCCGACGAGGTCGACATCCGCGTCCTGCACCGCGGTGTGGGTGCGGTCACCGAGTCCGACATCGACCTGGCGACGGGTTCCGACGCCATCGTCATCGGATTCAACGTCCGTGCGGCCGGCCGTGCTCAGCAGATGGCCGAGCGCGAGGGCGTCGACGTCCGCTACTACTCGGTGATCTACCAGGCCATCGAGGAGATCGAAGCAGCGCTCAAGGGCATGCTCAAGCCGGAGTACGAGGAGGTCGAGCTCGGTACCGCGGAGATCCGCGAGATCTTCCGCTCGTCCAAGCTCGGCAACATCGCGGGTGTCCTCATCCGCTCCGGCGAGGTCAAGCGCAACACCAAGGCGCGCCTCATCCGCGACGGCAAGGTCGTGGCCGAGGACCTCAACATCCAGGGCCTGCGCCGCTTCAAGGACGACGTCACCGAGATCCGCGAAGGCTTCGAGGGCGGTATCAACCTCGGGAACTTCAACGACATCAAGATCGACGACGTCATCGCGACGTACGAGATGCGGGAGAAGCCGCGCGGCTGAGGCCCCGCAGCAAGCACCGCAAGCAGTGAGGAGTCGGGGCCGCTCGGCGGAGATTATTTCCGTCGAGCGGCCCCGGCCGTTGCGTGTACGGTTCTGGTGTCCCTGCCAAGCAGTGGCAGCGGCACATGAACCCGAACCGGCGGGACATCCGGACACACATGTATGTGGGGACGCTGTCCTTCGACCTCCTGCTCGGCGACGTGCGGTCGCTGAAGGAGAAACGCTCCGTCGTCCGGCCGATCGTCGCCGAGCTGCACCGCAGGTTCGCGGTCAGCGTGGCGGAGGTGGGGGATCAGGACCTCCACCGCCGGGCCGAGATCGGGGTCGCGGCGGTGTCCGGCGACACGGGGCACCTCACAGACGTACTGGACCGGTGCGAGCGCCTGGTCGCCGCCCGGCCCGAAGTGGAGTTGCTGTCGGTACGACGGCGGCTGCACAGTGACGAAGACTGAGCAAGAACACACAAGGAGAAGGACCAGTGGCCGACAACGCTCGGGCGAAGAAGCTGGCGGACCTCATTCAGCAGGTCGTCGCCGAGAAGCTCCTGCGCGGGGTCAAGGACCCGCGTCTGGGGACGCACGTGACGATCACGGACACCCGCGTCACCGGTGACCTGCGGGAGGCCACGGTCTTCTACACGGTGTACGGCGACGACGAGGACCGGGCCAACGCCGCGGCGGGGCTGCAGAGCGCCAAGGGCGTCCTGCGCTCCGCGGTCGGGCAGGCGGCGGGCACCAAGTTCACGCCGACCCTGACCTTCGTGGCGGACGCCCTGCCGGAGAACGCCAAGACCATCGAGGACCTCCTCGACAAGGCGCGGGCCACCGACGCCAAGGTGCGCGAGACCTCCTCCGGCGCGCAGTACGCCGGCGAGGCCGACCCGTACAAGAAGCCCGGTGACGACGACGAGGACGACGCCACCGCATGAGCAACGCAGTAACGAAGACTCCGGACGGTCTTGTCATTGTCGACAAGCCGTCCGGTTTCACTTCGCACGACGTCGTCGCCAAGATGCGCGGGATCGCCAGGACCCGCCGCGTCGGCCACGCCGGCACGCTCGACCCGATGGCGACGGGGGTCCTGGTCCTCGGCGTCGAGAAGGCGACCAAGCTCCTCGGCCACCTCGCGCTGACCGAGAAGGAGTACCTGGGCACCATCCGGCTCGGCCAGGACACCCTCACCGACGACGCCGAGGGCGACGTCATCACCTCCACCGACGCCTCCGCCGTCACCCGCGAGGGCATCGACGCGGGCGTCGCCGCGCTGTCCGGCGACATCATGCAGGTGCCGTCCAAGGTCAGCGCCATCAAGATCGACGGCAAGCGCTCGTACAAGCGGGCCCGCGAGGGCGAGGACTTCGAGATCCCGGCCCGTCCGGTGACCGTCTCCTCCTTCCAGGTGTACGACGTGCGCCCGGCGGTCGCGGAGGACGGCACCCCGGTCGTCGACCTGGTCGTCTCCGTCGTCTGCTCCTCGGGCACGTACATCCGCGCCCTCGCGCGCGACCTCGGCGCCGGGCTCGGCGTCGGCGGACACCTCACGGCGCTGCGGCGCACCCGGGTGGGCCCGTACGGACTGGACGCGGCCCGCACCCTGGAGGCGCACCAGGAGTCGCTGGCCGTCATGCCGATCGCGGACGCGGCGGCGGCCGCCTTCCCGCGCTGGGAGGTGGACGAGAAGCGCGCCGGACTGATCATGAACGGCGTACGGATCGACATGCCCGCGCACGAGCGCAACCCGGTGGCCGTGTACGGCCCCGACGGGCGGTTCCTCGCGCTGGTCGAGGACCAGAAGGGCAAGGCCAAGAGCCTGGCCGTGTTCGGCTGAGAGCCGCGCGCGGCACGACATCGTGGAGCGGGCGGACGACGCGCCGTCCGCTCCACGGTCCCCTCCCGCTTCCCCCTCTGTCCTGGGGTCTGTCCGTTTCGGACGGCCGATTCACCCCGATGGGCGGGCGCTCGGAGTGAATGCGGGGAGTGAGCGGGGGCGCTTTCGGCAGACGTCCTTCTGCCGCTGATCATCCTCTGTCTACGGTCGTGGGCAGGGGGTGTTCCTTTATGGCGGCGGACGTGACGCGGCCGGACCCGGTTCCGGCCACGGTGCTGGTACGGATCTGCGACCTGGCCGGACGGCCGCGCGGCACCGGCTTCGTCGCCGACGACCTGGGCACGGTCGTCACCAGCCACGAGGCCGTCGACGGCCTCACCCGGCTGGTGCTGCACGCCCCCGGCGACCGCACCTGTCTGGCCGAGCACGACGCCATCACCTCCCTCCCGGAGCACGGGCTCGCCCTCGTGCGCACCTCGGGGCTCGACGTGCGCCCGCTGCCGGTGACCGGGCGGCGGAAGGTCGCCGCCGGGACGTACGTACGGCTGGCGGCCGGGGGCTGGCGTCAGGCGCGGGTGCTGGGGGCGGCCCCGGTGACGTACACGGCGACCGACCGCTTCCACCTGCTGGACTCCGCGATGGAACTGGCGATGGGCACCGCGGGCAGCGACGCGCTGCGGCTGGGCGGGACGGCGGCGGGCGGGCCGGTGCTGGACGCGGAGACCGGCGCGGTCCTCGCGGTCCTCTGCACGTCACTGCTTCCCCAGGCGCTCCGCTCCGTACGGCCGGCGGACGCCGCGCAGGCCCACCGGGCCGCCGGGTTCGCCGTGCCGCTCGGCGGCGGGGGCGCGGGGCCGCTGGACGAGCTGCTGCGGCGGAACGCGGCGACCGTGCCCGCGTACGGCGAGGACCTCAACCTGGCGGGGGCCTTGCAGCTCACCGGCACCTCGGTCGGTCCGGCGGGCGGGCCTGCCGACTGGCACGACCCGGTGGAACGGGCCTGCCCGCGCCGGGAGTTCGAGTCCTTCACGAGCGGGGAGGCGTACGTCCTGGGGCTCGTCGGCACCCCGGGCACCGGCCGCACCACCGAACTGCGCGCCCTCGCCGCCCGCCGCGCCCGCGGTCCCGAACCCGCCCCCACCGTCTGGCTGCGCGGGGCCGATCTGCGCGCCGGGGACGCTTCGGTCGCGGAGGCGGTCGGCCGGGTGCTGGCCCGGGCGGGCCGGATCGTCGCGGCGTCGGGGACCCCCGGCGACATGTCCGTCGCCACGCCCGAGCGCGTGGCCCGGCTGGCGGCCGACGCGGGCCGCCCCCTGCTCGTCCTCCTCGACGGCCCGGAGGAGATGCCGCCGGTCCTCGCCCACCGGCTCCCGGAATGGACCTCCGGCACGGCGCACTGGCTGCGGGAGAACCGGGCACGGCTGGTGGTGGGGTGCCGCCCGGAGCACTGGGAGCAGGCGCGGGAGCTGTATCCGGGGGCCGCCGCCGTTCCCCTCGGCGACTTCTCCCCGCAGGAGGCGGTGCACGCCCGCGAACGGTACGGGATCGGGGCCGGGGCCCTGCGCGGGGCCGACGCCCGTCATCCGCTCACCCTGCGGCTGCTGGCGGAGGTGCGGGCGGCGGTCCCGCAGGGCGACGCGCCCGGGTGCCCGACCAGGGAGGAGGTGTTCGAGGCGCACCTGGCGCTGATGTGCTTGCGGGTGGCGGTACGGGTGGCCGCCGCCCGGCGCCCGGCCGTGCGGGGCGCGGCGGTGCGCCGGCTGGCGGCGGAGGTCTCCGGCCGGGTCCACGAGGCGGCCCGCCGCTGCCTGGGGCCGGGCCAGGGCGAGCTGGACCGGGTCTCCTTCGAGGAGATCTTCCCGTGGCGCACGGGCTGGGCCTCCGCGATCCTCACGGAGGGCGTCCTGGTCCCCGCCGGCGCGGGCTACCGCTTCGCCCACGAGGAGGTGGCGGACTGGGTGCAGGGCGCGCACCTGGACCTGGGGGAGGCGGTGGAGGGGCTGGTGTGGAACGCGGCCCCTCCGGCGGCCCCTCCGGCAGATGAGGACGCGCGGGCGCGGCCCGTGCCGGGGGCCGGGGCGCAGCCCCGGCACGAACCGCAGCCGGACGGCCGGCCGCGCGCCGGGCGCTTCGGGTCAGGGGCGGGGAGGGGCGCCCACGGAGCCCCGGGGGCTCACGCCGCCCCCGTCGGGCCGTCCCCGCCGGACGCGGGGGACCCCGCCGAGGCCCCCCGGGTCCTCCCCGTTCCCCGGCACCGGATCGGGCCCGTCGTCGAAGCCGTGCTCCTGCTGGAGCGGCACCTGGGGCCCGAGCACCTCACGCGGCAGCTCCGGGAGTTGATCCACGCCCTGGACGTCCTCGACAGCGAGGACGCCCACTGGTGGGCCTCCCGGCTGCTGGGCGAGACCCTCCTGCGCGTCCCCGACCTGGCCCCCTACCGGCCCGTCCTCAGGGAGCTGGCCGAGACGCTCACCGCCCGCTCCCTCCGGGCGGGCGGCCCGCACGGGCTCGGCGGCTTCGCCCGGTTCGGCCCCTGGTTCTGGGAGCGGCTCGGCGTCGACCAGGCCGAACGGGTCGACCTGCTGCGTGTCCTGGTCCCGGCGGACGGGCCGCCGGAGAGCCCGAGCGCGCCCCGCCACCTCGACGCCGTCGCCCGCGTCCTGGTCGCCGACGTCCGCCGCGTACAGGTCCTGCTCTGCGCCTGGTTCGACGACGACCGCCGTCTGCCCGGCGGCGCCCGGCTCACCGTCGCCGAGGTCGCCCAGGCCCTCCTGCACACCCATCGGGGGCTCGCCCTGGACGACCTCGTGGAGACGCTCGTCCAGGCCGGGCATCCGCGCGCCGACGAACTGCTGCACGTCCTCGCCGCCGACGAACCCGCCGCCCTGTGCCGGGCCGTCGACCGGTGGGCGCACGACGAGCGCGCCGAGCGCAGGGTCGCCGCGGCCTCGTACGCGGGGGTGGTCGCCGGGCACGCCACGAGCGGCGCCGACCGGGAGCTGCTCCGGTTCGCCGCGCTGGCCCTGCTCGCCCGGGGCGGCGACCTCGGCCTGCACGGCGCCGCGCTCGCGCTCCTCGTGCGCGATCCGCTGTCGCGGTCGCGGTTCCTGCCGCGCGCGGTGGCCGCTTTCGTGCTGGGGGAGCCGAAGGTTCCGGCGAGGGCTCTGGTCAGCGCGCTGGACACACACCCCGAGCCGGTGCTCGCCGCGCTCCGGACCGCCCTGCACGGGGCCGGGCCCCGGGCCGGGGAGGTGCTGGAGGCGCTCGCCGACGTGCACGCGCCCGCGCCGGCCCGCCGCGCCGCGGCCCTGGTCGCGGAGTACGTGGCGCACCGGCCGGAGGGGGCCGGGCACGCCGCCGCGTACGTCGACGCGCGCCTGGAGAGCGGGCCCGACGTGCGGGCCGAGCTGTTTCCGCTGGTCAGCGGGATGCTGCGGAGCGGTCCCTGTGCGGTGCGCAGCGCGCTGGCCCCGGTGCTCGCGGCGCCCGGGACACCGGTGTCGGGACCGCTGCGGGCCGAACTCCTCGACGTGCTCCTGGAGTACGAGGAGCACCTGCGCGACGACCCGGCGCACGCCGGGGACTGCGCGGTGCTCGACGCCGTGCTGCGGGCGGCGGCGCTCGGGGCGGACGCGCGGGGGGCGGCGCGGACGCGGGAGCTGGTGCGGCGGACGGCCGGGCTGCTGGTCCGCACGCCGCAGGGGGCGTCCTGCTTCGACCGGCGGCTGGTGGCGCTGGCCCGCGATGTGCCGGGGTTCGCCCGGCTGGTGGCGGGGTGGCTGGAGGGGGCGCCGGGGGAGTGGGCGGCGATGGTGGGGCCGAGTTCGCGGCGGATGGTGGGACTGCTGGCGGAGTCGAGCCTGTCCGGAGTCTGACCCCGGAGGGCCCCGCGGCCCGGCCCGCGTCCGGGCGCGGCCGTCCGCGCGGGCGCCGGGACACCGATGCGGGGGGCCGAGGCCCGGCATGGCAGTCTTAGACCTGCGTAAGAGCATGTTCAGGGGGTCGCCCGGATCCCCGGGCAGTCACCATCACGTACCAGAGACGTACACGAGGAGCGGTCACAGTGCAGCGCTGGCGCGGCTTGGAGGACATTCCCCAGGACTGGGGACGCAGCGTCGTCACCATCGGCTCCTACGACGGCGTGCACCGCGGGCACCAGTTGATCATCGGGCGGGCCGTCGAGCGCGCCCGCGAGCTGGGCGTGCGGTCGGTCGTCGTGACCTTCGACCCGCACCCGAGCGAGGTCGTCCGGCCGGGCAGCCACCCGCCGCTGCTGGCCCCGCACCACCGGCGCGCCGAGCTGATGGCGGAGCTGGGCGTCGACGCGCTGCTGATCCTCCCTTTCACGACCGAGTTCTCGAAGCTCAGCCCGGCCGACTTCGTGGTGAAGGTGCTGGTCGACAAGCTGCACGCGCGACGCGTCGTCGAGGGGCCGAACTTCCGGTTCGGGCACCGGGCCGCCGGGAACGTGGAGTTCCTGGCCGAGCTGGGGCCGACGTACGACTACGAGGTCGAGGTCGTGGACCTGTTCGTGAGCGGCACGGCGGGCGGCGGCGAGCCGTTCTCCTCCACGCTGGCGCGGCGGCTGGTGGCCGAGGGGGACGTGGCGGGCGCCGCCGAGATCCTGGGCCGCCCGCACGCGGTGGAGGGCGTCGTCGTGCGCGGCGAGCAGCGCGGGCGCGAGCTGGGCTACCCGACCGCCAACGTCGAGACGCTGCCGCACACCGCCGTCCCCGCCGACGGCGTGTACGCGGGCTGGCTGACCGCCGACGGCGAGCGGATGCCCGCGGCGATCTCGGTCGGGACGAACCCGCAGTTCGAGGGCAAGAAGCGGACGGTGGAGGCGTACGCCATCGACCGGGTCGGGCTGGACCTGTACGGGATGCACGTGGCCGTCGAGTTCCTGGCGTACGTGCGCGGCATGGCGAAGTTCGAGTCGCTCGACGGGCTGCTGGAGGCCATCGCGGACGACGTGAAGCAGGCGCGGTCGCTGACGGCGGACGCCGAGTAGGCAGCGGTACGGCGCGAAGGGGCCGCCCGGAATCCTCTCGGAATCCGGGCGGCCCCGTGCGTCTCACCCCGTGTGCACCTCCAGCGCCACCCGTACCGCCGACTCCAGCGCCCCCTCGATCCACGCGGGCTTGACGGACGTGTGGCAGCCCGCGAAGTGCAGGCGGCCCGCGGCGGTGGGGATGTCGGGGAGGAGCTCGGTGTGCTGGCCGGGCAGGAGCACGGACGCCTCGCCGTACGCGTACGGGTCGCGCATCCAGGACTGCGTTCTGCCGACGCCCGTGTAGAACACCTCGATCCGCTGCCCGTACACGTCCTGCACGCCGCCCAGCGCCCGCGGGTAGCGCTCCGCGTCGTCGAAGCAGTCCCACTTCAGCGCGTCGTCGGCCCAGCTGTAGGAGGCGAGCAGCACACCGCCCGGGCTGCCCGGGACCGGGTGGGAGGGCGCGTACATGAAGCGGTTGGGGTTGTCCGTGGCGGAGCCGCCGCCGATGACCTGTGCCGCCTCCGGCTGCTCGGGCTGCGCGGCCCGGTGCGCCGCGTAGTGCACGCGCTGGCTCGGCGAGATGTGCCCCTCCGGCACCGAGGGGTGGGCGCCCAGCAGGGAGCCGTCGGCGGGCGCCCTGCCGCGCCGGTACTCCTCGTACAGCCCCGGGCGCACCGCGTCCAGCTCGCGCTTCCAGTCGGCCTCGGAGAACTCCCACCACCGGAGGGAGAATTCGAGCAGGACCTTGGTCGCCGAGTCGTAGTGCAGCTCGGTGATCGCGCGCCGCTTGCGGTACGGGAGGGCGGGCGTGAAGGTCACGTGGCGCAGACCGCTGAAGGGGACGGTGAGGACGACCTCGTCGCCGTGGAAGGTCTCCTGCTCGACGGCGGCCCCGTCGCGGCCCTCGGAGACGGTGTGCACGCTCACCCCGCGCTCGCCGTGCTCGACGCGCACCGCCCGGCGGTCGAGCCGCACCGAGTCCCGCACCCGCGCGTAGAGGGCGTCTGCGAAGGTGCCCGAGCCGCCCGGCAGTTCGTAGAACGCGGTGTCCGGGCTGATCAGCGCCGCCGACAGGAAGCTGTGGACGAAGGCGAGGCCCAGGCGAGAGGTGACGTTCTCGACCGTGCCGACCAGGTCGATCGTGGCGGCGTCGAGCCGGGCCTCCTCGGTCAGGAAGCGGTGCATCGAGTGGTGCCCGTACCGCTCCAGCACGGTCGCCCAGCCCTCGACCAGCGCCTCGCCCTGCTTGCCCTCGATGAGCGCGTGCACGGGTCTGAAGGAGTCGCGCAGGATCTGGGACGCCGGTACGGACTCGAAGCGGGCCGGGACGCCGAAGGAGCGGTTGAGGGGGCGCGGGTCCTCGCGGTAGTCGGCGCGGCGCACGCGCATCCCGTTGGCGCAGATCCAGGTGCGCAGGGCCGGCCTGCCCAGGGGGTCCACGTCGACGAGGTGGAACCGGCGGCGCTCCAGGCCCAGGGCTTCCAGGAGGGCGGTGACCAGCGGGTGGCTGCCCGGGATGCGCATCGCGCCGGCCTCGGCGTACTGCTTGGGGTCCGCGAACGGCTGCTCGGCCCCCTCGTGGCCGCCGGTGCGGAAGGTCTTCACCCGGCCGCCGACCCGGTTGCCGTTGGCCTCGATCACGGTGACCCGGTGCCCGGCCCGCTTCAGCAGGAGGGCCGCGGTCATGCCGGCCGGGCCCGCGCCGACGACCAGCACCTTCTTCGGCGCGCGGCGGCTGCGGGGCAGGCCCTCGCCGGACAGGATGCGGGTGTAGCGGGGCACCAGGGGCTGGTTGTCGCCGTCCAGCACGAGGACGGCGCGGGCCACGGCCCGGCAGACGTCACGGGGGACGGGAGCGGCGGCGGGGAGGGGGCCGGCGGGGGCGGCGGGGAGGGCGCCGGAGGGAGTGGGCAGGGCGAGGCCGGCGGCGAGGGCGGCGGTGCCGGTGGCGGCGATGACCGTACGCCGCGAAGGTGGTGTGTTCACGCCTCACACGATCCGGGGCGGGGCGGTGGAGGGGGCCGGGAACACCCGAACGGGTGCGGCCGTTCACCCGTATCGCCCAACGGGGTGCTCCGGCTCGACATGCGGGCCGCGGCGACCTGCGGCAACGTGGGGGGCGTTCCGACATCCCCGTACCCCTGGGAAAGGCGAGACCGTGACCGACGCCGAAAGCACTGTTGACAAGCTCAAGGGCAAGGCCAAGGAAGTGGGCGGCCAGGCCACCGGCAACGACCGGCTGGAGAGCGAGGGCCAGACCGACCAGCTCAAGGCGAAGGCCGAGGAACTGGGGAACAAGGCCAAGGGCAAGGTCCAGGGCATCAAGGACTCCCTCACCGGCAAGAAGGACGACGACGCCTGAGGCAGGACGCGCGGAGAGGGCCCCGGTGTGCGCACCGGGGCCCTCTGCCGTGTCCGACGGGGAAACGATCTTCTTCAACACCCTTGTGCTGTAGGTGATTTGGGGATTCCTTTGTGTCCCAGGCCGATCATCGGGGGTGTCATGGCCCTGCCGTCCCGACGCGACCGGGCGGTGCTCGCCTGGCTCACGGAGCACTCCGTCCGCGAGCCGGGCGCACTGCTCGGGCCGCCTCCTCCGCTGCTGCTGCTCGGGGGGCGGGGGAGCGGCAAGTCCGTCCTGCTCGACGAACTCGCCCAGCAGGTGCGGTACGCGCCCTTCGCGCACCTGGACCTCACCGGGCTCGACGCCGAGAACCAGACGGTGGCGGGCCTGCTGGCCCGCGCCGCCTTCCAGCTCCACGAGGCCAAGCCGCAGGTGCCCCGGCTTCCGCTGGGGGCGTTCGCCACCCTCGCGCTGGCGCTCGCCGCCGACCTGGACCCCACCCAGCGGGAACGCGCCGTCCAGCAACTGCGCCAGGCCCTGGACGCCGGACGCGCCCCGTGGCGCTACCGGCCCGTGCTCGACGCCCTGGTGGAGACGCTGGGCGCGGCGACCGGGATGCCCGGCTACGTGATGGGCGTGGTGCCGCTGGCCCGCGGCATGGAGAAGGCCGTGGCGCTGCACCGCACCGACCGGCTCATCCGCAAGGCCGCGAAGGCCTCCGACGAGGAGCGCTCCGAACGGTCCGCCGACTTCCTCGTCCGGCTCAACAACCGCTTCCGGCACGGCTCCGCACGCCACCGGGAACAGGTCGAGGAACTGCTGGTCGGCGCACTGCTCGGCGATCTGCGGCAGGCGTACGGCGACCAGAACCGCACGCTGCGCTGCGTCCTGCTGCTCGACGACGCGGACAGCGAGGGCGGCGCGGCGGACGCCTTCCTGACCCGGCTGGCGGCCGTCAGGAGCGCGTCCGACCGGCCCGATCCGCTGCTCGTGGTGGCCACCGCCCGCAGCAGGATCGGCGTGCTGACCCGGCTGGAACGCGGCGAGCCCGCGCCGGGCCGCTATCTCGCCGGCTGGGCGGGCGAGGACGAGGAGGAGGAGGCCGGCCCCGGCCGCCTCGCTCCGCTGCACCTGCGCAGACACGGCTTCGGCGAACTGCTCGCCGCCCAACTGCGCCCCCTCGCCCGGGACGAGGTGCTGGACCTGTGCCGGCCCGTACTGGCGCGGCTGTCGCCCGCCGCCACCCGGGGCGTTCCCCGGCCGGGCCACTGGATGGGCCGGCTGCTGCACGAACTGCTCCGGGGGCATCCGCAGGCGACCTCCGCGGTCCTGGAGAGACTGGAGGAGTTCGACGACGACGAGCCCCTGGAGACCCGGCTGCGGCGCCTGTTCGCCCCCGGGGAGCAGAGGTTCGTCGGCCCGGCGCTCGCCGGACTGGTGGCCGACGCCGGGAACGTGCGGTGGCTGCTGCCGCGCACGGCGGCCGCGTTCACCCCGGGGCGGGCCGTCGCCGCCCCGAAGCTGTGGCTGGGCACCGCCGGGGAGCAACTGCGCAACCGGATCGGCACGCTGGGGATCGACGACCTGTTCTGCGAGCCCCGCGACGTCGACGGCGAGACCGAGACGGTGCTGCCCGATGTCGTACGCCTCCTCCAACTGCGGCTGCTCGCCCGCCACCCGGCCACCGACGACGACGATCCGGCCGGCTGGAACGGCGCCCACCGGGCGCTGCGCGACGCGGCGCAGGAGCGCGCCGCCGGTTCCGGGGTGGAGGCCGGGGTGCGGGACCGGGCGGCCCTGGAGGTCGCCTACCACCGGCTGGCCATGGACGACGTCGCCGGGGCGGCCGCGTACCTGCACGAGCAGTTCCGGCGGGTGGCGGCCGGAACCCTCGCCGTCGAGAAGTGGTGCCGGCTGCTGTCCTGGGTCCAGCGGGCCCCGCGCCGCTGGGTGCCCGGCACCGTGGAACGCACCGCCCAGGAGGAGTACGAGCTCCTCGACGACCGCGTGACACCGGGCGTCCCCGATCCGCAGCGGCCGATCGCCCGGCTGCTCGTCGCGGGGCGGCTGACCCTGCACCCGGAGAGCGATCCGTACGCCCACCTGTGGTCGGACCCGCTCGGTGACCCGAGGGCAGAACTGCACGACACGATCCACACGCAGCTCATGGCACTGCTCGGCCAGGGACTCACCGCCCACCCGATGGGCGTCCTGCAGCGGCGGGCCATGCTCTACCGTCCGGAGAGCCGACCATGGTGAACCCGCTGCCCAACCGCCCGCCCCCGCCGCCGCTCCGGAAGCGCCTCCTGCTCTGGGGACTCGGCCTGCTCCTGCTGCTCGCCACGGCGTGGTGGCTGTTCCTCAGCACGTTGCCGGGCAGCTTCTACGAGCACTTCGACAAGTGCGCGGAGGGGGTGGCGGAGGCCGACGGCGAGTGCGTGGGCGTCACCGACGGCGCGTACGTCTTCGACGCGTACCTGGAGGACATCACCCGCCTCATCCACGCCGAGAACCGCAACGTCGAGAAGTCGGGCAAGCCCTGGGTGTCCGTCGCCTACCTGCAGCCCATGACCCTGGCGGCAGGGGACAAGGGACGCGGGTCGGTCCGCCAGGAGCTGGAGGGCGCCCATCTGGCCCAGCACGCCCTGAACCGGCACGCCGAGGGCGGGCGCGGCGAGGAGCCGCAGATCAAGCTGCTGCTGGCCAATCCCGGGACCGGGGCCGAGCACTGGGAACCGCTCACCCGGGACCTGATCGCGATGAAGGGCGACGACGAGCACCGGCTGGTCGGCGTCGCGGGCTTCGGCCAGTCCCTGGAGACCACGAAGAAGGCCATCGACAGACTGCGGGACGCCGGGCTGCCGCTCATCGGCTCCACCATCACCGCGGACGACTTCACCAGCGAAGCCGAACCCGGCTTCTTCCGCGTGGTCCCGCCGAACAAGGACCAGGCGTCGGCGATCGCGAAGCACCTCCGCCGCGAGCAGGACAAGGAATCCGGCCGTCGGGTGGCGGTGATCCGCGACCGCAACCCGGACGACCTCTACGCGACGTCCCTGCACGAGGGCTTCACCCGTGCCGCCGGCGCCCAGGGGCTGCGGCTGCGCGAGCTGGGGCTCGCGTACGACTCGTCCGAGCCCGGCACCCGGGGCGCCTTCTCCGCCATCGCGGACAAGGTCTGCCAGGACCGGACCCAGGCCCTGTACTTCGCGGGCCGGGGGCGGCAACTGCGCGAGTTCGTCGAGGCGATGGCGGCGGCGGGGCGCCGCTGCGCGGTGACGGTCTACACCGGCGACGACGCGGACAGCCTGGACGACGCGGACTGGTCGGCGGAGGACCGCGAGCGGTTCGCCGAGCGGTGGCGCGAGAGCCGTACGACGGTGCGCTTCACGGCGCTCGCCCATCCCGGCCTGTGGGCCGAGGGGTACCCGGGCGGCAAGGACGACCCCTTCCCCGACTTCCAGAAGCGCTACCACAAGCTGACCGGACGCGGCGCCGACCAGTTGTCCAACGGGCAGGGCATCACCGGCCATGACGCCCTCTTCACCATGGGCGTCGCGATCAGGACCGCCGGCCGCGACAGGGTGGAAGCGGGGGCGGTGCGGCAGATGATGCTCCAGATCAGCGGCACCAACGCGGTTCCCGGGGTCTCCGGCCCGATCCGGTTCCTGCCGCGCGGCGACCCGCAGGACAAGCCGCTGCCGCTGGTGGAGATGCGGCCGTCGGGGGAGTACACGTTCCTGGAGGTGGTGCGCCCGTGACCCAGGGCCGGTGACGCGGTGACGCGTCCCTGCGCGGAACCCCCTACCGGTCCTCCCGGCAGGCCGCCGCCCAGTGGCACGCCACCTGCGGGGCCTCCGCGTCGGCGGGCAGGACCGCGAGCTCCTGCGTGCGGCACCGGTCCGCGACGCCCGCCGCATCCGCCTGCCCGGAGGCGAGGACCTGGCAGCGCGCGTGGAAGCGGCAGCCGGACGGGATGCGGGACGGGTCCGGGGGCTCCCCGCCCAGCACGACGGGCTCGCCGCCGGCCTCCGGCAGGACGGACAGCAGGGCCTGCGTATAAGGGTGCTGAGGACGCGTCAGCACGTCCTCCACGGGCCCCGTCTCCACGATCCGGCCGAGGTACATGACCGCCACCCGGTCCGCGATGTTCCAGGCCAGGCCGAGGTCGTGCGTCACCACCAGGGCGGACAGGCCCAGCTCGTCGCGCAGCCCGAGGAGCAGGGCCAGGATCTCGCCCCGCACGGACGCGTCCAGGGACGCCACCGGCTCGTCCGCCACGATGAGCTCGGGTCCCAGGACCAGGGCCCCGGCGATGACGACGCGCTGGCGCTGCCCGCCGGACAGCTCGTGCGGGTAGCGCAGGAAGAACCGCTCGGGCGGACGCAGACCGGCCCGGGAGAGCGCCTCGGCCACCGCCGCGCGCTCGTCGCCCGGGTGACGGTGGATGCGCAGCCCCTCGGCGACCGCGTCGTACACCGTGTGCCGGGGGTTGAGCGACCCGCTCGGGTCCTGGAGGACGAGCTGCACGCGCTTGCGGTACGCCTTGAGGCCGCGCGCCCGGTGGTCCAGCGCCCGGCCGCCGAAGCGGACCTCCCCGCCGGTGGGCCGCACCAGCCCGAGCAGGGCCCGCGCCAGGGTGGTCTTGCCGCACCCCGACTCGCCGACGAGGGCGACGATCTCGCCGGGGGCCAGCTCCAGGTCCACCCCGTCGACCGCCCGCGCGGCAGGCGCCCCCCGCCGGCCGGGGAAGGTGACGTGCAGGCCCCGCGAGGCGAGCAGGGGGGCTCCGGGGGCGGGGGTTTCTGCGGTGGTCATGGGGCGGGGACTCCCTGGGGGGTCGCGGAGGAGACGTGGACGCACGCCGCGTGG
The DNA here is from genome assembly GCF_044751045.1 of Streptomyces sp. NPDC088745. Classification (NCBI taxonomy): domain Bacteria; kingdom Bacillati; phylum Actinomycetota; class Actinomycetes; order Kitasatosporales; family Streptomycetaceae; genus Streptomyces; species Streptomyces sp. NPDC088745. The sequence continues at coordinate 268,729 of NZ_JBIVLB010000011.1, forward strand.
TGGCCGGGCGCGGCCTCGCGCAGGGGCTGGTCCTGCTGCGCGCAGGAGGCGAGAGCCACCGGGCAGCGCGGGTGGAAGGTGCAGCCGGAGGGGAGCCGCGACGGGTCCGGCGGGTCGCCCGGCAGGCCGCGCGGGGCGCGGCGGGACGCCGGGTCGCCGATGCGGGGGAAGGCCGCCGACAGGGCCTGGGCGTACGGGTGCCGGGCCGCGGTGTGGACCGTGGCGGCGGGACCCTCCTCGACCACCCGGCCCGCGTACATCACCGCGAGCCGGTCGCAGGTGTCGGCGAGGACCGCCAGGTCGTGGCTGATCATGAGGAGCGAGATGTCCTGGTCGGCCACCAGGCGCTCGATCAGGCGCAGGATCTGGGCCTGGATCATCACGTCCAGTGCGGTCGTCGGCTCGTCGGCGACGATCAGGTGCGGGTCGCAGGCCAGCGACATCGCGATCATCACGCGCTGGCGCTGGCCGCCGGACAGTTCGTGGGGGTAGGCGTCGGCGCGGGCGGCGGGCAGGCCCACCTGCTCCAGCAGGGCCGCCGCGCGCCTGCGGGCGGCGGCCGGGGTGGCCCGGCCGTGCACCAGGAGGGGTTCGGCGATCTGGTCGCCGATGCGGTGCACGGCGTTCAGGGAGTGCATCGCCCCCTGGAAGACGATCGAGGCGCCCGCCCAGCGGACGGCCCGCAGCCGCCCCCACTTCATGGTCAGGACGTCCTCGCCGTCCAGGAGGATCTCGCCGGTCAGGTGCGCGGAGGCGGGCAGCAGACGCAGCAGGGCCAGGGCGAGGGTCGACTTGCCGCAGCCGGACTCGCCCGCCACCCCCAGCTTCCGGCCCGCGGCGAGGGTGAGGTCGACGCCCCGGACGGCGTGCACGTCCGGGCCGTACCGGACGTGCAGATTCCGGAGTTCCAGGACGGGTGCGGTGCTGTTCAACGGCTCGTCCCCAGCTTCGGGTTGAGTACGGACTCCACCGCGCGCCCGCACAGCGTGAAGGCGAGCGCGACCACCGCGATGGCCAGCCCCGGCGGGGCCAGGTACCACCAGTGGCCCGACGACACCGCGCCCGTCTCCCGCGCCTCCTGGAGCATGCCGCCCCACGAGACGACGTTGGGGTCGCCGAGGCCCAGGAAGGCGAGCGTGGCCTCGGTGAGGATCGCGGCGGAGATGAGCAGGGTGGTCTGGGCGAGGACCAGCGGCATGACGTTGGGCAGGACGTGCCGGGCCATGATGTGGGCGTGGCCGCCGCCCAGCGCCTGGGCGCGTTCGATGTACGGCCGCGACTCGACGGCGAGCGTCTGGGCCCGTACGAGCCGGGCGGTGGTCGGCCAGGACGTCACGCCGATCGCCAGCACCACCGTCCAGACGCTCTGCGAGAGGACCGTCGCCAGCACGATCGCCAGCACCAGGGCGGGCATCACCAGGAACCAGTCCGTGACCCGCATGACGACGGTCGAGAACCAGCCGCCGAAGTGCCCGGCCAGGATTCCCACCAGCGTCCCGATCGCCACCGACAGCACCGCCGCCATCAGCCCCACCGCCAGCGAGATCCGCGCCCCGTGCAGCAGCAGCCCGAGCAGCGGGCGGCCGTACTGGTCGGTGCCGAGCGGGAAGCGGGAGCTGGGGGACTCCAGCGGCCTTCCGGGCGCCCCGGTGACGTCCTGCACGTCGCCGCCCACGAGCAGCGGCGCGGCCAGCGCCGTGGCGGCGATCAGCACCAGCGCGGCCAGCCCGTACAGACCCGCCCGGTGCGAGCGATACTGCCGCCAGAAGCGGGCCGCGGACGTCCGGCGGCGCTGCCAGGCGAGGGAGCCCGGCGGTGCGGGCGCGGATTCGGTCGTCATCGGCCCACCCGGGGATCGAGCAGCGGATAGAGGAGGTCCGCGAGGAGGTTCATCAGGATCATCGCCCCCGCGAACACCACGAACAGCCCCTGGATCAGCGGCAGATCGGGCACCGGGATCGCCTGGTAGAACAGCCCGCCGAGCCCCGGCCAGGAGAACACCGACTCCACCAGGATGGAGCCCGCCGCCACGTGCCCCAGGTTGATGAACACCATGGTGACGGTCGGCAGCAGGGCGTTCGGCACGGCGTGCCTGCGGCGCACCAGCGCGTCCCGCAGCCCCTTCGCGCGCGCCGTCGTCAGGTAGTCGCTGCCCATCTCGTCGAGCAGCGAGGAACGCATCACCAGCAGCGTCTGCGCGTACCCGACCGCGACGAGGGTGAGCACCGGCAGCACCATGTGGTGCGCCACGTCCAGCACGTGCGCGAAGCCCGTCGCGGAACCCGATTCCATGCCCCCGGTCGGGAACAGGCCCGGAATCGGCCCGATCCCCACCGAGAACACGATGATCAGCAGCAGCCCGAGCCAGAACGACGGCACCGACCACAGCGTCAGCGCGACCCCGGTGTTCAGCCTGTCGCCGAGCTGCCCGTGCCGCCACGCCGACCGGGTGCCCAGCCACAGTCCCAGCGCCGAGTAGAGCACCACGGCGACCCCCGTCAGCAGCAGCGTCGCCGGGAACCTCTCCGCGATCAGCTCGCCCACGGGCGCGTGGAACTGGTACGAGATCCCGAGATCGCCGGTGAGCGCCTTGCCGCAGTAGTCGGTGAACTGCTGCCACACCGGCGCGTCGAGACCGAACTGCCTGCGCAGCAGGGCCAGTTGTTCCGGCGACACCGCCCGGTTGCGCGTCATGGCCTTCACCGGGTCGCCCGGGATGATCCGGAAGAGGAAGAAGCTGGTGACGAGCACGGCGAGGATCGAGACGGCCGCGCCGCCCAGCTTCCCCGCCACGTACAGCAGATACGCCGTCCTCGGCCCGGCGGCGGCGCGCGCCAGGACGCCCCGGGAGGGGCCGGACCTCACCGGGCCGCCGTCGGGCTCCCGCACCACGGCGGGGGAGCTCGCCGCGGTCATGCGGCGCGGCTCGCGGATGTGCGGGTGTTCATGGGGGTGCTCCCGGTTCTGTCGGGGAAGGGGGTCCGGGGCGAGCCCTACTCGCGGTCCTCCGCCGTGGTGCCGCGGCGACGGACGACGACGAAGACGATCGCGAAGACCATCAGCACCGCGGCCCCGACGACGATCCACACGGCGGGCGACGGCCCGGAGCCCCGGCCGGACGCGTCACCGGACGCCGCCGCCGGTTCCGCCGACCACCAGCTCCAGTAGCCGTCCTGGCCCCAGATGTTGCCGCCCGCCGCCGGCATCGTCGTGATCGACGCGATCTGGTCCGTGCGGTACGCCTCCACCGCGTTCGGGTACACCAGCACGTTCATGTACCCGGTGTCGTAGAGCCGCGACTGCATCCGCTTCACGAGGTCGGCGCGCCTGGCCTTGTCGTACTCGACGGTCTGCCGGCCGTAGAGGTCGTCGAACTGCTTGTCGCAGATGAAGTTGTCGGTCTGGCCGGACGCGTCGGGCGTGGCGGGCAGCGCCGCGCAGGTGTGGATCGACAGGACGTAGTCGGGGTCGGGGTTGACCGAGTACCCGTCGAAGGCGAGGTCGTACTCGCCGGCCAGCCAGCGGTCCGAGACGCTGTCCAGGCACTCGACCTTCAGCCCGATGCCGAGTTCGCCCCACCACTCGGTGAGGTACTTGCCGACCGCCTTGTCGTTCGGGTCGGTGGCGTGGCACAGGATGCGGAAGTCGAGCGGCCTGCCGTCCTTGCCGACGCGCTTGCCGTCCGCGTTCTTCCTGTACCCGGCGTCGTCGAGCGTCCTGGCGGCGGCGGCCGGGTCGTAGTCGATCCGCTGTCCGGCGGGCGGCTTCCAGTGGTAGTCGGCGAAGCGCGGCGGGAGGTAGCCCTGGCCCTCCACCGCGTGCCCCCGGAAGACCTTGTCGACGATCGCCCTGCGGTCGACGGCCTGGAACAGGGCCCTGCGCACGGCCGGGTCGAGCAGCGCCGGGTGCCCGTCGCCGAACTTCCTGCCCGTCCTGTCCCGCGCGCCCGGGTTGGTCGCCAGCGCGAAGAAGCGGCGGCCCGGCGCGTCGTTGACCTTGATGTCCGGCTCGGACTTCAGGGACGCGGCCTGCGCGGGAGTCAGGCCCTGCACGAAGCCGACCTCGCCCCGGCGCAGCGCGGCGACGGCCGCGTCACCGTCCTTGTAGTACTTCATCGTCAGCTCGTCGAACTTCGGCGCGCCCCGCCAGAAGCTCTTGTTGGCCTTCAGCTTCACGTACTGGTCGGGCTTGTAGCCGGTGATGACGTACGGCCCGTTCCCGACGACGGGAAACGCCTTGTCGTTGTTGAACTTCGAGAGGTCGCCGACCTTCTCCCACACGTGCTTGGGCACGATCGGCACGTCCAGCGCCGTCATCGTGGCCTGCGGCTTCTTCAGCTCCACGACCAGGGTCCGCGGGTCGGGGGCGGTGACCTTCTTGAAGTTGGCGGTGAAACTGCCGTTCGCGGAGGCGGCGCCCTCGTCCGTCATCATCTTGTTGAAGGTCCAGGCGGCGTCCTCGGCGGTCGCCCGCCTGCCGTCCGTCCACGTCGAGTCGTCGCGGACGGTGTACGTCCACGTCAGCTTGTCCGGCGAGGACTTCCAGGCGGTGGCCAGGGCCGGGATCGTACGGGCGTCCTTGGCGTCGTAATTCGTCAGGTACTCGTACACGAGCCGGTGAATCGTCGTACTGACGAGCCGGGTGGCCAGGAACGGGCTGAGCGAGTCCACGCTCTGCGCGACGGCGATGGTGAGGGACCGCTCGGGGGCTGCGGCCCGGACCTTGGCCGGTGCTTCCGGTGGGGCCGCCGCCGGGGGCAGCGGGGTCGCGGCCGTGGCCAGCAGGGCGAAGACGGCGGCTCCGGCCGCCGCGAGACGGCGGGCGGCCCGGGGACGGGCGGGGTGCGGTGGCGGGGTGTGGGGGGTGCTGCCGGTCGTGGTGCCCTGAGTGTCCATGGCGGGAGCCCTCGCGTCGTCACTGATCCTGTGTGGGCGATTCTCGGGTGGGCGGAGTGGTGTGGCGCAGGTCTACCAGCGCCGTTCCGGACGTGTCAACGGCGTGTCAACTGCCGCGTGGGCTGCGGGAATAGCCCGTTCGGGGTCTTCGGGCGGGCGGCCGTGGAACGCCGGAGGGCCCGCCGCGCGGTCGTCGTGCGACCGTACGGCGGGCCCTCATTGGTCTATACCCTTGACGCCCTACTGCTGAGGGGCCGAAGGCGGCTGCTGGGGCCACCCGGCGGGCGGTACGGAACCGTCCGAGGCGAAGTCGGGCCGCGGCTGCTCACCGGGCGCGGGCACCTGACCGGGAAGCGGCTGGGCGGCGGGGTACGCAGGCTGTCCCGGGGCCGGGTACCCCGGGGTCGCCGACTGCCCCGGGGCCGGGTGGGCCGGTTGGTTCGGTGCCGCGAACTGCTGCTGCCCCTGCGCGAACTGACCCTGCGGCACGGGAGCCTGCGCGCCCGGTGCCGGAGGCTGCTGCCAGCCACCGGGGGACTGGGGCTGCTGCCACGGCTGCGCGGGCTGCGGCTGCTGGCCCGGGAGGGGCTGGGGCTGGGGCTGGGCAGGTTGGCCGGGCTGGTGGCCGGGCTGCCCCGCCTGCTCGCCGGGGTAGGGCTGCTGGGCGGGGAGGGGCTGCTGCCACTGCTGGCCCGGCTGCGGCTGCCCCGGGTGGGCGGGCTGCCCCGGCTGGGCGGGCTGTCCCGACTGCGGCTGGGCGGCGTACGGCTGCTGGTAGGGGCCGGGCGCCTGCCCCGGGACCTGCCCGGGCACCTGCACGCCCGGCATCGGCGGGGCCAGGTGCGGCGGCGGGTTGCCGTCCGCCGTCCACAGCCCCTGCGCCTGCTGTGCCCGTACGAAGTCCTCCGCGACCAGCGACGACAGGTGGAAGTACGCGTCGCGCGTCTTCGGCCGCATCATGTCGAGGTCGACCTCCGCGCCCGCCGCGAGGTGCTCGTCGAACGGCACCACGACCACGCCCCGGCAGCGCTGCTCGAAGTGCTGCACGATGTCGTCCACCTTGACCATCTTCCCGGTCTCGCGCACCCCCGAGATGACGGTCAGCGAACGCTGCACCAGCTCCGCGTACCCGTGCGCCGACAGCCAGTCCAGCGTGGTCGACGCGCTGCTGGCGCCGTCCACCGAAGGCGTCGAGATGATGATCAACTGGTCGGCCAGGTCGAGGACTCCGCGCATCGCGCTGTAGAGCAGACCCGTGCCCGAGTCCGTCAGGATGATCGGGTACTGCTTGCCGAGCACGTCGATCGCGCGCCGGTAGTCCTCGTCGTTGAAGGCCGTGGAGACGGCCGGGTCGACGTCGTTGGCGATGATCTCCAGGCCGGAGGGGGCCTGCGAGGTGAACCGCCGGATGTCCATGTAGCTGTTGAGGTACGGGATCGCCTGGACGAGGTCGCGGATCGTCGCCCCGGTCTCGCGCCGCACGCGGCGGCCGAGCGTGCCGGCGTCCGGGTTGGCGTCGATGGCGAGGATCTTGTCCTGGCGCTCGGTGGCGAGGGTCGCGCCCAGGGCGGTCGTCGTGGTGGTCTTGCCGACGCCGCCCTTGAGGGAGATCACCGCGATGCGGTAGCAGGAGAGCACCGGGGTGCGGATCAGCTCCAGCCTGCGCAGCCGCTCGGCCTCCTCCTTCTTGCCGCCGAACTTGAAGCGGGACCCGACGGAGGGGTTGCGGCTGCTCTTGGGCTTCTGCTTGTTGTTGCGCAGTAGCCGCTCGGAGGACAGCTCGACGGCGGCGGTGTACCCGAGGGGCGCCCCGGGGTTCGCGGCCTGACGCGGATCGGGCGCGACGGGCCAGGCCGCACCGGTACGGGGGTCGACCGGGGCCTGCGGGGCTGCGGGCTGTGCCGGTGCCTGCGCCTGTGCCTGGGGCGCTTCCGGCTGGGGGAAGCCGTAGCCGCCCTGGGCGGGGGCGCCGGGCTGCGGGAAGCCGTAACCGCCGGGCACCTCATGGGCGGCGGGAGCGGCACCCGGCACGGCGAAGGGAGGCTGCGGCGCACTCGGGGCCGCGGGCGGCTGCACGGGCTCGGGCGTACCGGGCTGGGCAGGCGGCTGCACGGGCTCGGGCGTACCGGGAGTGCCGGCTGCCGCCGAAGCGGGCGCGGCGCCGGGCTGCGGGAACCCGTACCCGCCCTGCGGTGCCGACGGAGCGGGAGCCGGCGCGGCGGCCTGGGGAGGCTGCGTGCCGAACACCGGTTCGGCGTGCCCGCTCTGCGGCGGAAGCGCGGCGGACGGCTGCTGCGCCCCCGGACCCGGAAGCTCCGGGGCGGGCGGCTGCGGGGCGGGCGATTGCGGTGCGAAGGGTTCCGCCGTGGGCGGCTGCGGGGCGGGCGATTGCAGTGCGAAGGGTTCCGCCGCAGGCGGCTGCGGGACGGGGTGGCCGCCCTGCTGCGCAGCCGGGTCGGCGGCCTCGGGCTGCGGGAACCCGTACCCTCCCGGCTGCTGCGGAATGGCGGCGTCCTCCGGGAAGCCGGACGACACCTGCGCCCGCTGGCCCGACGACTCGCTCGACGGCGCGGGCGTCGGCCAGGCGGACGGCGCGGGGGCCGGGGCCTGCGCGGGGGCGGGCCACTGCGGGGCGGCGGTGGGCGCCGCGGGCCGGAAGGACGGCGGAAGCGGCGGCAGGCCGCTGCTCTGCGCGGGAGCGGGCGGGGTCCAGGGCTGGAGGGCGGGTTCCCCCGAGGGCGGGGTGTCCTGCGGCTCGTCCGCGGGGAGGGCGGGCCGGTCCTCCGGAACGGCGTCGGTGATGCCGTCCTCGGGCTCGTCCGCGCCGTCGTCCGTCCGGGCGTCGGCACCGGCGTCCGTACCGCCGTCCGCGCTGTTGCCCGTACCGCCGTCCGTACCGCCGCCCGTGCCCGCGTCCGCGACCAGGCCGGCGGGCGCGTCGGCCACGGCGTCGTCCTCGGCCTCGTACTCCTTGTCGCGCCCGGCGGTGTCCGTACCGGCGGCGTCGTCGGAGGGGAAGCCGTGCGGGACGGAATCACGGGGCTCGACGGAGTCGGTGCCGGACTCGGCCGGGGCCTCGTTCAGGATCGCGTCGTCGCCGCCAACGCCCTTGCCAGTCAAGGAAGTTGCCGCATCGTGCCCGGCGTCCACATCCGCGCCGCGGCTCCCGTCGGCACCGTCACCTGCGGCCTCCCCGCCGTCCTCCGCGGACGTGTCCTCGGCGGCGTCACGCTCGGCCAGTTCCCGCTTGAGCGCGGCGGGGGAGAAGCGCATGGTCGCGTTGCTCTCCAGGTCCCCGCCCCCGAAGGGCTCGGCCACCGCACCCGCCGCCGGCTCCTCCCCGGAACCGGAACGCGCACCCGACGCGTCCGACGCGTCCGCGTTCTGCGTGTACCAGGCGGGCGGGGTGTAGTCGATGGTGAACTCGCCCGTCCGGTCGGCCCGCTCGGCCTCCGCGTCGGGCGACTCCTCGACGGGCGGGCTGACGGGCACGTTCCAGCCCTCGCGGATCTCGTCCCGCTCGCTGTTCACATTGCCTCCTGCTGTGGTCGAGCACCCTGGTGCCGTGTGTGCTGGGTGGGGTGACCGCTTCCGTCGTCCGATCCGCTCGGCGCTTCCCCGTGTCCTGCCGTCGTACGGGGGCGCGGCCGGTCCGCGGCCCACTCCGCGCCTGCGGAACGGGAGCGCCTGCCGGGCCCGTGCGTCAGCCTAGTCGTCGCCCCTGCCCGTACGGCAGGCCCGCTCACCCGACGAACCGCGCCCCCGCCGCCACTTGACGCCCACGCGTGACCCGGCGGCACCACTCCGTGACCACCAAATCGGCCGCAACTCGACATCTCCGCACGGAAGGTGACCCGGCCCGTCTCCCCCGACCCGCTTCCCAACAATCAGATGTCGGCACGTGCGGCAGGACGCGGGACCCATGGCCCACCGCGCACGCACAACCCGCCCGCCCATCCATCCACCCGCCCGCAACCGGAAGAGGGCGGCCCCGGAAGCCCCTCCGGCGGCCGCCCCGGCCCTCCACGGCTCCCGACGGCTACGTGAGGTCGAACTCCCCGTCCCGCGCGCCCAGGACGAACGCCGTCCACTCCGCCTCGGTGTACCGCAGCACCGTCCCGGGGTCCGTCGACGAGCGCATCGCGACCGCGCCGCCGGGCAGGTACGCGATCTCCACCCGCTCCTCGGCGTCCTCGGTGCCGGGCGCGCCGAGCCACTCCACATCCGAGATGTCGAGGGCGTAGAGCTCGTCCTTCTCCTGCTGAGTTCCCATTCCGCTGTCCCCTTCGTCACGTCCACTCGGCTCAACCGTCGCCCTCGCGGGCGCCGTTGCCTAGGCCATGGTGCCCGATGGACGGGAGGGGGATCGCGCCATTGTCCGCAGGGGCCCGGTCCCCGGCGGGATCCATCCGGCGCGGCGGCCCGAGCAGGGCCGACTCCGAGGGGTCCGGTGCGGTGGTGACCCAGTGGCGCTCGGGGCCGTCGGCGCACCACAGGGTGACCCCGTCGGCCAGACCCGGCAGGGTGCCGCGCTCCGTGGGGGAGAGGGCCAGGAGGCGCCCCAGGTGTTCCGCCTCCTGCGGGGAGACCCGCTGCACGCCCACCAGCGCCGCGTTCCGCACCAGCCCGGGAGCCACCGGGCTCAGATAGGGCAGCAGCGTCAGTACCGACTGCCAGGGCGCGGGCGCCACCCGCCCCCGCGGCGGCCGCATCCCGCAGTCCCGTACGACCAGCACCGGACACCCCTCGTCCGCGCCCGCCGCCGGCACCCGCCCCACCCCGCACACCTCCGCGCCGGCCGCCTCCGCGACCCCCGCCCACAGCCCCGCCCGGCCCGTCTCGACCACGACCCGCACCCCGCCCCGCGCGGCCCGCAGCGCCAGGACCTGCGCCGTCCACACACCGCCGATCAGCACCACGTCGTACGGAACGGACCGGTGCGACCCGAGCAGCAGCAACCGCCCCCGCGCGTCGGCCCCGACGGGAACACCGTCGCCCCCGACCGGCAGCCCACGGCCGAAGGAGGCGCGATTCCGGCTGCCGCGCGCCCCGAACAAGCTCCTCACCACGCACCCCCGAGCGGCAGCGTGGCCCGCAGTCCGGGAAGCTGTTCCCAGTCCATCCGTACGAGATCCAGTCGCGCGGCCCGGAACCCGCGCGCCAACTCCTCCCGTACACGGTCGAGTTCGGACTCCTCCGCGCAGGTGACCCGCACGTGCCCCTCGGCGCCCGCCCTCCTCACGCCCACCCCGCCCACCACTCCCCGAGCCCTCCGGTGCCGCAGCGTCAGGCTCACCGTGGCCGCCACCGCCGCCTCCCCGGGCAGCGCCGCGGCGAGCGCCACGGCATCCCGCGGATCACCCCCGAACGCGTACACGGTGTGCGCCCGCCCCTCGCCGCACCAGGCCCGTACGGACTCCTCGCCGCCCACCGCGAGCCCCGGTCCGCCGCACCGCGCCGCGCCCAGCGCCGAGTCCAGTCCCGGCTGGTCCAGCACCGTGGCCCGCAGCCCGTGCACCTCCGTCAGCCGGCTCGCCACCTGGTCGGCGGCCCGCACCAGACACCGCTGCGCCCCGCCGGGCCCGCCGCCGCGCGCGGCCACCGCCTCCGGGCACAGTTCCGGCTCCAGCCGCAGCGCCACCCACGTCGCCCGCACCACGGGCGCGCCCCCGCCCGCGCGCGTGCCCCCGGCCGTCCCCGCGCCCCGGACCGCAGCCGTGCCCGCCGCCGCGCCCCGCACCTGCTGCACCACCTGCGCCGACGCCAGGACGACGTCGTCCACCTCCAGCGCCCCGGCGAGCAGGTCCCACGGCAGTTCCGCCGCGCCGTCCGCCGGGCGCAGTCCCGCGTCGGAGACCTCGACCCGTACCACCGCCGTCAGGAACGTCCCGTCGCCCACCATCCCGACCTCCCGGGCCCCCGCCGGTCCGCGCCGCCTCTCGTACGCGTACCGGTCGAGCCCCGCACAAGCGGAATCCCCGCGCCGCCGCCGGGCCCGGAACGCGGCCGCCACCGCCAGCCACCCGAACACGCTCCGCCCGCCCCGGCGCAGCACGACCAGCGACACTCCCGCCGCCCCGGCCGCCACCCCCGGCACGGTCCAGGCCGGGCCGCCCGCCGCACCTGCCGCGGCCACCGCGACGGCGCCTTCGCAGAGCACCAACTCCCGTACTCCGAAAGACCTGTTGAGCCCGCGCACCCTCGTCCCCATCGCCGTACCGCCTCCTGCGGCCGTAACCCCCGCTTCCGCACGGGAGTTGACGGAGCGTTCACCCTATCCGAGCTGTGAGTGACCGAATTCACGGTTCGGGGCGGCGGGGGAGGGGTCCGAAAGCGGCGACCGGGGGAGAGTGGCGGCGGTCCGATGGCATCACGACGGGACGAACTCAACGCGTACGTCTTCGCGAAGCGGAGGCTGGTCGCACAGTTCCTGCGCCCCACTTCGACCGGCTCGGACGAGGGCGCCCCCCGCCCACTGCGAGCCGTTCTGCCGGGGGTGCTGGCGGGGGCGGTGGGACTGGCGGGGTTCGGGGTGTGGGGGCTGCTGAGCCCGGCGGCGCCACCGGGCTGGCAGGCCCCGTATGCGAACGTCATCGTCGCGAACCCGTCCACCACCCGTTACGTGGTGCTGCGGACCAATGGGAAGGCGCAGCTCCACCCCGTCCTGAACATGGCGTCCGCCCGGCTCCTCGTGGACACGCAGGGCAGGAGGGGCCAACTCGTCATCAGGGTCGCCGATCGGCTCATCGACGAGGAGGAGAAGCTGCCGCGCGGCCCCGCCGTCGGCATTCCGTACGCACCGGACCGCCTGCCCTCCCGGAGGGAGGCGACCACCCCCAAGCGCTGGGCGGCCTGCGACCGTCCCGTGCCCCGGGGCGAGGACGTCCGGACGGCGGTCTTCGTCTTCTCGGCACGGGACGAGGGCAAGCTGAAGCGGCCCCGACTGCTGCACGGAGGCCAGTTGTTGTACGTACGGAGCACGGCCGAGGGGGGCGGGCACCACGTGGTGGACGCCACGGGCACGGCCTACCCCATCGACCACACGGACGGCCTGCTGCTGAGGCTCGTCGTGGGCAGCGGGAGGGCGCCGCAGCCGGTTTCGCGCGAATGGCTCGACACGCTCCACGCGGGTAGCCGGATCACGATGCCCCCGGTGCCCGGAGCCACCCGACCCTCCCGCGTCCGCCAACTGCCGCCGCAGGCACGGCGGATCGGCACGGTCCTGCAAGCCCGCGAGGGCGGGAAGCGCCAGCGGTACGTCGTCCTCGCCGACCGGATCGCACCCGTCACCGATTTCGTCGCCGCGCTCCTGCTCGGCAGCGACGCGCTCAGGGCGATCCCGCAGACCGAGCCCATCGCGGCCAGGATCCCCTCCACGGGCGCCTGGTTCCGCCCGTACGGAAAGGGACGGTGGCCCGACTTGGCCCCCGCCGCCCGCCCCGCCTCCGCCACCGTCTGCTCCGTCCTGCACTCCGTCGACAGGGCCACCGGCCGGACCACCCTCGGCGTCTGGTCGGGCCCCGGCTTCCCCCGCCCCCTCCCCGGCCCCACCACCCCCTCCTACGTCACCCCCGGCTCCGGCCAGCTCTACCGCCAGTTCACCGGCGACCGGACCGACGTGGGCCCCGTCTTCCTCGCCACCGACGCGGGCTTCCGGCACAGCATCCAGACCAGGGGCGGCGCCGAACCCGGCGACACGGGCCACCGCGACGGCCCCGACCCCGCGGCGAAGGGCGCGGCGAAGGCCGCGGTGGACCTCCTCGGCTACTCCGACGCCTCCTACATCCCGGTCCCCAGGGCCTGGTCCTCCCTCCTGCCGACCGGCCCCCGCCTGTCGACCGGCGCGGCGGTGCAGGTGCAGGGCCCGTGAGCCGCACCCGGAACACGTACCGGGGCACGGCGCTCCGCTGTGCCGCGACGTTCGCGCTCGCGGTGCTCTGCCTGCCGTCGGCGCAGGCGCGCGGCCAGTCGGAGGCCACGGCCGGCCAGGAACCGTGCACCGTCGGCTCCGCGCCGTACGGCGGCCGCCCCTGGTCCCTGCGACGCCTCCCGCTGAACGAGATCTGGGAGAAGTCGACCACGCGGGGCAGAGGCATCCGTGTCGCCGTCATCGACACCGGCGTGGACGCGCGGCACCCCCAGCTCCGCGACGCGGTCGACCCGTCCCGCGGCCGCACCCTCCCGCTCCGGGGCGTTCCCCGCGGCCCCGTCACCAACGGCACCCACGACGAGGTCGGCCACGGCACCGAGGTCGCCGGGATCATCGCCGCCCGCCCCCGCCCCGGCACGGGCTTCGTCGGCCTGGCCCCGGAAGCCACGATCATCCCGATCGACCAGAACGACGCCCGGGGCGGGGGCACCCCGGCAACCCTGGCGCAGGCCATCGAGCACGCCATGGACCAGAACGCCGACATCATCAACATCTCCCAGGACACGGCCGACACCACGGACCCGCCCGGCCTGGAACGAGCCGTGCGGGCCGCCCTCCGCGACGACATCGTCGTCATCGCCTCCGCCGGCAACAGCGGCTCCGACGGCACGGCGAAACGCACCTACCCCGCCTCCTACGACGGCGTCCTCGCCGTCGCCGCCGCCGACCGCGACAACGAACGCGCCCACTTCTCCCAGACCGGCGACTTCGTCGGCATCGCCGCCCCCGGCACGGACATCGTCTCCACCTTCCCCGGCGGCGGCCACTGCACCGACAGCGGTACGAGCTTCTCCGCCCCGTACGTCGCCGGACTCGCCGCCCTCCTCAGGGGCAAGCACAGGGGCTGGACCGCCGCACAGGTCGTCACCCGGATCCAGCAGACCGCCGAACGCCCGTCCCCGGGCCCCGACGCCCTCCTCGGCTGGGGCGTCGCCGACCCCCTGCGCGCCCTGACCGACGACGCCCGCCCCGCCGCCGGGCGTGCGCCCCGCGCGCGGACGCCCGACCCGCTGCACGCCCCCAGCGGCGAAACACCGCAGGAACGGACCGTACGCCTGGCGGTGTACGTCGTGACCGCCGGCGCGGTGGCGCTGGCGACCCTGACGGGCACCGCCGTGGCGGTACGGGACGCGAGGCGTCGCAGGAGGACGCCGCAGGACCCGGGAACCTGACGCCACCCGCCGAACGGCAGTCGCAATACGCCCCGCGCCCCTGCCCGCAGGCACCGGCTCGCCACCCCGATCACCGCTCCTGACCAGCCACTTGGCCGCATCCGCCACTCCGGTCCGATGGCACGCTCAACCGATCGGCACCACCCCGACCTCCGGGACGAAAGGAGCCCCGTGCGCGACGGAGACCGCACTCCCGCACCGGCCGCCCCCACCGCACCGGCCGCCCCCACCGCACCGGGGGGCGGCCTCGGCGGCGACCTCGCCCGGGGCGCGGACGCGCTGCGCCGCTTCCGCACCCACGTGCACACGCTGCTCGCCACGTTCGAGGACGGCCCGGCGGGCCCGGGAAGGCCGGCGGCCCACCGCCTCACCCGCGCCGACCTGGGCGCACCCGGCACCCCCTTCCCGGAGGCCGACGACCTGCACGCGCAGTACCGCCGTGCGCACCTGGGCCTGGTGAAGCTCTCCCGCTCCCTCACCGAACAGATCGAGTACCTGTCGATCGCGGTCCATGGCGCGGAGATCGGCTTCGACAACCTGGAGGAGGACCAGCGCCGGCGCTTCTGGTCGATCCGGTCCCGTACGGAACACGAAGGGCGGGCCGACGCATGACGAGCGGCTTCGAGGACCAGCCCCTGAACACGATGATCGACCTGGTCGACGCAGCGAACCCGCGCGCGGTGGCAGGCGCGGCCCTCGCGCTGACCGAGGTGCGCGCGGCCTTCGCGGACATGGCGGTCGAACTGCGCCGCCGCCTGGACGGAGTGGCGTGGAAGGGCGAGGCGGAACGGGAGTTCCGCCGCTTCGGCGCCCGTCTGGCCGACCACGCGGACGACCTGGGCAGGTACGCGGGCATCGTCGCCGGCCAACTGGAGGAGGCCGCCGGGGGCCTGACGTCGGTACGGAACTCCATGCCGCCGCGGAGCACGGCCCCGGACGGGGGCCTGCCCGGCGGACCGGCGGAACCGCACCGGCAGGAGGCGGTGAACCAGCTCAACCGGCTGGCCTCCTTCTACGCGGTGGCGGGCGCGAACCTGGCCTCGGCGGAACCGCCCGCCTTCGTCCCCGACCTGCGGGCAGACGTCCCGCGACCGGCCTCGCCCGGAACCGCCGCCGCGCCTTCTGCGCCGACGGGCGCGGGCGGTGCGGGCGGCATGGGCGGTCCGGGTAGTGCGGGCAGTATGGGCGGTCCGGGTAGCGCGGGCGGCGCGGGTGGTTCGGGCAGCGGTCCCGCCGCATCGGCCGACCTCTCCGGAACGGTCCCGTCGGCCCCCCGCACCGCCCCGCACGGGTCCGCCCCGGCCTGGGGCGAGGACGCCACCCGGGACGACCTGACCTCCGCGGGCCCACCGCACCCGGCAGCCCCCGCACCGCTCGCCCCGGCCACGCCCACCGAGCCCGCGCCGCCGACGGCCATGGAGCTCAACAGCGTGTCCCCGGGCGCGCAGCCGGCCTCGCCGCCGGCCGCGTCCGCCCAGCCACCGGGCCCCGCCCCGGCCCCGGCACAGCCGCTCCCCGGGGCGATCTCCGGAGGGGTCGCCGTCCCCCTGCTGACCCGCGCGGTGCCTTCCGGGTACGGAACGCCCTCGTCCCTGCCCCCCACCGGCGCCCCCGGCTTCGCCGCGACCCCGGCCGGGGGCAGCGGGCCCGCCCCGGCCGCCCCGCTCCCGCGCGCCCTCCCCGGCATCCCGGGAATCACGGGCGGCATCCCCGCGCGAACGGCGACGCCCACCCCTCGCCCCGCCTTCACCCAGGGCGGCGCGGGCCTGGTGCGCTCCCGGTCGGCCGTCGCCCCCCGCACCGGCCGCCGCACGACGCCGCCGCCCCGGGCCACCGAGGACACCTCGACCTGGACCGCGGGCCGGCCCCCGGCCACCCCCGCGGTCATCACCGCCCCGGCGGACCCCCACCCCCCGCACTGAGGAGGAGACCCCACCCATGGCAGTCCAGAAGGTCAACGGAGTCGCGCTGGCGCAACTCCAGACGGAGCTCAACCAGAACTTCCAGAGCGTGAAGGGCCAACTCCACGCGCTGCACGCCACGATCGACGCCCTGGAAGGGCAGTGGAAGGGAATCGGGGCGGGCGCCTTCAACACCAAACAGGCGCAGATCAACCAGAACATGGTCCGCATCGGCAAGCTCCTCCTGAAATTCCAGGAGGCGATCGAAGCGGCCCGCACGATCTCGGGAAACACGGAGGACGACGTCCTCGCCGCGATGCGCGGAATCGACGTGGCCCCCGGCTACCAGGGAGGCGGCACCACACCCCCCGCACCCCCTTCCTCGTTCTCCCGCTACTGACCCACCGGCCCCCACCCACCCGATCCAACCTTGAGGAGCACCGCCATGCCCGCCAACGACGGCACCATGCTGGTCACGTACGCGGCTCTGGACGACGCGGCCCGCGCGATCCAGACCCAGGCGAACCGCCTGGACCAGAGCCTCGAGGCCATCAGGACGAAGATCTCCGCCGTCTCCGAACTCTGGGCCGGCGACGCCCGCGAGGCCTACAACACGGCCCAGGCCCAATGGGACCGCGAGGCGAAGGCCATCCACACCTCCCTCCTCCAGATCTCCCGCGCCGTCCAGAACGCCGCGCCCGCCTACCGCGAGGGCGACCGCAAAGCCGCCCAGGGCTTCCTGTAGGCGGAACCACACACGAGCGCCCCCCGTCCCGGCACCGGGGCCGGGGCGCTCCGCCGTGCCCCGGCCTCAGCCGCCCGCTCCCACGCGTCCCCCCTGCTCCACCCATCCCGTCTGCACCAACGCCGCCCCCCTCCGCCGGGACACCGCCACCCCGCGCCCCACGGGCAGCGGTCTCGGCCGTACCCCGGCGAACACCTCCCCCTCATTCGGATCGCCGGACAGCACCACCCCCTGCGCCCCCAGCTCCACCATCCGCTGCACGAACGGCTCATAGGCCGCCCTGCTCGCCCCCGCCGTGTTCCGCGCCAGCACGAACCGCACGCCGACGTCCCGCGCGAACGGCAGCAGCTCCACCAGCGGCGCCAGCGGATTGCCGCTCGACGTGGCCACCAGGTCGTAGTCGTCCACCACCACGAACACCGTCGGCCCCTCCCACCAGCTCCGTTCCTTCAACTCCCGCGCCGTCACGTCCGCCGACGGGGCCCGCCGCCGCATCAGTTCGGCCAGCGCCTCCACGTGGTGGTCCATGGAGTGCGACATCGGCACGTACTCCGCCAGATGCGACGGGGGAGCGGCGCCGAGCAGTCCCCGCCGGTCGTCGATCACGAAGAACTTGCAGTCCTCGCCCGCGTACCGCTCGCTCAACTGCCCGATCAGCAACCGCAGCAGATTCGTCCTGCCCGACTCGCCCTCCCCGAACACCAGGAAGAACGGGTCCCGTTCGAAGTCCGCGAACACCGGTTCCAGCCGGTCCTCGTCCACGCCGAACGCCACCCCGTCCCCGGGCCGCTCCCCGCCGCCCGGCAGTTCCCGCGCGGGCAGTTCCCTCGGCAGCAGACGTACGCGAGGAGCCCGCGGAACGTCCGCCCACCGCTCCCGGACCTCCCGTACGAGCGCGGCGGTGGCCGCCGCCAGCCCCTCCGCCGACTCCACCCCGTCGCAGCGCGGCACCGCCCCCATGAAGTGCAGCTTCTCGGGGGTCAGACCGCGCCCCGGCACCCCGGCCGGCACCTGGGCGGCGGCCTTCCGGTCCAGCTCGGAGTCCATGACGTCACCGAGCCGCAGCTCCAGCCGGTTCATCAGCAGGTCCTTGAGCTGGCCGCGTACCTCCATCGACCGCGAGGCGGTCAGCACCACGTGCACCCCGTACCCGAGCCCCCGCGCCGCGATGTCGACGACCACCGGCTCCAGGGCCTCGTACTCGGTACGGAAGTTCCCCCAGCCGTCCACCACCAGGAACACGTCCCCCCACGGCTGCGCGGCCGCGGCCCCCTCGCCGCGCGCCCGCATCGTCCGGCAGGTCGCCACGGAGTCGATGCCGGCGGCCCGGAAGAGCTCTTCGCGGTCCGCCAGCACCCCGTGCACCTCGGCGACAGTCCGCCGCACCCGCTCGGGGTCGAGCCGCGAGGCGACACCCCCGACGTGCGGCAGCCCGGCGACGGCCGACAGCCCGCCCCCGCCGAAGTCCAGCCCGTAGAACTGCACGTCCCGCGGCGAGTGCGTCCACGCGAACGCGGCCACGAGCGTGCGCAGCAAGGTCGACTTCCCGGACCGCGGCCCGCCGACGATCTGCATGTGGCCACCGGCCCCGGAGAAGTCCCGCACCAGCACGTCCCGCCGCTGCTCGTACGGCTTGTCGACGTACCCCAGCGGTACGGTCAGGGCGCCCGCGGCCCCGAACGCGTCGAGCGCCGGCGGAGAGTCCAACGGCGGCAGCCACACCTGGTGCGCCCCGGGCCCCCGCCCCTCCAGCCTGCGCACCACCACGTCCAGCACGGACTCCCCGAGCGCCTCCTCCGTACCTCCCCCGGGCGACCGCGCCGGCGGGGGAACCGTGCCGACGCACCCGTCGGCGCCGTCCGGCGTGTCCCCACGCGTACCGTGCGCCTCCGGCGCCCCGCTCCCACCCCGCGCCGAGCGCGCCTCCGGTGCCGCGTCCCCGTCCCGCACGTCACCCGCCCCCGGGTCCACCCACCCCGCTGTGAACCGCACCGGCCCCCGCCACTGCCGAGCCCCGGCCCCCGGCCCCGTCCCGGCGTCCCCCGCGTCCGCCCCGCTCCGGTACGGCCCGGAGACGTACGCGGCCTTGAACCGCACCAGCTCGTCCGTCCCGTGCTTGAGGTACCCCGACCCCGGCACGTTCGGCAGCCGGTACGCGTCCGGCACCCCCAGCGCCGCCCGCGACTCCGCAGCCGAGAAGGTGCGCAGCCCCACCCGGTACGACAGGTACGTCTCGAGGCCGCGCAGCCGCCCCTCCTCCAGCCGCTGCGACGCCAGCAGCAGATGAACCCCCAGCGACCGGCCGATCCGCCCGATCTGCACGAACATCTCGATGAAGTCCGGCATCGCCGTCAGCAGCTCGCTGAACTCGTCGATCACCAGCACCAGCGACGGGATCGGCGCCAACGGCGCCCGGCCCGCCCGCACCCCCGCCGCCCGCGCCCGCTCGTAGTCGTGCACGTTCGCGTAGTTGCCCGCGTCCCGCAGCAGCTCCTGCCGCCGGTTCAGCTCGCCCCGGATCGAGTCCCCCATCCGGTCCACCAGCGACAGGTCGTCAGCCAGATTGGTGATCACCGCCGCCACGTGCGGCAACCGCGCCATCCCCGCGAACGTCGCCCCGCCCTTGAAGTCCGCCAGCACGAAGTTCAAGGTCTCCGACGAGTGCGTGACCGCCAGCCCCAGCACCAGCGTCCGCAGCAGCTCCGACTTGCCCGACCCGGTCGCCCCGACACAGAGCCCGTGCGGACCCATCCCCTCCTGCGCCGCCTCCTTCAGATCCAGGAGTACGGGAGCACCGTCCTCCCCGACCCCGATCGGCACCCGCAACCGGTCCGCCCGGGGCCGCGCCCGCCAGGTCCGCGCGACCTCGACCTCCCCGGCGTCCCCCAGCTCCAGCAGATCGGTGAACTCCAGCTCCGCCAGCAGCGGTTCACCCTCGTCGACCCCCACCGGGGCCCGCAGCGGCGCGAGCTGCCGGGCCAGCGCCTCCGCCGCCGCGACCTCGAGGGCGTCCGGCACGCCCTCGTACACGACCGCGCCCTCCGCCCGCCCCGACTCCAGCCGCAACGCTCCTTCCCGTACGACCACGGACAGCGCACCCCGCGCGTCCTCGTCGCCCAGCTCCCCGGGCACGACCTCGACCACGGTCACCCCCTGGAGCCCGTCCGCCGAGGCCAGCGCACACCCCGGCACAACCGTCACGCCGTCGAGTACGACCACCACGTGCGGCCGCTCCACCAACGGCTCCCCGTCCGCCCGGAAGCGGGGCCGCCCCTCCAGCACCCCGCCGAGCAGTTCCTCCAGCTCCCGCACCCCGCCGGCCACCAGCCTCCGGCAGCCGGCGCCGTCCTCCGCGACCGACACGTCGCGCGCCTGCGCGTGCGGCAGCCACTTCACCCATTCCCACTCCGCCGCGGCCCGCTCGCCCGCCGCGACCGCGACCACCAGGTCGGCGGGGGAGTGCAACGCGCCCAACTGCCCGACCACGGCCCGCACCTCGTCCCGTGCGCGCTCCTCGTCCCCACTCACCGTCACGTGGTAGAAGGCCCGCAACGACACGGCCATCGGCAGATCGTCCACCGTGCTGTGCACCGCCAGAAACCGCTTCAGCGCCCCCGCCGTCAGCGGCTCCAGCTCATCGACGGGCGCGGTCTCCGGAGCCTCCAGGGGAGCGGCGAGCGCCTGACTCCCCAGCCCCACCCGCACCTGCACGAAATCGGGGTCGCCCACCCGCCGCTCCCACACCCGGCTGCCCTCGGCCACGAGCGCCCAGAGCTGCTCCGGAGCCGGATGCACGAACAACTGCACGTCCCGCTGGGTCCGGGCGATCTTCCGCACGGCCCGCCGCGCCTGCGCGAGGTGCCTGAGGTAGTCACGCCGCAGATCCGCCAACTGCCCCTGATTGCCCCGCCGGTGACGCACCATCATGGCGATCGCCATGGTGACGGTGGAGGCGATCATGAGCCCGCCCATCACCATCATGATCGTCTGCTTGCCGAGGAACAGAAAGACCACCGACCCGCCCATCCCGAGCAGCGGCAGGAGCTGCATCAGCACCCCCTCCTGCTGCCCGCGCGGCAACTCGGGCGGCGGCTGCACCCGCACCTGCTCGGCCGGGGAAACGGGCGGCAACACCCGAGGCGGACGCTTCACTACAACCTGACCCACGATCCCCGATCCCCTCACCGAACAGCCGTATGCCCCCCAACCCCCCTCAACCGCCCGCGAACCCTACTGCCCCGCCCCCACCCCTCGGGCGATGCGCTCATTCCTTCTTCCCCGTCCCCTTGTGCGTCGCAGGCACCCTGCCGCCCCCGCTTCCTTGGGTTTTCGCAGCCGCCCTGCCACCCCCGTTTCCTTGGGTTTTCGCAGCCGCCCCAAGGGGACGAGGGGGCACCCCTTGCTTGAGCGAAGCCGAGAGCTTGGGGGAGGGCGGGCAAGGGGGCGGCCCTTTCCGCTCCCGGCCCACCCGGGTGCCGCTCCTGCCCAAGCGCCTGCACCGGCCACACGTCCACCAAGGCCCCGGACTCGCCCCGTCCCCCCGCAAGCTCCCGGCGCCCCCGCACCCTCCCCGCCCCCACCCCCGTTGGACCAACGCCCCCTCACACCCCCACCCGAAACATCCCCACCCGAAACACCCCACCCGAACATCCCCCGAAAGGAGACCCTCCCGTTGCCCACCACCCCGACCCAAACCCCCACCCCCACCCAAACCCCGGCCCAAACCCCGACCCCCACCTCACCCCCACCCCACCCCCCGACCCCCCTCCGCCGCCTCACCCTCACCACCCCCACCGCCCGCATCGACCTCGCCCTCCCCGCCGACCTCCCCCTCGCCGAGCTCCTCCCCGAGATCCTCCGTCTCTCCGCCCCGCGCCCCACCCCCTACGCCCCCGTCGGCCACCACCTGGTCCGCCGCGACGGCACCCCGCTGGACAGCTCCCGCACCCTCGCCGCCCAACGCGTCCTCGACGGCGAGATCCTGGCCCTGCGCCCCTACGCGGAGTCCCTCGCCCCGCCCGTCTTCGACGACGTGTGCGACGAGGTCGCCGCCGCCGTCGCCCGCGACCGCACCCTCTGGAGCGACCAACTCACCCGCCAAGCAGGTCTGTTCGCCGCGTCCGCCCTCCTCACCCTGCTCGCCTTCACCCTCTGGAGGGCGGCCCCCGCCCACGGCCTCCCCGCCGCCCTCGCCGCGGTCACCGCCGTCCTCCTCCTCGCCCTCGCCGCCGTACGCACTCGGGTGTACGAGGACCAGGGCGCCGCCCTCGCCCTCGGCCTGCCCGCGCTCGCGCACACGGCCGTCGCCGCCACCGCTCTCCTGCCGCCCACCCCCGGCCAGGGCCCCGGCCGCCTCCACCTCCTGCTGGCCTGCACCGCCGTACTGCTCGCCTCCGTCCTGCTGGCCCTGGCCACCCCCACGGCGGAACCCCGCACCCCGGAGGGGACCTGCCCCGCCCCGCACTCCCTCGCCGCCGCCCCCTTCCTCGCCACCGCGACCGCCGCCGCCACCGGCCTGCTGCTCACCTTCACCGGCGCCCTCGCCGGCCTCGCCCCCGCCCGCACCGCCGCCCTCGGCGTCCCGCTCCTGGTGGGCGCCCTCGCCTGCCTCCCCGGTCTCGCCGCCCGCTTCGCCCACCTCCCCGTGGGCTTCGCCCCACCCCGTACAGCCGTCACCCCCGACGCCCCCGCCCCGACAGCCGACGCGAACACGCATCCCACCCACCCCGGCGGCGGCCCGGACCCCGTCCCCCTCGTCCACCGCACCCACCGCGCCCACGCCCTCCTCACCGCCCTCGTCGGCGGCTGCGCCCTCACCGCCACCGCCTGCGCCGCCGTCCTCGGCTTCTCCGGCGGCCTCAGCGCCCAGCTCCTCGCCCTGGCCCTCGGCATCGCGTTCCTGACGCGCGCCCACCTCTTCCGCCACACCGCCCAGGCCGCCTGCACCCTCGGCGCGGGCCTCGCCGCCCTGCTCCTGCTCGGACTCGGCCTCGCCCTGCACCCGCCGCACGCCGGCGCCCCCGACCTGCGCACGATCGTCATCGCGGCAGGCACCGCCGCCACCGCCGCGGCCCTGACCGCGATCGCGCTGATCGTCCCCAAGAAGGGGGTCACCCCGTTCTGGGGCCGCTTCCTGGAGCTCGCCGAGGGCTGCGTCCTGCTCACCCTCGTCCCGCTGTGCCTGGCCGTCTTCGATGCCTACCGCACCCTGCGCGGCCTGGGCCCGAGGTAGCCCTGGCGAGGCCCGCACAAACCGCCTGGTACTCTGACCTACGGCCGTTTGTGTACGCGCCCGTCGGAGTCTCCCCGGAGCTCTGGGGGCTGCGCCCAGCGGATCCCCGCCTCCCGAGTAACGGAAGCTCCCCTGAGACCAAGACCAGGGGCACTCGGTGGCAGTCACTTCACTCACGAGGAGTACGCATGGCTCTCGACGCCGCTGTAAAGAAGCAGATCATGTCCGAGTTCGGCCAGAAGGAGGGCGACACGGGCTCTCCCGAGGTCCAGGTCGCCATGCTTTCCCGTCGCATCTCGGACCTGACCGAGCACCTCAAGACGCACAAGCACGACCACCACTCCCGCCGGGGTCTGCTGATCCTGGTCGGCCAGCGTCGTCGCCTGCTCCAGTACCTCGCCAAGAAGGACATCCAGCGCTTCCGTGCGCTGGTCGACCGCCTCGGCATCCGCCGCGGTGCGGCCGGCGGCGCCAAGTAAGACGCCACGAAGGGAGCGGTTCCCGCCTACTGGGGCCGCTCCCTTCGCCGTACGTACGGAGCTCACGGAGCTCGTACGTGCACGACGTACCGGTCGCCATTTAGTCTGGTACGCGGAACACCCGCAGTACCGCTGCGAGCGCAGCACCGCTGCCCAGCAGCACCGCACGACGAACGAGAACGAAGAAGCAGCACAACGAAGCAGCGAGAAGCGGCGCAGCCCAGCCCGCCGGTCCTCGGTAGTGGCCCCCGGAGAAACATGACCCCGGGTGCTTCGATCGAAGACCGGCCCGCACCACGGAGCGCGCCCTTCTCCGCCACCGTCCCTCACCACACGGGTGCAGGAGACGAAGACGAGGAGAAAACGCTAGTGGAGAACGAGACCCACTACGCCGAGGCCGTCATCGACAACGGCACTTTCGGCACCCGCACCATCCGCTTCGAGACGGGCCGTCTGGCCAAGCAGGCCGCCGGCTCCGCCGTCGCCTACCTGGACGACGACACCATGGTGATGTCGGCCACGACCGCCTCCAAGCGCCCCAAGGACCAGCTCGACTTCTTCCCCCTCACGGTGGACGTCGAAGAGCGCATGTACGCCGCCGGCAAGATCCCCGGCAGCTTCTTCCGCCGCGAGGGCCGGCCCTCCGAGGACGCGATCCTCACCTGCCGCCTGATCGACCGGCCGCTGCGCCCCTCCTTCAAGAAGGGCCTGCGCAACGAGATCCAGATCGTCGAGACGATCATGGCGCTCAACCCCGACCACCTGTACGACGTGGTGGCCATCAACGCCGCGTCCTGCTCCACGATCCTGGCGGGCCTGCCCTTCTCCGGCCCGATCGGCGCCACCCGCGTCGCCCTGATCAAGGGCCAGTGGGTCGCGTTCCCGACGCACACCGAGCTCGAGGACGCCGTCTTCGACATGGTCGTCGCCGGTCGCGTCCTGGAGGACGGCGACGTCGCGATCATGATGGTCGAGGCCGAGGCCACCGAGAAGACCATCCAGCTCGTCAAGGACGGCGCCGAGGCCCCGACCGAAGAGGTCGTCGCCGCCGGTCTGGAAGCCGCCAAGCCGTTCATCAAGAACCTCTGCAAGGCCCAGTCGGACCTCGCCGCCAAGGCCGCCAAGCCCACCGGCGAGTTCCCGGTCTTCCTCGACTACCAGGACGACGTCCTGGAGGCCCTCACCAAGGCCGTCAAGTCCGAGCTCGCCCAGGCGCTCACCATCGCCGGCAAGCAGGAGCGCGAGGCCGAGCTGGACCGCGTCAAGGACATCGCAGCCGAGAAGCTGCTCCCGGCCTTCGAAGGCCGCGAGAAGGAGATCTCGGGTGCGTACCGCGCGCTGACCAAGAAGCTGGTCCGCGAGCGCATCATCAAGGACAAGGTCCGCATCGACGGCCGCGGGATCACGGACATCCGTACCCTCGCCGCCGAGGTCGAGGCCATCCCGCGCGTGCACGGCTCCGCCCTGTTCGAGCGTGGCGAGACCCAGATCCTGGGCGTCACCACCCTCAACATGCTGCGCATGGAGCAGATGCTGGACACCCTCTCCCCGGTGACCCGCAAGCGCTACATGCACAACTACAACTTCCCGCCGTACTCCGTCGGCGAGACGGGCCGCGTCGGCTCCCCCAAGCGCCGCGAGATCGGCCACGGCGCGCTCGCCGAGCGCGCGATCGTGCCGGTCCTGCCGACGCGCGAGGAGTTCCCCTACGCGATCCGCCAGGTCTCCGAGGCGCTGGGCTCCAACGGCTCCACCTCGATGGGCTCGGTCTGCGCCTCCACCATGTCGCTGCTGAACGCCGGTGTGCCGCTCAAGGCCCCCGTCGCCGGCATCGCCATGGGCCTCATCTCCGAGGAGATCGACGGCAAGACGCACTACGTCGCGCTGACCGACATCCTCGGCGCCGAGGACGCGTTCGGCGACATGGACTTCAAGGTCGCCGGTACGAAGACCTTCGTCACCGCCCTCCAGCTCGACACCAAGCTCGACGGCATCCCCGCCTCGGTCCTGGCCGCCGCGCTGAAGCAGGCCCGTGACGCGCGTCTGCACATCCTCGACGTGATGAACGAGGCCATCGACGTTCCGGACGAGATGTCCCCGAACGCGCCGCGCATCATCACCGTCAAGATCCCGGTGGACAAGATCGGTGAGGTCATCGGCCCCAAGGGCAAGATGATCAACCAGATCCAGGAGGACACCGGCGCCGACATCACGATCGAGGACGACGGCACCATCTACATCGGTGCCGCCGACGGCCCGGCCGCCGAGGCCGCCCGCGCCACGATCAACGGCATCGCCAACCCGACCATGCCGGAGGTCGGCGAGCGCTACCTGGGCACGGTCGTCAAGACGACCACCTTCGGCGCGTTCGTGTCGCTCATGCCGGGCAAGGACGGTCTGCTGCACATCTCGCAGATCCGCAAGCTCGCCGGCGGCAAGCGCGTGGAGAACGTCGAGGACGTGCTCGCGGTCGGCGCCAAGGTGCAGGTCGAGATCGCCGAGATCGACTCCCGCGGCAAGCTCTCCCTCATCCCCGTCATCGAGGGCGAAGAGGGCGACGACGACCAGAAGGACGACGCCTAAAAGTGACGTCGAGCAGTTCCGCGGCGACGGGCCCCCCCCCCCCCGCGGGGGGGGGCCGCGCCCCGCCCCCCCACCCCCCCCCCGGGGGCGCCCGCCACCGGCCCCCCCCCCGGCCCCCCCCCCCCCGC
>NZ_JBIVLB010000011.1:294803-301879 GCF_044751045.1 Streptomyces sp. NPDC088745
TGGGCGACGACGCCCTGACGGACGCCGCAAAAACGTGACGTCGAGCTGTTCCGCGGCGCCGGCCCGCCCCTCCTGGGTGGGGGGGGCCGTCGCCCGTACCCAAACGCTCCTCAAGGGCGAGAACGGCATCGGCACCGTCCGCAGGACCACCCTCCCGGGCGGCCTGCGCATCGTCACCGAAACCCTCCCCTCCGTCCGCTCCGCCACCTTCGGCATCTGGGCCAACGTCGGCTCCCGCGACGAGACCCCGTCCCTGAACGGCGCGACGCACTACCTCGAACACCTCCTCTTCAAGGGCACGGCCAAGCGCAGCGCCCTGGACATCTCCTCCGCCGTCGACGCGGTCGGCGGCGAGATGAACGCCTTCACGGCGAAGGAGTACACCTGCTACTACGCCCGCGTCCTCGACACCGACCTCCCGCTGGCCATCGACACGGTCTGCGACATGCTGACCGGCTCGCTGATCCGCCAGGAGGACGTCGACGCCGAGCGCGGAGTGATCCTCGAAGAGATCGCGATGACCGAGGACGACCCGGGCGACTGCGTGCACGACCTGTTCGCGCACACCATGCTCGGCGACACCCCCCTCGGCCGCCCGGTCCTGGGCACCGTCGACACCATCAACGCGCTCCAGGCCGACCGCATCCGCCGCTTCTACAAGAAGCACTACGACCCCACCCACCTGGTGGTCGCCGCCGCGGGCAACGTGGACCACGCCAAGGTCGTGCGCCAGGTCCGCAGGGCCTTCGAGAACGCCGGCGCCCTCGGCCGCCCGGACGCCGCCCCGGTCGCCCCGCGCGCGGGCTCCCGCACGCTCCGCACCGCCGGCCGCGTCGAGCTCCTGAACCGCAAGACCGAGCAGGCCCACATCGTCCTCGGCATGCCGGGCCTGGCCCGCAACGACGAGCGCCGCTGGGCGCTCGGCGTCCTCAACACCGCCCTCGGCGGCGGCATGTCCTCCCGCCTCTTCCAGGAGGTCCGCGAGAAGCGCGGCCTGGCCTACAGCGTGTACTCGTACACCTCGGGCTTCGCCGACTGCGGCCTGTTCGGCGTGTACGCGGGCTGCCGCCCGAGCCAGGTGCACGACGTCCTGAAGATCTGCCGCGACGAACTCGACAAGGTGGCCGCCGACGGCCTCACCGACGACGAGATCCGCCGCGCGGTCGGCCAGCTCTCCGGTTCCACGGTCCTCGGACTCGAGGACACCGGCGCGCTCATGAACCGCATCGGCAAGAGCGAACTGGCCTGGGGCGAGCACATGTCGGTCACCGACATGCTCACCCGCATCTCCGAGGTCACCCCGGACGAGGTCAGGGAAGTCGCCCGCGACATCCTGGGACAGCGGCCGTCCCTCTCGGTGATCGGTCCGCTCAAGGACAAGCAGGCCGCCCGCCTCGACGAAGCGGTCGCGTAACCCCCTTCACGGCGTTTAAGGAAGAAGCAATGAGCAAGCTGCGCGTGGCGGTCCTCGGTGCCAAGGGCCGCATCGGCTCCGAAGCGGCCCGGTCCGTCGAGGCCGCCGAGGACCTGGACCTGGTCGCCGCCCTCGACCGGGAGGACGCGCTGGAGACCCTGAAGGACTCCGGCGCCCAGGTCGTCGTCGACCTGACCCACCCCGACTCGGTGATGGCCAACCTCGAATTCTGTGTACGCCACGGAATGCACGCCGTCGTCGGCACCACCGGCTGGAACGACGACCGCCT
Organism: Streptomyces sp. NPDC088745; assembly: GCF_044751045.1. Taxonomy (NCBI): domain Bacteria; kingdom Bacillati; phylum Actinomycetota; class Actinomycetes; order Kitasatosporales; family Streptomycetaceae; genus Streptomyces; species Streptomyces sp. NPDC088745. Next base: position 296,507 of record NZ_JBIVLB010000011.1, read on the forward strand.
CGCGCAGCTCGGCTCCTGGCTGGAGGAATCCCCCTCCACCGGTGTCCTGATCGCCCCGAACTTCTCCATCGGCGCGGTCCTCACCATGAAGTTCGCGCAGATCGCAGCCCCGTACTTCGAGTCCGTCGAGGTCATCGAGCTGCACCACCCCAACAAGGCCGACGCCCCCTCCGGCACGGCCGCCCGCACCGCCCAGCTGATCGCCGCGGCCCGCGCCGAGGCGGGCAGCGCCCCCATGCCGGACGCCACCTCGACCGCCCTGGACGGCGCACGCGGCGCCGACGTCGACGGCGTCCCCGTCCACTCGGTCCGCCTGCGCGGCCTGCTGGCCCACCAGGAAGTCCTCCTCGGCGGCGAGGGGGAGACCCTCACCGTCCGCCACGACTCCCTGCACCACAGCAGCTTCATGCCGGGCATCCTGCTCGGCGTCCGCAGCGTGGTGACCACCCCCGGCCTCACCTTCGGCCTGGAACACTTCCTCGACCTGAACTGACGGCACCCGCCATGCGCGCAAAGATCACCTACTTCATCACGGCAGCCGTCCTGGTCGTCTTCTTCGTCCTGGTCGGCGGCCGTGCCGTCGCCATGATGCGACTGGGCACCCCGCTGGGCGTCGGCCTCGGCCTCGCCGCGCTGATCATCCCGCTCATCGGCGTCTGGTTCCTCTGGAAGAACACCCAGTTCGTACGGAAGGCCAACAAGCTGGCGGCGCTCCTGGACGCCGAAGGGGCACTGCCCGTCGACGAACTGCGGCGCACTCCGGCCGGCCGGATCGACCGCGACTCCGCCGACGAGGTGTTCGCCAGGCGCCGCGCGGAGACCGAGGACTCCCCGGCCGACTGGCGCTGCTGGTTCCGCCTGGCCGTCGCCTACCAGGACGCCCGGGACACCCCGCGCGCCCGCAGGGCGATGCAGCGCGCCATCGCCCTGCACGACGGCAAGCAGGTCCCGTCCTAGGGACCCGGCCGGTCCTCCCGGACCCGCGCGAAGACACACAGGTGAGGGGCGGCCTCCTTGGAGGCCGCCCCTTACCTGCGCTGACCGCGCGTCGCGCTACCGTCCCCGGTACTCCTCGCCCCACGCCTCAATGGTGTCGGCCGCCCGGTCGAACGCCTCCACCCGGGACAGGAAGTCCGCGTCGTGGTCGGTGAGCAGCGGCGGCAGCGCCGCACCGCCCTGCCGGTCCATCACCAGCGCCTGCCCCTGCACCGTGCGCGGCAGCCCGAGCCACCGCACCGGCTGCTGCACGGTCCGTACGTGGGAGGTCTGGTCCCACGGCACCGTCACGGTGCTGAAGAACCCCACCCGGCGCAGCCCGGCCCGGCTGACCCACACCCCGAGCCGCAGGATGCGCAGCGCACAGGCGATCAGGCCCGCCCCGACGCCGAACACGATCAGCGCACCGGTCACTTCGGCGGCGAAGGCGATGATCATCGCCGACAGCAGGACGAACGACGCCAGCAGCAGCAACAGCGCGGCCGTCCCGACCCGGTAGGGCCCGGGGCGGTACGGCCGCCGCCACTGGTCGTGATCGTCGAACGGCAGCGCGATGTCGTCCGCGCCTGTTTCAAAAGCGCGATCGGCCGTCAGGAAAGGCAGGGGCACGACTGGTCCTCACTCACAAGCACGCTCGATTCGCTGTGCCCGGTGAGGCTACCGAGCGGACTCCTGCCGGGCCACCTCAGGGGGGCCGGAAGGAGTCAACGTCCCTCGGACGCCTCGGACTGCTGCACCTTGCCCGTCGAGTGCCCCGGGTCCAGCGCGGGAAGCCCGAAGAGCAGGGAACCGACGAGCCCGGCGACCACGGTCAGACCGACCAGCGATCGGCCGAGCACCTGACTCGCACTGGGACGTTCGGGAGTGGGCGGGACGACGTTACTGCGGAAGCGGTCGGCCTCGGCCACGAAGGCGAACGGGACGGCTTCTCGCCGGCGAAACATGGGTGGCGCTCCTTATGTCATCAATCCGGATGTGTCTGTGATGCCCTGCACAGGCACCTCTACAGAGACAGACGAACAACCGTCTCACTTGGTGCCCGATTTCCCCGGATTGCTCAAAGAACGCCCTGCCGCCTCATTTCCCCGCGGACACCTGCGCGCCTGCATGGCCCTTGCGGAACAGGAGGCGGGCACAGATGTACGGATGGGCCGCACGAGGTGTCCGTATTGCGACGTTTCGAGAAGTTCATCTAGGCTGAACAAACGGACCCGGCACTGCTTGAACCCCCGAGCAGGCAGTGCCGGTGTCCTTTTCCCCCCCCTCTGCCCGCCTCCCCAGTGTCCCCCCGAGGGGACACCCCGCGCTGATCAGCGAGTAGCGTGTTACCCATGGCTCCGATCTCCACTCCGCAGACCCCCTTCGGGCGGGTCCTCACCGCCATGGTCACGCCCTTCACGGCGGACGGCGCACTCGACCTCGACGGCGCTCAGCGGCTCGCCGCCCATCTGGTGGACGCAGGCAACGACGGCCTCGTCGTCAACGGCACCACCGGCGAGTCCCCGACCACCAGCGACGCGGAGAAAAACGACCTGGTACGGGCGGTACTGGAAGCGGTCGGCGACCGGGCCCACGTCGTCGCCGGAGTCGGCACCAACGACACCCGCCACAGCCTGGAGCTGGCCCGCGCCGCCGAGCAGATCGGCGCTCACGGCCTGCTCGCGGTGACGCCGTACTACAACAAGCCCCCGCAGGAGGGCCTCCTCCGCCACTTCACGGCCATCGCGGACGCCACCGGCCTCCCGGTCATGCTGTACGACATCCCCGGCCGCAGCGGCGTACCGATCAACACCGAGACGATCGTCCGCCTCGCCGAGCACCCCCGGATCGTCGCCAACAAGGACGCCAAGGGCGATCTGGGCCGTGCGAGCTGGGCCATCGCCCGCTCCGGCCTCGCCTGGTACTCCGGCGACGACATGCTGAACCTCCCGCTGCTCTCCGTCGGCGCCTGCGGCTTCGTCTCCGTCGTCGGCCACATCGTCACCCCGGAGCTCCGCACCCTCCTCGACGCCCACCTGTCCGGCGACGTGCAGAAGGCCACCGAGCTCCACCAGCGGCTCCTCCCGGTCTTCACCGGCATGTTCCGCACCCAGGGCGTCATCACCACGAAGGCCGCGCTCGCCCTCCAGGGCCTGCCCGCCGGCCCGCTGCGGCTGCCCCTCGTCGAGCTCTCCGCCGACGAAACCCACCAGCTCAAGATCGACCTCGCCGCGGGCGGGGTACAGCTCTGAACAACGGACTTCACAACTGAACAAGCACCACCCCCAGCACGGGCGGACACCCCGCCCCCACCCCCACACGTGCCGTCCGCGCACGTCACGACATGTTCGCCACGCTCTCCCCGAGCTCCGTGGCGCGCATGGTAAGGAGAGTCTTTTGAGTCATCCGCACCCCGAACTCGGCGCCCCCCCGAAGCTGGCCAAGGGCGGCCTGCGCGTCACCCCGCTGGGCGGTCTCGGCGAAATCGGCCGCAACATGACCGTCTTCGAATTCGACGGCCGCCTCCTCATCGTGGACTGCGGCGTCCTCTTCCCGGAGGAGGAGCAGCCCGGCATCGACCTGATCCTGCCGGACTTCACCTCCATCAAGGACCGCCTCGACGACATCGAGGGCATCGTCCTGACCCACGGCCACGAGGACCACATCGGAGGCGTCCCCTACCTCCTGCGCCTCAAGCCGGACATCCCGCTGATCGGCTCCAAGCTGACCCTCGCCCTGATCGAGGCCAAGCTCCAGGAGCACCGCATCCGCCCGTACACGCTCGAAGTCGTCGAGGGCGACCGCGAGGGCCTGGGCCCCTTCGACTGCGAGTTCGTCGCGGTCAACCACTCCATCCCGGACGCCCTTGCCGTCGCCATCCGCACCCCCGCGGGCCTGGTCGTCGCCACCGGCGACTTCAAGATGGACCAGCTCCCGCTGGACGGCCGCCTCACCGATCTCCACGCCTTCGCGCGTCTGAGCGAGGAGGGCATCGACCTCCTCCTCTCGGACTCCACGAACGCCGAGGTCCCGGGCTTCGTCCCGCCCGAGCGCGACATCTCCAACGTGCTCCGCAACGTCTTCGCGAGCGCCGACAAGCGCATCATCGTCGCGAGCTTCGCCAGCCACGTGCACCGCATCCAGCAGATCCTGGACGCCGCCCACGAGTACGGCCGCCGCGTCGCCTTCGTCGGCCGCTCGATGGTCCGCAACATGGGCATCGCCCGTGACCTCGGCTACCTGCGCGTCCCCGCCGGCCTCGTCGTCGACGTCAAGACCCTCGACGACCTCCCCGACGAGGAAGTGGTCCTGGTCTGCACCGGCTCCCAGGGCGAGCCGATGGCCGCCCTGTCCCGGATGGCCAACCGCGACCACCAGATCCGCATCGTCCCCGGCGACACGGTCATCCTGGCCTCGTCCCTCATCCCGGGCAACGAGAACGCGGTCTACCGCGTCATCAACGGCCTGACCCGCTGGGGCGCCAACGTCGTCCACAAGGGCAACGCGAAGGTGCACGTCTCCGGCCACGCCTCGGCCGGCGAACTGCTGTACTTCTACAACATCTGCAAGCCCAAGAACCTGATGCCGGTCCACGGCGAATGGCGCCACCTGCGCGCCAACGCCGAGCTGGGCGCCCTCACCGGCGTCCGCAAGGACCACATCGTGATCGCCGAGGACGGCGTCGTCGTCGACCTGATCGACGGCCGCGCCAAGATCGTCGGCAAGGTCCAGGCCGGTTACGTGTACGTCGACGGCCTCTCGGTCGGCGATGTCACCGAGTCCCACCTCAAGGACCGCCGCATCCTCGGCGACGAGGGCTTCATCTCGGTCTTCGTCGTGGTCGACAGCTCCACCGGCAAGATCGTCGGCGGCCCGACCTTCCACGCCCGCGGCTCCGGCATCGACGACTCGGCCTTCAACGGCGTCACCCCGAAGATCGAGGAAGCTCTCATGCGCTCCGCGGCCGACGGAGTGATGGAAGCGCACCAGATCCAGCAGCTCATCCGCCGCTCGGTGGGCAAGTGGGTGTCCGACACCTACCGCCGCCGGCCGATGATCCTCCCGGTCGTGGTCGAGGTCTGACCGAGGTCCCTGTACCTCATCTTCTGGAGCGGGGCACCTCGATTTGCATCGGGGCACCCCGCTCCAGTACGTTTACGTCTCCACCCCAGCGGGAAGCAACACACGTTCGCGTGTCTGCTGTCCTCCACGGGACTGGAAATTCCGACTCAGAACTTCTGATAAAGTCGGAGCCGCCGGAAAGGGAAAACGCGAAAGCGAAGGACCTGGAAAGCGGTGAGCAGAAACCGAGGAAATCGGCACTGGAAACAGTCTGATAGAGTCGGAGACGCAAGAACAACAGAAACACCGAACGAAAACGTCCGGAGGAAAGCCCGC
>NZ_JBIVLB010000012.1:0-287055 GCF_044751045.1 Streptomyces sp. NPDC088745
TCTTCGAACTCGTCGACTACGGCGTCGTCGGCGACCTCTTCGAGGTCGTCCCCCAGCTCACCGCCGAGGTCGAAACCCGCAAGGGCTGACCTGCGTCAGCACCCGGCAGCACCCGGCGCCGGCCCCCCGGCCGGCGTCCGCAAGCCGTGTCCCGAGGGCCCGTCGCGATCACCGTGACGGGCCCTCGGAGTCCGCCCGTACCGCCTTCTCCAGCAGCGTGAACGACTTCGGCGCCCCGCCCGGCTGCGGCTTCCCCGCCTTGCTGCCGACGATCCGGTACCCGGCGTCCACATAGAACGCGGTGAGCCGCTCGTTCCCGGCCAGGCAGTCCAGCCGCACCCAGGTGCGGCCCGCCTCCGCCACCCGGCGCTCCGCCGCCCGCAGCAACCGCCTTCCGGTGCCCGGCACGACCCTGCTGCGGTCGACCATGAGCCGGTGCACATATCCGGCCGTCGGCGGCCGCGGCCCCCAGGCGTCCTCGTCCTCCCACCACAACTCCCAGGCCCCGACGATCCGTTCGGCGTCCTGCGCCACCCAGACCTCGCCGTCCTTCATGATCCGGCGGAAGTGGTCACCGTCCAGCTCGCCGGGCCGCCACTGGCCCGTGACGCCCCGGGCGAGCATCCAGCGGGCGGCGTCGTCGCGCAGCCGGACGAGATCGTCGAGGTCGGCCTCGACGGCGGGCCGGAGCTGAAGATCGTTCATGCCGAGATCGTCGCACGCGCGCGCGAACCCCGACGGCACCGGAACCGGGCCGCGACGGCGGCCGGTCGCAGGGGCGCCTCCACCCGGGGCGCGGTGACCTCCTCGCCCCGGCAGGCGACACGCGGCAGGAGGGTCAGCTCGACGGTCATCCGTGCAGGGTAGTCAGCCGGTCGCCCCCGTGGTGCCCCCGCCCGGGTCCCCGGCAGCTCCCGGTTCCGCGCCGCCCGTCAGTGTCCGCCACAGGAACGTGTACTTCAGCGCGTACACGTCGGCGGTCTGCGCGTTGTCGTTCGCGCCCGCGTGGCCGCCGCCCGGGGTCTCGTGGAAGTACACCTCGTGCCCCTGCTCGCGCAGCCGCGCCGCCGCCTTGCGGGCGTGGCCCGGGTGGACGCGGTCGTCGCTGGTGGAGGTGAGCAGCAGGACCGGCGGGTACGTCCGGTCGGCCCGGAAGCCGTGGTACGGGGAGATCGCCTCCAGGTGCGGGCGGTCCGCCGGGTCGTCGGGGTCGCCGTACTCGGCCGTCCAGGACGCGCCCGCGAGGAGCTTGTGGAAGCGCAGCATGTCCAGCAGCGGCCAGCCGATGACGCACGCGCCGAACAGGTCCGGGTAACGGGCGAGCATGGCCCCGGTGAGGAGGCCGCCGTTGCTGCGGCCGTCGGCGGCGAGCCGCCCGGGGGTGGTCAGGCCGCGCGCGACGAGGTCGCGGGCCACGGCGGCGAAGTCCTCGAAGGCACGCGGCCGGTCGGCCTTCAGGGCGGCCTTGTGCCAGGCGGGGCCGTACTCGCCGCCGCCCCGGATGCCCGCGAGGACGTACCGGCCGCCGCGCGCGAGCCAGCCCCGGCCGTGCAGGGCGCTGTAGCCGGGGAGGAGCGTGTGCTCGAACCCGCCGTAGCCGTGCAGGAGGGTCGGGGCCGGCTCGTCGTGGTCGGGGCCGGTGACGAAGTAGGGGACGCGGGTGCCGTCGTCGGACACCGCGAAGTACTGCCGTACGGACAGCCCCCGGGTGTCGAAGAGCGCGGGAGCCTGCTTCAGCACTTCGCTGTCACCGGTGGCGGTGTCGCCCCGGTGCAGGGCGGGCGGCTGGAGGAACCCGTCGGTCTCCAGGAAGTACTCGTCGGAGTCCGCGTCGGCGCCGACCACGCCGGCGGAGGCCAGCGGCGGGACTTCGGCGAGCGGCCGCCGCTGCCAGTCGCCGCCCCCGGCGACGGGCTCCAGCACCTCGATGCCCGTCGCGACGTCGCTGAGCGTCTCCAGGATCAGGTGGTCACGGGTCCAGGAGTACCCGGCGAGCGCGGTCCGCCCGGTCGGGGCGAACAGCACGACCGGCTCGCGCGCGCCGCCCAGGAACTCCTCGAACCGGAAGGCCAGCAGTGAGCCCGCGGGCTGCCCCAGCCACTCCGACTTGGGCGCCACCACCAGCCACTCGCGGTGCGCGTGCGCGTACGCGTCGCCCGGCACGTCGATCCGGACCCATTGCCCGTCCTGGCCCAGCACATGGGTCTCGGAGTTCCAGAAGTCGCGCTGGACGTGCAGGAAGTCGCGTACGAACCCGTCCGTCGGGTCGCGCCATGCGGACACGGAGAGGTCGTCGGCGGACACCTCGTGCACCGGCTCGGCCTCCTCGGGCGGCGTTCCGCGCCGCCAGCGGCGTACGGTGCGCGGGTAGCCGGACGCGGTGAGGGTGTCGGGGCCCAGGTCCGCGCCGAGGTAGACGGTGTCGTCGTCGATCCATCCGATACGGGTCTTGCCCTCGGGCACCCGGAACCCGTCCGGCACGAACTCCTTCGTCTCCAGGTCGAACTCGCGCACGACCACGGCATCGGAGCCGGACGGGGACAGTTGGACCAGCGCGCGCCGGAAGTCGGGGCGCCGGGCGGGCGCGCCCGCCCAGACCCAGTCGGTGCCCTCGGCCTCGGCGAGCGCGTCGACGTCGAGGAGGGTCTCCCAGGCGGGTTCGTCGGTGCGGTACGCGTCGAGCGTCGTACGCCGCCAGATGCCGCGTACGTGGTCGGCGTCCCGGCGGAAGTTGTAGAGGTGGCGGCCGCGACGCGTGACGTGGGGGATGCGCCGGGCGTCGTCGAGGACCTCGCGCAGCTCTTCCGCCAGGGCGGCGCGGGCGGGCGTGCCGAGTGCCTGTTCGGCCTCGGCGGTGCGCTCGCGTACCCAGGCGAGCGCTTCGGGACCTTCGACGTCCTCGAGCCAGAGGTAGGGGTCTTCAGTGATCACAGGGTGAGTATGCCGACCCGGCGCGGGGGCGGCCGAGGCCGGTCGCGGGGGCGGTGGACGGTTGCGGGGGTGGGGGGACGGTTGCGGGGGTGAGGGACGGTTACGGGGGTGGCAGACGGTCGCGGGGGGGGGCGGACTGCCCCGGTGGCACCGTTGCCTCCCTAAGCTGACCCACATGATGTCAGGCGTACGGAAGGTCCTGTGCGGGGCGGCCGTCGTGCTGCTGGGCGCGCCTGCCGCCTTCGGCCCGCCGGAGACGGTGCTGATCGCCGCTTCGGCCGTGGCCGCTGTGCTGACCGTCCTGCTGCCCCGGCCCGCCGGACGCGTCCCGGCGCTCGTCGCCGCCTGGTCCGCGCCGGTCCTCTCGCTGGGGGCGGACGTCCTGCACTCCGGTCGGCAGGGCATCAACCTGCTCTGGCTGCCGGTCGAGTTCACAGCCCTGCTCGTGCTCACGGCGCGGCTGGTGCGCCGGGGGACGGGCCGTTCGGTGCCGGCCGCCGTCGCCGCGCTGGCGACCGTCCTGGTGCCGCTGCGGTTCACCCTCCGCGATCCGGCCACGGAGGGCGAAGCTTCCGTGCTGTTGGCCGTGGCCGCCCTGGTGCCGGTGCTGGGCGCGGTGGGCGTCGGGCTGAGGCTGCGGTGGAGCGACGCGCGCGCCCGGCAGGTCGTGCTCGACGCCCGCAGGGAGCAACGGCTGCACATGGCGCGGATGTTGCACGACTACGTCGCCCACGAGCTGACCGGCATCCTGATGGAGGTGCAGGCGGCCCGGGTCACGCCGTACGACCCGAAGGAGTACGGGGAGTTGCTCGCCCGCCTGGAGGATTCGGGGCTGCGCGCGCTGGACCGGATGGACGAGACGCTGGCCGCCCTGCGCCGGGCCGAAGCCCCGGCACCGGACCCGCGCGCACCGGTGCGGCCGGTGCTTCCGGAGCGTCTGCACGGACTGGACGGGCTGCCCGCCCTGGTCGACCGCTTCGGAGAGTCGTCCTCCCTGCCCACCTCGCTCGATTGCGACGAGACGCTGGTGAACGCCCTGGCCCTGCACCCGGACGCCGACGAGGCGGCGTACTCGCTGGTCCTGGAGGCGCTGACGAACGTACGCCGCCATGCTTCGGGAGCTGCTGGAGTACGCGTCGCCGCGCGCCGCGAGGGATCGCTGCTGCGGGTCTCGGTCACCGACTGCGCTGACGGCAGCGCCCCACGGGGCCGGAGGGACGACGGCGGCCGGTGGGACCGTCGGGGCGGCGGCACGGGCCTGTCGGACCTGGAGCGCCGGTTCGCCTCCCTGGGAGGGGAGTTGTCGGCGGGCCCGCACGGGGACGGGTGGCGGGTGAGCGGGACGCTGCCGTTGGCGCAGAGGGCGGAGGAGTTCAGCGCTTCCGGCGTCTGAGGAGGCGTGGGGGCGGGGCGAGGGGCCGCCTCACCGGCCTTGGGCCACAGGTCGCCGCACCGGGCCCGTGGGCGGGGCGTCACCCCACCGGGCCCAGGGACCACAGATCCCCCACCGGGCCCGTGGGTCACAGATCCCCATCCGGCCCGTGGACCACAGGTCCCCACCCGGCCCGTGGACCACAGGTCCCCACCCGGCCCGTGGACCACAGGTCCCCACCCGGCCCGTGAGCCACAGGCGGCACCCCGTCCGGCACGTACGGGAAACCGGTCCGTCGATCTCTGCCGAACGGCAGATGCGCCCCGGCCCCCGCTCGGCGATTCTCGGTCCGTCGGCAGGCCCCGCGCCGCCGGACCCCATGTCGCCCCGTCCCCTGGAGCAGCCCGTGCCCACCCCTTCCCGCATCCGTGCCGTCGCCGCCTGCGCGACTCTCGCCGCCGCGCTCGCCCTCACCGGCTGCGCCGCCGCGAAGGACGCCGAACCCGAGGTCAAGACGTTTCCCGTCCCGGGGGGCTCCCTGAACGTCAAGGCGCACGGCAGTCCGGCCGACCTGGTCGCCACCGATCGCGAGGACATCCAGGTGACCCGTTGGTTCGACACCGGCTGGGGCACGGACCCCAAGAGCAGTGGGAAGCTGGAGGACGGCGTGCTGGAACTCGTCGCCGCGTGCGACGGGTTCGCCAACTGCGACGTACGGTTCCGGGTCGAGGTGCCCGAGGGCCTGAAGGTACTGCGGGACGGAAGGCCCACGGACCTCAAGGGCTCCCCGCCCCCGCGGCGGGACGGGGCCGCGCCCCACTCCCGTGTCCCCGACGCCCGCGACCGGGCCTGAGGGGAGACACGGCCGCCATGACGAACACCACGCCCAGCCCCGCGGCGCCGCCCGTGCTGGAACTCCTCGACATCACCAAGGTCCACCGGGGCGGCAAGCGCGCCGTCGACGGCCTGACGCTGCGCCTGGAGCCGGGCATGCTCGGCCTCCTCGGGCCCAATGGCGCCGGAAAGTCCTCCCTGATGCGCATCGCCGCCACCGTCACCCGCCCCACCCGGGGCCGGGTGCTCTTCCGGGACACGGACGCGGTCGCCGGGCCCGACACCCTGCGCCGCGAGCTCGGCTACCTGCCGCAGGACTTCGGCGTCTACCCGAACCTCACGTCCCGGCAGTTCCTCTCCTACCTCGCCGCGGCCAAGGGCCTGTCCGCGCGCTCGGCCCGGTCCCGTATCGACGAACTCCTCGAACTGGTCAACCTCACGGATGCGGTGAAGCGCCCGCTGGGCGCCTACTCGGGTGGGATGGTCCGCCGGGTCGGCATCGCCCAGGCGCTGCTCGCGGACCCGTCCGTGATCGTCGTGGACGAGCCGACCGCCGGCCTGGACCCCGAGGAACGCGTGCGCCTGCGCAACCTGCTCGGCGACCTGGCCGCCACCCGCGTGGTCATGCTCTCCACGCACATCGTCTCCGACGTCGAGTCGGTGGCCTCCGACATCGCGGTCGTCGCCGGGGGCAGGCTGCTGCGCCGGGCCTCGCCGGAGGAACTGCTGGCCACGGTGCGCGGCCGGGTGTGGGACGTGCTGGTCGACCCGGCCGACGTGCCGGTCGTGCAGCGGAGCCACCTGGTCAGCCGCATGATCCGGACGGACGGCGGGGTACGGGTGCGGCTGCTCACCGACGCCCCTCCGTACGCGACCGCCGAACCGGCCGCCCCGGACCTGGAGGACGCGTACCTGACGATCGTCCACGAGTCCGCGAACGCCCGCGGTCTCGGTGCGGGGGTGCGGCGATGAGCAGGCTCCTGCGCCTCGCGACCGCCGACTTCCGGGACCGGGTGCGCCGTCCGGCGTACGTGGTGATCCTGTGCGCCGCCGTTGGCCTCGGCCACCTCGCCACGCCCGGTGCGGACGCGGGCTGGGTGGTGATGCAGGTCGGCACGTACCGGGGCGAGTACAACAGCGCGTACATCGGCATGGTGGTGGCCCTGGCGAGCGCCATGTGGCTTTCGCTGGGCGGCTTCTACGTCGTACGCGATGCCATCGCCCGCGATCACGGCACGGGGGTGGGCCGTCTCCTCGCCACCACGCCCCTGCGCACGACGGCGTACCTGGCGGCGAAGTTCCTCAGCAGCGTGCTGGTCCTGGCCTCGATGCTGGGCGTACTGGTCCTGACCGCGCTGTTCATGCAGCTCGCCCGGGGCGAGGTGACGGCTGTGGACCCGGTGGCCCTGGTGTCGCCGTTCGTGCTGATCGCGCTGCCGCTGATGGCGTTCACCGCGGGAGCCGCCCTCCTCTTCGAGGCGATTCCGCTGCTGCGGGCGGGTTTCGGCAACATCGTCTGGTTCTTCGGCTGGATGTACCTCGCGGTCGGCGGCCAGTCGGGCGACGCGCCGCTCGGCGGGATCGGGGTGCACGACGTGGTGCGGTCGCTGACGCGCGACATGACCGCGCAGGGCGTCGACCTCGTGAAGGCGGGTGAGTTCAGCCTCGGCCTGACCATGATCGACGCACCGCTGACCACGTTCGTCTGGCACGGCTTCGACCCTGACGCCGGGTATCTGACCTCCCGGCTGGCGATCGTGGTCCTCGCCGTCACGCTGGCGCTGGTGCCCGCGTTGTGGTTCCCGCGCTTCGATCCGTCGCGGGGTCGGCAACTCGGGAAGCCGACGGCTTCGTTGTCCGCGGACAACACATCGACGTTGTTGTCCGCGGACAACACTTCGGCTCCGCCGCACACCACGACCACATCCGGAACATCCGCCTCCGCGTCCTTCGCCTCCGCCCCCAGAACCCCCGTCGAGCTGGGCAGTTCGACGCTCCGCCTGCTCACCGGCCAGACCCGCGTCCTGCTCCAGGGCATCCCCCGGTGGTGGTGGGGAGGCGTGGTCACCGTCACCGGGGTCTCCCCACTGGCCACCGGCACCGCGGCCCACTACCTCCTGATCCTGGCGTGGATCTGGCCCGTGCTCATCTGGTCCCGACTGGGCGCCCAGAGCCACGGGTCGGGGGTCGATTCCCTCCTCGGCGCCTACCCGTCGGCCCGCCGCCGGATCGCCGCCGAGTGGCTGGCCGGGTTCCTGCTCACCGCGGTGTCGGGCCTGGGCCCGGCGGTCCGGATGGCCGTCGGCGCGGACGGGAAGGGCCTCGTGCACTGGTCGGTCGCCGCGCTCGCCATCCCGTCCCTCGCCCTGCTCCTGGGCACGGTCAGCCACAGCCCCCGTCTGTTCCAGGTGACGTACCTGCCGCTGTGGTTCGCCACGGTCAACGGCATCGCGCCGCTGGACTACATGGGGGCCCTGCGCACCGCGGACGGGACGCCGGCCGGGATGCCCCCGCTGTTCCTGCTCACCGTGACGGCGGCGATGCTGACCCTGACCTTCCTCACGCACGCGGCCCGCCGGGCGGCGTCCTGACCGGGCGCTGCCGGTCCGCCCCCTGCCACCGTCAGCCCTCCCCCAGCACCTCGTCACGCTTCGCCACCCAGCGCAGCGAGTCCCGGATGCCGTCCTCGACAGAGAGGGTGGGCCGCCAGCCCAGCAGGTCGGCGGCGAGGGTGCTGCTCGTGTACGCGCCCGCCGTGTCCCCGGGACGCGGGCCCGCTTCGGCGACCTTCAGGGACTCGCCGGTGACCCGCTCGAAGGCGGTGACCAGTTCGCGGACCGTGGTCCCGTTCCCGGTGCCGAGGTTGACGACCCGGTACGGGTCGGTCCCGGTGACCGTGTCGAACCGGCGCAGGGCCGCCACGTGCGCCAGCGCGAGGTCCCAGACGTGGACGTAGTCGCGGATGCCCGAACCGTCGCGGGTCGGCCAGTCGGTGCCCGTGATGCGGAAGGTGCCGCCGGTGCGGTGCTTGTCGATCATCTGCCCGAGCGCGTGGCTGGGCGTGCGGAGCTGGAGGCCGGTGCGCAGCTTCGGGTCGGCGCCGATGGGGTTGAAGTAGCGCAGCGAGACCACCTTGGTGGGGCCCGCCACGGCCACGTCCGCGAGGATCGACTCGAAGACGGCCTTGGTGTTGGCGTACGGACTGAGCGTCTCGATCGGCGAGTTCTCGTCGACCCTGCCGTCCTCGGCCGCCCGGTAGATCGAGGCCGAGGACGAGAAGAGCAGCCGGGTGCACTTGTTGCGGGCCAGGTGCTGGAGGAACTCCACGCCCTTGGCCACGTTCTCCCGGTAGTAGCCGAGCGGGTCGGCCACCGAGTCAGGTACGACGATGAGCGCGGCGGCGTGCACGACCGCGTCGATGTCCGGATGCTCGGCGAAGACGCGGTCGATCAGCCCGCCGTCGCAGATGTCGCCCTCGTAGGCGGTGCGGCCCTTGGTGAACTCGGCGCGGCCCGTGACGTAGTTGTCGAGGATCACGGTGTCGATGCCGTGGTCGGCGCACGCGGAGGCGATGGTGGAGCCGATGAATCCGGCACCGCCGGCGATGAGAACCTTCATGGTCGCGATCCTTACCTGGTGGTGCTGTGCCTGGTCGAGCCGCCCCGGCGGGAACGGCGGAACCGACAGGCCGTGGCCCGTCCGGTCAGGCGGGCACTGTAACGCCGCCACGTGCCGGGCCCGGGGGCAGGGGGCGGGCGCGGTGCGGGCCGCAATGGGGCCCGTCGCATGAGCGGATCTTGATCGCCGGTGACCGCGGCTTGCGGCGTGTTGATCCGACGAACGACCAGTGGACCTCCGGCGCGCAGCCCGACGACCGGCACCGGCATGCGGCCACGCGTGATGTCAATACGACACGGTGTCGAGGCCCCCGTAGCCCATGAAGTGATCAAGGTCTTGTGGCTCGGGGGCCGCCTCCCTAGGTTGTCCAAGATCTTTTCATGTCCTGGACCCCTCCCGGACATCCGAGACGCGACGTCTGGAGTTCATATGGGCGTGAACGCGCGGGGCTTCACCACCGGCGCGGACGTGTTCGCCCCGGCCGATCCCGCTGTGCCGGGTGCGCAGCCCGGAACAGCGTGATGTTCAAGAGCTACGTGGAGCTCCTGAGGCTCCCGGGCGCGAGCGCGGCGGCGGTTCCCGCCGCGCTCGCGCGCCTGGCCACCACCATGATTCCGCTGGCGTTGCTGCTGACCCTCGTCCAGTCGGGCCACTCCCTGGCGGTCGGGGGCAGTGCGGGTGCGGCGTACGCCGTCGGCAGTGCCGTGGGAGGGCCCGTCATCGGACGGCTGATGGACCGGATCGGCCCGAGCCGGGTGCTGCTGGTCACCGGACCGGCCGCCGGTCTCGTTCTGGTTGTGACCGCGCTCTGGGCCGGGGGCGCGTCAACGGGTGCGGTGCTCGCCGCCGCGGGCGCGGCGGGCCTGACCACCGCACCGGTCGGCGCGTCGATGCGGGCGCTGTGGACCGGCCTCACAGAGGACCCGGGGCTGCGGCAGCGGGCGTACTCCTTCGAGGCGACGCTCAGCGAGCTGCTGTTCATTCTCGGGCCGACAGCCGTCACGGTGCTCGGCACAGTGCTGGGGGCGCGAGGCGCGCTGCTGGCCACAGCGGCCCTCCTGGGAGCCGGCGGGCTCGGATACGGGCAGGCGACGGCCGTACGGAAGCACGGCCCGCGACCCCGGCCCGGTGCCGCCCGGACGGAGCAGACACGGGACCGGGCCGGTGCCAGGCGGACCGCGGCCTCGGCCATGCTGGCGGCCATCGCGCTGACGGCGGCGCTGTCCAGCGGACTCGTGGTGGCGGTCACCGCGTCGCTGCAGGATCAGGGGTCGGCGCCTGAACTCGCCGGAACCCTGGTCGCCCTCCAGTCCGTCGGTAGCGTGGTCGGCGGCCTGATCTACGGTGCCCGCACCTTCGGCGGCACGACGTACCACCGGTACCTGCGGCTGCTGGTCGTGCTGGTGCTCGCCCTGGCCGTCCTGCCGGTGACGCGGCTGGCGTACGACGCCGGACTGCCGGCCGCCTGGGCGCTGGTACTCCTGGGCGCCTTGCTGGTGCTCAGCGGCCTGCCGATCGCTCCGGCCGGGGCGGAGGAGTTCCAGCTCGTCGGAGAGATGGCCGCTCAGGACAAGGCGACCCAGGCGTTCGCGGGCGTCGGCAGCGTCATCGCGATCGGCGGCGCGGCGGGCTCGGCCGTCACGGGCTTGGTCGCCGATCACCTGGGTTCGGCCGCGGCGCTCTGCCTGCCGGCCGTCTTCACGCTCGCCGCTCTCCTGGTGAGCCTGGCAGCCCGCAAACCGATCATCCGAGCCGTTGCCGCCCCCGAGGTGGAGCACACCGAACCGCCGGCCTCGACTTCGCCGGCCCCGAACAAGGGAGAACCACACTCATGAGCACCGAACCCGGCGTACTCGCCGTCGTCGAGAGCCAGTTGTCGAACTTCGGGCTGACACCGTTGCGCGCGGCCCACGAACTCGGCTTCCACACCGTGCTGGTGAGCAACGACCCGGACCGCTACCGCGTGGTCGGCATCGCCGAGGAGGTCTTCGCCAAGCACATCGACCAGATCGTCCGGGCGGACACCAACTCCGTGGAGGCGGTCGTCGATGCCTTGCGGCCGTTCCATACCGAGGGCCGGCTGCGGGGCGTGATGACGGTCACCGATTACCACATCCCCGTCGTGGCCGAGGTCGCGTCCCGCTTCGGCCTGCCGGACCTCTCCCCGCAGGCCGCCCGCGCATGCCGGGACAAGCTGCTGACGCGGTACGCCTGCGCGGAGGCCGGTGTCGCGGCGCCGGGCTTCCACCAGGCCACGAGCGAGCAGGAGGCCCTCGACGCCGCGGACCGGTTCGGATACCCGTGCGTGGTGAAGCCGATGACCGAGTCGGCCGGCATCGGCGTCACCCTGTGCCGCACGCAGGACGAGGTCCTCGCGGCCTACCGCGACATCAGCTCGTCGCCGACCGACTTCCGCGGCCAGCCCCGGCGCCCCGGCGCACTCGTGGAGGAATACCTCCTGGGCTTCGAAGTGAGTGTCGAATCCGTTCTGGTGAACGGCGAACGCCGCGTCCTGGGCGTCACCGACAAGGCACTCGGCGCCCACCCGTACTTCGTGGAAATGGGCGACACCTTTCCGTCGATGCTGTCCGCGCCGGTGCGTGAACAGTGCACCGAGCTGGCGTGCCGGGCGCTGGAAGCGGTCGGACACGACTTCGGCGCCGCACACGTCGAGGTGAAGGTGACCGCCAAGGGCCCCCGCATCGTCGAGATCAACGGCCGCATGCCCGGCGCGGAGATCACTCAGCTCATCCGCGAGGCGACAGGCGTCTACCTCCAGCGCGAGGTGGTCAGGCTCCACACGGGGCAGCCCGCCGATCTCACGGCGACCCGCGACCGGGCCGCTGCCTCCCGCTACCTGGCCGCCCGCACCTCCGGCACTCTGACCGGGATCGGCGGCAGCGACCTGGCGCTGCGCGTTCCCGGCGTGGTGGACGTGGACCTGGAGGCCGCCCCCGGGGACCGGGTCCGCCCGGCCGAGAACAACCTCGATCTGCTGGGCTACGTCGTCGCGGTCGGCGACACCACCGGCGACGCGGTGCGCAGGGCGGAGGCGGCTCTGGGCCAGCTCACCCCGGTGATCGACCCCGTCGGCCCGGCGGCCTCCGTGCCCGGGAACGACCGATGAGCGCCGCGCCCGGGGCGGGCCGCCCCGCGACGGTTCGCGTGGCCGTCCACCGAAGCCTCGATGAGGCGGACACGGGACGGTGGGACGCGCTGCTCGGACCCCGCGGCTTCTACGCCGCGACCCCCTGGCTGCGGCACGCCGAGGGCACCGCCGCCACGCCCCCGTACTACTTCACCGCGTTCGACGGCCCCGAACCGGTCGGTGTCCTGCCCGGCTACCCGCTGGAGCACGGCACGCCGTTCGTCTTCTGCAGTCCGGGCCGGGTCGTCGACTCCATTCACCGGAGCGCGACCGGGGAGGACGCCCCCTGGACGGCCGAACTGCTGCCGGCTCTGGCCTGCGGGGGCCGCAACCCCTCCCACACCAAGGCGGGGGTGCACGCCGGCCTGGACCGGGCCCGGCAGCACGAGACGCTCGCGGCCCTGGTGCAGGCCGCGGAACGGGAAGCATGGGCGGCGGACCTGCAGGCCGTGTCGTTCCTGTACGTCGACGAGGACGACGACCTCCTGCGCGGCGTCCTCACGGAACAGCAGTACGTCGCGCTGCCCGGCCAGACCGCGTACTCCCTGCCGGTCCCGGACGACGGCTCCTTCGACACCTACCTGGCGAGGTTCGAGCAGCGACGCCGGGTGAAGATCAAGCGGGAGCTGCGTGCGCTGGACGAGGCCGGGGTCACCTACCTCACGCAGCCGCTCACCGCGGACATCATCGAGCAACTGGCCCCGCTGGAACTGGCGCTCTACGCCAAACACGGCACCCCGGCCGACGCGGACGCCTTCAAGGCGGTCCTGCACAGCATCGCCGACCGGGCGGGCCCCGCGGCACGCGTCACCACCGCGTACCTCGACGGACACCTGACGGGCTTCGTCCTCACGTTCACCCACCGGGGCGAGATGTACGCCCGCCAAGCCGGATTCGACTACGCGGCACAGGGCAAGCTGCCGCTCTACTTCGGCCTGGTCTACTACGAATTGCTCCGGACAGCGCTCGCCGAGGGTCTTTCGCAGATCCACTACTCCACCGGGTCGGACCGGGTGAAGCTGTCGCGCGGCTGCACACCGCGGCGACAGTTCGCCTACGTCAAGGCCCGCCGCGCCGAACACGGGGAACGGCTGTCCCACCTCGCACAGCACTGGTCCAGCTCCTGAAGGGGATGCGGGGCTCCGGCGCCTCCGGGTCCCGTACTCCCGCGCCGCCCGAGGACGGCGGCGCAGGGCCGCACGCGTTCCTCGACTCCCGCACAGTGGCGTCCCGGTCGGGGCACGGACGGCCCCGCGAGAGACCCGGCCGGGTGCGGGCCGACAAGGCAAGACCGACTGCCGCGAGCGGCAAGCCGCCGAGTGCGGGACCGATCGTCCCAGGCGCGACCGAACCGCACGACGCGATACGACGAACTCGCCGTCCGCCACGCGGCGCCCCTGCTGGTCGCAGTCCTCGACGAGCGGCCGCGACCAGCACTTTCCCGACCCTCAGGACAGCAACTGCGTGAGGCGCGCGAGGTCGTCGTGCACGGACTCCTGTTCCTCCGCGGTGAGATGGACTGCCTTGGCCGCGGCAAGCGCGGACGCCGCGGCCTCCTCGTCGCCGAGACGGGTGGCGACGTCAGCACGCAGCACCAGAAGACGCAGCAGTTGCACGGGCGTGGGCCGCTCGTCCCGTGGGCGCAGCGCCCGGTCGATGATCTTCGCGGCGCCCGTCAGGTCCTCCCTGGAGTCGGCGAGGAGGGAAGCCTGGTGCACCGCCCGGTCGAAGGTCTCCCTGGGCACGGGGCGGTGATGCTGGTCGTCGCTCATCTGCTGCCCGAAACGGATGCAGTTGCCGCCCGGATCGGTCATGAGGAACTGCCGCACGCCGTGTGACGTGTCCTTCAGCGACCCGATCCGCGGCAGCCCACGGACCGGTACTCGCCCGTGCGCCGCCTTCAGCCGGGCCCGAAAGGTCTCGTGCAGTCCGTCGATGTCATCGGTCTGGACGATGCAGGTACTGAACGACTCGGTCGGCTCGTAGTCCTTCATCCCGAAGAAGTGGAGCTGTATGCCGCCGAGCGCGACGGCTGCGTACACATTGGGACTCTTCTGCTGGAAGGTCACCTCGAACCCAAGGGTCGTGTAGAAGTCGAGAACGGGTTGGATGGTCCGACACGGCAGGATCGGAATCGTCTTCTCGCTCATGCTGGCCAATCTAGTCACAGCGAAGAGAGGGCTGAGGGGTAAATCAGTGATGCGCTGCTGAGGGGCCCGCGAAGGCCGCACATCGATCACACGTCGGTGGGCGGTTGGCTCTCCCACCGTGGAAACTCATCCGCCACTGGTCCGGCATCGGGGTGGTGCGACCGGCCTCGCGGACTTCGGCCGGTTACCGGGTCTGCGGCACTCTCAAGGGCTGACCCAGCCTGGAACTGCACGGCGGCCGGACTTTCGGCAGTGTCGCCGTCCGCGTGACCCGGCGCGTAATCGCCATGGCCGCAGCGATCCGGCACAACCACAGGACCGTCGCATCGACCATGCGGTCGTTCATCCTGTGCGGCCACTGAATACTTGGGAATGACTCGTCCGGAGCATGCACCACATGACCGGCACACCCGTGTGCGACGTCCTCACCGGCACACCACCGAACCGGTGGCGGTCGGGTCAGGGAGCGGCGACCACAGCCGACCCGAGCGCGGCCCCTGTCCGGTTGTCCCTCGTCGTGACGGAATCGCGCGAACTGACCGCCGCCCCGGCACCAGTTCTTATGGCGCGCCCGGCCTCGTACCGCACTACCATCACCAGCTTCACCGACCGCTGGAGAGCACCCATGGCCATGCCGCAGCCCTCACCCCCACCTCGCATCGGGGTCGTCGTCGTCACGATGGGCAACCGTCCCCGGGAGCTGGCCTCCCTGCTGGCCTCGGTCGAGCGGCAGTCGGTGCCGGCGGTGCGTACCGTGCTGGTCGGCAGCGCGACGCCGCTGACGGACGTTCCGTACGACATCACGAAGATTCCCCTCGCGGAGAACCCCGGTTGTCCCGGCGCACGCAACGCAGGGCTGCGCGTGCTGCTCGACTCCGGGGAGGTGGACGTCGTCGTCGAGCTGGACGACGACGGACTTCTGGTCGCCGACGACGTGTTCGCCACCGTGCAGCGGCTCCACGCGTCCGATCCGACGCTGGGCATCGTCTCGTTCCGGATCGCGGACGGGCACGGCGAGACCCAGCGCCGGCACGTGCCGCGCCTGCGCGCTGCCGACCCCATGCGGCGCGGCCTGGTCACGAGCTTCCTGGGCGGCGGCCATTCCCTCTCCGTGCCGATGCTGCGGCAGACCGGGCTCTGGGCGGGCGAATTCCGCTTCGGGCACGAGGAGTCCGACCTCGCGTGGCGGGCGCTCGACCAGGGCTGGAAGATCCTCTACGAACCCGGGCTGGTGCTCCAACACCCAAAGACCTCCCCCGCCCGGCACGCCGTCCACTACCGCTTCACCGCCCGCAACCGCGTCTGGATCGCCCGCCGCAGACTCCCCCTTCCCTTGATCCCCGTCTATGTGGCCGTCTGGATCACGCTCACCCTGGCCCGTATCCGCTCCCTCTCCGGGCTACGGGCCTGGAGCGCCGGCTTCCTGGAAGGCATCCGCACCCCGTGCGGCGAACGCGCCCCGATGCGGTGGCGCACGGCGGCCCGCATGACCCGTCTGGGACGCCCGCCGATCATTTGAACCGACATGCGCGGGAGGCGGTCCCGGGTTCGCCCCTGCTCGGTGACGACATGACAGCGAGAAGGCCCGGCTGCGCGCCCCGGGTGTCACCGAACCCGCCTGGTGCCACCGCGTAGATTGGGTGATCATCCGCCGCCGCCCGAGGAGCCCCGTGTCCACGAACCTGTCCGTCGCGCCGACACCGTCCGCGCCCGCGCTGACGCTTCGCCCGTGGCGGGACGAGGACGCGCCGGGCCTCGTCGCGGCACATCGGGACCCCCTCCTGACCCGCTGGCTGGCACACCACCTGGCCGACGAGGCGCAGGCTCTTCGCTGGATCGGGGAGCAGACCGAAGGGCGCGCGGCAGGCGCCCGGTTCAGCTTCGCCATGGTGGAGGAGGGGTGCACGGTCGGGCACATCACCGTCAAGCGGGCGAAGGCCGCGGGCTCGGCCGAGGTCGGCTACTGGACGGCGGGCAGCGCCAGGGGGCGTGGCATCGCCCCCCGCGCCCTGGACGTGCTGTCCCGGTGGGCACTCGGACCGGAATGCCCCCTTCCGGTGACGCGGCTCGAGCTGCTGCACGCCGTCGGCAACGAAGGCTCCTGCCGGGTGGCCCTGAAGTGCGGGTACGCCCTGGAAGCCGTCCTTCCGCCGCTGCCGCCCTCCCGCCCCGGCAAGGGGCATCTGCACGTGCGGGAGGGGTGACGAAAGTCGGAGCGACGTGGACCCGGGCCCGGGGCAGCACCCGGGCCTAGGGCAGCAGTTGGCGGAGCATCTTCTCGTACGCGTCCGCCGTCGGCGGCTCGTCCGCGAGCAGCCCCTGGAGCAGCAGGCCGTCGTAGGCGTGCGCGAAGAGGTCGACCCGCAGGGGGTCGTCGGTGAGCCGGCGGGCGAAGGTGCGCAGGGCCTCGGCCCAGCGGCGGTTGGGGCCGCGCAGTTCGGGACGGCGGGCGGCGCGCAGGCAGAGCTCGAACTCGGCGTGCAGGCGGCCGCGGTCCGCGACGCACTCGGCCATCAGGGCGGCCAGCGCCCGGTGCCGGTTGTCGTCGGGGCCTTCGGCGAGGGCGACGATCCGGTCGGCGTCCTCGTTCGTGCTGGTGGCCAGGGCCTCGTTGAGCAGGGCGTCGATGGACTCGAAGTAGTAGGTGCTCGCGGTGGACGGCAGTCCGGCCTCGCGGGCGACGGTGCGGTGGGTGACCCCGGAGGCGCCGTCGCGTTCGACGACACGCAGGGTCGCCTCGATCAGCGCGCGGCGTCGGCGTTCTCCCTTGAGCCGGCGTCCGTCGGTGATGGGCACGCCCTCGGCGACCGACTTGCCCGCTCCGGACGGCGCACCCGCGCCGGCCGATGCGCCCGCTCGGGACAGCGCGCTCGCTCCCGTCGGTGCGCCCGCTCCGGACGGTGCGCCCACCGGAGACGACGCACCTGCTCCGGTCGGTGCGCTCGCGCGGGACGACGCGCCCGACCCGCCCGGCGTCTCCGCCCCGGCACACGCACTCGCTCCGGACGGTGCCATCGCTCCGGACGACGTCGACCCGGCCACGCCCGACGGCTCAGTCACCGTCGTCGACGTGGTCGCCTCCTGCGACACACGTACTGCCTTCGGCTCGCTCACGGTACGGTCGGCTCCTGTCCGGGACGGGTCACCGCGACCCTACCCGGCCCGCGGCCGGCCCTTCCCGGAGGTCAGCGGCACTCCGCGGGCTGCCGCACCCCGGCCGAAGCCTCCAGCGCCGCTCCCCGCTCCCCCGCCCGGCGCAGTTCCGTCGTCACCCGACGGACGCCGCCCAGCGCGAGCAGCAGTGCCAGTGCGCCGAAGCCGAGCGCCACCGCGAAGCCCGCCCCGATTCCGTACGCGTCCACGACCTGCCCGGACAACGCCGCGCCGAGCGCGATCCCGATGTTCAGCCCCGCGATCATCCAGGTCATGCCCTCGGTGAGGCGGGCCGCCGGGGTCACCTGCTCGACGATGCCCATCATCATCACCGCGGTCGGCGCGAAGAACACGCCCGCGAAGAACACCGTCACCGCCAGCGCCCCCACGCTGTTCACGAACAGGAACGGCACCGTGGTGACCGCCATGCCGATGACGCCGACGAGCATCATGCGCGGCAGCGGCGCTTTCCACTGCCGCGCCCCGAAGGTCAGTCCGGAGAGGGCCGATCCGACGGCGTACAGGGTGAAGACGATGCCCGCGGACCCCTTCTGGCCGTTCGCCTGGGCGAAGGCGAGCGCCATCGTGTCGACGGTCCCGACGATCGCCCCGCCGAACAGCAGGATCAGCGCCAGGATCACCACCGTCGGCGACCGCAGCACGGACCGCCGCTCGGCGCCGTCGGCCGACCGCGGCCGGACGGCGGGTTCCGTCGCCTTCTGCGGTACGAACAGGAGCACCCCGACCAGCAGGAGCACCAGCGCCACCACCGGCCCCGCCTCGGGAAACAGGCTCGTGCCGAGCATCACCGCGAAGGCGGGCCCGACGATGTACGTGAGTTCGTCGACGACCGCTTCGAGGGAGTAGGCGACGTTCAGCCGCGGCGTCCCCCGGTAGATCTCCGTCCAGCGGGCCCGCACCATCGCCCCCATGCTGGGCATGAACCCGGCGAGGAACGCCAGCACGAACAGGCTCCAGACGGGGGCGTCGTACGTCGCGCAGAGCACCAGTCCGCCCAGTGCCGCCACGCTGATCCCGGTCGCGGGCAGCAGCACGCGCCCCTGGCCGAGCCGGTCGACGAGGCGGGAGGTCTGCGGGGCGATCAGGGCCATGGACAGGGTGAACGTTCCCGCGACGGCGCCCGCGAGCGCGTACGCGCCGCGGAGTTCGGAGAGCATCGTCAGGATGCCCATGTGGGTGATGGGCAGCGGCAGCCGGGCGAGCAGTCCCGCGGCGGAGAACGCCTTGGTCCCGCGCGCGGAGAAGAGTTCGGCGTACGGATTGGCCATGTGCGACCCCCTGTTCCGGTTCCGGGAGGAAGACGCGGACCCTCTCCTCACCGAAACAACTTGAACGATTGACCCACTTTCTATCACGCCCCGGCGACACGCCGGATCCGGAAGCCGCAACGACGGCCCCCGGGCACGGAGTTGCCCCCCAGGGCCCGGGGCCACCAAAAGCGGATCAGTAAGGTAATAACGCCGCCGGTCCCGGTGGCTCACGACCGACGAGAAGCCATGAGCCCCAGATGACACAGACGGCGACCGCCACCGTCCTCCCGGCCACCAGACCCGTCCCGGCCCCGCGCCTTCCCGGCGTGGACGTGGCACGCGCCCTCGCGGTGCTCGCCATGTTCGCGGCGCACGTCGGCCCCTACGCGGAGCCCTCGGGGGCGGGTTACCTCATGATCGCTGCGGACGGCCGGGCACCCGCCGTCTTCACCCTGATCGCGGGCTTCTCGCTGGCCCTGGCGCACGGCGGCCGCCGACCCCGCCCCGCCGCGGGCGGCTTCAGAGCCGTCGCGCTGCGCTGCGCGGTGCTGGCCGCGCTGGGCCTGGCCCTGACCGCCCCGGGCCGGGGCGTCTTCGTCATCCTCACCTTCTACGCGGTCTACTTCCTGGCCGCGGAGCCGTTCACCCGGCTGCGCACCGCCCCGCTGGCAGCCCTCGCGGCAGGCGGCGTCGTGGCGGGCCCGCTCCTCTCGTACGTCCTCGGCCCGTTCACCGGCCACTTCGCCGCCGGGCGCGGCGGCATCCCCCGGCCCCAGGACCTGACCAGCGGCTCCGGCGTCCTGGACTTCCTCGACAAGCTGCTGATCAGCGGCGCGTACCCGTTCCTCACCTACTTCCCGTACGTCGTCGTGGGCCTGGCGCTCGGCAGGCTCGTGGACGTGCACCTGCGCCGGTCGGCCGTCCGGCTGGTGCTCTGGGGGGCGTCGACCGCGGTCGTCGGATACGGAACGTCCTGGCTCGCGGTGGAACACGGCGGCGGCCGGCGGGCGCTCCTCGCGGCCGTCGCCCGCCACCACGCGTGGGCGACGGACCGGGCCGACCCGGTGCGGTCCGTCCTCGGCAGCCAGTACGGGGCGATTCCGTCGAGCGACTGGCACTGGCTGCTGCTCTCCGGGCCGTACAGCCAGACCCCGTTCGAGACCCTGGGCAACGCGGGCGTCGGGGCGGCCCTGATCGGGCTGTGCCTGCTGGCGTGCCGCAGCCGTCGGACGACCGCCCTGCTGAATCCTTTCGCCGTGCTGGGCACCATGGCACTGTCGGTCTACACCCTCCACGCCCTCGCGCTCGCGACCTTCGCGAGCGGCGCGCGGGGGTGGGGCCCGCTGCTGTGGTTCAGCGCGGTGTCGGTGGCGGGCTGCTGGGCCTGGCAGCGCTGCTTCGCCGGCACCGCGCTGCGCTACGGGCCACTGGAGTCGGGGCTGCGGGCCCTGACCCGTACGACGACGACGGCTACGGCGCCGGGCCGGACTACGACGCCCTCGGCCGGCACCGCTACGGAGACGACCGTGCGGCCCGGCCCGCCGCCCGCACCATGAGACGCAGGCACGCCTCCGGGTAGGGACTCCAGCAGATACGCGTCCGGGGTCGGTGGCAGTGCCACGCAGCCGTCGGCGCGCCGCCCCGCGCTCGCTCCTTCATGAGTGCAGCACGCGCACGGCGAGCGCGGTCGGCCAGAGGCAGCCGATGCCGAGCGGGGCCCGGCTCAGCCCGCCGTCCACGGGCGGAGCTTCTGCGGGTTGCGCATGGCCCAGAAACGGGTGATGCGGTCGTCCGCGACGTCGAAGGCGATGACCGTCGAGGTGACGCCGTCGTGCTGGACCACCAGCCCCGGCCGACCGTTCACCGTGCGCTCCAGGAGCGTCAGGTCCGGTACGAGGTCGAGCATGGAGACCAGGTAGCGGGCGATCCGCTCGCTGCCGCCGGTGGGCGGTGCGGCGTTGACCACGCCGCCGCCGTCGGCGAGGCCCATCGCGTTCGGGTCGAGCAGGTTGATCAGGGTGGCGATGTCCTTTTCCTCCCAGGCCTGCTTGAACTGCCGCACCAGAACCGCCTGCCGCGCGGCCGGGGCGGCCTGCGCCCGCGACGCGTCGACCCGGCGGCGGGCGGAGGAGGCGAGCTGGCGGCAGGCGGCCGGGGAGCGGCCGACGATCTCGGCGACCTCGTTGAAGGAGTAGCGGAACACGTCGTGCAGGACGAACGCGACGCGCTCGGCGGGGGTCATGGCGTCGAGCACCACGAGCAGCGCCATGTTCACCGACTCGTCCAGGGTGACCCGGTCGGCCGGGTCGACCGTCCGGCCGCTCCCCGCGCCACCGGCCCACTCCGCGTGGTCCGGCAGCGGCTCCGGGAGCCATTCACCGACGTAGCTCTCGCGTCGTACCCGCGCGGAACCCAGGAGGTCGAGGCAGATGCGGCTCGTGACCGTGGTGAGCCAGCCGCCGGGGGCGGTGATGGCCTCCCGCCGGGCGGGCGTCATCGCGTACCAGCGGGTGTACGCCTCCTGCACCACGTCCTCGGCGTCGGCCAGCGATCCCAGCAGGCGGTAGGCGAGGTTGATGAGCTGGCGGCGCTCGCTGATGACCGCGTCGAGCGTCTCGTCAGGGGTCTGGGGCGACGTGTGCATGGGGTGCTGCTCCCTCGGTGCGTACAACGGGTGCGGGCTACGGGTCATGGATGCGGGCTACGGGTGCGGACATCGGATGTGGACAACGCGTGCGGGCGACGGAACGTCGGAGTCCACGCGCCGTGCCGGCACAGAGGGCCCCTCCGGTACGACGAAACGGCCCGCCGAAATGTGAGGCCCTCGTGGCACCCGGTTCTCCTCCGGCCCCCCGCCTCACATTCCACCGGGCTGCCTCGTCGTAGGAGCAGGACGGAACGCAGGGCGTCCCGGGCCTCACGCGTGCACCACGGCGGTGCAACGGCCCCCTTATCCCGAGGAGTTCACCATGGAATCCCGTATCGACATCAAGGCCAACCCCATCGGCGCCAAGGCCATCAAGCACCTCGCCTCCGCGGGCATGTCGATCATGGACAAGTTCCCGGCCACCACGCGTGAGCTGGTGGCACTGCGCGTCAGCCAGATCAACGGCTGCGCCTTCTGCGTCGACATGCACACCAAGGACGCCGCGCACGCCGGGGAGACCGCGCTGCGCCTCAACCTGGTCGCGGTGTGGCGCGAGGCCCCGGTGTTCACCGAGGCGGAGCGCGCCGCGCTGGAGCTGGCGGAGCAGGGCACCCGGGTCGCGGACGCGGCCGGCGGCGTGCCGGACGACGTGTGGGCGAACGCCGCCAAGCACTACACCGAGGACGAGCTGTGCGCCCTGGTGGCGGCCATCGCCGTGCTCAACGCCCTGAACCGGGTGAACGTCATCACGCAGACCCCGGCGGGCGACTACCGGCCGGGCCAGTACGCCTGACACCCCCGGGGGCGGGCGCAGGGCCCGCCCCCGGGACAGGCCCCGCCCTCGACCCCGACCACCAGCCTCCCAGCAGGAGTTGTCATCCCCATGTCCACCATCGCCCAGCTCGGCGCGCTCACCGGCGGTTACGTCATCGACCCCGCCCGCACCCGGATCGGCTTCGTCGCCCGGCACACCATGTCCACCCGCGTACGCGGCCACTTCGCGGAGTACGAGGGCGGCGCGACCCTGAACGGTGAGGACCCGGAGCGGTCGAGCGCCCGGCTGACGATCCTGGCCGAGAGCCTCACGACCGGCAACGCCCAGCGCGACGAGCTGGTGCGCACCTCGTTCCTGGACGCCGGGAACCACCCGACCCTCGACTTCACCTCGACCGGGGTGCGCCGCGTCGACGCCACGCACTACAAGGTCTCCGGCGACCTGGGCATCCGCGGCGTGACCCGCCGGACCGTGCTGGACGCCGAACTCGTGGACGCCGGAATCGAGTTGACCGGCGGGCCGCAGGACGCGCAGGGGGACTTCCGGGTCTGCCTGAGGGGCGGCGTCACGGTCGACCGCAACGACTGGGAGGTGAACTGGAACTCCGTGACGTCGGTCCTGGTCGCCTCGAAGGTGCGGCTGGAGTTCGACGTCACCCTGATCCGGCTCTCCTGACCGGCGGCGCGGCCGGCAGGCGGGTTTCGGCAGCTTGACCGTGCGGCCGGGCCGGCCCCGTCTCTCAAGTTCGGCGGGCTGCCGGTGCGATCCGCGTGGCCGCCGGGGGCGTCGAAGCCCCGGCCGCCCCGGCCCGGCCGGGCCGCCCCGTACCGCCTCGCCCGGTCCCTGACCTGCGCACCCGGCACCTGTCCGTCCGACGGCCGCACGCCCCACCTCTTCCCTCACTGCTCCCCTGGCCCCCGGGGCGCGACCACCCGGCCCCGCTCCAGCGTCACGATGGCGTCGGCCGCGGCCAGGCCCTCCCTGTCGTGGGTGACGAGGAGGGTCGTACGACCGCGCGTGGCGTCGAGAATGTCCGCCAGAACGGCGGCGGCCGTCTCCGGGTCGAGGCCCTCGGTCGGTTCGTCGAGTACGAGGACGGGCGGGTCGGCGAGCAACGCCCGTGCCAGCAGGAGGCGTTGGCGCTGACCGCCGGACAGCTCCGCCCCGTCGCCGCCGACGCCGGTCTCCCACCTCCGCGGCAGCGACTCGACCCAGTCCAGCAGCCGCGCCCGGCGGGCGGCCTCGCGCAGGTCCGCCTGCGTGGCATCGGGGCGCGCCAGGAGCAGGTTGGCCCGGATCGTCCCGCGGAACACATGGGCGTCCTGCGTCACACCGGTGATCGCCCGCCGTACGTCCGCGCCCGCGCACTCGCGCAGCTCGCGCCCCGCGACGCGGATGCTCCCGGATGCGTACGGCACGAAGCGCATCAGCGCGGCGATCAGGGTGGACTTGCCCGACCCGCTCTCCCCCAGCAGGACGACCCGTTCGCCGGGCGGCAACCGCAGGCTCACCCCGTCGAGGGCCGGGGGCCCGCCGGGGCGGTGGCGTACGCGCAGGTCGGCGATCTCCACGCCGAGCGGCCCGGAGCCGGGGAGCACGGCCGGCGCGGCCGGCTCGACGACGGGCGGCGGCGCGTGCAGAACTTGCATCAACCTCCGTGCGGAGGAACGTACTTCACCGAGTCGGCGTGCGGCTGCCGGAAGTGGCGTGAGCACTTCGAAGGACACCAGGGCGAGTACCGCCAGCACCGTGAGGTGGACGGCGGCCAGCTCCCCGGCGGCGTGCGCCCGCAGCGCGAGCCAGGTGACGCCGACGGTCGCACCCGCTTGCAGCAGGTGCACGAGGGCGGCGGCGAGCGTGGTGGTGAGGGCCTTGCGGCGTTCGAGCGCGGCGATCCGCGCGGAGGCCCGCCGGGCGCGCTCCTCGGCACGCCCCAGCGCCCCGTACGCGGCGAGATCGGCAGCCCCTCGCGTCAAGTCGACTGCCAGCACCGCGAGTTGGGCGCGTGCTTCCTTCTCGGTACGTCCGGCAGTCCGCGACGACACGAGTACCAGCACGGGTACCAGGAGGCCCGCCAGCGCGAGCGTCCCCCCGAGCAGCAGCCCCGCCCCCGGCAGCAGCACGACGGCGGTCCCGGTCGTCGCGGCCGCGACCGCGCCGGCGGCGGCGACGGGCACCAGAACGCGGAGGACGAGGTCCTGGGCGGCGTCGACGTCATCCACGAGGCGGGTCAGCAGGTCCCCGCTCCGGAAGGCGGGGATCCCCGCGGGAGCGAGCGGCACCAGCGCCTCGTACACCCGGGCCCGGAAATCTGCGACGGCCCGCAGCACCCCGTCGTGCCCGAGCAGCCGATCGGCGTACCGCAGCACGCCCCGCCCCAGCGCGAGCGCCCGCACGACGACGACGGCGAGCGCGACGGAGGCCGGCGGAGGCTGTTCGGCGGCCCGGGTGATGAGCCAGGCGGCCACCCCCATCAGCGCCACGGCGGCCAGCTCACTGCCCCCGGCGGCCAGAGCGGCGACCAGGAGCCGCCGCCAGTGGGGGGCGAGGTACCGAAGGAGCTGGAGGGTGGGGTAGGGCGGGGACGTCATGCCAGGGGGCCTTTCCGGGAAGAGGGGGCGTGTGTACGGGTGCCGGGGGCTCGTGTACGGAGTGCCGGGGAGCGGACGGGGCCGGTACGGGCGGCAGGGCGAGGGACAGCCCACGTACGGGCAGCGGGGACGGGGGCACGGGTGGGGCACTCCGCCCGCACCCCTTCACGCCCGCCCGCACCCCTCGCGCCCGCACCTGTTCACCCCGCCTCCCCCACCCCCGCCCCAGCCCGCCGCACCAAAGCACCCCCGACCGGCGGAGCCACCCCCACCACCCGGTCCACATGCGGCAGCACCCCCGCCCGGTGTGCCACGACCAGCACCGTCCGCCCCCGCATCAACTCCCGCATCGCCCGCACCACCTCCCCCTCGCTCCGCACGTCCAAGTGCGCCGTCGGCTCGTCCAGCAGGACCACCGGCGCGTCCTTCAGGAAGGCCCGGGCCAGCGCGATCCGCTGCCGCTGGCCCGCCGAGAGCCCCGCCCCGCCCTCTCCGAGCACCGTGTCGTACCCGTCCGGAAGTTCCGCCACGAACCCCTCGGCCCGTGCCGCCCGCGCCGCCGCCCGTACCTCCGCCCCGCTCGCCCCGGGCCGTCCCAGGCGGATGTTCTCCGCGACCGTCCCCGCGAACAGGTGCGGCCGTTGCGGAACCCACGCCACCCGCTCCCGCCACGCCTCCGCGTCGAGGTCCTTGAGGTCGACGCCGCCCACCGCGACCCGGCCCTCCCCGGGCTCGACGAACCCCAGCAGCAGCGCCAGCAGTGTCGACTTCCCCGCTCCGCTCGGCCCGACCAGGGCCACGTGCTCCCCGGCCCGCACCGTCAGCGACACCCCCGCCACGGCGGGCCCGGACCGCCCCGGGTACCGCACCGTCACCCCCTCCAGACTCAGCGGAACCCGGTCTCCGCCCGGCACTGGAAGCCGCCCCTCCGGCCTCGGCGCCCTCCCGCCCGGCCCCTCCGCGTCCAGCACGGCGAAGACCTTCTCCGCCACCTCCACCCCCTCCGCCCCGTCGTGGAACGCGGACCCCAGCGCCCGCAGCGGCGCGTACGCCTCCGGTGCCAGGAACAGCACCGTCAGCGCCACGTACAGCTCCACCTCCCCGCCGAGCAGCCGCAGCCCCACCGGCACCGCCACCAGTGCCACCGACAGCGTCGCGACCGTCTCCAGGACCAGCGACGACAGGAACGCCACCCGCAGCGTCCGCAGGGTCGCCCTGCGGTGCGCCTGCGCCATCTCCCGCACCACCGCCGCCTGGTGCCGCTCCCGCCCGAACGCCCGCAGCGTGGGCAGCCCGGCCACCACGTCCAGGAAGTGGCCGCCCAGCCGGGCCAGCAACTGCCACTGCCTCGCCGTGCGTCGGGCGGTGTGCATGCCGACCAGCGCCCCGAAGACCGGGATCAGCGGCAGCGTGACCAGTACGACGAGCGCCGACGCCCAGTCGGTCCACGCCAGCCATCCGAGCACCACCACCGGCACCACCGAGGCCGCCGCCTTCGCCGGGAGGTGGCCGACGACGTACGGGTCGAGGGCGTCGAGGCCCCGGGTGAGCAGCGTGGCGCTCTCCCCGTGCCGGCCAGCCGCGAGGCGCAGCGGGTTCGTCCGCCGCAGGCTGCCCGTGACCAGGTCCCGCAGGGCGCGCTTGGCGTCGGCGGCGGCGCGCTGGGCGAGCACTCCCCGTACCCACGTCACCAGCGCCCGCGCGGCCATGACCGCCGCCGCCAGGGCCGGTGCGCGCAGGTCGGTCCCCTGCCCGCCGAAGCCGTCGGCGAGGAGCCCCGCCAGCAAGGCGGCCTGGGCGACGGTCAGTCCGCCGCCGACCAGCGCGAGCCCGGTCGAGCACAGCACGTGCCGCCGCAGCGACGGCACTTCCCGCAGCAGCCGCTGTTCAACTGTCCTCATCCCGCCCTCCCCTCAGAAGTAGCTCGGGTCAGAAGTAGCTCGGGTGCCGCACCCCGGTGCGCCCGCGGAAGGTCCGCCAGCTCCACACCTGATAGGCGAGGATCACCGGAATCAGTACGACCCCGAACGCGGTCAGGAGCTTCAAGGTGGCCGCGTCCGTTACGGCGTGACTGATCGTCAGCCCCTTTCCGGCCGAGCTGATGAGGAGGTACGGATAGTGGCCCGCCCCGATGAGCGGTACGGGCAGCAGCGCCGCGGCGCTCGTGGCGGCGAAGGCCCGGACCCGGTGTCCGCGCACCAGGGCCCACCGGGCGGCCCCGATGGCGGCCGCGTACAGGCAGGCGATCACGGCGGAGGGCACGGGATTGGTCATCGACGCCCCCGCCCCGAAGAGCGTGAGCAGCAGCGCGAGCCCCGCGAACGCCCCGGCCCACCGGGTGAGCCCCTCCCCCGACCGCCGTGCCGCGGCGGCGGCTTCCGGGGCCGACCGGAGCGCCACGAAGGCCGCTCCGTGTGCCGCCAGGAGCAGTGCCGTGGTCACCCCGCACGCCAGCACGAACGGCGAGAACACCTCCCCGAACCCGATGTGGAAGCTGCCGTCCGCCCGGCGCGGCACCCCGCGCAACAGCAGCCCCACCACGAGTCCCCAGCACACGGCGGGCAGCGCGCCGCCGGTGAAGATCAGCGCGTCCCAGCGGGCACGCCCCCGGGCGGTGCGCGCCCGGCCGCGCAGTTGGACGGCGGCGTTGCCGGTGACCAGGCCGAGCAGGACGGCCACGATCAGGGGGTACAGGCCGGACAGGAGGGCGCCCTCCAGGTGCGGGAAGGCGCCGAAGAGGACTCCGGTGAAGGCGACGAGCCAGACCTCGTTGCCGAGGAAGAAGGGGGCCATGGCGTCGAGCCCCGCGTTCCGGCCGGGCCCCTTCGCGCCCGGGGAGCGCAGGAAGGGGTGCAGCATCTGTACGCCGAGGTCGTACCCGCCGAGTACGAAGTACCCGCCGAGGAGCAGGCCGAGCAGGGCCAGCCAGAGGACTTCCAGACTCATCGGGCTCACCATCCGTTGACTGAGAGGTTGACTGAGAGGGGGAGAGGGGGTTCACGTGTCGGTCGTCAGTACGTCGCGACGGGCTGCCGTTCCTCGGGCTCCGGTCCGCCCCCGGGCGGCGGCAACGGCTCGGTGACGCCGAGCTGGGTGGCGCCCGGCCCCTTGCGGGCGAAGCGGGTGATGAGCGTCCAGTTCGTTGTGGCGAGGGCGAGGAAGAGCGTGACGAAGGCGGCGCAGGACACGAGCAGGGAACTCCTGCTGACGTTCGAGAGCGCTTCCTCGACGGTCAACTCGCCGTAGACGAGCCAGGGTTGGCGTCCCACTTCCCGTACGACCCAGCCCCCGACCGAGGCGAGGAAGGGGAAGGGGATCATCGCCACGAGCACCCACGCGACGGGCCGCCACCGCACCACCCGGTCCTTCCACACCAGCACGAGCGCGATCAGCGTGATCGTGGACACGGTGTTGCCGATGAGCGTCATGGCGTCCATGGAGAATCGGACGGTCTCCTCCCAGGGCACGTAGTTCCCGGGCCCGTGCTCGGCGGCCAGCCGTTCCTGGAGTTCGGCGACCCCGCTGCCCCGGATCACGGCCTCCTTCATCGGCTGGGTGGCCGCGATGACGGGCCGCTGCTGTTCGCCGACGACCACCACGAAGAAGGAGGCGATCGTCGACACCCACAGCCCCAGCCGCAACGACGCCCGGAACAAACGCGCTTCCCCGGTGTGCCGCAGGAAGTGCCAGGCGCTGACCCCCGCGACGAAGACGCCGCCGGTGGTGAGGGCGGCGAGGGCCACGTGCTGGAGGGCGATCAGGGCGCTGTCGTTGGTGAGCAGGGCTCCGAAATCGGTCAAGTAGGCCACGCCGTCGCGCAGTTCATGACCGACGGGGTGTTGCAGGAAGCCGTTGGCGACCATGATCCAGTACGCGGAGGCGTACGCGGTGAGGGCCACGAGCCAGATCAGTGCGACGTGGACCCCCCTCCGCAGCCGCCCCCAGCCGAAGATCCACATTCCCAGGAAGGTGGATTCGGCGAAGAACGCGATGAGGGTCTCCAGTGCGAGCGGGGCGCCGAAGACGTTCCCGGCGAATTTGCTCAACCCGCTCCAGCTCAGCCCGAACTGGAACTCCATGACGAGGCCGGTGGCGATGCCGACCGCGTAGTTGACGACGTACAGCTGACCCCAGAAGCGGGTCATGCGCTCCCACGTCGCCCGAGTGGCGGGGTCACGGCTCAGGGCGGCACGGGTGTGCATGATCGCGACCAGGGGGACCAGCCCCATGGTGAGGATCACGAACAGCCAGTGGATGCCGGTCGTGGCCGCGAACTGGAGTCGGGCCAGGTCCGCAGCGCTCATGGGGCGGCCTTCCTGGAGGGGGGTGGGGTGGTGCCCTGGAGGGGGCGGGGCGGCGCGCGTGCTCCGCACCGGCGGCACCGGGGCGGTCGGTGCGGCCCGCCCCTTGACCGTAGGGAAAATCTCTTATGCGTTCCAAGACCAGTTCCGCCATGTGAAGATGCCTCCAGAGGCATTGATCGCCACCGCCGGAGGACCCGTGGACCTGCTGCAACTGCGCTACTTCCGGACGGTCGCCCGGTACGAGCACATGAGCCGCGCCGCCGAGGAACTGCACGTCGCGCAGCCCTCCCTCAGCCGTACCGTCGCGCGCCTGGAGGCCGACCTCGGCATGCCGCTCTTCGACCGCGAAGGCCGCCGCATCCGGCTCAACCAGTACGGCGCCATCTTCCTGCGCCACGTCGAGCGCGCCCTGAGCGAGCTGGACGACGGCCGCCGGGCGGTGCGGGAGGCGCGGGACACGGGCCTGGGCCGGGTCGCCGTGGCCTCGGAGACCCTCCTGACGATCACCCCGGCGCTGGGCAGCTTCCGGGCCGCCCACCCGCGCGCCGACGTCCGGCTCCACCAGTCCGACGCACCGGAGATGGACCGCCGGTTGCGGACCAGGGAGGTCGACTTCTGTCTCGCCTCACAGCCCTTGTCGGGCGCCCACCTCGAAACGGTGGAACTGGCGCGCGAGGAGGTGCTGTTGGCGGTTCCGTACGGTCACCGGCTGGCCGGGCGGCGGAGCGTGACGATCCCGGAGGTGGCCGACGAGCCGTTCGTCACCACGCGCCGGGGTTACTGGCAACGGGCCCTGCTGGAAAGGCTGTTCGCGGCCGAGGGGCTCGCCCCGCTGATCTCCTGCGAGGGCGACGAACCCGGCGCCAGCCAGGACATGATCAGTGCGGGTCTGGGCATCGGCCTCATCCCGGCCGTGTCCCGCCAGGTCGGCACGCACGAGCGGGTGCCGGTGGTGTGGGTGGGCCTGGACGCGCCGGACTGCGAACGCAGGCTCACCCTCGCCTGGAACAAGGACAGTCACCTCTCGGAAGCGGCCGTGGCCTTCCGGGAGTTCGTCACGTCGACCCCCTTCATGTCCCACCATCTGCCGCTCCCCCGCCGGACGGAGTCCGCGCCCGGCGGGGCCTGACCGCCCGTCACCCCTCCCGGCGCATCAGGAGCCGCCCCCCACGGAACCGCTCCCCCTCCCCCGGCTCCCGGAGCATGCGCGCCACCTCGGTGAACCCGGCGTCGGCGGACAGTCGCGCCAGGTCGTCCACCGGCCACCGGTAGGCCGTCGTCACCTTGTGGTCGAAGGGCGTCACGGGGCCCCCGTCCGCCTCGTAGAACCCGGCCAGCAGATGGCCGCCGGGCTCGATGACGCACGCGAACTCCGCCAGGTGAGCGGGCAGTTCGTGCGGAGGCGTATGGATGAGCGAGTACCACGGGAGGACTCCGCGCAACGAGGCGTCGGCCGTCTCCAGCGCGCTCATGGACCCGGTCTCGAACCGCAGGTCCGGATACGCCTCACGGGCGGTGGCAATCATCGCGGGCGAGAGGTCGACCCCGAAGACGTCGAGCCCGAGGCCCCGCAGGTGCGAGGTCACCGCGCCGGGACCGCAGCCGACTTCGGCGACGGTCCCGCCCCGTACGAGTTCCGCGAAGGCGGCGATGACCGCCCGGTCCAGCGGTGTGCCGTCGAGCGCGTCGCGGAAGAGTTCGGCGTAGAGGGAGGCGACGGAGTCGTAGGCGTCGGCGGTGGTGGCGAGGTGGGGAGAGTCCGCGTTCATGGGGGCCGGCCCTGACCGGGCCCGGCCCGCGCCGCACCCCCGACCCCGCGCTCCTGACCCGGTGTGCGGCTGTCCCCCGGGCGTAGTCGGCCCCTGCCCATGATTGGCCGGAAACGGCTCAACCCGTGCCGGGCGGGCAACCCCGGCGGTCCCCGACCGGTCCCCTCCCGCGACATGCCGCCGCATCCGTCGCCCGGCACGCACCCGAGCCAGCAGGGACACCCCATGCCCGTACGCACACACCGCGCCCCGCGCACCGTCCTCCTCGCCACCGTCACCGCCGCGGCGCTCGCCGCCACCGTCGTCCCGGCCACCGCGCAGGCCCACGACCCGCACGCCCGGACCCGGGCGGCGGTCGACGCGCTCGTACGCGACGGGGCTCCCGGTGTCGTCGCCCGCTCCGAGGGCCGCGGCGGGTCCCGGCCCTGGACGGACACCGCCGGGGTCGGCGACCTCACCACCGGACGCGAACGCGGCCCCCGGGACCGCTTCCGCATCGGCTCCCTCACCAAGACCTTCACCGCCACGGTGGTGCTCCAGTTGGAGGCCGAGGGCAAGCTCTCCCTCGACGACCGCGTCGAGAAGTGGCTGCCGGGCCTGGTCCGGGGCAACGGCCACGACGGCAGCAGGATCACCCTGCGGCAGCTCCTCCAGCACACCAGCGGCATCCACGACTACACGAGCGACCCGAAGTTCATCAGCGAGAGAATGACCGTCGCCTTCCTCGACCGCCGCTACGAGTCCCTGCCCGCCCGGGATCTGGTGAAGATCGCCATGAACCACGCCCCCGACTTCGACCCCGGCGCCAAGTGGGGCTACTCCAACACCAATTACCTCCTCGCCGGGTTGGTCATCGAGAAGGTCACCCGGCATTCCTACGAGTCCGAGATCGACCGGCGCATCCTGCGCCCGCTCGCGCTGCGCGCCACCTCCGTCCCGCACGACGAGTCCCGCCTGCCGCGCCCCAGCAGCCGCGCCTACACCACTTTCGGCGCGGACCCGGCGACGGCGAAGAAGTACGACATCACCGAGTTGAACCCCACCCTGGCGGGCGCCGCGGGCGGCATGGTCTCCAGCACGGCCGACCTGACCCGCTTCTACCGCGCCCTGCTCACCGGCAAGCTCCTGCCGAAGCGGCAGCTCGCCGAGATGAAGACCACCGTCCCGATGAGCGACCAGCGCCCCGACCTGGCCTACGGCCTGGGCATCTACCAGGAGAAGCAGTCCTGCGGCAAGGTGATGTGGGGCCACACGGGAGGAATCCACGGCTCGACGACGCACGCGATGGCGAGCGAGGACGGCGGCAAGGCGGTGGCGCTGAACCTGAACGGGGACTGGAGCGGGGACACGGACACGGTGATGGAGGCGGAGTTCTGCCCCAAGTAGCCCGCCGGGGCAGCCGGGCCTGCAGGCTCGACCGGGACGGCAGGCCCGATCGAGCCTGCCGTCCCGGCGCGGCCCCGCGTCGCGTCGCGTCAGAAATTGATCATGTGCCCGGCGAGTCCGTGCACCGCCTCCTTGACGGCCTCGCCCAGCGTCGGGTGCGCGTGCACGTTGCGCGCGACCTCGTGGACGGTGAGGTCCCACTGCTGGGCCAGCGTCAGCTCCGGGAGCAGCTCGGTGACATCGGGGCCGATCAGGTGCGCGCCGATGATCTCGCCGTGGGTGTCGTCGCTGATCAGCTTCACGAAACCGGTCGCGTCGCCCAGGCCGTGCGCCTTGCCGTTGGCGGTGAAGGGGAACTTGGCGACCTTGACGTCGAAGCCCTTCTCCCTGGCCTGCGCCTCGGTCCAGCCGAAGCTGGCGATCTGCGGCTGCGAGTACGTGGCGCGCGGGATCATCGGGTAGTCGAGCTCCATCGTCTCGGCGTCCGCGATGGTCTCGGCGGCGACGACGCCCATGGCCTCGGCGGTGTGCGCGAGCATCAGCTTGGCGGTGACGTCGCCGATGGCGTAGATGTGCGGCACCGAGGTGCGGCAGCGGCCGTCGACCTCGATCGCGCCGCGCTCGGTGACGGCGACACCGGTCGCCTCCAGACCGTAACCGGTGACGTTCGGCGCGAAGCCGATCGCCTGGAGGACCTTGTCGGCCTCCAGCACCTTCTGCGCGCCGTCCTTGCCGGTGACCGTCACCTGGACCTGCGCGCCGGACTCGTCGATGGACTCGACACGGGTCGAGGTGAGCACGTCGATGCCCAGCTTCCGGTACTGCTTGGCCAGTTCGGTGGAGACATCCACGTCCTCCAGCGGCGCGATCCGGTCCAGGAACTCGACGATGGTGACCTTCACGCCGTAGTTGTGCAGGACGTACGCGAACTCGATACCGATGGCGCCGGCGCCCGCGATGACGACGGACCGCGGGAGGTCCTCGGCGAGGATCTGCTCCTCGTACGTCACGACGCGCTCGCTGCGCGCCGTGCCGGGGAGCAGCTTGGGGGTGGCGCCGGTGGCGATGACGCAGTTCTCGAAGGAGATCTGCCGCGTGGTGCCGTCGGAGCCGGCGACCTGGAGGGTGTGCGCGTCGAGGAAGGTGCCCCGGCCGTCGATCTCGGTGATGCCGTTCTTCTTCATCAGGTAGTGGACGCCCTTGACCCGGCCGTCCGCGACCCGGCGGCTGCGCCGGTGGGCCTCGCCGTAGTCGAAGGTCACCTCGCCGTCGACCTTGATGCCGAAGGTCTTGGCCTCGCGGGTGAAGATGTGCGCCAGTTCGGCGTTGCGCAGGAGCGCCTTGGTCGGGATGCAGCCGACGTTCAGACAGACGCCGCCCCAGTACTTCTCCTCCACCACCGCGACCTTCTTGCCCAGTTGGGCCGCGCGGATGGCGGCGACGTAGCCACCGGGTCCCGCCCCGAGGACGACGACGTCGAAGCGCTCTTGCATGGAAGTTCCCCTCTGAATCAAACCGGTGTGTCGCGCCCAGCCCGGATGACGAGCCGCGATGTGTGCCGCGTGACGGATCACGTCACCTGCTGTGTCACCTGTCGCGTTACGTCCAACCGCCGCGCTCCGGAGATCATTCCGCCGCGCCACGGGCACGTCACACGGTAGCGGCAACCGGGGCGGCGCCCGCTGCCCGGTGACGACCGCCACAGTGCGCGCGGCCCTGGTCGCACGCGGGCCCCGCGCCGTACCCTGAGGGCCTTGCGCATCCCGGGGGCGACACGCCGGTGACAGGGGGCGAGGACGATGTCCTGGGCGACGACCAGATGCCGGTGCGGCGACGCGCGCTTCCGGCACGGCGAGCCGCGGTACGCGGGGGCCTGCGCGGCCTGCGACTGCGCGGCGTTCGCGAACCCGGAGCCCCTGCCGCTCCCCCCGGAACCGCCGCCCTCGCCTCCCTTGGAACCGCACCCGTCCTGCCCGACCCGGGAGTCGGGCTGCAACGGCATGCATCCCACGATCGGCTGGTGAACCGGTGAGGGGGTGGGCGGCATGCTCACCGCCCGCCCCCTCCGCGGGCCGGCGGCTCACGCGCCGCCCGCCCCCCCCCGGCGGCTCACCACGACGACGTGGTGACCCCCGGCAGGAACCCCGCGTGTGCCTGCTCGCGCATCCGCACCCGGGAGAGCCCGAACTTCCGCAGGTGCCCGCGCGGCCGGCCGTCCACGCTGTCCCGGTTGCGCACCCGGGTCGCGCTCGCGTCGCGCGGCTGGCGGCGCAGCTCGGCGCCGGCCGCCGCGCGCTCGGCTTCGGTGGCGTCCGCCCGGCGCAGGACCCCCTTCAGCTCGGCCCTGCGGGCCGCGTACCGCGCGACGGTCGCCCGCCGCTGCCCGTTCTTCGCGATCTTGCTCCGCTTCGCCATCAGACCTTCCCCCCTCGGGCCCTGATGCGGGCGACGGCCGCCTCGATGCCGATGACGTCGACCGTCCTGATGCCGCGTGCGCTGAGGGTCAGCCGGACGCCGCGCCCCTCGCTGGGCAGCCAGTAGCGCTTGTGCTGGATGTTCGGGTCGAAGCGGCGCGCGGTGCGCCGGTGGGAGTGGGAGATGCGATTGCCGAAGCCCGGCTTGGCTCCGGTCAGCTGGCAGTGGGCGGACAAGGGCGGGACCTGCCTCTCTGTGCGTCCGGTGCCGGGGCGGCGGACGCCCCGGCGACGTACCGGCGGAGAACCGCTATTGAAAATGGTTCCCGTTTTCAGTATGATAGCGCCATGGCTCGCAACGAAGTACGCCCGATCGTCAAGCTCCGCTCCACGGCGGGGACCGGCTTCACCTACGTGACCCGCAAGAACCGCCGCACCAGCCCCGACCGGCTGGTCCTGCGCAAGTACGACCCGAAGGCCGCCCGGCACGTCGACTTCCGCGAGGAACGCTGACCGCCGGCCCCCGCCACCCGCCCCACCTCTTGGAGGAACCCCTCATGCAGCACGGAATCCACCCCGCCTACGGCCCCGTCGTCTTCCGCGACACCGCCGTCGGCTCCGCCTTCCTCACCCGCTCCACCGCCACCAGCACCAGGACGGTCGAGTGGGAGGACGGCAACACCTATCCGGTGGTCGACGTCGAGATCTCCTCGGTGAGCCACCCCTTCTACACCGGCACCGCCCGCGTCCTGGACACCGCCGGACGCGTCGAGCAGTTCGAGCGCCGGTACGGCCGCCCCGGGGCGAAGTGATGGAGGCGGCACCCGGAGCGCTCGGACCGCCCCCGTTGGCGGTCGCCCTGGTCGGCGGGCTCCACGCGGACGCCCGCCGCCGGGCGGTGGACCGCCTCCTGGCGGCCGTCCCCGGCAGCGTCGCCCTGCACCACGACCTCGCGGAGGCGGCCCGCGCACCCGGTTCCGGGGCGGTGCTGCGCACGGTCCGCGATGCCACGGGCGAGCTGACCCGGGGCGAGACACCGCTGGTCAACGACTGCGCGTGCTGCGCCTTGCGTGCGGACCTGCTGCCCGAGCTGCGGCGCATCGCCGCGCTCGGGCTCACCCGGCTCGCGGTCGTGGAGCTGTGGGACGCGGTGGAGCCGCGCGCGACGGCGGAGGCCGTCGCCGCCCATGGCGGCGAGAGCCTGCGGCTGACCGGGGTGATCACCGCCGTCGACCCCGCTCTCGTACTCCCGAGTCTGGGGAACGGGGACGACCTCGCGGAGGCGGGCCTGGCCGTCGCGGCCACGGACCGGCGCGCGGTGGGCGACACCTGGGCCCGGCAGCTCGAATACGCCTCCGTGCTCGCGCTCGCCGACGACGGCCACGCGGACGCGGAGGACCGGGCGCTGCTCGCGCAGCTCCACCCGACGGCCCGACAGGTGTCCGTCGACTCCGACGATCTGGTGCGGGAGGCCTTCGCCGGGTTCGACGTGGCGGCCGCCGCCGCGGCGCAGCATCCGGCCTGCGCCCGGCTTCCCCAGGAGGCGGACGAGGCCGGTGTGTCCACCCTGGTGTGGCACCGGCACCGCCCCTTCCACCCCGGCAGGCTCTTCGACGCGCTGGAGGAGCTGTGCTGCGGGGCGGTGCGCAGCCGGGGCAGGTTCTGGCTCGCGGACCGGCCGGACACGCTGCTGGCCTGGGACTGCGCGGGCGGCGCGCTGTGCGTGGAGGCTTCGGGCCCGTGGCTGGCGGGGCTGCCGGACGCGGCCTGGGAGCTGGAGTCGCCGATCCGGCGGACGGCGGCGGCGCTGGACTGGCACCCCGAGCACGGGGACTGCTGCCAGCACCTGGTGTTCACCTCACCGGGCCTGGACCGGGAGGGGCTGACGCGCCTGCTGGACTCCTGTCTGCTGACGGACGCGGAGTACGCGGCGGGGCGGCACGGCTGGGAACGGCTCCCGGCGGCCTTCGACGTGTTCCTGGCACCCGCCCGCTGACGCCCGAACCTCCCGGTCCGCTTCTCGAAAGGCCGAAGAGGTCGCCGTGCGCGCGATGACTTCCGCACCTGGACGGAGTCTGCCTTTCAGCAACGCAGACGGCTTCCCGCCCCGACCTTCCCAGGAGTCGACCATGACCTCGCCCGAGTCCCACACCCTGTCCGTGCCCGGCGCCGAGCTGGCCTACGACGTGCGCCCCGGCACCGGTGGCGGCGTCCCCCTGTTCCTGCTCGGCTCGCCGATGAGCGCGGCCGGGTTCGTCTCGCTCGCCGCGCACTTCACGGACCGTACGGTGATCACCTACGACCCCCGGGGCGTCGAGCGGAGCAAGCGCACCGACGGGGCGGCGGAGTCCCACCCCGAGGAGCACGCGGAGGACATCCGCGCGGTGATCGAAGCGGTCGGCGCGGAGACGGTGGACGTCTTCGCGAGCAGCGGCGGCGCGGTCAACACGCTCGCCCTGGTCGCGAGCCACCCCGCGCTGGCCCGCACCGTGGTCGCGCACGAGCCGCCGCTCGCGGAGGTCCTGCCGGACCGGGACGTCGCCCTGCGGGTCTTCGCGGACATGGGCGAGACGTACCGGCGGGAAGGGTTCGGGGCGGGGATGGCGAAGTTCATCGCGGCGGCGGTGCACCAGGGGCCGTTCCCGGCGGACTGGACGGACGGGCCCGCGCCCGACCCGGCGGCCTTCGGCCTGCCGACGCAGGACGACGGCACCCGCGACGACGCGCTGCTGGGCCAGAACCTGCGCAACTCCACGGGCTACCGGCCGGACTTCGTGGCACTGCGGGCCGCCTCGACACGACTCGTGATCGCGGCCGGCCGGGAGTCGGAGCGCGAGCTGCCGGCCCGGGGGGCGCTGGGCGTGGCCGAGCGGCTGGGCATCGCCCCGACGATGTTCCCCAGCCACCACGGGGGCTTCCTGGGCGGGGAGTTCGGGCAGGAGGGGGAGCCGGCGGAGTTCGCGAAGGCGCTGCGGGCGGTGCTGGACGGAGATTCCTGACGCGGACGCCGCCGTCGGCGGTGACGCCGCCCCGGCCGGTGGCGTGACTCCGCCCTGGGCGGTGATGCTCCCGTCACCGGTGACGCTGCCCCTGGCCCGGCCCGTGTCCCGCCCTTCGCGGAGGGCGGGTGGTCAGGCCGGGGGAAGGCGGCTAGCGTCCGGGCATGGATGAGTTCGACCCCTGGTCAGCAGAGTTCCTCAGTGACCCCTACCCCAGCTACGCGGCCCTCCGCAGCCGCACCCGCGTCCACTTCTTCGAGCCCACCGGCCAGTGGCTGGTCCCCCGCCACGCCGATGTCTCCGCCCTGCTCCGCGACCGCCGGCTGGGCCGGACGTACCAGCACCGCTTCACGCACGAGGAGTTCGGCCGCAGCGCTCCGCCCGCCGAGCACGAGCCCTTCCACACCCTCAACGACCACGGCCTGCTCGACCTGGAGGCCCCGGACCACACCCGCATCCGCCGCCTGGTCGCGAAGGCCTTCACCCCGCGCACGGTCACCCGCCTCACCCCGTACGTCGAGGGCCTGGCCGCCGATCTCGTGGCAGACCTCGTCGAGAGCGGCGGCGGGGATCTCCTCTCCTCCGTGGCCGAGCCGCTGCCCGTGGCCGTGATCGCGCAGATGCTCGGCATCCCGGAGCGGGACCGGGCTCCGCTGCGCCCGTGGTCCGCCGACATCTGCGGCATGTACGAGCTCAATCCCCCGCCCGAGACCGCCGAGCGGGCCGTCCGCGCCTCCCGCGAGTTCACCGCGTACCTCAAGGACCTGATCGCCTTCCGCCGCCGCTCCCCCGGCGACGACCTCCTCTCCGGTCTCATCGCCGCCCACGAGGACGGCGAGCGCCTCACCGAGCAGGAGGTGATCTCCACCTGCGTCCTGCTGCTCAACGCGGGCCACGAGGCCACCGTGAACGCCACCGCCAACGGCTGGCACGCCCTCTTCCGCCACCCCGGCCAGCTCGCCGCGCTCCGGGCGGACCCGCGGGAGCTCGTCCCCACCGCCGTGGAGGAGCTGCTGCGGTACGACACCCCCCTCCAGCTCTTCGAACGCTGGGTCCTCGACGACATCGAGATCGACGGCGTGACGATCGGGCGGGGCTCCGAGGTCGCCCTGCTCTTCGGCTCCGCCAACCACGACCCGGCGGTCTTCGACCACCCGGAACGGCTCGACCTGGCCAGGAAGGACAACCCGCACATCTCCTTCAGCGCGGGCATCCACTACTGCATCGGCGCGCCCCTGGCCCGCATCGAACTCGCCGCCTCCCTGCGCGCGCTGCTCGACCGGGCCCCCGCGCTGAGCCCGGCCGCCGAACCCGGGCGGAGACCCAACTTCGTGATGCGCGGTCTGAGCGAGCTGCTCGTCACGGTCTGAGCGGGCGGGCCCACGAACGCCCCGCCCGCCCCTTCGTCAGCCCGTCGCCAGCAGCGCCTCCCAGGCCTCCGCCGCGTCCGGGAACCGGTCCAGCAGCTCCGCACCGCCGGCCGGTGCGTCCTGTGCCGCCCACGGGCCCTCGCAGCCCAGGAGTTCCGCCAGCGCGTCGCACGCCGCCGGATGTGCGGCGAGCAGTACGGCACGCCCGGCTGCGGGGGCCGGCGACCCCGCGGGCGCGGGCTGCTCGCGCCACGGCGGCGTCCACGCGTCCAGTGCCGCGAGCCGTCCCGGGAAGACGCGCCCGGCCTCGCGGGTCAGCCGGGCGGCGAGCTCCGCGCCGTCCGCGCGCAGGGCGGTGACCAGCGTGGGCAGCCACGGCAGGAGCACCCGGTCGGGGAGGCGGCCGAAGGCGTTCGACACCGCTTCGACGACGAAGTCCACCAACTGCGGCACCGGCTCCAGGGCGTGCAGCAGTCCGCTGAGGTAGCGGGGGTAGGCGGGCAGGGCGAGCGGGTCGGCCAGCAGCGCGTCGCAGCGTGAGCGCAGTTCCTCCCGGGTCAGCAGCCCGAGCTGCACCTGCGCCGCCCACAGCAGTGCCGTACGGGACTGCTCCCGCGGGTGGCACTGGGCGACGGCCAGCTCCAGTTGCGTGCGGTCGCAGCCGAGCGAGAGGGCCAGGCCCTCCATGCTGAACAGGAAGCCCAGCATCGCCGCGACC
This sequence comes from Streptomyces sp. NPDC088745, assembly GCF_044751045.1. Taxonomy (NCBI): domain Bacteria; kingdom Bacillati; phylum Actinomycetota; class Actinomycetes; order Kitasatosporales; family Streptomycetaceae; genus Streptomyces; species Streptomyces sp. NPDC088745. The sequence continues at coordinate 39,451 of NZ_JBIVLB010000012.1, forward strand.
TGGCGCGCGCCCGCGTCCTCGTCGGCGAAGGCCGTGGGCAGCAGCGTGCAGTAGTGCGCGTAACCGGTCTTGACGAAGGACTCGACCCACTGCGGGAGCGAGGGTTCGGACGTGCGGTAGTACGCGAGCAGGCGGCGGACCCTGCGCAGCACCTCCGGTGCGCCGTCGACGGTGCGTTCGGCGGCCAGGACCTCCAGGGCGCGGGTGCCGAGTTCGTCGGCGAGGCGGCGGCTGCGCAGGTACAGCGTCGCCTCCTCGACCGCCTGGAGGACGGTCGCGGTGGTGGCCTGCGGGTCGTAGGCGGCGCGCCGCAGCCGTTGTTCCAGGACCTGTTCGAGGCTGACGCCCTCGTAGCCCAGCTCGATGAGCGCGCGCTGGTGGGTGCCGATGGCCAGGTCCCAGGACTCCTGGAGGGACTGTTCGCCGAGCGTGCGCTCGCCCATGATGGGGCGGGCGGCGCCGGCCGGCAGCAGGCGGCGCAGCATCCACAGCACGTCGGAGCACGGCCGCAGTCCGGGCTGTCCCGCCAGGTCGAGCAGCGCCCTCTTCACGCCGCGCTGTTCGAGCTTGAGGCCGAGCGGGGCCAGCCGGTCGTGCACGTCGCGTGCCAGGGGCGGCAGCGCCTCGTACCCCACGCGGCCGATCCGGTCCCCGCCCAGCATGATCTCGACGAGCCTGCGGACGTCGCGCCTGCCCGGCACGCTGTCCTTCTCTATGCAGGTGACGGCCGCGTCCTGGAAGTCGTACGGGGTGGGCCTGGCGCGTTCGCGCATCCGGGCGAGCAGGATCGACGTCTCGTACACGGCGATGGCGTCGGCGGTCGAGGCGAGGTAGCCGGCCTTGCGGGCGGCGCGGACGATCTCGACGGACCAGCCGAGGAGTTCGGCCTCGTCGACGGCGTCGACGACGGGGGCCCGCCGCAGGAACCCGGACAGCCTGTCGCCCGGCTCCGGGGCGGCGACGGCGTCGGCGGCCCGGCTCCGGCCGGGTTTCCCGGCTCCCGCCTGGCCCGCGAGCCGGTACGGCTGGACCTTGGTGCGCTTGAGGTTCTTGGCCCACTGGGTCGCGGCGATCGACACCGACCCGGCGGCCAGGCCGAACTGCGCCTCGATGGCCGCGTGGCTGGATGGGATCAGCCCGTACTGCCAGGTGCTGCCGCTGGGCGGGGTGATCTCGAAGGTGTCGCTGCCGTGCAGCCCGAACTCGGCGACCCGGCTGGCCGCGTGGAACGCGCCGCAGACGTACAGGCAGTCGTCGGGGTCGGTGCCGGTCTCGGCCAGGTGGGCGCGCATCCGGGTCCACATGTACCGCTCGCGGTCCTCGTCGACCCCGGCCCGGCCGGTGCCGCCCGGGGCGAGCCTGCGGAAGAGGCTGCCGATGAGGAACATGACCTGGCGGTACGTCTCGTGGTCGACGTCCGCCGCCCCGAGCGGCTGCTCGACGTACTGGTGCCACCACTCGCTCCAGTGCCGGACCTTGCCGTGCCGCAGGAGGTGTTCCTCCAGTTCGGCGAAGCGCGGGCGCAGGTCGCCGATCTCGACGCCGACCGCGTCGCCGTGCAGCGCTGCCTCCTCCTCGGCGGGCGGGGCGTCGGGGCCGGGGTCCTCGGGGACCTCGGCCGCGTCCTCGCGGGTGCGCCACTGGAAGACGTGGTCCGACGAGCGGTCGACGAGGACGAGTTCGACGCCGGGGGTGTCGAGTGCGTACGCGATGGCCTGGTACTCGGCGGACGCCTCGGTGATCGGGGCGACGACCGACAGCGGCGCCCAGTCGGCGGGGAAGCCGGCGACCTCGGCGGCGAACGCCTGGACGGCCACCGGGAGGCGGCAGTTGCGCAGCTCGGTGAGGAGCGGCGTCATGTCCTCGCAGAGTTCCAGGTAGATCACCTTGGGCTGCTTCTCGCGCAGCCGGCGGGCCATGGCGGTCGCGGAGGCGGGCGAGTGGTGGCAGACGGGGAAGATCTCCAGGGGTTCGCGGGCGGCGCGGTCGACGTCGTCGACGAGGCCCAGCAGGATGCCCTCCAGGGCGCCGGGACCGTCGGCGAACTCCCGTGCCGCGTCCTGGAGCTGGCGGCGGAGGGCGTCGAAGTCCGACCCGTTCGCGGAGGCCCGCCGCACGGCGGCGGTCACGACAGGGTCGCGATCGCGTCGCGGCCGCCTTCGAGGAACTCCGGCCACTCGCCGCCCTCGTCCTTGCTGCGCGGCTCGACAACGCCGTGCAGGTACTTGTTGAGGATGGCCAGGTCCTCGGGATCGCGGCGGGCGAGGGAGCCGACGAGCGAGGAGGCGAGGGTGCGGGCGGTGAGGGTGCGTTCACCGAAGAAGTTGCCGTGCAGGATGGAGTCCTCCAGGACGCCGATCTGTTCGGCGGTGGACAGGGCCGACTCCAGCTTCTCGTCGTCGCTGCCCGCTGCCGCCGCGGAGGCGCGCAGGTCGGCGAAGCTCCGCAGGAGCACGTCGAGGAGGGTGGGCGGCACGTCGAGTTCGATCCGGTGGCGGCGCAGCAGTTCCTCGGTGCGGAAGCGGACGATGTCGGCCTCGCTCTTCTTGTTCGTCACGACCGGGATGCGGACGAAGTTGAAGCGGCGCTTGAGCGCGGAGGACAGGTCGTTGACGCCCCGGTCACGGCTGTTGGCGGTGGCGATGACGGAGAAGCCGGGCTTGGCGAAGACGATGCTGTCGTCGCTGTCGCTGTCCAGCTCGGGGACGGAGATGTACTTCTCGGAGAGGATGGAGATCAGGGCGTCCTGGACGTCGCTGGTGGAGCGGGTGAGCTCCTCGAAGCGGCCGATGCGTCCCGACTCCATGGCGGTCATGATCGGCGAGGGGATCATCGACTCGCGGGACTGTCCCTTGGCGATGACCATGGACACGTTCCAGGCGTACTTGATGTGGTCCTCGGTCGTGCCGGCGGTCCCCTGGACGACGAGGGTGGAGTTGCGGCTGATCGCGGCGGCCAGGAGTTCCGCGAGCCAGCTCTTGCCGGTGCCGGGGTCCCCTATGAGCAGCAGGCCGCGGTCCGAGGCGAGGGTGACGATGGCGCGCTCGACGATGGAGCGCTCGCCGAACCACTTCTGGGAGATCTCCCGGTCCAGGCCGTCGGCCCGCTCGGAGCCGAGCACGAACAGGCGGACCATCTTGGGCGAGAGCCGCCAGGAGAACGGCTTGTGGCCGTCGTCGACGGACTCCAGCCAGTCCAGCTCCTCGGCGTACTTGATCTCGGCGGGGGCGCGCAGCAGATCGGACATGTCAGTACCTTTCGACAGGAAACGCACGGCGATGGGCGTGCGGGAGGAAGGGGGAAGCGTCACGGGTGGCTCGCGTCGCGCGGGCCGGCGGGCTCAGCCCAGGAAGGTCTTCAGCTCCTGGACCAGCTTGCGTATGTGGCCGGAGAGGACGGGAGTGCCCAGGTCCTTGAAGCGCTCGCGGAACCACGGGTTGACGTCACCGCGTCCGGCGCTGGTGACCGATCCGACGGGGATGAACTTGGCCCCCGAGGCGTGGATCGCCGCCATGCTCTTGAAGAGCTCGGCGCACTGCCACTCGTAGAAGTCGGAGATCCACACCACGACCGTGTTGCGCGGTTCGGCGATCTTCGGCTGGACGAGGGCCATGGCGCAGGTGCCGTCGGTGCCGCCGCCGAGCTTGGTGCGCAGCAGCGTCTCGAACGGGTCGTGCGCCCAGGGCGTCAGGTCGAGTGCCTGGGTGTCGTACGCGACGAGATGGACGTCCACCTTGGGCAGCCCGGCGAAGATCGACGCCAGGATGGTGCAGTTGACCATCGAGCTGACCATGGACCCGGACTGGTCGACGACGACGACGAGCCGCTGCGGGGTGGTCTTGCGGGCGGTCTGCTTGTAGAAGAGACGGTCGACGTAGAGGCGCTCCTGCTCGGGGTCCCAGTTGGTGAGGTTCTTCCAGACGGTGCGGTCGAGATCGAGGTTGCGGTAGACCCGTTTGGGCGGGACGGACCGGTCGAGCGTGCCGACGGTGGACTTCTCCACCTGGGTGCGGAGCACTTCGGCGACCTCGTCGACGAACCGCCGGATCAGCTTCTTGGCGTTGGCCAGGGCGACGCCGGAGAGGTTGTCCTTGTCGCGCAGGAGCTGCTCGACGAGCGACATGCTCGGCGTGAGCTTCGCGGCGAGCGCGGGGTCGGCGAGGACTTCGCGCAGCCTCATCCGCCGGACCAGGCCGGCCTCGATGGCGCCGAGTTCGGGCCCGATCTCCGGGACGAGCCGGCCGAGGTCGGGCACCGCGCCGCCGCCACCGCTGCCGGTCGGGCTGACACCTCGGCCCGCGCCGCCTCCGGTGCGCCCGCCGCCGGCCCGTCCGCCGCGCAGTTCGCCGGGGCCGCAGCCCAGGGCGCGTTCCAGCCAGGCCGCGTCGGACTGCCAGTTCGCCAGTTGCCCGGCGGAGACGTTCCCGGAGGTGGGTGCGAAGACGTTGAGCAGCACCTTCGACACGAGCGCCGCCCGCCGCACCTCGGCGGCCCGGTCGCGGTCCGCACCGTCCGGCTCCCCGCCCCCGGGGCTCATCAGCCCGTCGAACTCGGCGGCCAGTTCGGGGTGGCGCTGCACCAGCGTGTCGACGGACTCCCGTGCGTCGAGCACTCCCATGGGCAGTCCGAGGTCCTCGACGACGGCGAGGCTCGCCGACTCCAGACCCGGCTGCTCCTCGGGGTCGAAGAGCCGCGACAGCAGCCGCCAGTACTGCACCTGCCGCCGGCTCTCGTACGAGACGGCTTCCGCCCCGTCGTCCGTGGTTCCGGTCGTCATGTCCGCAGCAGCCTTCCCGCTCGTTCGCGCAGTACGGTCGCGGCGTCGGTGGCCGCCTTCTCGGCCTTCGCCCCGGCCTTGTCCGTGGTCCCGCCCGCCCACGCCCCGGCGTGCACGCCGACCGGTTTCTTTCGTACGAGCGTCTCCACCGCGAGCGGCTGGAGCCGGAACTCCCCGGCGTCCCAGCGCAGCAGCCCAATGCAGGCCCGCGAGGCCGCGACGGCCCGGGGGGTGAGCGGTCCGGCCGCCGGGATGCGGTCGACGTCCACGCCCAGCCGCTGTCCGGCCACCTCGAACGTCACCGCGTCGCCGTCCGTCCCGGTGCCGTACCCCTCCAGGAACACCGGGACCGCCAGGCGCGCCGGATGCCGGTCCAGGGGCGCGGTCTGCGGGCCGGTCGCGGCGGGCAGGGCCACTCGCGCGGTGGTGAGCGCGTCGGCGGGCTCACCCGGCTTCGCGTGCACGTCGGCCCACAGGAGGTCGCCCTCGGCGGTGAGCGGCATGCCGGTCAGCTCCATGGCGCGTCCCTCGCCCGCGGCGGTCAGCAGCGACATGTGCGGCCGCAGCAGTTGCCAGAGCCCTGCCCCGACGACGGTGTCCGGCTTGGGCGCCGACACGCTCGCCCGCACGATCCGGGACGGCGATCCGTCGGCGGGCTCGAACACGGCGTGGACCTGTGCCTGCACGGCGGTGGCGTGCTCCTGGAGGTCGACGCCGAGCGGCAGCAGCCGCCCGGTGACCGGCTCGGCCCCGGCCCCGGCCGCCGCCCCTGGCACGGTCAGCAGCAGGCCCTTCGTCCACAGGTCGGCCCACCTGCGTACCGGGAACTGCTCGACGCCCGCGCCGGGACAGGACGCGGCGAGTTCGGCGGCGAATCCGTCGAGCAGGGCGGCGAGCCGGCGCAGCGCGGGGTCGGCGAGGAGCGCGGAGACGACGGGCGCCGCGGCCGACACCCCTTCGTGGTCGAGCCCCCGCCAGCCCGCGCGCGCCAGGTCGGCGAGCCAGGACCGGGCGGCGGCCAGCACGTTCGCGCCGCCCGTGGCCCCGGGAGCGGGGAAGCCGGCCGCTGCGGGCTCCCGCCCCGTGGCCGCCCCGACACGCTCCAGCAGCGCGTCGTGCACGGCTCCGAGCAGGGCGGAACGCGCCGCGGCGAGCGCGACGAAGTCGTCCTCGCCGCCACCGCCCCCGGCGGTCTTCTCGGCGGCCCGGGCGACCCGCGCGGCCAGCGGGCTCCCCGAGACGGCACGGGCCAGCTCGGTCAGCCCCCCGGCCTGCGCGGAACCCGGCCGCAGCAGCCCGTCCACCAGCACCCGGTCGAAGGCGTCGACGGCGGCCAGCGCCGCGTCGAGACCCGCCACGTCGTCGGTCAGCAGATCCATGCGCATCACGCCACCGCCCGGGTCGGCGGGAACCAGTGCATCTCGGGCAACGGGGCGGTGACCGGGGCCAGTTCGAGGTAGGCGAGATGCCGCAGAAAGCGGCTGAAGACCGAGGCGGCGGCCGAACTCTCCCCGCCGGAGGGGCGGGTGGCCGTCATGGCGGTGACGAGGTCGGCGGCGCCGGCGTCGGCCCCGGCGATCTCCACGCGCAGGTACCGGGCGACGCGCTCGACGCCGTACTGCACGACCGCTTCGGTGACCAGCGCGCGGATGTGGTTGCAGTAACCGCCCCGGAGGCCGCCGCAGGGGCGGTTGTTGTTCGTGCTGCACGTGTACGCGAAGTCCTTGGCGGCGACCGACGACACGTACACCCGCTGGATGTCGGACCCGCTGGAGACGACCCCCTGGAGGCGTCCGTCGGCCAGTTCCACGAACGGCACCTTGGCCAGTTTGCGGGGCCGGGCCGGTGCGATCACGCGCACCGTGCTCGACCTCTCCCTGTGAACGCTCTCTGCCGTCACGTCAACTCCTTCGTTCCGGGTACGCCGAGCAACGGGGCACGCCTCGGGAAGGCGGCCCCGTCGGTTCGGCGGGACATGGAACGAACATAGACGCGACCACTGACAACGGGCCGTGGCGTGGCGCGGACCGGTGGACGGTCACGGGTCGGGCCGGGGACTCGGCCCCGTCACCTGAAGCGCTCGCCGCGCGGCTCCGCGGTCGGTTGCCTGAGCGGCAATCAGGTCCGGCCCGGGGTCTCAGTGGCGCTCGGGTCCAGCCCTGGACCGGCATCGCGTCCCTGAGCGGCGCTCAGGTCCAGCCCAGGACCGGTGGCGTCGCACCCCTGAGCGGCCCTCAGGCCCAGCCCAGGACCGGTGGCGTCGCACCCCTGAGCGGCCCTCAGGCCCAGCCCAGGACCGGTGGCGTCGCACCCCTGAGCGTTGCTCAGATCAGGCCCTGCGCCAACATCGCGTCCGCGACCAGTTCGAAGCCGGCGATGTTCGCGCCGACCACGTAGTTGCCCGGCACCCCGTAGCGCTCGGCCGTGGTGTGGCAGGCCTCGTGGATGTGGCGCATGATCTCCTCCAGCCGCTCCTCGGTGTGGGCGAAGGTCCACGAGTCGCGCGAGGCGTTCTGCTGCATCTCCAGGGCGCTGGTGGCCACCCCGCCCGCGTTCGCGGCCTTTCCGGGTGCGAACGCGACGCCCGCCTCCTGGAAGATCCGCACCGCTCCCGGCGTGGTCGGCATGTTCGCGCCTTCGGCGACCGCGCGGACGCCGTTGGCGACCAGAGTGCGCGCGTCGTCCTCGTCCAGCTCGTTCTGCGTGGCACACGGCAGTGCCACGTCGCACGGCACGTTCCAGACGCCGCGGCCCGCCACGAACCGGGCGTGCGGGCCCCGGCGCTCCGCGTACTCCGCGACCCGGCCGCGTCCGGCCTCCTTGATCTCCTTCAGGAGCGCGAGATCGACGCCCTTGTCGTCGACGACGTAACCGCTGGAGTCCGAGCAGGTCACCACGGTCGCGCCGAGCTGCTGGGCCTTCTCGGTCGCGTAGATGGCCACATTGCCGGAACCGGACACGGCGACACGGCGGCCCTCCAGGCTCTCGCCCCTGGCGCGCAGCATCTCGGCGGTGAACATCACGCAGCCGTAGCCCGTGGCCTCGGTGCGGGCCTGTGCGCCGCCCCAGCCCAGGCCCTTGCCGGTGAGCACGCCGGACTCGTAACGGTTCGTGATCCGCTTGTACTGGCCGAAGAGGTAGCCGATCTCCCGGCCGCCCACCCCGATGTCACCGGCCGGCACGTCCGTGTATTCGCCGATGTGACGGTGCAACTCGGTCATGAAGGACTGACAGAAGCGCATCACCTCGGCGTCCGAGCGGCCCTTGGGGTCGAAGTCGGAGCCGCCCTTGCCGCCGCCGATCGGCATGCCGGTCAGGGCGTTCTTGAAGATCTGCTCGAAGCCGAGGAACTTGACGATGCCGAGGTTGACCGAAGGGTGGAAGCGCAGCCCGCCCTTGTACGGGCCGAGGGCGCTGGAGAACTCCACCCGGAAGCCCCGGTTGACGTGGATGTCGCCCTTGTCGTCGGCCCACGGGACGCGGAAGATCAACTGCCGTTCGGGCTCGCAGACGCGCTCCACGATGCGGGCGTCCATGAACTCGGGGCGCGCGCCGAGGAGCGGGCCGAGCGTCTCCAGGACTTCGCGCACCGCCTGGTGGAATTCGCTCTCGCCCTGGTTGCGGCGCAGCACCTCGGCGTACAGCCTCTCGATGACGCCGTCGTCGAAGGCACCGTTCCTGACGGCGCCGTGGTGCGTGTGCCCAGAAGTGGTCGCGGACATCGGTCACATCCTCTCCATGCTGGTCGGCATCCGGCACGGCGCCCACCGGGGAGACGGCCCGGGGCCCCGTCGGCCGGGCGCCGACTCGGGAATTCCCCGTCCGCGTACCCGGGGCACGCGGACGCGTCTGACCGGTGATTGTTCCAGTGCATGTCAAGGACGCTCACAGCGGTCCACATGCTGGCGCTCCGGGCCCGTGGGACGCGGGGGGCGGAACCCGCCACGTCCGCCCCGCGCACCAGCGCTGACCAGCAGCCCTCGTGCGGGGCCGGCCCGGCCGCGTCGGCGAGGGCCGGCGGGGAGGAGGCTGTCAGCCGCCGGGCCGCGTGCCGGAAGACCTCGCGTCCGCCCTTCCCGACGCACCCCCCTGGGCGTACGCGGCCCGGATGCGGTGCTTTGCGATCTTGCCGTTGGGATCGCGGGGCAGGTCGGGGACGAGGTCGAGCGCGCGCGGGACCTTGAAGCCCGCGAGCGTGGTGCGCAGGGCGGCGCGGAGCTCGTCGGGGTCGGGGTTCGCGCCCGGATCGGGCTGGACGAGGGCGTGCAGGCGCTCGCCGAACTCGGGGTCCGGGACGCCGAAGACCGCGCAGTCGAGGACACCGGGCAGACCGAGCAGGGCGGCTTCGATCTCGGCGGGGTAGATGTTGACGCCGCCGGAGATGACCATGTCGACGGCGCGGTCGCAGACGTAGAGGTAGCCGTCCTCGTCCAGGTACCCCATGTCACCGACCGAGACCAGTCCGTCGAGGCCGGCCTCCTCGCGGGCCTCCGGGCGGCCCCGGTAGGTGAAGTCCGTGTGCGCGGGCTGGCGGACGTACAGCACGCCGACCTCGCCGGGCGCGCAGTCCTTGCCGTTCTCGTCGACGACGCGGATCTGCGCGTCGCCGAGCGGCCGGCCGACGCTGCCGGGGCGCTCCAGGGCCTCGTGGGAGTCGATGACGGTGATGTAACCGGTCTCACTGGAGGCGTACGTCTCGTGGACGATCGGGCCGAGCCAGTCGATGAGGGCGCGCTTGACCTCGGGCGCGCAGGGCGCTCCGGTCGAGCCGACGAAGCGCAGCGAGGACAGGTCGTACCGCTCGCGGACCTCGCGCGGGAGCTTCAACAGCCGTACGTACATGGTCGGTACGCAGTAGAGCGCGTCGATGCGGTGGCGCTCGACCAGCGCGAGGGTCTGTTCCGGGTCGAAGCGCGGGGCGATGACGAGGAGGTCGGCGGCGATGGCCGCGTACTGGGCGAACATGCTCGGGGCGCTGTGGTAGAGCGGGGCGGTCATCAGGGCGCGGCAGCCGGGGCGCAGTCCGTAGACCCGGCCGACGACGGCGAGGGTGCGGTCACGGAACTCGTCGATCTCCTCGACGGGCACGGGCGCGCGGACGACGCCCTTGGGGCGTCCCGTGGTGCCGGAGGTGTAGGCCATGTGCGCGCCGGGGGACACCAACGGGCCGTCGTAGTCCGGCTGCTGGGCCAGCCAGGACTCGTACAGTTCGGGGGCGGGCGCGGCCGGGCCGTCGGTGTCGCCGGAGCCGACGGCGAGGACGGTGAGGTGGTCGGGAAGGGCCTGGCGGGCCGCGTCCAGCAGATCGGTGTGGCCGACGACGGCCTTCGCGCCGCAGTCCTTCACGATGTACGCGAGTTCGGTCGGGGTGAAGTGCCAGTTCAGCGGGCAGAAGTGGAAGCCCCCGAGGCGACAGGCGAGCATGATGTCGACGTACGCGGCGTCGTTGCGCAGCAGCACCGCGACGACGTCGCCGGCGCGCAGCCCGAGAGCGTACAGCCCGCCCGCCAGCTTCCTGGCCCTGGCGTCCAGTTCCCCGGGAGCGGTCTCGGTGCCCTCGAAGCTGACGGTGGCGGTCATGGCAGTCCTCTCGTCCGTACGTCCGGGGCGTCCCGCGCTGCCGGCCCGCGGCTGCCGTCGGACGGCCGCCGGGCACCCTTCATCGTGTCATGCACCTGCGGCCCTGCACCCCCCTCCGCCCTTCCGTCTCCAGGCAGCGTACGACCGCCCTCTGACACTCCCCTGACTAACCTGGGCTCCCGACACACCCGCCACCGCTCCGGAGGTCCTGCCATGACCAGCAAGTTCACCGAGATCGCGATCGACTGCGCGGACCCGCTCCGGCTGGCCGGGTTCTGGTGCGCGGTCCTCGGGTACGAGGCGCGGGCCGAGGAGGACGGGGGCGAGTACGTCTCGATCGGCTCGCCCGCGGTGCCGGAGGGCAGGGACCGGCCCGGCCCGGTTCCGCCGACGCTGGCGTTCGCCCGGGTCCCGGAGGGCAAATCGGTCAAGAACCGGCTGCACATCGACGTCAATCCCACCGACACGGACCAGGAGACAGAGGTACGCCGCCTGCTCGCGCTCGGGGCACGGCACGCGGACGTGGGCCAGACGGGCAAGGAGAGCTGGGTGACGCTCACGGATCCGGAGGGCAACGAATTCTGCGTGCTCGCGACGCGCTGCCCGTGAACGGCCGCCGAGCCCTCCCCGGCCGCCTTGGGGACGGCTCGGCGGCCGACCGGGGCTGCGGCACGGCGGCCCGACGGCCCCGGGCGACCGCACCGCCGGGCCCGCCGCACCTGTCACGTCATCAGGACGCCCCCCGGCAATCCCTCCCCCGGGGGACGGGCCACCTTCGAGTGAATCGAACGCCGGGTCACGGTCCGCTCGCGCAGTACCGGTGCGGCGCGCGCCATCGAATCGCACTTCCATTCGATGATTCCTCGCCCGACCCCCGTAACGGGTCCTTGATCAGGAGAGTTTCCTCGCTGTCACGTCCGACCGCGTCTCTCCCGGGGGAATCGTGCATCCCGTCCGCATCCGCATCCAGTGTCACTTCGCGTTCGAGAACCTTCCCGGTACGTTCGGCTGCTCCCGGCACCGGGTTGACGCCGTCAGGAACCTGCCCGGCGTCTCCTCACGCCGTTCACCGTGGTGGGCGGCATGAGCGAATCCGAGGACGCCCGACCCGGTACGTCCGGTCCGGCCCCGCACGGCCGGCCCCACCACGGCCCGGCCACCGGGCCCGCCCCCTCCCCCACCGTCCCGCCGCCCCGGCCCGCGCGGCCGCGTCCCGGCCCGCCGCCCGAACTGGACCACACCGGGCGGCGGCACCGTCGGGCCATGGAGGGCCTCACCCTCCTCGGCGTGGCCCGGCGCATTCCGACCGCGTCGGCACAGACCGCACGCCCGGCCTGGTCGGTCGACCGGTGCATGGTGATCACCGTGCCGGCCTGCCAGCTCCTGCCGGGCCTCGGCACGGCGGTCGTGCCGACCGCCGTCGCGCAGGCCCTCCCCCACCTCCTTACCGCGGCGAGCCCCGCGGCCGCGCTGGAGGCGGCCACGCCTGGAGGCCGCCATCGGCTGGACAACGTCCGGAGGGCGGACCGGGTGGTCGTCCTGGACCGGGGCCGCATCCGCGAGGAGGGCACGTGCGACGAACCGGTCACGCGAGAGGGCAGCCCGCTGGGCGAGCTGTACGCCCTCTCCAGGGGCCGGTGAGCGCGCACGGGGCTGTGCGGCCCTGAGGAAGGGGGCCGTTCCCGTCCGCTGCGGGCGGGGGCGGTTCCGTCCGGTCCCGGGGTCCTCGCCTGCGAAGGCGCGGATTAGCCTGAGCCCATGACGCACCCCGTGCCCGCCCATCGCTTCGAACCCGGCACCGGTGCGGGCGCCGGCACCGGTCGGGTCGCGCTCGTCGTACCGGGAGCCGGATACACACCCGCCCGGCCGCTGCTGCACTTCGCCCGCTCCGTGCTGCTGCAACACGGCTGGACCGTGCGGGAGGTGTGGTGGCGGTTGCCGGACGGTTTCCGGGAGCTGTCCACCGAGCAGCAGGCGGCCTGGGCCGAAGGGCGGGTCGCGGAGGCCGTCGAGGCCGAGAACGGAGCGTGCGATGCCGTGATCGGCAAGTCACTGGCCTCGCTCACGAGCGGGCTGGTCGCCGACCGCGGGATTCCGGCGGTCTGGCTGACACCCCTGCTGCACCTCCCCCTGGTGGCCCGGAACCTCGCGCGGGCGACGGCCCCCGCCCTGCTGGTCGGCGGCACGGGCGACAGGACGTGGGTGTCCGGGACCGCCCGCGACCTCCCGCACCGGGTCCTCGAACTGCCCTCGGCGGACCACGGGTTGGAGATTCCCGGTGACGCCGCCGCGTCCGTGGGACTGCTCGGCGAGGTCGTCGCGGAGCTGGACCGGTTCGTCGGCGAGCTGTGAACCCGTCGCGGGCCTCCTGGGCCAATACGACGCACGACTGGTCCGGTCTCGTCGACGCCGGTCATCTGGCGCGGATCCGGCGGAGTCCCGAGGAATTCGCTCCGGGCGGCCCTCAGCACCTCCTCCTGGAGGTGCTCGCCCATGCCGCGGACGAAGCGTCCAGCTCCAGCGCGGGCGGGGGCTCCTGCGACGTCGTACTGCACGCCGACGGTTCCCTGTCCGTCCGAGACTTCGGGCGGGGTACGGACACGCGCGTGGACGAGCACGGCCGGACCGTGAAGAAGCCGGTCATGGCCACGAAGGACCTGCGGTTCTTCGACTTCCCGCAGGCCGGGACGCTGCCCGACGGCCACCCCCGGCGCGGCATGTCCGTGGTCGCCGCGCTCAGCGACTGGCTCGTCCACACCAACCGCCGCCGCAACGGCGCCTGGACCCAGCGTTACGAACACGGCTTCCCCGTCACCGGACTTGAGCCCGTCGAGCCCGACGGCACGACCTGGACGCTGGTCCGCTTCAGGCCGGACGGGGCCGTACGCGCGCTGGGCGCGCCGACGCCCGGGGGCCTTCTCCGACTGGCCGGGGCCTGGCCGCAGTTGGAGGTGCGGGTCGACGACCGGCGCTCCGCCTGACGGCCGCGTCACACCCGGCGGGGGCCGGCTCGGCGTCGTCACTGTCGTCGCCGCCGTCGCTCAGGGGGTACGACGCGTGCGGGCCCGTCAGTTCAGCACGAACGGCAGCCGCTCCGCCAACTCCCCCAGCTCCGCCCGCTCCTTCGCCGTGGCGGTCCGCCGCCCCGTGCCCACCAGCAGCGCGTCCTCGTCGGAGAACGACGCCGGGAAGGAGGTCCCCGCGATCCGCTCCAGCATCTGCCGCGACGCCGCGAGCCCCTCGGCGGGCGGGCCCGGTACGCCCGCCGGGAGGTGCGCGACGAGGTCGAGGTGGTGGAGCGTCCACTCCATGACGTACGTGGAGAGGTAGGCCCCCGCGGTCAGCACCTCGTCGCGCGTGCCGACCCGCGAGGTCCGGTCGGCCAGCGCCCCGGCCCGCCCCGCGGCCGAACCGATGTCGTCCAGGTGGAACTTGAGGAGCCCGGGGTCCCGGTAGGCGGCGGCCAGCCGAACCGTCAGCGCGTCCAGCGGGTCCTCGCCGGTCGGAGGGGTGCCGGAGACGTCCCAGTAGGTCAGCTCGTCGCGGGTCGGCGCGCCGTCCTCGGGGGTGGCCAGGGTGATCAGTACGTCCTGGGCGTCGATGATCAGATGGCAGACCAGGTCCTGTACGAGCCAGCCGTCGCAGCCCGAGGGGCGGGCGAAGTCCTCGTCGGCGAGACCGGCGACCGCGGCGCGCAGGGCGGCCCATGTGTGCGAGAAGAGATCCACGCGGGCACGCTAGTGGCAGGCCGAGGCGGCGGACAACCCCGCGCGTCCCTCCCGCAGGACGCGGCCGGCGAACTCCGCGACGCCTCCGGCCAGGACCGCGTGAGCCTCGTCGGCTCGAACCGGCGGGTCTGCGCCCCCGCCCCGGAACTCAGACCGTCGGCGCGGCCTCGGGCCGGTGGGCCAGGAAGGTGGCGAAGGACCTGGTCGCCCCCTCGGCCGGCTCGTCCACCACGTGCGTGTCCAGCGCGAGTCCCGCCCCGCGCAGCAGCGCGGCGACGCGGGGCGGCGGCAGGAGATGGCTCGTGTACGAGACGGGGTGGCCGCCGTACGCCTGCCGGGGACGTCGTATCCCTTCCTCACCCACGTGACCGGCCAGCATGAGGTGGCCGCCGGGGGCCAGCACGCGGCAGAACTCCGCGAAGACGCCGGGGAGGTGGTCCGGCGGGGTGTGGTGGGTGGAGTAGTACGCGAGGATGCCGCCCAGCGAGCGGTCGGCGAGGGGCAGCGCGGTCATGGAGCCCACCGCGAAGGGGAGACGGGGGTGGGCCGCCCGCGCCAGTCCGATCATCCTCGGCGACAGGTCGAGGCCGAGGGCGGGTACGCCCAGGCCCGCCAGGTGCGCGGTCACCTTGCCCGGGCCGCAGCCCAGGTCGGCGACCGGGCCGAGCGCGGCGGTGCGTACCGTCTCGGCGAACGCGGCGAGCAACGCCCGGGAGAGCGGGTCGAGTCGGGCGGGCGCCGGGACCTGGTCCGCGTAGGCTTCGGCGACGGTGTCGTAGGACTCGCGGACGGCGGCGAGGTGGGGGGGTTCGGTCACCCGGCGACTGCAGGCGAGGCCAGGTCCCGGGGGGGCGGGTGCGTACCGTCCCGTCCCCCGGGTAGCTTCTGGGCAGTGACGAGGAGGCAAGCCCGTGACCGCACAACCGGCCCACCAGCGCGTCGAGCTGCCCGCAGCCGGGCCCCCCATGGGCACCCTGCACGAACTCCGCGCCGCCCTGCGGACCCACAGCACGGTCGACCTGGAGCGGTTCGAGGCGGAGCTCGACGACGCCGACCTGGACGACCTCGCCCAGGTCCGCGAGCTCATCCAGGCCTACCGGCACCGGGTCCTGCTGCGTCTGGACCCCGACGGCGCGGCCGCGCTCGCCCGGCCCAACGACGACGTGGCCGCCGAGCTGCGCCGCAAGCTGGGCGAGGCCGGCCGCCGGTGACCCTGGCCTTCTACAGCGACGGCGCGGAGAAGGCCAGGATCGACCTCGCCCCGCGCGAACGGGCCGCCGTGGAGGCGGTGCGGGCCTCCCTGGAGACCGACCCGCAGCGGGGCCGCCCGGTGCCCGACGCGGGCGAGGGCTCGGACTCGTACGTCGTCGAACTGCTCCCGGAGACCACCGGCGGGCGCGGCATCTCGGTCGTGCACCGCTACAGCGGCGAACTCGACGCGGTCCTGATCACCTGGCTGGTGGCCGGGCCCTGAGCGCCGCGGGCCCGCCCGCCGTGGCGGCCGGGCCCGCGGCGGTCACACCCGGACGTGGTGCGCCTCCCAGCGTCCGGCGCCGAGTTCCAGCGTGAAGGAGACGTGCTGTCCCTCGGTGAGCACCTGCACGTCCCCCTCGACGTCCTCGCTCCGGACGAAGACCTGGTCCCGCTGCCCGAAGGGGACGACGAAGCCGTACCCCCCGCTGCGGTTGAAGTACTCGACGTACCCCTCGCACCTGGTGTCCATGGCCGTTCTCCCTCCGGACGGCGAACGTACGGTCCCGGCCCTTCCAACATGCCTCAGCCGGCCCCGTTCCGCCTCTTCCCCGGGACCGCTCCGGTCCGACGGCGGGCGGTCAGGGCGCGATCGGCAGCCGGCGCTTGTGCTCGGTGGCCCGGTAGCGGCGCACGATGGTGTCGTACGCGGCCGGGTCGATGGCCTTCCCCTCCAGGAAGTCGTCGATCTGGTCGTACGTGACCCCGAGCGCGTCCTCGTCGGCCTTGCCGGGGCTCAGCGTCTCCAGGTCGGCCGTCGGCACCTTGCCGACCAGCTCGGCGGGCGCGCCCAGGCCGGCGCCGACGGCACGCACGCGCCGCTTGGTCAGGCCGGTCAGCGGTACGACGTCGGCCGCGCCGTCGCCGAACTTGGTGAAGAAGCCGGAGACCGCCTCGGCCGCGTGGTCGGTGCCGACGACGAGGCCGTTCTTGGCGCCCGCCACCGCGAACTGGGCGATCATGCGCTGCCTGGCCTTGATGTTGCCGTGTACGAAGTCCTGCTGGTGGGCGTCGCGGAAGGCGGTGCCACCGGCGATCAGGGCCTCCAGCGACGCGTCGCTCGCGCCCTTCACGTCGGCGGTGAGGACCTCGTCCGGCTGGATGAACTTCAGGGCGCGCTGGGCGTCCTGCTCGTCGGCCTGGGCGCCGTACGGCAGGCGCATCGCGTAGAAGGTGGCGTCGCCGCCGTTCTCGCGCACCCGCTCCACGGCGAGCTGGCAGAGCCGTCCGGCCACCGTGGAATCCACGCCTCCGCTGATGCCCAGCACCAGCGCGCGCAGGCCGGTGGAGGTGAGCTGGCCGACGAGGAAGGCAACCCGCTTCTCGATCTCCTGCTGCGCGTCGAAGGACGCGCCGACGTGCAGATCCCGGGCGATCTCCTGCTGCTCGGACGTGGGCGCCTGGTCGGTCACGGTTGCTCTCCTCGGTCTGCGGTGTGGGTCTGAGGTCGGGGGCCGCCGGGGTGTCCCCGGGGGACACTCCGCACTCTAGGCGACGGGGGCGGTGCCCTGACCAGGGCATCCGGGCGACGTGTCGTCCGGCCGGCCCCTGTATCCGGCTGCCCCGCTCAGTGCTCGATCAATCCGCCGAGCGGGACCGGAGGGACGTGGCCGGAGGCCGGGGCGTTCCGCGCGAGGGCGAGGCCGGTGTCCACGAGGGAGGAGCGGGCGAGGCCCGGCACGCCCGCGAGGGGGATCCACACCGACTCGGCGGTCTCGCCGTCGGGCTCGGGGCGGAGGCGGCCGCCGGTGATGCGGACCCGGTAGAAGACGCCGACGTTGTGCAGCGCGGGCAGGCCCGGCGCACGGCGTTCCGCCGCCGGGACCGTGCGGGAGTCCACCCCGAGGAGGCGTACCACCTCGGCGGTGAGCCCGGTCTCCTCGGCGACCTCCCGTACGACGGCGTCCACCGGGTCCTCGCCGCCCTCGACCCGGCCGCCGGGGAGGGTCCAGACCTGGGTGCCGTCCGGCTTGACGGCGTGGGCGAGCAGGGCCCTGCCGTCCTCGATGCACACGGCGTACGCCGCAAGTCGCAAGTCCATGCCGGGAGGCTAACCCCACGCCCCGATTTCACTCGGCCGGTTCGAGCGGGCCGCCCGCCGGCGGGACGGCGTCCTCACCCCTTCGCCAGCACCACCGCCGCGTTGTGTCCGCCGAACCCGAACGACGTGCTGAGGGCGATCGGCTCCCGCAGGGCGCGCGCCCCGCCCCGGACGACGTCGATGTCCAGGGACTTGTCCGGCTCCGTCAGGCCCGCCGTCGGTGGCACCATGCCCTCGTTCAGGGCGAGCACCGTCAGGGCCGCCTCGATCGCCCCCGCAGCGCCCAGCGTGTGACCGAGGGCGCCCTTGGCGGACGTCACCGGAGGGCGGTGCGGGAAGACGCGCCGCAGCAGGGCGCCTTCCACGGCGTCGTTGCGCGGCGTCGACGTGCCGTGGGCGTTGATGTGGCCGACGTCCCCGGGAAGGAGGGAGGCCTCGGCCAGCGCGGCCCGCACCGCGCGTTCCGCGCCCCGGCCCCCGGGGTCGGGGGCCACCAGGTGGTGGGCGTCGGTGGAGGCTCCGTAACCGATGAGGCGCGCGAGGGAGCACGCGCCCCGCGCCCGGGCGTGTTCGGCGCGTTCCAGGACCAGCGTGCCGGCGCCCTCGGCGATCACGAAGCCGTCCCGCTCCGCGTCGAAGGGGCGCGAGGAGTGGTTCGACAGCGCACCGAGCTGGGTGAAGCCCGTGACGATGAGGCGGGTGAGGGGCGACTCCGCGCCGCAGACCAGGGCGATGTCGCACTGGCCCGAGGCCAGCAGGTCGCGGGCCGCGCCCAGGGCGGTCGTACCGGAGGCGCAGGCCGTGGAAAGGGCCACGGTCGGGCCCGTGACACCGAAGCGCAGGGCGATGGCGGCGGCCGCCATGTTGATCAGGTAGCCGGTGAGGAAGTACGCGGAGACGCTTCCCGGGCCCCGCTCGGCGAGGCGGGCGGTGGCCGCCTCCTCGGAGTGGACGCCGCCGGTGCCGTGGCCGGTGACGACCGCCACCCGGGACTCGTCCCATTCGGCGGGGTCCAGACCGGCCTGCTCCAGGGCCTGCGCGGTCGCGGCGAGGGCGAGGCGGGCGACGGGGTCGAGAGTGGCGGTGCCCCGTCGGCGCAGGACGGGGTGGTCGAACTCCGGGGCCCGGCAGGTCAGCGACACCGGGAGGTCGCGCAGGCGCGGATCGGGCGCCGCGGTGGGGCGGCCCTCGCGGACCGCGGCCCAGGTGGTGTCCCGGTCGGGACCCGCGGCGGTGACCAGTCCGACGCCGGTCACCACCGGGGCGGACGCGGCGCTCATGCGCGCGCCCGCCGTTCGTCGACCCGGGAGACGAACTCGCCGAGGGTGAGGTCGCGGAGGTCCTCCTCGCCGAGCGTGACGCCCAGCTCGTCCTGGAGGGTGATGGCCATCTCGACGACCATGAGGGAGTCGATGAGGAGGGCCGACATCGGGGCGGTTTCCCGCACTTCGGCGGGGTCGGCCTCGAATTTCCCCACGAGAAGTCCGGTGACGATTTCCCGGGTGTCCCGGGAGTCCCGGGTTTCCAACTGTGCAGACGTACTCATGTCGCCCTTCCACGGGGTCATTTGGGAGTGGGAGCCGGTCTGGGACATTCGAGTTGATCTGGTGCTGTCGGGCACTGTATCGACAAGTCGCGGGCGACCCGCCGACATACTGGCCGCATTCCCTTACCGAGCCCTTGGACGTGAGGCGGGCCGACTGTGCAGGATGTGGTGGAGGACGTCGGCGACAAAGCGCTGCGCGGGTTGCTGGCGTGGCTGGCCGACAGTTATTTCCGGGCGGAGGTCTCCGGAACGGAGAACATTCCCGCGTCCGGTCCGGTGATACTTGTCGCCAATCATTCCGGAGCGTGGGCGCTCGACGGTTTCATCCTGAACGAGGTGCTGGAACGGGACCTGGCCAGGCCGGTCGACATCATGGCGTCGAGCCTGGTGTTCCGGTTCCCCGTCGTCGCCTCGACCGCGCGCAAGGCCGGAGTCTTCGAGAACGACCCGACGGTGGGACTGGGCCGGCTGGCGGAGGGGCGGGCCGTGGCCCTCTTCCCCGAGGGTTTCTCGGGGGTGCGCAAATCCTTCCGGCAGAGATACCGGCTGCGCACTTTCAGCACGGGATTCGCGGTCACGGCGATGCGGGCCGGCGCACCGGTCGTTCCGGTGTCGATCGTGGGCGCGGAGGAGGCTTATCCGAAATTCGGCGAGGTGGATTTCCTGGCCCGGTTGGCCGGGCTGCCCTATTTCCCGGTCACCACGCTGCTGCCGCTGCCGTCGAAATGGCTGATCTCGTTCGGGGAGCCGATTCCCGTTCCCGCGCGGTCGCAGTCCTTCTCCGAACGGGCGGCCGCGGCCCGGTTGTTGTGCGACGAGGCGCAGGCGACGGTGCAGAAAATGGTGGACCGGGACCGGGCACGGCGCGCCTCGCCCTTCCACTGAGCGCCGCCGGTCCCGTCGCGCCCTTGGCCCCGGCCGCCCCGGCGCACCGGCGGGTCCGGCTCCGTACCGTTCAACGAGCCAGCCGGCGCGCCGCGTTCCGTACGTCGGCGGCGGCGCGGCGGCAGCGTTCGGCGTGGTCGAGCAGGAGCATCCGGGAGCGTTCGCCGACGGCGTCGCGGTTCCAGCCGCTGTCGCGGGCGCACTCGGCGAGCCGCCCGGCGTGCTCTTCGAGGCCGAGGGCGCTCTCCCTGGCCAGGGTGGCGTGGTGGGCGGGACCCCGGTCGCGCAACGGGGCGGGGCCGCGTTCCAGCACGAGCGGCTCGGCGGTGTCGAGAAGGGCGGTGACCAGCGCACGGGCGGTGAACACGGCCAGGTCCGCCGCCTCGCACGTCCCGGGCACCGCGCACAAGGAGGGCGCCGCTCCCCCGGGGCCCTCCGCCAGGTCGTTCAGCCAGGCGGTGGCACACAGGATGTCCGTGCCCGCCGCGATGGACACGTCCTGCCAGCGGAACGGCGCCAGCACCTCGTAGCTCGTCGCCCACCGGGGCGGATGGCGGCGCAGCGCCTCCTCCACGGCGGCCTCGGCGCGCTCCGCCACGGACATCGGAGCCGTCACGGGCAGCGCGGGCCGGGCAGCGGGCCGGGCAGCGGCCAGGGCGAAGGCTTGGCGCGCGGTGTGCGTGGTGGCCCGGGTGAGCAGGTCGAGCATGTGCTCCACGGCCGCCGCGGTCTGCTCCTCCGGCAGGTCCGCCCCGTCCGCGAGGCCGCCGCCGGCGCGCAGGTACGGGGTGAGACGCCGGCGCAGCGCGGCGGCCCGGTCGGTGTGCTCGTGGGTGTCCGCGGAGCTGCCCGCCGCCGCCAGCAGGTCGCTGAGCAGGGTGTCCTCGGCGGCGGCCGCGCCCAGGACGACCCGGCGGGCCAGCCGCCGGGCGGCCGTGTCCCAGTCCTCCCGGGACACGGTGGCGTCGGCGTGCCGGGCGGCGAGCAGCAGCGCCGCCTCCTGCGCGGCGAGCGGGTGCACCTCGCCCAGGTACGACGGCGGCACGGGGAGGGCCGCGTGCGGGGCGACGGGGTGGCGGTCGCCGTCGGGGGTGAGGTGCTCGGCGCGGCCGAGCGCCCCCGCCTCGTGGGCGCGGGCCAGCAGGCCGGCGGCGTCGTCGGCGTCGAGCGGCGCGAGGCAGGCGCCGAACGGCGTGTGCAGCCGGACCGGGCGGCCCGAGGCGCTGTCCTTGAGGTGGGCCAGCAGTTGCCGGGTGAGGCTCTCGCGGGTGAACGGGGTCAGCCCGAGCGCGCGGGCGGGCGCGTCGATCCACGGAAAGCGCCGGGCGGCCAGGGCGGCGCCGAACAGGACGTTCTCCAGCGGCCGGGCGGTGGCGGGCCCGCGGGCCCCGGTCGGGTCGTCGAGCACGGTCATCGGGCGGCCTTTCGTGGCGTTCCAGGGATGAGCACGGGAGGTGAGGGGGCGTTCGGAAGCGGCCGGGTCGTACGGGTGGGACCGCCGGGGCCGCCTCGGCGCGGCTCGGACCGCCGGCCGGGCGGGGCTACTTGTCGAGCAGCAGATACGGCTGGTTGCCGACGATCTCGCCGTCGTACGGCCTGATCAGCGAGTTGACGTGCGCGCGGTGCTGCGGCATCGCGTTGCGCAGGGTGCCGGAGTACGACTGGGGCGCGTGGGACAGCGGATAGTCGTAGGTGTCGTCCAGCCAGGCCAGTTCGACCCAGTGCGCGGGGATGTCGTTGGGCGACGAGGGGCCGCGGCCGTCGAGGTTGGGGATGACGTCGTACTTGTTGACCAGGCTGATGACCTGTGTGTCGGGGTCGGCGGGCCGCTTGTTGTCGATGGGCGAGCCGACGGCGACGACATGGGTGAGCCGGTACGTGGAGACCAGGTCCAGGTCGGCCGCCAGGTTCATGGCGGTGATCCCGCCGAGGCTGTGGCCGACGATCATCAGGTCCGAGCCGACCGGGACGCCCGAGCGCAGCAGCAGTTGCTTCGCGGCGCGCGAGTACGTCGTGTCGGTGCGCAGCACGGCGTCGAAGGCGCCGACCACGTCCTGCGGGGTGCTGTTGCGCATCCGGCCGAAGCCGGTGCCGGGCAGCAGCAGGACGTGCCGTTCCGCGCCGTCGGCGCACCGGACGCGGCGCAGCAGGGCGAGGCCGTGGTTGCCGAGGGCGGCGATGTCGTCGATGTAGCTGACGATCTCGTTGCTGGAGCGGGCCAGGCAGCGTTCCAGGATGCGGTCGGGCCGGGCGCGCTCGGCCCGGCCGGGGCCGGGGTTGAGGTAGCGGATGAGCCCGGCGGGCAGCCCGAGGAAGGGGTCCGTGGCGGGGACGCCGCCGGCCAGGGTCACCCAGGCGAAGGCGTCGTTGGCGGGGTTCTGGTCGAGCAGGGCGATCAGCGCGAGCAGCTCCATGAGGACGGGGCTGACGGTGGTGAGGGTGCGGGTGACCCCCATGAGGTCGACGAGGCGGCGGGCGGCCCGGACCGCGTCGAGCCGCCGGCCCGCCACCAGTGCGTCGGTGAGTTCCTTGGCCAGGGGCTCGGCGAGGTTGGGGTGCTCGATGGCGGCGGCCTCGACGCGCATCGCGAACGCGTCGACGGCCATGGCGACGGGGGCCGGGCGCAGCCGTGCGAGAGCGAGGGCGGAGCGTGCGAACTCACCCAGGACGCCGCCGTTGACGGTGCCGCCGAGCCCGGCGGGGTTGGTGAGCGCCCTGGCGGTGGAGGCGAGGGCGCCGAGCGCCCAGAGGGGCCGCTTGAGCGCGTCGAGCCCGAGCCGCGGGCTGAAGGCGGCGGCGGTCATCTCGGCCCCGGCCTGCCGGGCGGCGAGCGCGGCTTCGGCGAGCAGCACGGAGGCCCTGACCAGGAGCTCGGGATCGGTGCTGCCCGGCGGCGGGTCCAGCGGGGCCTGCGGCACGGCGGGCGCGACCGTACCGACTCCGTCCGGCTTCCCGTCCGGCTTCCCGTCCGGGTGCGCCCCGCGCCGTACGCCGGTGTTCTCGCTGGCCGTACGGGTTGCCATCGCGGCCCCCTCTCTCCCTGTCGCGGTGCCTGTGCGCCCGTGCCGTGCGCGTGTCTCCCCGTACGCGTCAGCTCGTACCGGAGGAGGAGTTACGTTCCTACACACACCCGGACCACTCCACAGGAGCCACGCACACCCGGCAACGGGACGACACCCGTTCGGGGCACCCGGCCGTCCCGGGGGACGTGCGTTCCGGCGGGGGCGCCGGAGACATGGAGACACCCTGCCCGTACGGTCACGTCCCGTACGGGCAGGGTGCGTTGAGGGGGCCCAGGGCTACGGGAGGCCGTGGACGTGGGGGCCGACCGCGTTGGACCAGGCGTTGCCGGCGGTGGCGTCCCAGTTGGTGGACCAGGTCATCGCGCCGCGCAGGGCGGGGTAGGTGCGGGCGGGCTTGAAGGAGCCGCAGCCGGTGCCCCGGGTGAGGCAGTCGAGGGCGTTGTTGACGATGGACGGGGACACGTAGCCGCTGCCCGCGCCGCGCGGGGAGGCGGGGACGCCCAGGCCGACCTGGGAGGCGTCGAGACCGCCTTCGAGCTGGATGCAGGCCAGCGCGGTGAGGAAGTCGACCGAGCCCTGGCTGTAGACCTTGCCGTCGCAGCCGAGCATGGAGCCGGAGTTGTAGTACTGCATGTTGACGACGGTGAGGATGTCCTTCACGGCGAGGGCGGTCTTGAAGTACTCGGTGCCGGTGGACTGCATGTCGATGGTCTGGGGGGCCATCGTGAGGACCATGTTCGGGCCCGCCTTGGCGGAGAGCTGGCGCAGGGCCTTGGTCAGGTAGGTGGAGTTGATGCCGTGTTCGAGGTCGACGTCGACGCCGTTGAAGCCGTACTCCTGCATGAGCGCGTACGCGCTGTTGGCGAAGGCGGTGGCGGAGGCGTCGCTGTTGATCGTGACGTTGCCCTTCTCGCCGCCGATGGAGAGGATCACCGACTTGCCCGCCGCCTTCTTCGCGGCGATGTCCGCCTTGAAGTCGGCGACATTGGTGTAGCCCACCGCCGGGTCCAGGTTGAAGGTGATCTGGCCGGGCGTGGCCGTCGAGTCGGCGAAGGAGACGGCGATGATGTCGTACTGGGCCTGCACGTCGCGCAGCTTCTGGACGGTCGCGCCGTTGTTGAAGTTCTGCCAGTAACCGGTCAGGGCGTGCCGGGGGACGTTGGGGTTGGGGTTGGTGTCGCCCTTGGCGGTACGGCCGCTGACAGTCGTCGACCTGGCGGATTCGCCCGCTGTGTTCACCGCGGTGACCTGGAAGTCGTAGGCGGTGTCGGGGGTGAGGCCGGTGACCGTCGTGGAGGTGCCGGTGACCGGCGGGAGCTTCGTGCCGCCCCGGTAGACGTGGTACGAGGTGGCGCCCGCGACGCCGGACCAGGTCAGGGTGAGGGAGGTCGAGGTGGGCGAGCCGACGGTCAGGCCGGTGGGGGTGGCCGGGATGCCGGGCTCGGGGTCGGGACCGCCGCCGCCGTCGGGGCCGAAGACGGAGACGTCGTCGACGAAGTAGGCGGCCTGGCCGTACCAGCCGTGGGTGTAGACCGTGACGGACGTGGTGTTCGGGCCCGCCTTGAAGGTGGTGGTGAGCTGCTTCCACGCGGTGGAGCCGGGCGACCAGGTCGACACGTCGGTGGTGCCGGTGCCGCTCGCACCGAGGTAGGCGTAACCGCCCTGGGTCCAGGCGGAGAGGGTGTAGGTCGCGCCGGGCTTCACGGCGACGGACTGCGAGCAGCGGGCGTTGTCCTGGCCGGCGGGGGTGGCCTTGAGGGCGGCGGCGCCGGTGCGGACGGGGGTGCTGACGGAAGCACCGGCCGTACAGGTCCAGTTGGCGAGGCCCGACTCGAAGCCGGCGTTCTTCGCGACGTTGAGGTCGGCGGCCTGCGCAGTGGGGGCGGTGGCCATGCCGACGGCGGCGAGGGCGGCGGCGGTCAGGGCGGCGGTGAGGGTGGAGCGGCGGCGTCTGCGGGTGGGGGCGGGGGTGCGCTGGGGGTCCACGGGGAGCCTCCGGGGAGAGAGGTGTGGGGTGGGGGGTGGGGATACGGTGGCCACCGTTGGAGCAGCAATCTGGTCCAGACCAATGCGGTTGTCAAGACCTTTGGCGGAGGAGGGGAGTTGGGGTTCGGGGTGGACCCGCTCGTCTGCTGTGTTCTGGTTGCTGTTCCTGCCGGGGGCTCCGCCCCCGGGCCGCCGTTCTGTGCCCCTGCCCCGCTCCTTCACCCAGAGCGCTCGCCGCGCGGCTTCGTGGGGGGTTGCTCGCACAGTTCCCCGCGCCCCTGAAGGGGGCGGTGGGCCGTGCGGCTTCGTCGTGGCTGCTCGCGCGGTTCCCCGCGCTCCTGGCGGGGCGCGTCCTGTGCGGGTCAGAGGTGGCGGTGGAGGAAGGCGGACAGGGTCGTGGGGCTCTGGGGGCCCGTGAGGGTCGCGGTGGGTTCCGCGTCGTGGAGCAGGACCAAAGTCGGGGCCCCGGTCACTCCGTACCGTTTCACCGGCAGCGGGCAGCGGGTGATGTCGGCCTTCAGGACCGTCAGGCGGCCCGCGAACTCGTCCGCCGCCTCCCCCACCACCACGTCCATCTCCTTGCACGCCTGCACCGCCTTCGGCCACGTCCCGCTGAAGTACGCGAGTACCGGGCCCTCCACCCTCGACAGGACGAAGTCGAACTCGGCGCTCTCCCTCGGCTGGTGCATCCTGCTGGCCACCGGTACTCCTCGTTTTCGTACGAACGCGTGTGCACCCCCATCATGGATGCCGTGCACCCTGAGAACGACCGCCCCGCCACCACCCGCGTCTTCGTCGCCCTCGCCCCTCCCGACCCCGCCAAGGACGAGCTGGCGCGGGCGCTCGGGCCCGCCTACGCGGCGTACCCCCGGCTGCGCTGGAACCGCGTCGAGGACTGGCACCTCACGCTCGCCTTCCTCGGCGAGCAGCCCGCGGCGGCGGTGGACCTGCTGCGTCCGGCGCTCGCCGGGCTGGCGGCGGCCCGGGCCCCGCTGTCCTTCGCCCTGACCGGCGGCGGCCACTTCGACGAGCGGGTGCTGTGGAGCGGTGTCGAGGGCGACACCGACGCCCTCCAGGGGCTCGCCGGGGAGGTCAGGGCGCTGGTCAAGGGGTGCGGGATCGCCTTCGAGGAGCGCCGGCTGCGGCCGCACCTCACGCTGGCGCGGGCCCGGCGGGACGACCCGGCGTCGGTGGCGGCGGTCGCCGCGTCGCTGGACGGGTTCGCCGGGCGGCCGTGGCAGGCGGCCCGGCTGCACCTGGTGGCGAGCAACTTCGGGCGCGGACCGGGGCCGATCCGCTACCGGGACGTCGCGTCCTGGCCGTTCACCGGCCCGGCGGCCGGGCCCGTCAGTCGCTCTTGACCACCTTGCCCGCGTCCACCTTGTCGCCCGCCGAGTCCTTGGTGACCGAGTCCGGTATCTCCTTGTCCTCGCGCAGCGACTGCCAGAGCGTCGCCGACTGCTCCTTCAGCGGGACGACCCGGAACTCGTCCTTGGCGTCGTAGTCGATCGGCAGCGTGATCATCTTCATGTCCTTCGCGCCGATCCCGCCGAGCGCGTTGCCGAAGGACAGCAGCGAGGGCACCGAGCCCAGGCCCGAATCGGTGGTGACGGTGCGGGTGGCGGTGTCGGCCAGGTTGTACATCTTCTTGGGACTGCTGAACACCCCGACCTCCTTGACCTGCTCCATCAGCGCCTTGACGAAGGCCTGCTGGAGCTGGATGCGGCCCAGGTCGCTGCTGTCGCCGACGGTCTTGCGGGTGCGGACCAGGCCGAGGGACTGCTCGCCGGTCAGTCGGTGGGTGCCCGCGGCGAGCTCCAGCTTGCTCTTCGGGTCGTTGATGGCCCGGGTGGTGGTGAGGCTGACACCGCCGAGCTCGTCGATGATCTGCTTGAAGCCGCTGAAGTCGACTTCCAGGTAGTGGTCCATGCGGATGTTGGCGAGCCGCTCCACCGTCTTCACCGCGCACACCGGCCCGCCGATCTCGTAGGCCGTGTTGAACACCTGCCGTTCCGCCTCGGGGCGCAGCTTGCCGCTGTGGCTCTGGCACTCCGGGCGGGTCACCAGGGTGTCGCGGGGTATGGAGACCACGCTCGCCTTCTCGTGGCCCTCGTGGACGTGCACGACCATGGTGATGTCGGCGCGGGCACTGCCCACGTCCTTGCCGTACGCGCCGTTGGGGCCGCGGCGCGAGTCGGAGCCGAGGACCAGGATGTCCATCGATCCGTTGTCGACCTCGGCGGGGCGGTTGGTGCCGAGGGCGGCGTCGATGTCGACCTGCTTGAGATTGCCGTCGAGGCTGAAGTAGATCCAGGCCAGCCCCGTGCCCCCGAGCGCCACCAGCGCGGCCAGCACCCACTTCAGCCTGCGGAACCGGCCGGCCGGCTTGCGCCTGCCCCGCCGGTTCGCGGCCCGGCCGCCACCGCCGCCCTGTGCTCGTCGGGCGGCGGCCCGGCCCTGGTAGGGCTCCGGCGGCGCGTCGCGGGGGGCGGGCTCGTCGTACGAGCGGGGACTGGGCGACGGCTGCGCGCGCCGGCCGCCGGACTGCTTCCGGCGTCCGCCGCCCGCAGCCCCGCGACTGCTCTTCCCTCTGTTCCCCATACGACCGTCAGCCCCTCACCGCTTGCCTCGTACCCCCTGCCATCACGGAATCAGGGTCGGAAAAATCGACAATTCGTCCGCGCCTGCCGTCAGGCGCTGCACGGTCAGACATACGAGGTGCTCGAAAGGTTGTACGGGATTTTCAACTTTCTTTGCGCGTGTTTGCCCTGGCGCTGACCTGCTGTTTCATCCTTCGTCACGTCCGTTTCACCGGTCGCCCCCTTCGTTTCGTCCGTCGCCGCGTCCTCCGGCCCGCCGCAGCGCCCTGGCGCGGGCCGCTTCGTGCGCCGCGCGCAGCAGCTCGGTCAGCGTGTCCGTCGTGCGGGCGGCCGGGTTGACGACGCAGAGCCAGCCGAGCTCCCCGTACACGGGGTGCGGCAGCACGACGTCGACGGCCGTGTGGTCGCGGGGCAGGGCCAGGGCCCGGGGTTCCTCGCCGGTGCAGGCGCGGAAGGTCGCGCGGTCGACGCGCACGTTGACCCGCAGGCGGCCGGGGGCGTCGAGGGCCGAGGCCGTGTCGCCCGGGTAGTCCTTCGTGACGACCGTGGCGTACGGCTGGACATGGCCGGGCACCTGCCCGTCGGGGGCGTAGTAGCAGAACGCGTCGCCCCAGGCCAACTCCGGGGTGCCGTCGCCCTCGCGCGGTTCGAACACCAGGGCTCCGGGAAGGGCGCGCACGGTGGCCAGGATCTGATCGATACTCGTGTCGTCGGTCATGGTTCGAGTGTCGGCTTCAAGTGCTTGTGTGGGGTTCGCCCGTGTGGGGTTCGGATGAGCGGTGACGGTCTGCGGACGGTCGACGTGGCCGTCGGGTCGGGGTACTCGGTGCAGCAGGTACGGAATCTGGAGCGGCTCGGCGTCATCCCGCCGGCGGTGCGCGCGCCCAACGGCTACCGGCGGTACGGGCCGCTGCACGTGCGGGCCCTGCACGCCTACCGCGCCCTCGCGGTGGCCGCCGGTCCCGTCGCCGCGCGGCGGCTGCTCACCGAGGCGTGGTCCGGCACCCTCGCCGAGGCCGCTGCCGCGATCGGCGAAGTCCACACCGCCCTGGCGCGGGACCGGGCCGACACGCTGCGCGCGCAGGAGGCCCTGCGGATCATTCGGGACGAGGAGGAAACGTATGAAACCGACCGTCTCGTCACCATGACCATCACGGAGCTCGCCGGGGCGCTGCGCGTGCGGCCCTCGACGCTGCGGTTCTGGGAGGACGAGGGGCTCGTGCGGCCCGAGCGGGTGACCTCGCTGCGGGCCCGGCAGTACGGGCCGCGGGCGGTCGCGGCGGCGCGCATCGTGGCCGCCCTGCGCGGCGCCGGGTACGGCGTGCCCGTCGTACGGGAGGTGATGGGCGCGCTGGAGCGGCTCGACGGGCCGGGCTCGGCCCCGTACCTCCTGGGACGCCGGCTGGAGGACATCGCGGCACGGACGGTGGCCCTGCTGCGCGCGGGCGCGGACCTGGCCGCCGTGATCGAGTCCTCCCGCTGAACCCCCTTATGCCGTGTGCGCGTTGACGTGCACCGACATCAGGGCGATGTCGTCGTTGCCGTCCGGCGGGAACCTCTCCAGGAGGTACGCGCACAGGGCCTCCGGCGTGCGCGGGCCCTGGGCGTGGGCGGCGGCGAGCGCCGCGAGGGACTCGCGGATGTCCTGGCGGCGGCGCTCGATCAGGCCGTCGGTGACCAGGAGCAGTTCCGAGCCGGCCGGTACGGCCACGCGCAGCGCGGGCGGATGCGGCAGGCCGACCCCGAGCAGCGGCCCGTGCTCCTCCAGGAAGCGGGCCTCGCCGTCGGGGGTGCGCAGCAGGGGCGGCAGATGGCCGGCGTTGGCGACCTGCACGGTGTCGCTGTCGTCCTCCAGGAGCAGCACGCACAGGGTGACGGTGACGCCGGGCTGCGTGGTGCGCAGCAGCCGGTCCAGGAGGCGCAGTACGACATCGGGCGGGTGCCCCTCGGTCGCGTACGCGCGCAACGCGTGCCGCACCTGGCCCATCACCATCGCCGCGTCCAGGGAGTGCCCGGCCACGTCGCCCACGGCCACGACGAGACCGGTGGGGCAGACCAGGGCCTCGTAGAAGTCGCCGCCGATCTCGGTCTGCCGGCTGGCCGGGAGGTAGCGGACGGCGAGGTCGGCGCGGGTGGTGTCGGGCAGGAACTCGGGCAGGAAGCCGCGCTGGAGGGTGAGCGCGAGGGCGTGTTCCTCGCTGTAGGCGTTCAGCGCTTCGAGGGCGAGGGTGCAGGCGTGGGCGAGCTGGGCGAGGAGTTCCTCGTCGTCGAGCCCGGTGATGGCGGTGGCGGGAACGATCAGGTGGACGGGCGGGCGGGCCGGTTTGGCGCGGGCCGAGACGAGCGTGAGCAGGGGGTGCTCGGCCAGGGCGCCGGGCGCGGCGGGCCACTGGCCGGGGGCGAGGGTGCGCAGCCTGGCCCCGAGGAGCGAGGTGGCCGGGGGCGCGAGGGAGCGGTAGGCGGACTGCTCCGTCACCCCGTGCGAGGCGATGCGCCCGGGGCCGGGCGGGGGGATCGCGCCTTCCGGCGGGGCGGAGGCGGCCGGTGGGGCATCGGGGGGCGGCGGGGCGTTCGTGACCGGTGAGGCGTCGGAGGCCGGTGCGGCGCTGGTGGTCGCCGATGTGTCGGCGACTGGTGATGCGTCGGCGGCCGGTGGTGCGTCGGCGGCCGGTGAGGCGGCGGTGTACGGCGCGCCCTGGGGCAGCGTCAGGGACACCGCGGCCGGCGTGCCGAGGAGCTCGGCGGCGCTGTCGGCCGCCGCCTGGGCGAGGGTGCGGGCGTCGGGGGCGCTGTAGAGGGCCAGGGTGGCCTGGTTGAGGCGGTGCAGGCGGCGGGCGAGGGCCTCGGCGCGGCTGCGGGCGCGGGCGTAGCGCAGGGTCGCGGTGACGGTGGCGAGCATCACGACGGGGGCGATGGGCTCGGTGAGGTAGGCGTCCGCGCCCCGGTTGAGGCCCTGGGTGCGGTCGGAGACCGTGATGGCCGACGCGGAGATGTGGATGACCGGGATGGTGGTGGTCCGCGGGTCGGCCTTGATCCGCTCGCACACCTCGAAACCCGTCATGTCCGGCAGCCGTACGTCGACGATGGCGACCTCGGGCAGCGGGTCGGACTCGCTGAGCACGGCGAGCGCCTGGGTGCCGTCGGCCGCCTCCAGGACGCGGTGCCCGGCGCGCAGCAGCGTGGTGCTCACGACGTAGCGGTTGGTGGGGTTGTCGTCGACGACCAGGACCAGTGCGGGGGCGGCTTCGGAGGGATGTGTCATGCCGTGTCGGTCTCCTGCGCGGGAAAGCGGGGCGTGCCTTCGGTGGCCGGCGCCCGACGGGCCAGGGCCGCGGTGATGCGGGCCGGTGTGAGGTGCGTCTTGCCCAGGACCGCGCGGGCATGTGCGAGCCGGGTGCGGTCGATGTCGGCGGGGTCGGACGCGGTGAGGACGACGACCGGCAGGCGGGCGGTCTCGGGGTCGGCGGCGAGCTGCTGGAGCACCTGGTAGCCGTCCAGGACGGGCATCATCAGGTCGAGCAGGACCGCCTGGGCCGCCGCGGCCTTCACCGTCTCCAGCACGGACGCGGCGTCGTGGATCTCGCTGATCTCGGTCACGTACGGGGCGATCCGCTCCAGGGTGGGGCGCACCGCGGTCAGGAACGCGCGGTCGTCGTCGATGACGACCAGAGAGTCCAGCAGGAGGCCCGCCGGCGCCGGGGCGTCGGGGCCGGGTCCGGGGAGCCGCGTCTGCGCGGGGAGCTCCACGGTGACCGCGGTGCCCTCGCCCGGACGGCTGGTGAGGGCGAGGCGGCCGCCGAGGAGCTCGGTCAGTTTGCGGGCGTACGGCAGTCCCAGGCCGGTGCCGCTCCTGCCGCGCTGGTGCGGGCCGCGCACCTGGTAGAACTCCTCGAAGATCCGCTCCAGCTGGTCGGCCGGGATGCCGACTCCGGTGTCGCGGACGGTGAAGCGGAACCACGTCTCGCCGTCGCGGTCCTCGGTGTCCACGGTGAGGCGGACCTCGCCGTGATCGGTGAACTTCAGGCCGTTGGAGAGGATGTTGCGCAGGACGCGGGTGAGCATGACCTCGTCGGTGACCAGGTGCAGGCCCGGCGGGACGGCGGGGACGGCGAGGACGACGCCGGGCCGGGCGGTGCCCAGCAGGGTGCCGTGGAGCTGGTGGAGGAGGGTGGTGAGGTCGGTGGGGACCAGGAGGGGGTCCAGACGGCCGGACTCGGCCTTGGCCACGTCGAGGAGTTCCTCCACCAGGGCGAGCAGAGTGCTGCCGGAGGCGGCGATGAGGGAGACCTGGCGGCTCTGCTCGGCCGAGAGGGGTTCGGCGCCGGGGTCGAGCAGCAGGCGGGCGAGGGAGATGACGGAGTTGGCCGGGGAGCGCAGCTCGTGGCTGACGTTCGCCCAGAAGCGGGTGCTGGCCTCGCCGGCGACCCTCAACTGCCGTGTCTTGTCCTCCAGTTCGGCGTAGAGGGCAACGACCCCGCTGTTGGTCTTCTCCAGCTCCTGGGCGAGCTCGGAGTACAGGGCGACGACGCCGCTGTTGGTCTCCTCCAGCTCCTGGTTGAGGCGCTGGAGTTCCTCCTGCTGCTGCTTGGACTCCTCCAGGGAGAGCAGGAGCTGCTGGTTCTGGGTGCGCAGGGCCTCGACCATGTCGACGTCGTCGGTGCGGTGCAGGGCGCCGCGGGCGTCCTCGGCACGCTCGGCGAGGGGGGCGTCGGTGGCGGGGAGGCGCTGGGCGAGGGTGACGGAGGTCGCGCCGCCCTGCCCGGCCGGCGCCCCGCCGTGCCCCGTCGGGGCCGCGGCCCGGGTGTCCTCGGGGGCCGGGCCTTCCCCGGGAGCGTAACGGCACACGTCGAGCAGTCGGGTCGCCGCCGACACGAGCCCGGGCTCCAGCCGCCTGTCCCCGTGCCACCGCAACCGTACGACGAGCAACGCGTCCGTCGTGCCGCCGGGGCGCGGGGCCGGCGCGGTGCCGGGGTGACCGATGCCCGGGGCCGGTGCGGCCCCGGGGTGCTCGACGCGCAGGGCCGCCGTGAGGCCGTCGGCGCCCAGCAGGCTCTGGCCTATCTCGCTCAGCACGGTGACCAGCCGGGCCGAGCCCGCAGTGGAGAGACCGAGCGCCTTGGCCGCGGCCTGCCCGGTGCGGCGCAGCCGGAACACGTCCTGCGCGGTCCCGAGCACGACCTCCAGCAGGTCGTGCCCGGGGTCCGGACGGTGGGGGCCGCCGCTCATGACGCGGGGGTGGTGATCACCACGATGCCCGCGTCGTCGCGCCGAACTCCTGCCTGGCCGAGGATCTGGCCGGCGATCATGACGGGCTGCCGGGTGAAGAGGCCCGGGAAGTCACCGGGCGCCCAGCGGTCCTTGAGGCCGTCGGAGTGCACGACGACGGTGGCGCCCGGCGGCAGCGGGGCGTCGAAGACGCGCAGCGAGGGCAGGTGGCTGCCCACGATGCCGGGCAGCGAGATCAGCGCGGTGCGCCGCTGCCCGTCGACGACGAACGCGCTGACGTTGCCCGCTCCGCACGCCTCGACCCGCCGGGCGGCGAAGTCGGCGGAGACCAGGCAGACGGCCGCGCCCCGGGTGCCGCGCAGCGCCAGGTGGATCTCCTGGAGGATGTCGCGCAGGCCGGTGCGGGTGCTGTTCTGGAAGACCTGGCGGGCGCGCTCGCTGGCCCGGGCGGCCAGGGGGCCGTGCCCGAGGCCGTCGCACATCATGGCCGTGACGCGGCCGGGGGGCCGTTCGCCGGAGAGGCCGGGGGTCTCGGCCAGGTCGGCTCTGGCCGCCCAGGCGTCGCCGCAGACCGTCTCGCCGCTGATCGGCCGGGTCAGCCCGGCGACGTGCCGGGCGGCGGCGCGGGCCGACCGGCTGCCGAGGTCGCCCGCGGCCGCCGGCGCCCAGAAGCGGGCCAGGACGAGGGTGCCGCGCCCGTCCAGGGAGTGCACGTCGAAGTCGTCGGAGAGCCGCGATATGGCCCCGAGCCCGATGCCGAGCGTGCCGCCCCCGGAGTGTCCGTCGCGCAGGGCGGCGTCGATGTCGGGGATGCCGGGGCCGATGTCGAGGGCCAGGATCTCCAGGGCCGCGCCGTCGGCGGCCCGGCTGACCCGCAGGATCAGCGAGCCGTCGTCGGCGTGCCGCAGCAGGTTGGTGGCGGCCTCGGTGGCGGCCAGCTCGATCCGGGCGACCCGGTCGGCGCTCATCCCCAGCCGGTGGGCGAGCGCCCCGGCCTCCCGGCGGGCGGACGCGGCCAGCGCCTCGCCCGCCCGGAGCCAGACGACGTCCTCCGCCGCGGAGAGCAGGGGAGCGTTCACCGTGCCCACTTCACGACGCTGACGGTGGTGCCCCGGCCGGCCGCGGACTCGATCTCGAACTCGTCCACGAGCCGGCGGGCGCCGCTGAGCCCGAGTCCCATGCCGTTGCCGGAGGTCCAGCCGTCGGTGAGCGCGAGATCCATGTCCGCGATTCCGGGGCCCTCGTCCTCGAAGCGTGCCCACACGCCCTTCCTGCCGCCCTGGGCGACGACGGCGATGCGGGCCCGGCCGCCGCCTCCGTACAGCAGGGTGTTGCGCCCCAACTCGCTCGCCGCGGTGACCAGTTTGGTCTGGTTGACCAGGGAGAGCCCGGTGCGCTGCGCCTGGGTGCGGACGGCCTGACGGGCCTTGACCACGTCTCCGCTGGTGGTGATCAGGATCGTCTCCACCTGGCCGGCGTCGACGTCGTACTCCTTCACCTGATGGCCGTGGGGTTCTGGTTCAGACGCTTGATCTGCTCCATTCCCCTTTCGAGGGTGAGCGCGGTGCGCACACCGGGCAGCGAGAGGCCGAGCTCCACCAGGGTCATGGCGACGGCCGGGCGCATGCCGACGACGACGGTCTCGGAGCCCAGCACCCGGGAGATCGCGGCGATGGTGGCGAGCATCCGGCCGACGAAGGAGTCGACGATCTCCAGCGCGGTGATGTCGATGACGACGCCTTCGGCGTTGGTGTCGACGATGCGCTGGGAGAGGTCTTCCTGGAGGTCGAGGACCATCTGGTCCTCCAGGTCGGTCTGGATCGACACCAGCAGGATCTGGCCGATCTTGAGGACCGGCACGCGGTCGGTCACAGCAGGCCTTCCTTGCGGAGCGTCGCGGCCCCGTCGATCTCGGCGAGCGCGTCGTGCAGGGCGGCCGCGAGCGTCGCCTTGGTCGCGATGTCGCCGAACTCGATGCCGAGGGCCACGATGGTCTGCGCGATCTGCGGGCGGATGCCGGAGATGATGCACTGCGCGCCCATCATGCGGGCGGCGACGACGGTCTTCAGCAGGTGCTGGGCGACCTGGGTGTCGACGGCGGGCACCCCGGTGATGTCGATGATGGCGTGCGTGGAGTTGGAGTCCAGCAGCCCCTGGAGGAGCTTCTCCATCACGACCTGGGTACGGGCGGAGTCCAGCGTGCCGACGAGCGGCACGCCGAGGATGCCGTCCCACAGCTTGACGACGGGCGTGGACAGTTCGAGGAGCTGCTCGGCCTGCGAGGAGATGATCTCCTCACGGGTCTTGGAGTGCTCCTCGACGGTGAACAGGCCCAGGTCGTCCAGCAGCCGGGCGAGCTGGAGGTACGCGCGGGCGCCCTCCGGGGACGCGATGAGCGCCTCCTCCAGCACCTGCTTCAGCGAGAACACGCACACGGCGGTCTCGGTGGGCGTGAAGCCCTGGCGGGCCCGGTTGCGGGAGAGCTCGACCAGCAGGCTGCGGACCTCGCTGAAGTGCTCGGCCCGGCCGCTCAGTCCGCCCTGCTTGAGGGCGCCGATGAGGGCGCTGTAGATCTCGCTGAGCTCCTGGGCCGCCTCGGCGGCGCTCAGGCGGCCGCGCAGGGTGCCGCTGACGGAGCGGACCCAGCCCTGCACGAACTCGTCGCGCCGGGACTCCAGCAGGCCCACCAGCCCGATGGCGTCCTCGTCATTGGTCACGTATTCGGTCGTCACGCCCGTTGCACCCGCCCCACATCAGATTTTCACAACTCTTGTCGACAGTACGTCATGGTCGCGTATGTCCTTCTCGCTTTCGCGGGAGGGGGGCGCGCACAGCGGCACGTCCCCGGCCCGGTTACCGCCCGTTACCCGTGTGTTCCGCACGGGTGGAGCGTGACAGCGGTGACTGTCCGGCCGCCGCCGCCCCGTGACACCGTTCCAACCGTCAGCGGGACCGACGGCGAAGGAGGGCGCGTGAACAAGGGCTACGCCGTGTTCTGCGATGCGGACCGGACCTTCTACGACGCTCCGCACCGGATGGCACACGACGACCGGGGGGCACTGTACCCGGCGGCCACCGCGCCCGTTCCGGAGGGTTGGCAGCGGCACAGCACCGGCGACTGGCTGGCGCTGCGGCCGGTGGCGGCCCGGCTGCCCGCGCAGGGCTGGAAGATCCACGTCTCCGCCACCCTCGGCAACGCCGAGTCGGTTCTGGAGCGGGTGACGGAGTACTGCGTTCCGCGCCTCATCGCCTTCAAGTTCGTACCGAGCCGCTACCTGCTGCACACCCGCAACGCCAAGTACGCGGACCGGGGCGCCAGCGGCAAGTTCATCACGGTCTACCCCGCCGACGACGACCAGTGCGCGCGGATCGCCGCGGACCTGGACGCCCTGCTCGCCGGGGAGCAGGGCCCGTACGTCCTCAGTGACCTGCGCTGGAACCAGGGGCCCGTCCACCTGCGGTACGGCAGCTTCACCCGCCGGGACTGCTACGACGAGCGGGGCGAGCTGCGGCCGGCCCTGGAGAACGCCGACGGCGTCCTGGTGCCCGACGTGCGCGGGCCCGCCTTCCGGATGCCGGAGTGGATCGAGCCGCCCGCCTGGCTGCTCCCGCACCTGGCGGCGCGCGCCGCGGCGACCGTCGCGGACATGCCGTACCGCATCGAGACGGCCCTGCACTTCTCCAACGGCGGCGGGGTGTACGTCGGCACGGACACCAGGACCGGCGCGAAGGTCGTCCTGAAAGAAGGCAGGCCGCACGCCGGCCTCGCCGCCGACGGCGCGGACGCGGTGGCCCGGCTGGAGCGCGAACAGGACGCGCTGGAGCGGCTGTCGGGGCTCGACTGCACCCCGGAGGTGCTGGACGGCTTCGAGCTCGGCGGACACCGCTTCCTGGTCATGGAGTTCGTCGAGGGCAAGCCGCTGAACTCCTTCTTCGCGCGCCGCCACCCGCTGATCGAGGCGGACCCGACGCCGGAACGGCTCGCCGAGTACACCGCGTGGGCGCTGCGCGTGCACGGCCTGGTGACGGACGCGGTGGCCGCCGTGCACGCCCGCGGGGTGGTCTTCAACGATCTGCACCTGTTCAACATCATGCTCTCCGAGGACGAGTCGAAGGTCGTCCTCCTGGACTTCGAGGCCGCGGCCCCCGCCGCCGAGAACCGCCGCCAGACCGTCGCCAACCCGGCCTTCGTGGCGCCCGCCGACCGGCGCGGCGTCGACGTCGACCGGTACGCGCTGGCCTGTCTGCGCCTCGCCCTGTTCATACCGCTGACCAGCCTGCTGGCCCTGGACCGCACCAAAGCCGCCCACCTGGCCGAGATAACGGCTCGTCAGTTCCCGGTGCCGAAGGACTACTTGCGGGAGGCGGTCGACGAGATATGTCGCAGACCCGACGGTCCCGCCCTCGTCCCCGCACATCCCTACCTCCCCGTCCGGCCCGGCGACTGGCCGCACAGCCGCGACTCCCTCGCCGGGGCGATACGGGCCTGCGCGACCCCCGGCCGCGAGGACCGCTGCTTCCCCGGCGACATCGCCCAGTTCGCGGTCTCGGGCGGCGGGCAGAACGTCGCGAACGGAACCGCCGGCATCCTCTACGCCCTCCACGCGAGCGGCGCCGGACGCTTCGAGCCCGGTGAGGAGTGGCTCCTCGCCCGTACGAAGGAACCCGCGTCCGGCACCCCGCTCGGCTTCTACGACGGCCTGGCCGGCATCGCCTGGACCCTGGAGCACCTCGGCCACCGGGCCCGCGCCCTGGAACTCGCCGAACTGGCCCTCGCCCAGCCCTGGGAGGCCCTCGCCCCCGACCTGTACGGCGGGCTCGCGGGCCTGGGCCTGGCCCTGGACGCGCTCGGCGCCGCCACCGGTGAACGCGCCCTGACCGACGCCGCGCTGCGCTGCGCCGACCTGGCGGCGCGGCCGCACCGGGAACCCGCGCGGGCCGGGCTGCTGCACGGGGCGACCGGCGGCGCGCTGCTCTTCCTGCGCCTGTACGAGCGTTCCGGCGACCCGGGGCTCCTGGACCTCGCGGCCGGGGCACTGCGCCGGGACCTGGCCCGCTGCGTGCGCAGCGCGGGCGGAACGCTCCAGGTGAGCGAGGGGTGGCGGACGATGCCGTACCTCGGGGCGGGGAGCGTCGGCATCGGCATGGTGCTCGACGACTACCTCGCGCACCGCGCCGACGCGGACTTCGAGCGGGCGCGCCGGGACATCGTCGCCGCCGCGCAGGCCACCTTCTACGCCCAGCCGGGACTGTTCCGGGGTGCGGCGGGGATGGTGCTGTACCTCAGCCGCACCTCGGCCCCCGGGCCCGGCACGGACCCCGCCGACGTGCGCCGCCAGATCGACGCGCTGGCCTGGCACGCCGTGCCGCACCAGGGCCGGCTGGCCTTCCCCGGCGAGCAGATGATGCGCCTGTCCATGGACCTGGCCACCGGCGCCGCCGGCTGCCTGCTCGCCCTGGCCGCCGCGTGCGAGGAGCCGTCCGGCTCGCTCGCGGCGCGGCTGCCCTTCCTGCCGCCGCTTCCGGCGGCCCCAGAGCCGGCCCCTTCCGGGGCCGTACCAGAAGAACACCGTCCCCAGTGAGAGGAACAGTCATGAGCATTCTTGACCTCCAGTCCATGGAGACCCCGAAGGACGAGGCGATCGGTGACACGGAGCTCACCGGCAGCCGCGCGAGCCTGCTTCTCTGTGGTGACAGCAGCCTCAGCGTGACCACCTGCAACTAGCGGGGTGACGGCCGGGGGGACCGTGCACGGTCCTCCCGGCCCGACCGTTGTCCGTGGCCCGAGGGCCGCTCGGGCGCGGTGCGGGGTGAGGTATCGGTACCCGGCGCCGGTTCCGCGCGGTTCGCCTGCGGGTGCGTTGTGGTCGCTCGCGCGGTTCCCCGCGCCCCTTCGCACGGCGCGGGGAACCGCGGGCTCGGCCGCGTGCCGAGCGCTTCCGGTGGCGGGGCGGGGCCGGGGCGGGAGCACCCCGGGGCCGGGTGCGGCACGGGGCAGCGCCTCACCGCTGCCGCCCCCGCGACCGCGCCGAGCGCACCCCCTCCCGGCGACCGAAGGAGCCCCCGTGCCGCCCGCCAGGGCCATCGCCCCACCCGACCGCCTCCTCCTCGCCGCGACCCGTCACACCCGCGCCCCCGCCGGCGCCCTCTTCCTCGCCTCCGCCCTGTCCGGCGCCGCGGCCCTCGCCCTGCCCGCCGCCGTCGGCCGCACCCTCGACCTGCTGCTCGCCCGTGACAGTGCCGGCGGGCGGTGGCTGACCCTGTGCGCGGTGCTCGTGGCGGGCCAGGTCCTGGCCGAGGCCGCGGAGGCCCTGTGTTCCGGGACCGCCCAGGCCCGGGCGACGGCCTGGCTGCGCGGCCGCACCCTGGCCCGGCTGCTCGACGCCACCCCGCGCGCCGCCGCCCGTTTCCCGCCCGGCGACACCGCGACCCGGCTGTCCGCGAACGCCACCGAGGCGGGCGCCGCGCCCGGTGCCGCCGCGGCCCTGGCGGCCTCCCTGATCGCACCGGTGGGCGGCCTGGTGGCGCTGGCCCTGATCGACCCGTGGTGCGCGCTGGCCTTCGCGGCGGGCCTGCCCCTCCTCCTGCTCCTGCTGCGCGCCTTCGCCGCCGGTTCCTCCGACAGCGTGGCCCGCTACCAGCGGGTGCAGGCGGCCCTCGCCTCCCGGCTCGCGGAGGCGCTGACCGGTGCGCGCAGCATCGCCGCCGGGGGG
Source organism: Streptomyces sp. NPDC088745 (assembly GCF_044751045.1). Lineage (NCBI taxonomy): Bacteria > Bacillati > Actinomycetota > Actinomycetes > Kitasatosporales > Streptomycetaceae > Streptomyces > Streptomyces sp. NPDC088745. The sequence goes on from NZ_JBIVLB010000012.1 coordinate 78,807, forward strand.
ACTGTCGCGCGCGACCGGGCCCGCGTTCTGGCTCCGCTGCCCGAACTGGGCGTCCAGGGGCGGCGGATGTGGCGGGTCCACGGCCGGGCGGTGGCCCGCAGCACCGTCCTGCTGCCCCTGCTGATCACCGCCGTCACGGCCGTCGCGGGCCTCGGCGTGGTCTCCGGCCGGCTGACCGTCGGCGACCTCCTCGCGATTTCCCGGTACGCGGCCCTCGCCGCCGGAATCGGCACGGTGGCCTCCTTCCTCGGCACCCTGATCCGCGGCCGGACCGCCGCCCGCCGGCTCGGCGACCTCCTCGCGCTGCCCCCGCTCGGCTCCGGCAACCGGACCCTCCCGCCGGACGGCCCCGGCACGCTCCACCTCGTGGGCGTGAACGTGGCGCTGGACGGCGCGCCCGTCCTCACCGACGTCTCCCTCACCCTCCCCGGCGGCACGACGACGGCCGTGGTCGGCCGCTCCGGTTCCGGCAAGTCGACGCTGGCGGCGGTGGCGGGCCGGCTCTGCGCGCCGGACTCCGGCACCGTACTGCTGGACGGCGTGCCCCTGGCGGAGATCGAGGCGCGGGAACTGCGCCGGGAGGTCGGGTACGCCTTCGAGCGGCCGGCGCTCTTCGGCGCGACCCTGGGCGAGGCGCTGGCCTCGGGCGCGCGCCGGGCGACGCCCGCGGAGGTGGTGGCGGCGGCCCGGGCGGCGGGTGCGGACGATTTCCTGCGGTTGCTCCCGGACGCGTACGACACTCCGCCCGCAGCCGCTCCCCTCTCGGGCGGTGAGCACCAACGCCTGGGCCTGGCACGGGCGTTCGCGCACGCGGGCCGACTGCTGATCCTGGACGACGCGACGTCCAGCCTGGACACGGCGACGGAGCGCCGCATCGAGGAGGCGCTGTCCCGGGACGTCGGCCCGGGCACGCGCCTGGTGGTCGCCCACCGGCTCTCGTCGGCCGCCCGGGCGGACCTGGTGGTGTGGCTGGAGGCGGGCCGGGTGCGGGCGGTGGGCCCGCACGAGGCGCTGTGGGACCGGCCGGACTACCGGCGGGTCTTCGCGGTGACCGGGGAGGCCGAGCGGCCCCGGGGGCCCGAGCAGGCCCGGGGGCCCGAGGAACACGAGGTCTCCGGAGCGTCCGGGGAAGCTCCGGCATGAGCGGCCCCCGGGCGGGCGACCCCGTCGACGCCGCTCCCCGCACCCGCCTGCGCGCGGACGCCCGCCGCTTCCTGGCCCGGCACCGGTTGGTCCTGGTCCGCCTCACCGGCTGGTCGCTCGCCGAGTCGGCGCAGACCTTCCTGGGCGGCTACTGCCTGGCCCAGGCCCTGGACCGGGGCTTCCTCGCCGGACGCGCCGGGGTCGGCCTGGCCTGGCTGGCCGTGGCGATGCCGGCGATCCTGGCCGGGGGGCCCGTCACGCGCGGTGTCTTCGCCCAACTGGCCGGCCTGGTCGAGCCGTTCCGGGACGGGCTGGTCCGCCGGGCCGTCGACCAGGCCCTCCGGACGGCGACGGGCGCACGCGGCGGCACCGCCGGTCCTGTCCCGGCCGCCCCGGGCCCGCCCGCCCCGGCCAGGGTCGCCCCCGGCCCAGCCACCCCGGGGACAGCCGTGTCCCGGGTCTCCCAGCAGAGCGAGATCGCCCGGGACAGCTTCGCGGGGCTGGTGCTGACCGCCCGGTCCTTCGTCTTCACGGCGGTCGGCGCGCTCGCCGGGATGTTCGCCCTGGCCCCGGAACTCCTACTGGTCACCGTGCCTCCGCTGCTCCTCGGCCTCGGTCTGTTCCTCGCCACGCTGGGGCCGATGGCCCGCGCCCAGCGGGCGGCGCTGGACGCGGAAGAGACGTACACCGACCAGGTGCGGGCGGCGGCGGCCGGGCTGCGCGACGTGGCGGCCTGCGGCATCGCGGACCAGGTCGGCGCGGCCGCGACCGCTTCGGCCGACGCCGCGGCCCGGGCGGCACGGGTGCTGGCCCGATGGGCCGCCCTGCGGACGGTCGCACTCGGCGTCGCCGGACAACTGCCCCCGCTGCTCCTGCTGTTGGCGACCCCCTGGCTGCTGGACCGAGGGCTGGGGGCGGGCGTGCTGACCGGGGCGCTCACCTACCTCGTCCAGGCGCTGCTGCCCGCCCTGCACACGCTGATGACCGCCCTCGGCGCGGCGGGCACTCGGCTGCTGGTCGTCCTGGACCGGTTCGCCGACCCCGCGCCCCCGGGCGGCTCCGCGCAGGGGCCGGACCCCCGGACCCCTGCGAAGTCTCCGCCGCCGTCCCCGGAGCCCGGGACGCCCTCCCCGTCCCGCCGTCCCCCGCCCGCCGCCGAGCTGCACGGCGTGACCCTCGCCTACGGTCCCGGCGCGCGCCCCGTCCTCGACGGCCTGTCCCTGACCCTCGGCGCCGGCGAGCACCTCGCCGTGGTCGGGCCCAGCGGCATCGGGAAGTCCACCCTGGCCAACGTCCTCGCCGGGCTGCTCGTCCCCGACCGGGGCTCGGTGCTGCTCGCCGGACGGGCCGTGTGCGGCTCCGCCCAGCGCGCCCTGGTCCCCCAGGAGGCGTACGTCTTCACCGCCACCCTCCGCGAGAACCTCACCCACCTGCACCCGGGCGCGGCCCCGGCCGAGGTGGCGGCGGCCGTCGACGCGCTCGGTCTCGGTCCGCTGGCCGCGCGGATCGGCGGACTGGACGCGGTCGTCGACCCCGGACAGCTCTCGGCGGGCGAGCGGCAGTTGGTGACGCTCGCGCGGGCCCACCTCTCCCCCGCCCCGCTCCTCGTGCTCGACGAGGCGACGTGCCATCTCGACCCCGCGGCGGAGGAACGCGCCGAGCGGGTGCTGGCCGACCGGCCCGGGGCCCTGGTCGTGGTGGCGCACCGGATGACCTCCGCGCTGCGGGCCGACCGGATTCTCGTACTGGACGGCACCAGGGCGCAGTGCGGAACCCATGACGAGCTGCTGCGGCAGTCCGGCCTCTACCGGGACCTGACGGGCCGGAAGCCGGACCCGCACCGGTCACATCCAGCCCGCCGACCCGGCGATGCGGATCGCGTCGACCCGGTTGCGGGCGCCCGTCTTGCGGATGGCGGCCGCCAGGTAGTTGCGCACCGTGCCCCGGGACAGATGCAGTTCGAGCGCTATCTCGGCGACGCAGGCGCCCTGCGCGGCCAGCGAAAGCACTCCCAGCTCCCGGGGGGTGAGGGGAATCTCCGTGGCACGCAGGAGTCCGAAGGCGAGTGACTCGTCGACGTACCGCTCGCCGCGTGCGACCGCGCGGATCCCCTCGACTAATCGACAGGGCGAAAGCTGTTTGTCGACGTAACCGAGTGCTCCCGCGTCGAAGGCCCGGCGCAGCACCCCGGGGCGGTCGGCGGTGGCCAGGACCAGCAGTCCGGCGCCTCCCGGCGCGGCGTCGCGCGAGGTCCGGGACGCTCTGCCCGCCGCCCTCCGGAGCCGCGGCGGCAACTCCTCCGCATCGGCGACCCACACGTCGGCCGGGGGGCCGCCCACCGCGCAGGGCCCGAGCCGCGCGTCCTCATCCAGCACCTCGAAGCCTTCCTCGGCACGCAACAGCGCCATCAACGCCGATCTGAACAGACCTGCCGCATGGGCGACATGGACACGGATCACTGCCACTCCTCCAGTGGGGATGACACCAGTGCCCATCAAGCCGCCGAAGGAACGCTTCCGCATCCGCATCGCGAAGCACAGGGGGCACATGGCCCGGCGCCGTGCGCCACCGTGCGCCCGCAACACATGTGCGACCGCGTTCCGCGTCGCCCCTTGTCGCACGTCAGGGGAGTTCCCGGGGGCCGGAGGAAGTTACCTCGCGGTATGCCGTGACTTCCCAAGACCCCGGCAGTACAACTCGCTCCTCTTCCCACAAGAGTGAGGAATCTCCCATGGCTGCACCAACCTCGCAGACCCCACCCTCCCCGATGAGTCCGTCCCGTCGCCTGCTCCTCGCGGGCACCGGCGCCCTCCTCGGCACGGCCGCCCTCGGCGGCCCCGGCTCCCCCACCGTCCACGCGGCGCCGCGCCGCCCGGCCCTGACCAACGGCGAGCACGTCGCGGCGCTGGTGATCGGCACGGGCTACGGAGGTTCCGTCACCGCCCTGCGCCTGGCCCGCGCCGGGGTCGACGTCCACCTGGTCGAGATGGGCATGGCCTGGGACACCCCCGGCCCCGACGGCAACGTCTTCGCCAACACCACCAGGCCCGACCACCGCTCCTTCTGGCTGCGCACCAGAACCAAGCAGCCGCTGTCCAACTTCCTGGGCTTCCCCCTCGACAAGGACGTGCCGCGCCACACCGGCATCCTGGACGCGGAGGAATTCGGCGGCATCACCGTCTACCAGGGCCGGGGCGTCGGCGGCGGCTCACTGGTCAACGGCGGCATGGCCGTCACCCCGCGCCGCGAACGCTTCGGCGCGGTGCTGCCCTCGGTCAACGCCGACGAGATGTACGGCACGTACTACCCGCGCGCCAACGCCGGGCTCGGCGTCACCGAGGTCGACACCCGGTGGTGGGAGTCGGCGTCCTGCTACCAGTACGCGCGGGTGGGCCGCAAGCACGCGGAGCGCTCCGGGTTCCCGTTCGTCTTCGTGCCGAATGTGTACGACTGGGAGTACATGAAGCAGGAACTGGCGGGCTTGGTACCGAAGTCGGCGCTGGCCGGTGAGGTCCTGTACGGCAACAACCACGGCAAGAAGTCCCTCCAGAAGACCTACCTCGCCCAGGCGAAGGCCACCGGGCGCGTCACCGTCTCCCCACTGCACAGGGTGACTTCGGTGGCCCCGGCCGCGTCCGGCTACACCGTTGTGGTGGAGCAGCTCGACACGGCGGGCGCGGTGACCGCCACCAAGTCCGTCACCGCCGACCGGGTCTTCTTCGCGGCGGGCAGCGTCGGCACGTCCAAGCTCCTCACCCGGCTGAAGGCGACCGGCGCGCTCCCCCGCCTCAATGACGAGGTCGGCCGGGGCTGGGGCGACAACGGCAATGTGATGTGCGGCCGCGCCAACCACATGTGGGACGCCACCGGCAAGCTCCAGTCCGCCATGCCGACGGCCGGTATCGACAACTGGGACGCGGGCGGCGCGTTCGCCGAGGTGGCCCCGCTGCCGACCGGCATCGAGACGTACGCCTCCTTCTACCTCTCCATCACCAAGAACCCGCACCGCGCCCGCTTCACCTGGAACGCGTCGGCCGGCCGGGTCGAGCTCGACTGGCAGACGGCGTGGAAGCAGCCCTCCGTCGACGCGGCGAAGACCATCTTCGACAAGATCAACCAGAAGGAGGGCACGATCTACCGCACCGACCTGTTCGGCGCGTACAAGATCTGGGGCGACCACCTCACCTACCACCCGCTCGGCGGCGCGGTCCTCGACAGGGCCACCGACAACTACGGCCGCCTGCACGGGTACACGGGCCTGTACGTGATGGACGGCTCCCTGATCCCGGGCAACACGAGCGTCAACCCGTTCGTCACGATCACCGCGCTCGCGGAACGCAACATCGAGCGCATCATCGCCGACGACCTCCGCCGGCCGGGGTGACGGCGGCTCCCGGCGGCGCGCAGCGGGACTGCGGCACAATCGGCGGTGTGACGATCTCCGCGCGTGAACTCAACCGGGCCACTCTGGGCCGCCAACTCCTGCTGGAACGGGCGAGCCTGAGCGTGACGGACGCCGTCCGGCGCGTCGTCGCGCTCCAGGCGCAGCACGCGCCCTCGCCGTACGTCGCGCTGTGGAACCGGATCGAGGGCTTCGATCCGGCCGGGCTGGACGCGGCGTTCGCCGCGCGGACCGTCGTCAAGGCGACGCTGATGCGGATCACGCTGCACGCGGTGGCGGCGGACGACTACCAGCCGTTCCGGTCGGCGGTCCAGCCGACGCTGTACGGGTCGGGGCTGGGGTCGCGCTTCACGGACTCCGGGCTGACGGCCCAGGACGCCCGGCAACTGGCGGCGGAGCTGCTGGTGTTCGCGAAGGAGCCCCGGACCTCCGCCGAGGTGCAGGAGTGGCTGGCCGGGAAGGTCGGCGCGGAGCGCAAGGACGCCGCGTTGCGGGGGGTGCAGGTGTACGCGCCGCTGCACCACGTGCCGACCGGCGGCCCGTGGTCCTTCGGCGCGCGGCCCTCCTACGTCACGGCGGGGGCGGCCGCGGTGCCGGAGGGCCGGGAGGTGGACGTACCGGCCTTGCGCCACCTGGTGCTGCGCTATCTGGAGGGGTTCGGTCCGGCTTCGGTGGGGGACGTGGCGCGGTTCGCGCTGGTACGGACCACGCCGGTGCTGCGGGTGCTGCGGGAGCTGGACGGGACGGTGGAGGAGTTCCGGGGACCGGACGGGAAGGCGCTGTACGACCTGCCGGGTGCGCCGCGGCCGGACGCGGACACTCCGGCTCCGGCACGGCTGCTGCCGATGTGGGACAGCACCCTGCTCGCGTTCCAGGACCGCAGCCGGATCATCCCCGAGGAACTGCGCAAGGTGGTGATCCGCACCAACGGCGACGTCCTTCCGACCCTCCTGCTGGACGGTTACGTCGCCGGGGTCTGGCGGCTCCTGGACGGCGCGGTCGAGGTGACCGCCTTCCGGGACCTGCGGCCCGGCCAGTGGGAGGAGGTGGCGGCCGAGGCGCAGCCCCTGGCCGCACTGCTCGCGGAGCGGGACCCCCGGACGTACAGCCGCTACCACCACTGGTGGGCCAAGCTCCCCGGCGGCGAGGTCCGGGCGTTCGGGGCCGGGGGAGGGTGAGGCGGAGGGGAGGACGGCACCCGGGAGCCGCCGCGCCCCGGGTCAGGCCGGCAGGTCCGGCAGCGTGTACGTGAAGGTGTACGGAACGGACTTCTCACCGTGCGGGGCGACGAAGCGGCCCTTTCCGGTGAGCCCGGCCAGCGCGTCCGTGCCCGAGCCGGGGACCACCTCGAAGGCGCAGTGCACGGTGCCGTCCGCACCGAAGTGCCCCCGCTCCTCGACCACGAACCTGCCCTCGCGGCCGCCCAGCCGGCCGGAGAAGAACTCCATTCCGTTGAAACAGCCGGTCGTCTCCGTGACGTACGTGCAGATGTACTCGCACCGGGTGTCGACGGCCTCGATGCCGCCGGTGAAGGTGTTGACGACGGAGGCGTGGGAGATCCGGGGACTCGTCCCGGCGTCGGTGGCGCAGGTCTCGTCCCAGCTCGCGTAGGTGAAGTGCCCGGTGACGGTCGTGCTGCCCGTGTCGGTGGCCGTGTCCGTGTCCGTATTCGCGTTCATGGGCGTGGTCGTCATGTCTTCCCCTGGGGTCGGTGCGTCGGAGTGCGCGGGCCGCTCACTCGCCGCACACCACTCTGTTCCCCGTACCTGACACCTTCTGTCAGGTACGGAAGGACAATGGGAGGCATGCGCGCCGACCGCCTCCTCTCGCTGCTCCTGCTGCTCCAGAGCCGGGGCCGCATGACCGCGCCCCAACTGGCCGAGGCGCTGGAGGTGTCGGTACGGACCGTCTACCGCGACGTCGAGGCGCTCGGCGCGGCCGGCGTGCCGGTCAGGGCGGGCCGGGGGCCCGACGGCGGGTACGAGCTGATGGCCGGATACCGCACCCGGTTGACGGGTCTCACCCGCGCCGAGGCCCAGTCGCTGTTCCTCGCGGGCGCGCCCGGTCCGGCGCACGACCTGGGGCTCGGCGCGGTGCTCGCCACGGCACGGCTCAAGCTCCAGGCGGCCCTCCCGGCGGAACTGGCCGACCGGGCAAGGGTGTGGGAGGACCGCTTCCATCTCGACGCGCCCGCGTGGTTCCGCGAGGCCGATCCGGTTCCGTACCTCTCGGAGGTGTCGCACGCGGTGTGGGAGCAGCGGAAGCTCGCCGTGGACTACCGGAGCTGGAAGGGCGAGGTGCGGCGCGTGCTCGACCCGTTGGGTCTCGTCCTGAAGGGCGGGATCTGGTACCTGGTGGCGCGGTCGCGCGGTTCCGACGCGGCGGTGCGGACGTATCGGGTGTCACGTTTCCTTTCCGTACGGGACACGGGCGAGGTCTTCGAGCGCCCGGCCGGGTTCGCGCTGGCGGCGCACTGGCAGGAGTCCTCGCGGCGCATGGAGGCGAAGCGGTACCAGGGGGTCGCGGAGCTGCGGCTCTCCCCGACGGGGCAGCGGCTGCTGCCCGCGCTGTTCGGAGCGGCGGGGACCGAGGCCCTCGCCGGGGCCGGGGAGGCGGACGCCGAGGGGTGGGTGCGGGCGGAGATGCGGGTCGAGTCGTCGTCCGTGGCGGTGTCCGACCTGCTCAGGCTGCGCGACGACGCGGAGGTGCTGGGGCCGCCCGAGTTGCGCACGGCGCTCGCGGGGACGGTGGCGGCACTGGCGGCCCGCTATGCGGCCGCGCCCTGACGGAGGTGGTCGGCGATGCGGGCGAGGGTGCCGGCGTTGTCCCGGAAGAGGTGCGCGTGCAGGCCCGCCGCGCGGGCGGCCTCGACGTTCGGGGCGGCGTCGTCCACGAAGAGGCAGTCCTGCGGGCGCACGCCGAGCGTGGTGCACGCGGTCGCGAAGGCGCGGGGATCGGGCTTGAGGATGCCGGTCTCGTGGGAGTAGACGAGGTGTTCGGGCCGTTCCACCAGGGCGTCGAGGCGGTAGCGGTCGGCTTCGCGCTCGCGGGCCCCGACGAAGCTGTTGCTGAGGATGCCGATCCGGAGGTCCTGACGGCCGGTCAGCTCGCGTACGTACGCGAGCAGTTCCACGTTGGGTGAGCCGAGGTACTCGTCCCAGAGGTCGGCCATGAAGGCGTCGAGCTGCGGGGTGTCGAGACGGAGCGCCGCGGCGACCCGGGCGCGCACCTCCCCCTCGTCGACGCGGCCGACGCTGCCCGCGTGCCAGACCTCGCCCAGCCGGTCGTCGACGGTGCCGGGGGCGAGGCCGAGCCGCTCCTCCCAGCGGGGCAGCCAGCCCGTGTCGGGGGTGAGCTCCAGGACGCCGCCGATGTCGAGGAGGAGGCAGGAGGGGCGGGGCGCGGTGGTGGTCATGGGGTTCCCTTGGGGGTGCGGTACGGATGCGTACGGGCGCACCGCGGGGCTGCCCCCACAGTGCGTACACGCGCCGTGGAGCTGCCCCCGGGGCGCGTGCACACACCGTGGGCCTTCCCCCAGGGGCAAGGTCAACTCCGCTGCGTCACGGGCACCGCCTGCGACACCTCCGCCAGCAGCTTCTCCGGGTCCGCGCCCCAGCGGGAGCTGACCACCAGATCGCGGGCCGGGTCCACCCACAGCAGGTGCGCGCCGCCGTTGCCCCGGGCGCAGCGGCCGGTGGCCGGGGGACGCACGGGCACGCGGCCCGGTGGGGCGTGCGGCGTACCTCCGGGCGGGGCCCGCGCCATAGGGTGACCCCGTGGCCAGTACAGATGAACGAGACGGACCCGAGGTCGGGCAGGGGACCCCCGCAGCGCCGAGCCCCGCCCCCGCGGCCCCCGACCTGCGGGCCTTCGCCGTGCAGCTGCGCCGCATGAACGGGGAGATCAACCGGCTGGTCCACGGCTTCGCCTCCGGCCAGGGCCTGCACGCCACCGACATCCAGGCGCTGGCCGCGATCCTGGACTCCGAGACCCCGCTCACCCCGGGCCGCCTCCGCGAGCACCTGGGGCTGACCTCGGGCGCGGTGACCGCCTGCCTGGACCGGCTGGAGAACGCCGGTCACATCCGGCGCTCCCGGGAGAGCACGGACCGCCGCGTCGTGCACCTCCACTACGAGCCGAGCGCCCGGCAGGTGGCGCGCACCCACTTCCGGCCGCTCGCCGAGGCGACCGAGAACACCCGCTCCCGCTTCACCGACGGCGAACTCGCGGTGGTCCTGCGCTTCCTGGCCGACCTCAACTCCGAACTCACGGACGTGCGCGCCCCGCGCTCCTGAGCGCGGGAAGGCGGCGCGCCGGACCGGCGGCGGTGTATTTCAATCATTGAGATTGTTTATCATCGAGAGAATGGGAAACCCGGGCGAGGGCCCGCCCCCTCCTCACTCGCACCGGGAGCACGATGTCCAGCGCAGCACGGCATGCCCGTTGGTTGGTTCCGCTCGTCCTGCTGGTCGCCTGGCTCGGCGTCGGCGGCGGTCTCGGCCCGTACGCCGGGAAGCTGGGCGAGGTCGCCAGCAACGACCAGGCGGCGTTCCTGCCGCAGAACGCGGAGTCCACCCGCGTCATCGAGGCGCAGAAGGCGTTCCGGCAGGACGAGACCCTGCCGCTCGTCGTGGTGTGGACCCATCCCGGCGGCGGCCCCTTCGACGCGCAGCAGGCGGCGGCCGCCACCCGCGCGCTGGCCTCCCTGAACGGCTCCCCCGGCATCGCGGGCCGGGCCTCGCCCGCGCTGCCGTCGAAGGACGAGCAGGCGCTCCAGGGGGTCGTACAACTGCGTCCCGACCTCGGCGACGAGCTCGCCCCGGCACTCGACCGCGTCAAGCGGGCCGCCGGTCACGTGCCGGACGCCAAGGTCGAGCTGGCGGGGCCGGCCGCGAGTCAGGCCGACCTCAAGGACGCCTTCGCCGGAATCGACGGAATCCTGCTCGGGGTGGCGCTGGCCGCCGTCCTGCTGATCCTGCTGCTGGTGTACCGCAGCGTGCTGCTCCCCTTCGTGATCATCATCGGCGCGGTGTTCGCGCTGGGGCTGGCGAGCGCGGTGGTGTACGTGCTGGCCGACCACGACGTGGTCCGCGTGGACGGGCAGGTGCAGGGCATCCTGTCCATCCTGGTGATCGGCGCGGCGACCGACTACGCGCTCCTGCTCAGCGCCCGCTTCCGGGAGGAACTGGCGGGCGGCGCCGACCGGTTCACCGCTGTGCGGGCCGCCTGGCGGCAGTCGGTGGGGCCGGTGACGGCCAGCGCGGCCACCGTCGCGCTCGGCCTGCTGGCCCTGCTGCTCAGCGACCTCACCAACAACCGCGCGCTGGGCCCGGTCGGGGCGATCGGCATCGTGTGCGCGGTGCTGAGCGCGCTGACCTTCCTGCCCGCCGCGCTGGCGCTGCTGGGCCGGGCCGCGTACTGGCCCGCCCGGCCGAGGCCCACGGCCGGGCGGGGCGGCAGCGCGGGTCTGTGGCAGCGGGTGGCCGGTCTCGTGGACCGGGCGCCGCGCCGGGTGTGGGCCGTCTGCCTGGCGGGGCTGCTGGCCTGTGCCGCGTTCTCGCCGATGCTGACCTCGCGGGGCGTGCCGCTCGACGAGATCTTCGTCCATGACGCGCCCTCGGTCGCCGCCCAGCGCACCCTGGGCGCGCACTTCCCCGGCGGCTCCGGGCAGCCCGCGGTCGTCATCACCGGGGCGCGGGTGGCCGAGTCCGTCGTGAAGGAGGCGAAGGACGTCGCGGGGGTGGCCGACGCCACGGCCGTGACCGCGTCGGGCCGCCCGGGCGGGGGTCCGCCGCTCGTCGTGGACGGCCGGGTGCGCGTCGACGCCACGCTCGAGGACGCCGCCGACAGCGACGCGGCGAAGCGGACGGTGGCCGAACTGCGCGAGCGGGTACGGGCGGTGCCGGGCGCGCAGGACTCGCTCGTCGGCGGGTACACCGCGCAGCAGTACGACACCCAGCGGACCGCCGCCCAGGACCGCGCGCTGATCGTGCCGGTGGTCCTCGCGATCATCCTCGTCATCCTGGCCCTGCTGCTGCGCTCGCTGCTGATGCCGCTGCTGCTGGTGGCCACGGTCGCGCTCAACTTCGTCGCCACGCTGGGGGTCTCGGCCCTCGTGTTCCGGTACGTCTTCGGCATGAGCGGCACGGACTCCTCCGTCCCGCTGTACGGCTTCGTGTTCCTGGTCGCGCTCGGCGTGGACTACAACATCTTCCTGATGTCCCGGGTCCGCGAGGAGTCCCTCGCGCACGGCGTCCGCGAGGGCGTCCGGCGCGGCCTCACCGCGACCGGCGGAGTGATCACGTCGGCGGGCGTGGTCCTGGCGGCGACCTTCGCGGCCCTGGGCGTGATCCCGCTGGCCTTCCTGCTGCAGATCGCGTTCATCGTGGCGTTCGGCGTGCTGCTGGACACGCTGGTCGTACGGTCCCTGCTCGTACCGGCGCTGGTGCGGGACATCGGCCGCACGGCGTGGTGGCCGGGCCGGCTGAGCAGGCCCCGGGCGGAGGAGGCGTAGCGCGAACCCGCCGCGCCGGGCGGGAGCGTTACGTATCGTGGTGCCGCCCGCCGCCACCGCGCGGGCGCCCCAGCTCCCGGACCCCGAGGACTGCCGTGTACGCCGTATCCCTGACCGACCGTGCCGAACTCCGCCCGCTGGAGCCCTGGCAGGCACCGGAGTTCCTGGCCCACATGGACCGCGCCCGCGATCTGGTGGACCCGTGGATTCCGTGGGCCACGTTCTCCACCGACCTGGCGTCGGCCCGGGCCACCTTGCAGCGGTACGCCGACAAGCAGGTGGCCGACGCCGGACGGATCTTCGGGATCTGGCTGGACGGAACCCTGGTGGGCGGTGTCATGTTCGTGCACTTCGACGCCGCGCTGGGCACCGCCGAGATCGGCGTGTGGTCGGAGCCGGCGGCCGAGGGGCGGGGCCTGATCGGCGCCGCCGTCGACAAGCTCCTCGCGTACGCCTTCGAGGAGCGCGGGCTGCACCGGGTCGAGTGGTGGAACAGCACGGTCAACGTGCGCAGCCGGGCGGTCGCGCAGCGCGCGGGGATGCACCTGGACGGCACGCTGCGCGAGCACACGGAGTACCGGGGTGTGCGCCTGGACATGGAGGTGTGGTCGCTGCTGGCCCACGAGTGGAAGGGCCGCTGACCGGGCGGCGGCCCCCGGGCCCCGGCCCGCGGGGGTCAGCCCGTGGGGGTCAGCCCGTGGGGGTCCGCGGGTCCGGCCGGCGGTCCGGGTCCTCGGTGGACGTGGCCTCGGCCGTGCTGGCGTACAGGGCGAAGACCTGGTCGAGGCCGACCAGGTGCAGTACCCGGCAGGTGTGCTCCGGCACGGCGGACAGCGCGATCCCGGCGCCCGCGGCCAGCGCGTGGTTGCGGGCGGCGAGCAGCGCGGTGATGCCGGTGGAATCGCAGAACTCCATGCCCGCCAGGTCGATCACCAGGCGGGCGTCCGCCGTCAGCGGGAGCGTGCCCAGGCGGGTGCGCAGGTCGCCCGCGGTGTCGTAGTCGAGGTCGCCGGCGATCTCCAGGACGGGGCCCGTGGCGGCCTGGCGCACGGTGATCGTCAGCGTTTTCGTGGGGGTCATTCGGGCTTCTCCATGGCCGGGGCGCCCAGCGCGAGCAGGGCGGTGTCGTCGTCGAGGCCGTCCCCGAAGCTCTCCAGGAGCCCGCTCAGCGCGGTGACCAGGGAGGCGGGCGAGGTGTCGGGGACGTTGGCGGCGAACTCCCGCAGCGCTTCGTCGCCGTACCGCTCGGAGCCCCGTCCGCGCGCGGCGGTGCGGGCCTCGGTCAGGCCGTCGGTGTGCAGCAGGAGCGTGTCGCCGGGGGCGAGGACGGTGGTGGCCGTGCTGAGCGGCGGGTCCGCCAGGATGCCGATCAGCAGGCCGCCCGGGGTCTCCAGGTACTCCGTGCTGCGGTCGGCGCGCAGCACGAGCGCCGGGGGGTGCCCGCCGGAGGCCACCCGTACCGTCACGTGGCCCGTCTCCGGGTCGGGCTGGAGGATGCCGAAGACGGCGGTGCAGTAGCGGGGGTCGCTGCCGGAGTAGCGCTCGTGGAGCATGGTGTTGAGCGTGGACAGGGCGGCGACCGGGTCCGGGTCGTGCAGGGCGGCGGCGCGCAGCGTGTAGCGGGTGAGCGAGGTGACGGCGGCGGCCTCGGGGCCCTTGCCGCAGACGTCGCCGAGGAAGAACCCCCACCGCTCGCCGTCGACGGGGAACAGGTCGTAGAAGTCGCCGCCGAGCCGGTCGGGGGAGGCGGTGTGGTAGTACGAGGCGGACTCCAGGCCCGGCACGGAGGGCAGGACGGCGGGCAGCAGGCTCTGCTGGAGGACGATCAGCGCGTCCTTCAGGCGGACGCGGTCGGCCTCGGCCTCGCGGCGGGCGGCGTCGGCGGCCTGCCGGGCGCGCAGCAGCTCCTGCTCGTAGGCGTGGCGGTCGCGGGCGTCGGCGAGGGTGGCGCGGATCAGCAGGGGCTCGCCCTCGCTGCCGTACTTGACGACCGCGGAGACCAGGACGGGCATGCGGACGCCGTCGGCGCCCTTCAGCTCCAGGGCTATGCCGTTGATCTCGCCCTTCATCCGCAGCAGGGGCGCGAAGTGCGTCTCGTGGTAGATCCGGCCGCCGACGGTGAGCAGGTCGCTGAAGCGCATCCGGCCCACGACGTCCTCGCGGCGCAGGCCGAGCCAGTCCAGCAGGGTGGCGTTGGCCTTGGCGAGGGTGCCGTCCATGAGGGTGGAGACGTAACCGCACGGCGCCTGCTCGTAGAGGTCCTCCGCGCTGTCCTCCAGGAGGGCGCTGAACGCGGCGTCGGTGACCGCGCCGTCTCCGGCTCCGGCTCCGAACGGTCCGGGCTCGAACGGCCCGGGCTCGCTGCTGGTGCGGCTCATCATCGGCGGGCTTCCGCGGGCGGGGTGCCGGTCGGGGCGGGCCGGAGCCCGTCGAGGAAGGCCAGGATCGCCGCACCGGTCACCTCGGGCGAGCTGAGCTGCGGGCAGTGGCCGGTGGCGTCGAGGGTCACCAGCTCCGAGCCCGGCACGGCGGCGTGGACGTACGCGCCGACCTCGCGCGGGGCGATGGCGTCCTGGCGGCACTCCAGGACGAGGGTGGGCACCGCCACGTCCTTCAGGTCCTCCCGGGAGTCCGTGAGGAAGGTGGTGCGGGCGAAGACACGGGCCATCTCGGGGTCGGTCGCGCAGAAGCTGTTGGTGAGCTCCTCGCCGAGCTCGGGGCGCTCGGGGTTGCCCATGATGACGGGGGCCATCGCGCCGGACCAGCCCAGGTAATTGGACTCCAGGGAGGCCAGGAGTTCGTCGATGTCCTCGGCGGAGAAGCCGCCCCGGTACCCCTCGTCGTCGATGTAGCAGGGGGACGGCGCGACCATGACCAGCGAGCCGATGCGCTCGGGGGCGCTGCGCGCGGCGAGCACGCCGATCATGGCGCTCACCGAGTGCCCGACGAAGGCGGCCCCCTCCAGGTCCAGCTCCGCGCAGATCTCGACCACGTCCTGGGCGTACCCCGCCAGGCCGGAGTAGCGCGCCTCGGACCAGGCGGCGGGGTCGGCCTTGCCCGAGCCGACGTAGTCGAACAGCACGACCCGGTGACGCTCCGCGAGGGCGGGCACGACACAGCGCCACATGTTCTGGTCGCAGCCGAAGCCGTGCGCGAGCACCACGGTGGGGCCGTCGGCCCGGCCGGTCACGACGACGTTGTTCCTGCGACGGATATCCATCCGGCCATCCTGTCATCCATTCCTCCGCGACCGCTCACCGCGTCGGCGCCAGGAGGCCGCAGCCGCCGTTCACGGCTACGCCCCGCCGGACCGGGCACGGGGCCCGCCGCGGGCCCGGCGGGGCCTGCGCGCCAGGTGCACCACGTCCGGCACGCCCCGTGCCACCGGCACCTCCTCGGTCCGCACCTCCGTGAAACCCGCCTTCCGCAGCGCGTCCTCGAACGCCGTCGAGGGCTGCGCGGACCACACCGCGAGCACGCCGCCCGGGTTGAGGCGGCGCAGGCAGGCGGCGAGGCCGGCGGGGGTGTAGAGGTTGCGGTTGTCGTCGGTGACGGTCCAGTCGGGGCCGTTGTCGATGTCCAGGCACAGGGCGTCGTACGTGTCCGCCGCAGAGCCGTCGGGGGCGCCCGCCGGGTCCGCGTCGCGCAGGTGGGCGATCAGGTCGGCGAGCACGATCTCGACCCGGGGGTCGGCCAGCGCGGCGGCGGTGACGGCGCCGAGGGGCCCCTCGCGGTGCCAGTCGACGATGGCCCGCTCGCGCTCCACGACCACGACGCGGCCCCAGCGGTCCTGCGCCGCCGCGTGGGCGAGGGAGAAACCGACGCCGAGACCGCCGATGAGCACGGAGGGGCGGGGCGCGCCCGGTGCGGGGTGCAGGGCCGCGTACGCCGCGTCGACGAGGAGCCTCTCGGAGCGGCCGTCCGAAGTGTCCATCAGGAAACACCCGTTGGCGATGATCTCGTACGCGTCCCCGCGCCGCCGCAGCACGACTTCGCCGTACGGCCCCTGGCGGCGGTCGAGTTGCACGGGTTCGGCGGGGCGGCCGGGGGCGGTGGCCTGCATGGCGGGTTCCCTTCCGCGACCGGCGGTTCCGGTCGCTCGGCAGGACAACGACGCGTACCGGGCGGGAGTTCCACGGCTGTCCGGACCGGCGGCCGCCCGGGTCCTCGGGGTGCGGAGCCGGGCCCGGGGCGCACGCCGGAAGCGGCCACCGGGCCGGTGACCGCTCGCGGGCGTGACGCGGAGGCCGTCAGGGGCCGCTCAGCAGGTGACGATCTTGCCGTACGAGCCGACCTTCCACGTCCAGACGCTGCCCTCACCGTGCTGATAGGTCCAGCAGGCGCCGTCGGGGCCGTTGTTGATGACGAGCTTCACGTGCATGGTCTTGCCGCAGTTGTTGCGGACGGTCACCTGCTTCTTCTGCTTGATGACGTCCCGGGTGACGCAGGCGGGGGCCGTGCCCTGGACGCGCACGTCGGCCGCGGACCGGCCGGCCGGTGCGGCGGGCGCGGCGGTCGCGGTCGCGGGGAGGACGAGCCCGCCGCCGAGGGCGACGGCTGCGGTGGCGACGGCGAGGCGCTTGCGCGGGGTGCTGGACATGGTGGGGTTCCCTTCCTCGTACGGAATCGTGGCGGAGCGGCGGGTGGTGCTGCCGTCCCGCTCCGCCCACCAGGCTTCCGGGGCGGTGCGCCAACTGGCCAGGTTTCGCCGCGAAGTGACGTGACCGTGGGACGTCCCAGCCCCTGACCTGCGGGGCCCCGGAGGCGAAGGACGCTTCCGTGGGACGCCCCCGCGGCGGCCGACGCGGTCTCGCCGGTCCCCCACCAGGCACCTCGTGGATGATCCAAAAAGCCGGAGGGTTAGCATATGAGCACCGCCTAGCTCGAAAGAGAAGAAGCCTGTGACTGCCAACGACGTCAACGCCGACTCGTTCACCCTCTGGAAGCACCGCGAGGAAATCGCGGAGTCGATGATCCCCGTGATCGGGAAGCTGCACCGGGAGCGTGACGTCACGGTCCTGATCCACAGCCGGTCCCTGGTGAACAAGTCGGTGGTGAGCATCCTCAAGACCCACCGCTTCGCCCGCCAGATAGCCGGCGAGGAGCTCTCGATCACCGAGACCCTCCCCTTCCTCCAGGCGCTGACCACCCTCGACCTGGGTCCCTCGCAGATCGACATCGGCCTCCTCGCCGAGATGTACCGCGCCGACGACCGCGGTCTGTCGATCGAGGAGTTCACCGCCGGGGCCGTCGCCGGAGCCACCGGGGCCAACAAGATCGAGCGCCGCGAGTCCCGCGACGTCGTGCTCTACGGCTTCGGACGCATCGGGCGGCTGCTGGCCCGCCTGCTCATCGAGAAGGCCGGTTCCGGCAACGGGCTGCGGCTGCGCGCCATCGTCGTCCGCAAGGGCAAGGGCCAGGACCTGGTGAAGCGCGCCTCGCTGCTGCGCCGCGACTCCATCCACGGCCAGTTCCAGGGCACGATCACCGTCGACGAGGACAACGACACGATCATCGCCAACGGCAACGTCATCAAGATGATCTACTCCGACGACCCGACGCTCGTCGACTACACGGAGTACGGCATCAAGGACGCCATCCTGATCGACAACACGGGCCGCTGGCGGGACCGCGAGGGCCTCTCCCACCACCTGCGTCCGGGCATCTCCAAGGTCGTCCTGACCGCTCCCGGCAAGGGCGACGTCCCGAACATCGTGCACGGCGTCAACCACGACACGATCAAGCCGGACGACGCGATCATCTCCTGCGCGTCCTGCACCACGAACGCGATCGTGCCGCCGCTGAAGGCGATGGCCGACGAGTACGGCGTGCTGCGCGGTCACGTCGAGACCGTCCACTCCTTCACCAACGACCAGAACCTGCTGGACAACTACCACGGCTCCGACCGCCGCGGCCGTTCCGCGCCGCTGAACATGGTCATCACGGAGACGGGCGCCGCGTCCGCCGTCGCGAAGGCGCTGCCGGACCTGAAGGCCCGGATCACCGGCAGCTCGATCCGGGTTCCGGTTCCGAACGTCTCGATCGCCATCCTCAACCTGCGCCTGGCGCGCGAGACCACCCGCGAGGAGGTCCTGGACCACCTGCGCGACGTGTCGCTGAACTCGCCGCTGAAGCGCCAGATCGACTTCATCAGCGCGCCGGACGCCGTCTCCAGCGACTTCGTCGGCTCGCGCCACTCGTCGATCATCGACGCGGGTGCGCTGAAGGTCGAGGGCGACGACGCGATCCTCTACCTCTGGTACGACAACGAGTTCGGCTACTCCTGCCAGGTCATCCGGGTCGTCCAGCACGTCTCGGGCGTCGAGTACCCGACGTACCCGGCGCCGGTGGCCTGACGGCCGGGGCGGCGCGAGTGCGGTGACGGGGGCGGAATCCGACCGGGTTCCGCCCCTTCGCCGTCGCCCGTGCCCGCGCTCTCCGCCCGCCTCCGGCAAAGACCCTGCCGGGGCAGCCGGGCGGCCGGGCCGGTCACCGGGGACGGGATACGCGGCCCGCGCGTTCCCCTTGCGGGCCGTGGGAAATTCCACTTCCGCACCGGGCTCCTCCGGCCCTGCGGGCGTGTCCGGTTGCGATACGTTCGGGCGATGCGTTCCTCCCTCTTCCCGCAGTACAGGCGCGGTTTCGCCACCCTGGCCGCAGGCGCGGTCGCCGCCCTCGCCGTGGCCGCCCCCGCGGTGGCGCAGCCCGCGGCGGCGAAGGGCGACAAGCCGCAGACCCCGCCGGCGCAGATGTCCTCCGTCGGCGGCGCCGCCCTCGCCCTGCCGGGGCCGCAGGCCGGCGCGGGCGCGCCCGCGCTGCCGAAGGACCTGTCCTCGCTGTCGTGGATCGTCTCGGACGCCGACAGCGGCGACGTGCTCGCCGCGTCGAACGCGCACTGGCCGCTGCCGCCCGCGAGCACCCTGAAGATGCTCTTCGCGGACACCGTGCTGCCGATCGTCCCGCACGGGCTCAGCCACACGGTCACCGACGCCGAACTGCGCGGCATCGGCTCGGGCAGCAGCGCGGTCGGCATCCTGCCGGGCCAGCGGTACACGACGGACGACCTGTGGCGGGGCGTGTTCCTGCGCTCGGGCAACGACGCCGTGCACGTGCTCGCCGCGATGAACGGCGGCGTCGACAAGACGGTCGCCGACATGCAGAAGCGGGCGGACGCGCTGGGCGCGAAGGACACCCATGTGCGCAGCCCCGACGGCTATGACGCGCCGGGCCAGGTCTCGTCGGCGTACGACCTGTCGCTGTTCCTCCGCGCGGGCCTGAAGAACGCGGACTTCAAGGAGTTCTGCTCGACGGCCGAGGCGAAGTTCCCCGGCGGCCCCTCCACCAAGGGCAAGCCGTTCGCGATCTCCAACACCAACCGGATGCTGTCGGGCATCGGCGGCGTGCCGAAGTACCCCGGTCTGATCGGCGGCAAGAACGGCTACACCTCGCACGCGGGCAACACCCTCGCCGAGGCGGCCACCCGCGACGGCCGGACGCTGCTGGTGACGGTGATGAACCCGCAGACGAAGAAGCGCGACGAGGTGTACGTCGAGATGGCGAAGCTCCTCGACTGGGGTTTCCAGGCGGTCGGACGCACCAAGCCGATCGGCAGCCTCGACCAGAACTCCCCGGCCGCCGCCGACTCCTCGTCGGCGAGGACCGCCGCGGGGGTGAAGACCCCGGGCGACGCGGCCGACGGGTCGATGGGCGCGCTGGGCTGGACGGGCCTCGGGGCGGTCGTGGCGGTCGCGGGCGGCGCGATCGCGTTCGCGCTGAAACGGCGGCGGGCCGGGGAGAGCGCGGAGTAACACGTTCCGCCCCGCGGGCCGCGGGTCACGCCGCGGGCAGTTCCACCGTGACGCGCAGGCCCCCGTCCTCGCGCGCCGCGAGGGTGAGCGTCCCGTCGTGCACCCGGGCGATGGTCTTGACGATCGCGAGTCCGAGCCCGACGCCCGCGTGGTCGCCGCGTACGCGCTCGGTGCCGCGCTGGAACGGTTCGGTGAGCAGCGGGACCAGCCGCGGGCTGACCCGCTGCCCGGTGTTCTCGACCGTGAGCAGCACGGTGCGGGGGCGGACCTCGGTGCGGACGCGGACCGTGCCCCCGGCGGGCAGGTTGTGCACGATCGCGTTCTGCACGAGGTTCACGGTCAGTTGCAGCAGCAGTGCGGGCGAGCCGTTCGCGAGGGCGATCTCGCCGTCCGTCGTCACGCCGACGCGGTGTTCCTCGGCGAGCGGCAGGAGCGTTTCGGCGGCCTCCTCCGCCAGGAGCGACAGATCGACCTCCTCCCGTACGAACGACCGCTGCTCGGCGCGGCTGAGCAGGAGCAGCGCCTCGGTGAGGTCGATCGCCCGGGTGTTCACGGCGTGCAGGCGGCCGATGACCTCGCCGGTGTCGCAGTGCGGATCGGAGCGGGCCACGTCCAGGAGCGTCCGGGAGATCGCCAGCGGGGTGCGCAGCTCGTGCGAGGCGTTGGCGGCGAACCGACGCTGCTCGGCGACGTGCGCCTCAAGGCGCTCCAGCATGCCGTCGAAGGCGTCGGCGAGTTCGCGGAACTCGTCCCTGCGGCCCGGCATCCGGATGCGGTGGGAGAGCGATCCGGTGCTCGCCGTGCGGGCGGCGTCGGCGATGCGGTGCAGCGGGGCGAGCATCCGGCCGGCGAGGAACCAGCCGCCCAGCAGGCCGAAGACCAGGAGGAACACCATGACGGCCGCCGCCGTCGGGGCGAACCCCTGGAGGAAGTCGGTGCCCGGGGTGGCCGTCCAGGCCCCCGCCGCGTTGGTCTGCAGCCATCCCTTGCGCAGGAGGACCAGCCCCATGGCGGCCAGCAGCAGGCCGCCGGCGAGCATGAGGAATCCGGCGTAGCTGAGGGTGAGTTTGAGGCGCGCGCTCATGCCGGGCCGCCGGTCCACGGTCCACTTCCCTCGGGTCGGGTGCCCGGAGCCCTCCTGGACCCGGACGACGAAGCTCGCAGGCCACGAGACTTCGAGGTTACGAGGCCACGAGGCGGCTACGAGGCCGCGAGCCCACGAGGCTTCGAGGCTACGAGCCGCCGCCTATCGGGCGCATATCGAAAACCCGATACGCACCGGCGACACGGCGCCGGGTGGACTGTCGGCATGAAGCTCACCCCGCCCTTGACGGAACCGGCCTCCGCCGCGTCCCCCACCACCGCCACCGACCCCGCCGCCGCTCCGGTGCGGGACGCCGCCGCCGGCCCCCGGCGGCGCGGCCGGGTGCTCGCGGTCCTGGCCCTGGCGGCCGGGGCGCTGATGGCGCTGCACGCGTGGATACCCGACGTCGGGGGCCTGGGCAGCCTGGTGGAGAGCTTCCTGCCGTGGTGCGGCGCGGTCGTCGCGGTGCTGCTGGTCCTCGCGGTCCTGCGCCGCTCGGCCACCGCGCTGGTGGCCCTGCTGCTGCCGGTCACGGTGTGGCTGAGCCTCTTCGGCGGGCTGCTCGTCGACAAGTCGGGCCCGGCCGGCACGCTGACAGTGGCCAGTCACAACGTCGGCGCGGCGAACCCGGACCCGGCCGGCACCGCCCGCGCCCTCGCGGCCTCCGGCGCGGACGTCCTGGCGCTGGAGGAGGTCGCGGCGCAGGCCAGGGGAACGTACGAGAGGGAACTCGCCGGGACCTACCCGCACCGCACCGTCCTCGGCACGGTCGGGCTGTGGAGCAGGCTGCCGCTGTCGGACGTGCGGCCCGTGGACACCGCGGTGGACGCCGGGCCGCTGGGCGACGCCAAACCGGAGTCGGCCAGGCTGCCCCACAACCGGGCCCTGCGCGCCACCGTCGCCACCGATCGCGGGCCGCTGGCGGTGTACGTCGCCCATCTGGGGTCGGTGCGGGTCACCCCCCGGACGGGGTTCTGGACGGACGCGCGCAACCGGAACGCCGAGGCGCTCGGCGCGGCGCTCGCCGCGGAACGCGGCGAGCGGGTGGTGCTGCTGGGCGACCTCAACGGCACGGTGGACGACCGGGCGCTGAGCGGCATCACCTCGCGGCTGCGCCCGGCGCAGGAGGAGGCGGGCGACGGCTTCGGCTTCACCTGGCCCGCGTCGTTCCCGGTGGCGCGAATCGACCAGATCCTGGTGCGGGGCGTGCAGCCGTCGCGGGCCCGGGTGCTGGCGGCGACGGGCAGCGACCACCTTCCGGTCGCCGCCGAGCTGCGCTGGTGACCCCCGGGCGGCCGGCCGTGTGCGGTGACGGGGTGGCGCGTCTGGGCCATCGGAGCGACAGGTCCGGCCGGGCGCTTTGACTTCCGCCGGGAGCGGGAAGGTCCGCAGCTCAGCCCGGATGCCACGCTCCCGACCGGAGGTCCGATGTCCCGCGCTCCCCGATCCCGCAGGGTCCTGCTCCCCGCCGCCGTCTCCACCGCGCTCACCGCCGCGCTGCTCACCGCGGCCGCCCCACCCGCTGCCTCGTACGACGTGGTGGGTCCCGCCTGGCGGGACCCCGACATCACCTGGCGGATCGTCGAGTACAGCCAACGGGAGTCGCTGCGGGGCAAGCAGCGCCAGGTGGAGCGGCTGGTGGGCCGGGCGATGAACGAGTGGTCCAAGGCCAGCCGGAAGATCCGCTTCCGGAAGGTCGGCGGCGGGCACGCGGACATCGAGATCCGCTTCGTGACCCGCGCCGACCGGATCGCCACGCCGCACGACGCCTCCTTCAGGTCGCCGTTCGACGGGCCGGGGGGCGTGGTGGCCTACGCGTTCTTCCCGCCGTACGGGGACCTGTACTTCGACGACGAGGAGAACTGGGACCTCACCCCGCCCGCCCGGCGCCGCGCGCTCCCGCAGGCTTCGGGCAGCCGGGGGCAGGACCTCTACCAGTCGGCACTGCACGAGCTCGGGCACAGCATCGGCCTCGGGCACAGCGACGACCCGCGGTCCGTCATGCAGGCCGACGTGACGGGCCGCCACTTCCTGGGCCGGGACGACGTACGGGCGGTGCGCGCCCTGTACGAGCGTCGCCCGCGCACCCGGTAGGCCCCCGCCCCAGCGGGGCGGCCCGGCACGGCTCAGCTCAGCTGCCGTACGGACATGAGCAGGTGACGGTGGTCCCCGGACGCGGTGTCGTCCTGCGCCGGTATGCCGCTGAGCAGGGCCCGCTGGCCGGGGCCGAGCAGTTCGAAGCGCACCTGCGGGGCGGTGAAGGAGCCCAGGGCGTCCGCGAGGTAGGCCGGGTTGAAGGCGACGGCCACGTCCTGGGCGCCGGTCAGGTCGGCGGCGACCTCCTGGGCCGCGACGTCGTCCTCGTAACCGGCCTGGAGCAGGACGGTGCCCCGGGCGGAGAAGTCGAGGCGGACCGGGCTGTTCGGCTCCGCCACGACCGCGACCCGGCGTACCGCGTCGGCGAGCAGGGCGCGCGGGACCACCGCGACGGCCGGGTCCTTCAGGGCGAACAGCTTGTCGTAACGCGGCAGCCGGCCGTCCAGCAGCCGCACGGTCGTGCGTATCCCGGCGCCCTCGAAGGAGACCAGTCCGCCACCGGTGCCGCCCGGGCCGCTGAGCCCGACCCGGACGAGGCCGGACCCGGCCAGGGCGCGGGCGATGTCGGCGAGCCGACGGCCGGGGACCACCACCTCCACCGCCTCCCCCTTCTCCCCGGCGTCGCCCGCGTCGGGCTTCCACTCCAGCGTCCGCACGGCGTAGCGGTAGCGGTCCGAGGCGGTCAGCGTCAGGCCGGGGCCGTCCAGCCGCAGGCCCACCCCGGTGAGAACCGGCAGCGATTCGTCGCGTCCCGCCGCGATCACGACCTGGGCGACCGCCTCCGCGAACGCACCGGCGTCCACCACCCCGCGCGGTTCGGGGAGCTGGGGCAGCGCCGGGTACTCCTCCCTCGGCAGGGTGGAGAGCCCGAAGCGCGTCCCGCCGCCCTCGACGGTGAACCGCGCGCCCTCCAGCGCGCAGCTCACCGCGGTCTCGGGCAGCACCTTGCAGACGTCCAGCAGCCTGCGCCCCAGCACCAGGACCTGCCCGGGCGTCACCGTCTCGGCCGGTACCTCGACGGTCGCCGCCACCTCGTAGTCGAAGCCCGAGATGCGCAGCAGCCCCTCCCCCGCGGTCAGCAGCAGGCCGCCCAGCACGGGCACCGGCGAGCGGGCGGGCAAGGACCTGGCCGCCGCCGTGACCGCGTCGACCAGCACGCCTCTCTCGATCCGGAACTCCATCGATCTTCTCCCCACCGCTGTGCGCCAGTTGATGCACGCACGCTAGACGCCGCCACTGACAACGCCCTCCGACCAGGCTTTTCCGCGACCGGACCGGGGCGGGAGCGGGCGGCCCGTGCCCCGCCGCGCCTCCCCGGCACGGCTGTCACACGCTTCACCTCCCCTCCACCCTCTGCCCCGCAAAAACCCATCCGTGGGTTTACTCCAGCGAACCCGGGTACTCGCGGTGCACACCGAACTTCCCTCTCCCCCAGGGGAGTTCAGTGGGGGGATTGTCGATCTCATTTCATATGTGGAGGGGTTTGCCGTGAAGGCGAAGTTCATGGTGTCGGCGGTGGCATGCGCGGCTCTGGCCGTGGGGGTCTCGGGGTGCGGCAAGGCCGACGCGCCCGGCTCGTCGGGTTCGCCGGACAAGAAGGCCGCCGAGAAGAAGACCTTCGAGGGGCAGTCCCCCGACCAGATCGCCGACAAGTCGGTCACGGCGACGAAGCAGGCGGATTCCGTACGGATCAGGACGGAGGCCGCCGCGAACGGCCAGTCGGCGGCGTCGGACTACGTCGTCGACACCAAGGGCAACTGTTCGGGCACCAACACCCAGCAGGAGGCCAAGGCGGAGATGCGCCGGGTCGACTCCGTCACCTACCTCAAGGCCAACCAGCAGTACTGGGAGGCCCTCCTCAAGCAGCAGGGCACGGGCGCCAAGGGGCAGAAGGCGACGGCCGCCTTCAAGGACAAGTGGGTGAAGCTGCCCCCGGCCGACGCGAAGGCCGCGCAGGCCGGCTGCGACAAGGACGCGGTGATCGCCCTCCTCGACCGGGACAAGTCCGAGCGCAAGGGCATGACCCGCGCCGAGGACACCCAGGTCGACGGCAAGAAGGCCGCGGTGCTCCAGAAGAAGACCGCCCAGGGCGAGACGATCACGATGTACGTGGCGGCGGAGGACGAGCCGTACATCCTGAAGGTCGAGCAGAAGGGCGGGAAGGCTCCGGTCACGACGACCTTCACGGACTACGGCAAGCCGGTGGACGCGAAGGCCCCGCCGGCGGGCGAGGTCGTGGACCCGCAGAAGCAGCAGAAGGGCGGGGCGGCGGCCTCGTAGGCACACGGTGTGCACGGCATTGACGGGCCCGGGGCGTTCCAGGAACCCCCGGGCCCGTCGATGCCGTCACGGTGCCGCGCCCGGAACGGGCTTCGCGGGCGACCGGATGCCGCGCGGCGTGCCGCAGCGGGGCCGACGGGTCGTTCGGAGCGGTTTCACGGGGCGGGAGCGCAGGCGGGGCGGCGGCCCGGGACGGCGGGCCGAAACCAAGGCGGGTACGGGGGTCAGTCAGTACAGGGGCCGGTGCAGGGGTCAGGCGGCGGCCGGGGCCGCGGTGCGCAGCGCCTGGCGGACCACGATGGCGTTCAGGCGGATGCGGTACGGGGCGACGTCGGTCAGGGCGAGGGCCCCCGCGGCCGCCTTGTCGAGGCCGACCGTGACGTCGATGCAGAAGGCGATGCCGTAGAGGTCCTGCCCGCCCTGGAGGGCGAAGAAGAGGTCACGGTAGTAGCTGGTGCGGTCGGGGGCCTCCTCGTAGTAGGCCAGGCCCTGCGCCCCCTCCTGGTCGGCGAGGCCCGTGAAGGCGGCCTCCAGCTCCCGTTCGACGGTGGGCCAGAACGCCGCGTCGGCGAACTCGGGCGGAAGTGCCTGCCGTACGGCCTCCTTGAGGGAGAGCGCCATCACGGCGACGGGCGCGGTCTCCTGGAGGCCCCAGCCCCGTACCAGCTTCACGATCGAGCTGTCGGGGATCGCGGCGGCGGCCTCCCGGATGTGGCCGAAGTCGAAGTTGACGGTCGCGGGCGCGATGGCGGCCTGGAAGAGCCGGTCCATCGCCCGCGCCTGGCCCAGGTGTTGGGGGTCCACGTCCGTGACGGTCTTGAAGGTTGCGGTCATCCTTGCGGTTTCTCCTTGTGCGATGTCTCTGGTGCGGGGATCTCCTGTACGGGGACCGCGGGGGCTTCCCCGGCGGTCAGGAGCCGGGCCAGTATGCCGGGCGGCTTCCGGCCGTCCGGCAGGCGGGGAGGCCGCCGGGGCCGGGGCGGCGCGGTCACCGGTGCGCGGGCCGTGCGCGGAAGCGCTCTATGATCAGCCCCTTCCCCCGCCCCGCCGCCCCTCTGGAGCACGCAGTGAAGACAGGCGATCACATCGTCCAGGAACTCCCCTGGAAGTGGGGTGTCCAGGGGAAGATCTTCGTGATCGGCGGCCTCGGCTACCTCTTCGACGCCTACGACATCGCCCTCAACGGCTTCCTGATGCCCCTGGTCGGCAAGGAGTTCGGCCTGAGCGTCGCCGAGCGCGGGCTGGTGGCCACCGCGAACCTCGTCGGGATGGCGGTCGGCGCGGTCGCCTGGGGTTCGGTGGCCGACCGGATCGGCCGCAAGAAGGCGTTCGGCGTCACGCTGCTGATCTTCGCGGTGTTCTCGGTCCTGGGCGCGCTCTCGCCGTCGTACTGGGTCTTCCTGGTGCTGCGCTTCCTCGCCGGGATCGGCCTGGGCGGCTGCATCCCGGTCGACTACGCGCTGGTCAGCGAGTTCTCACCGCGCAAGTACCGGGGGCGGATCCTCACCGCGCTGGACCTGTGGTGGCCGATCGGGGTGACCCTGTGCGGGCTCGTCTCGACGGCGATGCTGCCGCTGGACGGCAACTGGCGCTGGATGCTCTTCACCATGACGCTGCCCGCGCTGCTGCTGTTCTGGGTGCGGCGCGGCGTCCCCGAGTCGCCCGTCTACCTCTCGGGAAAGGGCCGCGAGGCGGAGGCGCGCTCCGTCATCGACGACCTGGTGGCCCGCACCGGCGCACCTGTCGAACCGTACGGAATTCCACGACCGCCCGCCGCTCCGCGCACCCGCGGCGTCGCGGCGGCGGCCGAACAGCTCCGGCTGATCTGGTCGTTCAGCCCGCGCGTCACCTCGGCGGTGTGGCTGATGTTCGCGACGGTCCTGCTGGTCTACTACGCGGCGCTGAGCTGGATGCCGTCCATCCTGAAGGCGGAGGGCCAGGCCGACACCGCCGCCTTCACCGGTACGACGCTGATGGCCGGGCTCGGGATCCTGGGCGTGCTCGTGTCGACCGCGCTGGTGGACGTCGTCGGGCGGAAGTGGCTGATCGGGGTGAGCGCGCCGCTGGCGACCGCGGCGCTGGTGGTGTTCGCGCTCGTACGGGAGCGGGAGACCGCGCCGCTGGTGGCGATCGGCGCGTTCGGCTTCCTGATCCAGTTGGCGATCCCGGCGCTGTACGCGTACGCGTCCGAGCTGTACCCGACCGCGCTGCGGGCCACCGGCTTCGGCTGGGCCTCCTCGGTGAGCCGCTCGCTGACCGGGTTCGCGCCGCTGCTCTTCGGGTCGGTGCTGTGGCCGGTGCTCGGGCTGCCGTGGACGTTCGGGGTCCTCACCGTGGCGGTGCTGCTCGCGATGGGGTGGATGGCGGTGGCAGCCCCGGAGACGAAGGGCCGGGAGCTGGCGCACGCCTAGCAGGGCCGGGCCGAGGGCCTGGTCACCGGGCGGGAATGCCTTCGGGAAGGCACCGGGGAACGAGCGACGGCGGCCCGCCCCCTCCCCCGATGGTGAGGACGGACCGTCGCGGCCCCGTCGGATACGCCGCCCGCGCCGCGTCCGGCCGGGGCGTACCGCTGGGGAAGAAGTTACGGACGGTAAGCCCTCGGTGCGTCCCACCAGGGGTTGATCTCCTCTCCACCCAGCGTGGCAGTTTCGGCCGCCTCTGCAACTTCCGTGGTATGCCGCCCGGTTGACGTGCGCCCGGACCTGCGGGATTACGCTGCGACGATGCTCCGGTTCCGCCCTCCTCGCGCCGATCTCCTGCTGGCCCTCGCGCAGACCACCGTGGCCGTGCTGCTCGGGCAGGAGTCCGTCACGCAGGGGCGGCCCGCGCTCGATCTCGCCGGGTACGTGCTGCTGGGCCTGGTGAACCTGCCGACCGCGTTCCGCGCCTGTGCGCCGGTCGCGGTCTGCCTGCTCGTGCACACGGCGTGGATCGTCTACATCACCGCCGGGTACTGGCCCGTCGCGGGCAGTTTCAGCCCCATGCTCGCCGTCTACACCGTCGCCTCCCTGCGCCCGCTGCGGACCTCCGTGGCCTGCACGGTGCTGATGGGTGCGGTGTGGGTGTACGCGGGCCTGCTCGATCCGCGCTCCTCGATGGCCGCCGTCGTGGCGCAGGCGATCGTGTGGCCGGCGGCGCTGTGGCGATTCGGGGTGGTGGCGCGCAGGTCGGCGAAGCTGGCCCGCAGACTGCGCGAGGAGCAGGAGGAGCGGGCCCGCCGGGAGGTCTACGAGGAACGCGGCCGGATCGCCCGGGAGCTGCACGACGTCGTCGCCCACCACATGTCGGTGATATCCGTGCAGTCGGGGCTCGCCCAGTTCGTCTTCGCATCCGACCCGCCGACCGCGCGGGCGGCCCTGGGCACCATCGCCGACACCAGTGCGGAGGCGCTGGAGGAGATGCGCCGGATGCTGCGTCTGCTGCGCGCGCCCGACGACCGGGACGGCGAGAACCCGCCGGACGCCCCCATGCCGGGCCTGGCCCGGCTCGCGGAGATGGTAGAGCGGGTACGGGCCGGGGGCGTGCCGGTGGAACTGCGGGTCAGCGGCACCGAGCGTCCGCTCGCCCCCGGGGTGGGGCTGTGCGCGTACCGGGTGGTGCAGGAGGCGCTCACGAACGTACTGAAACACGCGCCCGGTGCGCCCACCCTCGTGGAACTGCGGTACGGGCCGCAGCAGGTGACGGTGCTGGTCGTGAACGCGGAGCCCGGCGCGGGAGAGGGGGTGATTCCGGCCAAGGTTGTGGGGGGAACCGGTCATGGGTTGATCGGGATGCGGGAGCGGGCCAAGCTCTACGGCGGAACGATCAGCATCGGCCCGCGCGGCGGCGCAGGCGGTTACGAGGTCCGCCTCGACCTGCCGACCTCGCCCCGGACCGTACGACCGGAGGACGACCGCGAGCGATGAACGGACGGCGGGCCCGATGAACGCCCAGGAGGCGGTGAGAGTCCTGGTCGTCGACGACCAGTTCCTGATCCGGGCCGGCCTGGTGGGGCTGCTGCGCGCGGCCCCCGGTTTCGAGGTGGTCGGCGAGGCCGCCGACGGGGCCGAGGCCGTCGAACTGGCGGCCGCGCTGCGCCCGGACGTCGTCCTGATGGACATCCGGATGCCCGGCATGAGCGGCATCGTGGCCACCGGCAAGATCCTCGCGGCGGCCGAGGACCCGCCGCCGCGCGTCCTCGTGCTGACGACGTTCGATCTCGACGAGTACGTGTACGGCGCGCTGCGCGCGGGGGCTTCGGGCTTCCTGCTGAAGGACTCGGGGCCCGAGCGGCTGCTGGCGGCGATCCAGGCGGTGCGCGGCGGGGACTCGCTGTTCGCGCCGAGCGTCACCCGGCGGCTGGTGGAGTCCTTCGCGGTACGGGCACAGGACGGCGACCCCCCGGACCTGCCGGCGCAACTGCCGCCGGACCTGGAGCAGCTGACGGGGCGCGAGGTGGAGGTGCTGCGGATGGCGGCGCGCGGGCTGTCGAACGCGGACATCGCCGAGCTGCTCTTCATCAGCGGGGCGACGGTCAAGACGCACCTCAACCGGGCGATGACCAAGCTGAACCTGGCCAGCCGGGCGCAGGTGGTGGTGATGGCGTACGAGACGGGGCTGGTGCGGCCGGGCGGGGCGTGAGGCCGCGGACGGCGTCGGGCCGGCTCGGAGCCCGGACTTCCGGACGGCTCCCGGACGGCTACGACGTCATGAGGACTCGGATATCGGTTCCGCGCCGTGACCGGTGAGGTGGTCCCGCGTGCCGGTGATCTGGAGCAGCCGCTCCAGCGCGGGCGTGCGGTGGTCGAGGTGCAGCCCGATGCCGGCGGCCGTGGTGACGCGGTGGACCATGAGCAGCACCGACAGGCCCATCGAGTCGACGGCGGTCAGTTCGGCGCAGTCCAGCCGGAGCGCGCGCAGCCCGGGACGCCCGGCCAGCTCCTCTCGGACGACGTCCAGGAGCAGGTCGGCGTGGTCGTAGTCGAGGTCGCCGCGCAGGGCGAGGCGGAGCGTGCGCTCGTCTTCGGGGCCGGTGGTGAGGCGCAGCGGATTCGGGCGGATCGAGTGCGGGGGCGTCGTCGTCATGCGGGCTTTCCGGGGCCGGAGCTGATGGGGGAGAGAGTACGGGAGTCGCTGGGCGGTTCGTCGCGGGAGGTGGGTGGCCGCTCGGCCACGGGGGCGCTCACCGGGTCGTCAGGCCCTCCGCCGCGAGGGCGAGGAAGCGGGTGGCGCGGGTGAAGTCCCGCAGTTCCTCGCCGAGGACGTCGAGCGCGGGACGCAGGGAGTCGGCCGGGACGCCCCGGGCCTCCAGGATCCCGGCGGTCCAGAGCAGGAACCCGGTGAACAGCTCCGGGTCGTCGGTGTAGAGCGCGGTGGCCAGGAAGCTGACGATCTGGGCGAGGTCCTCGGCGGTGTGCTCGCGCTGCCGGTCCGTGTACGTCCGCATGGCCGGGTAGCGCTCTTCGAGGCCGGTGAAGGCGGCCTTGACCAGCTCGGCGTGGGTGCGGGCGACCATCGTGTACTCCTGGTCGGCCAGATGCGGCAGGTCGTCCAGGGGCTGGTGGCCGTGCTGGGGGTCCGGCAGCCGGTCGGCGTCCAGGAGGTCGGCGGCGGCGCGGGCGTCGGGGGCCCAGGCGTCCGCGCCGAGCAGGCGCGCGTAACGGCCCTCGGGACCGAAGGCGGCCCCGCCGACCAGCACGGGTACGCCGGTGGCCTGGCAGGCGGTGATGGTGGCGTGGGCGGTGGGCAGCCGGGTGGCGATGGAGCTAGACAGGGCGACGACCTGGGTCGCGGACCGGTGCAGGTGGCTGATCAGGTGCGGGGCGGGGACCTGGGCGCCGAGGTAGTCGACCTGCCAGCCGCGCAGCTTGAGCACCTCGGCGAGGATCCGGGCGGGCAACGCGTGCCACTCGCCGTCCACGCAGGCCACGGTGATGCGGCCCTTGCCGGCCGGGGGCTCGGGGCGGGCGCGCGTGGCGGGGGCGGCCAGGGTCCCGGCGCGGCCCGGCGCGTACCGGGCGGCCGCCTCCTGCTGCCCGGCGGCCGGGCGACGGAGGGCGGTGTACTGGGCGAGGGCGGCGACCGCGCGGTCGTTGATGGCGGTGGCGGTGTGTTCCTGGGCGACGTTGATGCGGTTGGCGGCCCACTCGGCGCCGACCTTCGCCTGGACCGGGGCGATGACCTCCAGGAGGACGTCCTCGCCGGGCAGCCCGTCGTCGAGGGCGCTCAGGACGGTGTCGGTGGCCGCGTACTCGTCGCCCGCCGCGACGGCGTCCCAGAGCCGGTCCACGTAGACGGCGGCGGCCTGGGGCCGGGTTCTCGCGGCGTGGTCGGACGCGCCGGTACGACCGGTGCCACCGGCGCGGCCGGGCTCACCGGTGCGACGGGGTCCGCCGACGTGTCCGGGCTCACCGGTGCGACCGGGGGCGATGTGCGGGCTCATGTGCTGAGCCTGCCCCGAGTACGCGGGATCACCGGGGAGCGCGCGATCTCGTACGACGGCTCGCTCCCGGCGGAGTGCGCCCCTTCCCGTCGGCGGTCGGCCCTGGGCGCCGAGATGACGAGGACGGCCATGTCGTCGTGGCGGCCGCCGCCCACCCACTGCGAGGCCAGCATCTGGATGCGCTCCACGACCGCCTCGGCGGGCATCCCGGCGCACTCCGCGAGGGCCGCCTTCAGCCGGTCCTCGCCGAACATGGCGTCGCCCAGCGGGCCGCCGCGCGCCTCGGTGATGCCGTCGGTGTAGAGCACGCAGCTCTCGCCCGGCTCCAGCACGGCCTCCACGGTGCGGGTCGGCACCCGGGGCATCGCGCCGACCAGGGTGCCGCTGGTGGCGGTCTCCTCGACGGTGCCGTCGACCCGTACGAGCAGGGGCGCGGGGTGTCCGGCGCTGCTGAGCCGCAGCCGTACGCGCTCCTGCTCGCGCACGGCGGAGGCCAGCACCAGGGTGGCGAACCGGGCGTGGTGGGAGTTGAGCAGCGCCCCGTTGAGGAGGTCGATGACGCGCTGGTGGTCGTCGGCCATGGGCAGCAGGGCGTGCAGGGTGTTGCGGATCTTGCCGGTGAGGACGGCCGCGTCGAGCCCCTTGCCGCAGACGTCGCCGAGCACGGCGAGGGAGGCCTCGCCCTCGACGGCGGCCGGGTGCACGTCGTAGAAGTCGCCGCCGACGCGCTCGGTGTCCTGGGAGGGCCGGTAGCCGCCCGCGAACTCCATGCCGGCGACCTGGCGCAGCACCGGCGGGAGCAGTTCGCGCATCAGGGTCTCGGTGATGGCCGACTGCTCGGCGTACAGCCGGGCCGCCGACATCGCGGCGCCGGCCCGCGAGGCGAAGAGCCGGGCGAAGACCTCCTCCTCCTCGCTGAAGGCGCCGGCCCCGCCGGTACGGCGCAGCAGGATGAGCGCGCCCGCCGGAACCCCGTGTCCGGGCAGCGGTGTCACGACGATCGAGCCGACCTCGCCGAACCCCTCGGGAACCACCCACCCGGGAGCCGCGGCGGGGTCGATCCACCGCGACGGCACGGGCGGGAACCCCTGGAGGGCCTCCCCCAGCCCCGGCACCTCGTGCGGGTCGGCGGTCTGGAGCGAGCGCACCGGGCTGCCGCCGCGCACGCACTCCACGGCGGGCAGCCGGTGCCCGCTGGCCGGTGCGACCACCAGGGCCGCGTCGGCGAGGTGCTCGGCGGCGAGCTGGGCGGTGGCGTCCATGCAGCGGTCGAGGTTGAGGGAGGACAGCAGCCGGTTCGACGCCTGCGTGAGGAAGGCGGTGCGCTCGCGCTCCAGCCGCAGGGCCCGCCGGGCGAGCACCTGGTCGGTGTCGTCGACGAACCACCACACGACACCGCTGCCGTCGTCCGTCCTGCTGGGATGCGCTTCGAAGGTACGGTCCCCCACCGACCCGCGCACGGCGTCGCCGGGGCGCTCCCGGTGCGCCCGCAGGAGCCAGTCCGGGGCCACCTCTGCGAGGGGACGGCCCGCACAGGTGCCCGCGAAGAGAGCTTCGGCGGCGTCGTTGGCGCGGCGTACGGTGTCACGGTCGTCCACCACGAGGGCGGGATAGGGCGCGGTGCGCCACGCTCCGTCGTCGTGGCGAGTGGCGCCGGAGCCGGGCGTGCCGGCCTGCGATGTGCCTGCCTGCTGTGCGGAAGTCACCAAACGTAGAAGGCCCGCTGCGCGGGCCCCTCACCCCATCGAGTAGAGGAAAAAGTCCGAGGCGACCAAAGGTTGCCTCATGACAACACTCCTTCATTGGCAACCTTTCTGGCAACCCGCCCTGTGTGAGGACGGCCGCCCGCATGTGAAGGTCTCCGGTGGGCGGGCGGCGATTCCCGGCCGGTACTGGCACTCCGCCAGACCGCTTGCGGGCCCGGTGCCAGGCGTCAGGCGTCAGGCGTCAGGCGTCAGGCGTCAGGCGTCAGGCGTCAGGCGTCAGCGTCTTCGTAGTACGCCATCCCGATGCCGAGGGTGCTCCGGGCGGGGAGCAGTCCGGTGGAGACGATGTCGAGCACGAGGGGCGAAAGGAGCTCCGGGAGCCGGGCGGCCTCGCCGGGCGTGAGGGCGTCCCAAGGGGCGAGGGCGAGTCGGTCGGTGAAGTGTTCGACGGCGGTACGGACGCGGCGGCCGGCGTCGGTGGCGGTGCCGTCGGCCGCCAGCAGGCCGCGCGCGGCGAGCCGGTGGCACGCGGCGTCCCACTCCGCCTCCTCCCATCGCCTGCTGTCGAACACCTCGCGCGGGGCGGCGCCGGCCGCCGCCTGCGAGACGAGCGACTCGACGGGGCCGATGCCGTAGGCCTGGAGAGCGGCGAGGTGCCCGTCGCCCCGGTGCTCGCGCAGGACGGTGGCGGCCTGCCAGAGGACCAGGTGCGGGGCGTCCGGCCAGGGCAGTGCGGCGTTGGCGGCGGCCAGGGGGCGTCCGGCGGTGTCCGCCGCCCGGGCGGCACGGCGCACCAGGTCCGCCGCTTCCCGCAGTTCCGGGGAGTCGATCCGGTCGCCGAGCAGCCTGCGCAGGGCGCGGTCGACGGCTTCGCCCCGGGCGGCCAGCACCCGCTCGGGGGTGGCGGTCCGCCGGGCCGGGGTGACGTATCTCTCCACCATGCGCGGGCTGAAGCTGTAGAAGAGCGCGGTGACCAGGTGCGGACCGACCGGGCCCAGGGGCGCGGCGCGGTAGGCGAAGTAGGAGGGCCACCGCTCGTCGACGGCGTGGCCGAGGCGCTCGGCGGCCTCGAAGGCCTCCGCCGCGTAGTAGACGGTGGCGTGCACGGGCTCCAGCAGCTTCCACAGCTGCCGGGCGGTGCTCGGACGGTGGGTCATCTCGGGTCCTCCGGGGCTCGCGTGCGGCGCGGGCGCCGACATCTTGTCGCTGCCTGGATGGCATCCCACCGCCTCCGACCCCATCTTGTCAATGCCTACTTTCCGCCGCCAAGATCCGCGGAGTAGGATCCGCCCATGGCCGCACCGCACCACACCGCGTACCACCACGGAGACCTCCGCCGGGCGGTCCTCAGCGCCGCGCTGGAGGTCATCGCGAGCGAGGGCGTCGCCGCGGTCAGCCTCCGCGACCTCGCACGCCGCGCCCGGGTCTCGCACGCCGCACCCGCCCACCACTTCAAGGACAAGGCCGGACTGCTGACCGCGATCGCCGTCGAGGGCTTCGGCCTGCTGGCCGCCGCCGTCGGCGCGGTGCCGGCGGACGCCCCGCACCGGCTGCGCGAACTGGGCGCGGCGTACGTGGAGTTCGCGCTCGCCCACCCGGCGCACTTCGAGGTGATGTTCCAGCCCCGGCTGCTGCACGCCGACGCCCCGGAACTCATCGCCGCCAAGGAGCGCGCGTACGCCGTCCTGCGCACGGACGTCGAGAACTTCCCCGACGCCCGGCGCACCCCGGACGCCCGGCGGGCGGCGCTGTCCGCCTGGTCGCTCGCGCACGGTTTCGCCACGCTGCGACTGAGCGGCAGCGCACCGGAGCTGGACGCCGACCCGGCGGCCACCTTCCGCAGCCTGGTCGCCCCGCGAATTCCGTAGCCCCTTCCCCTCCCCGGAGAATCCCGATGCCCGAGCAGCCGGCGACGCCCTGGTTCTCCGCGCGCACGATCTACAGGCACCACGACCTGCACACCTACGAGGAACGTGTCACGCTCTGGCACGTCGCCGACTTCGACGCGGCGACAGCCGCCGCCGAGCAGGAGGCCGAGGAGTACTGCGCGGCCCTGTCCGGCACGGAGTACCTCGGGCTCGTACAGGTCTACGCGCTCGTCGACGCGGCCCGTCCGGGCCACGGCAGCGAGGTGTACTCCCTGATGCGGGACAGCGAACTCGCCCCGGACGCCTACCTGGACCGGCACTTCGCCACCGGGGGCGAGCGGCAAGGGGGGTGAGCACGGCCCTCGGGTTCGCCGCCGGCCCCACGCGGGGCGGCGAACTCCCCCGGACGCCCACCCGGGCGTGACCCCCGGCGGCCTCAGGGGCAGGCGAGGAACTCGACGTCCAGGGCAGGAGCGGGGCCCGTTCCGCTGTCGCGGACCGTGAGGGAGCCGCCGTCGCCCCAGGTCAGCTCGTACGAACCGGCCGCGACCGGCCGGTGTCCGGCGTCCACCTCCCAGGTCCCCGAGGGCGTCCGGGCCAGCCCCGGGTCCCCGACCGCGTACACCTCTCCGCGTCCGCTCTCCAGGAACGACTCCTCCCGCACGACGGCCGTGCAGCCCCCCGGCCCCGTGGGCGCGAGAACCCGGTACTCCGCGCCGTTGACCATGTCACTCAGGGCGCCCTGCCCGCAGCCCAGCGCGGCCGCGGCCGTCAGCAGGGCGAGAGCGAGGAGCAGGCGCAGGGACCTCCGGGAGGGCATGGACTCCGCGCCGGACGCCGCGTACCGGCGCACGCCCCGGACGTAGTGGACGCCTAGAAGGATCAGCGACACGGCGAGCAGCACCGCGCCCGACTGCCAGCCGGGCACGGCGTACCCGCCGACGAGCGCCAGCGAGCCGCTCCAGCCCGCCACGGCGGCGAGGACCCCGCAGACCGCGCCGGTCACAAGGAAAGGAAAGTTCCGGATCACCTCGAGACCGCTTCCGCCCGACGCCGCGAACACCTCACGGGCGGCGGCCACCGGCCGGTCCCGCTTCAGGCGCGCGTCCGTACGGCGCGGCGGCGGCGCGGCGGCGCCGGGTGCGGTCGTCATCGGGGTTCTGCCCTTCGGTCGTGCCCGGGGACGGCCAAGCGGAGAAGTTCTCCGTAGCGTACTGCCCAGCAGAGGCAGAACTTCTCGACGGCGGCGCACGGTTGCTCCCCCGCCGGTCCGTCCCGGGGATCAGCCCAGGCCCGCGGCCTTCAGCAGCCGCTCGACGGTGCCCAGGACGCGGGTGGTGGCCGGGACGCCGGTGAGGCGTTCCACCTCGGTGGTCGGGCTGCCGCCGGCCGCTCCGTCCCGGGTCTGGCGGACGAGGCTCAGGACCAGTCCCTCGTACAGGCCGACGAACTCGACGTCGTCCTTCGGGTTCGCCCAGGGCAGAGTCACGCCGAGCGGGGTTCCGCCGTCGAAGAAGGTGAGCGCCGGGCGGCGGACGGGGTCGCTCGTGTCGTACGCGGAGAAGGGCGACTCGCCCATGATCGCGGCCAGTTCGGCGAGGTCGCGCACCATGCCGGGTTCGGTGAATCCGGCGGCGGTACGGAGCCGGGCCGCGGCCTTGGCGACGACGCCGGTGGGGTCCTCGGCGGTGAACAGGACCGTGCCGTTCGTCTGGAAGGAGCGGACCTCGCGGGCTCCGGCCTCGGTCAGCGCGCCCTCCAGGGTGGCGCGGTCGGGGCTGTTGCGGTGGCCGAGGTTCAGGTTGCGGTAGAAGACCACCGAGGAGGGCGGGGCGGATGATGCGGGGGCAGGTGTCATGCCGGGACAGTAGGGCATGGGGCGGGGCGGCCGGCCCTGTTTCCCGGCCCTGATTCCGTACGTCCCGCATGCCTCATACGTAACGTACGACTTGTACGGCAGTCGACAGCTCCGCCCTCGCCCCGTCGCCCCGGCCCCAGAACCCCGGAGTTTCGAGGGCTCAGCTTCCGGCCCCGTACCCCATCTCCCAGGCCCGCACCGCGATCCCGACGCGGTTGTGGACGCCCAGCTTGCGCTGGATGCTCGCGACGTGGGTCTTGACCGTGCCCGCCGAGATGAACATCCCGGCGGCGATGTCGGCGTTGGTCAGCCCCTCCGCGACCTTCCCCGCGATCTCCCGCTCGCGCGGGGTGAGCGGTTCGGGGGTGGTCGCGGCCCCCGGCATGCGGCCGGGCCCGGGGGCGGTGACGTGCTTGAGCAGGCGGACCGTGACCGAGGGGCTGATCAGGCTGTCCCCCGCGACGGCCGCCCGTACCGCCTCCACCAGCAGGGCGGGCCCCGAGCGCTTCAGCAGGAAGCCGGAGGCGCCGTGCCGCAGCGCCGGATACACGTACTCGTCCAGGTCGAAGGTCGTCACGATGACGATCTTCACGGGCAGCCGGTCCCCCAACTCCTGTACGGTGCGCGTCAGTTGGAGTCCGTCCAGGCGCGGCATGCGTACGTCGACGAGTGCGACGTCGGGGCGCAGCAGCCGCATCCCCTCCAGCGCCGCCGCTCCGTCGGCGGCCTCCCCGACGACCTCGATGTCCTCCTGCGCCTCCAGTACGCGCCGCATGCCGCGGCGCACCATGTCCTGGTCGTCGGCGAGCAGAACTCGCAGGGAACGCGGCGGAGTTGCTGGAGTGGGGTGCGGTCGGCGGCTCACGGACGCCAGCCTAGACGGGACGGCCGCGGGCCACGGCGAGCACCTCGGGAACGTCGCCCGGGGCCGTTGTCAGGGGCGGCCGCTACCGGGCAGATCAGTGCACGGTGAAGGAGCCGGGCGCGGGACGGGGGAGCGTCGATGGCCATCGACGTGGGGTACGCGCGGGCGTGGGGCCTGGAAGCCAGCGCGCCCCGGCGGCCGATGTCCGCCGGGCAGGCGCGGGAGCGGGACGCCTCCGGGCTTCCGTACGTCGTGGTGCACCGGGCCACGGACCGGCGGGCTCCGCTGGAGGTGCGGCTCGTCTCCTGGCGGGACCACTACGTCGGGGTCCGGGCGTACGACGCCCGGGGCCGCCGCACCCACAGCCTGGACCTGTGTCTGCTGGACGATCCGGAGCGGCTGTTTCGCCGTTGCTCCGTCGCCGTTCGGCCGGGGGCTCATGCGGGAGGACCCGGACGCGGCCGAGCACATCAGCGACTCCGTGTTCCTGCTGCGCGCCCAGGACCATGCCTCCGGTGGCGAACCGGTGGCCTTCGCGACGACCGGGGACGGTACCCACCCCGTGTGGGTGGGCCGTGGTCCGGCCGGTGAGGTGGTCGCCGTCGTGGTGCTCATGGAGGGGATGCCCGCTCTCCTCCCGTGAAGCGGCGCTGCGGGAGGGCCGTGGGACCAAGGGGGCCGGTCCGCGCCTGCTCAGCCCGTTGACGCGTCGAGGGCGCGGCGGGCGGCGGTGCGCAGGTGGTCGTGGACGGCCTCGTCGGCGTCCAGGGTGTAGTCGCAGCCGAGGCCCGTGAGGATCTGCGCGATGCCGGTGAGGCTGTCGCCGGAGCAGTCCACGGTGCAGGCGTCGGGACCGGCCGCCCTGATGCGGGCGGCCAGGGCCCAGCCGCGGCGGCGGACGGTCTCGGCGGGGGCCCGGACGGTGGCGACGGCCCGGTGACGGGCGGGGGCGGCGGCGATCTTGTCCGCGACGTAGGCGGCGGGGTCGGCGCCGGGGCCGGGGCGCGGGGTGAAGCGGTGCCGGGTGGGGGTGGGGCCGGTGATGCGGTCGAGGCGGTAGATGCGCCAGTCGTTCTTGGCGGTGTCGTGGGCGAGGAGGTACCACAGCCCGCCGGAGGCGACGAGGTGGTGGGGGTCGACCCGGCGGGGCGCCCGGGAGCCGTCGCGGGTGGTGTAGTCGAAGGTCACGGTCTCGTGGTCGCGGCAGGCTGCCGCCAGCAGGGTCAGGGTGGCGGGATCGGCGCGGGGCCCGCGCTGTCCCCAGTCGACGGTGGCAGTGGCCTGCTGGAGGGCGGCGACCTGAGCGCGCAGCCGGCGGGGCAGGACCTGTTCGAGTTTGGCCAGCGCCCGCAGGGCGGACTCCTCGAAGCCGGTGACGTTCCCGGCGGCGGTGCGCAGGGCGACGGCGAGCGCGACGGCCTCTTCGTCGTCGAGCAGGAGCGGGGGCATGTCCGCGCCGGACGCGAGCCGGTAGCCGCCCGCATGGCCGCTGACGCTGTCCACTGGGTAGCCGAGTTCGCGCAGGCGGTCCATGTCGCGGCGGACGGTGCGCACGGTGACGCCCAGCCGCTCGGAGAGCTCGGCGCCGGACCATTCGCGGCGGGTCTGCAGCAGGGACAGCAGCCGAAGCATCCGAGCGGGCATGTCGGTCGTCATGGCATCCACTGTGCCCGACTTCGAGGACACGAGGTGTCCGCAAAGGGTCCTAACGTGAGGAAGACGGTCGGGGCATTGCTCCGCTGAAATCCGTTTCGCGCACCCTTGCGCCCGACGAAGGATCCCCCATGAGCCCCATGTCCCCCGGCAGCGTCGTCTGGTTCGAGATCGGCACCGCCCACCCGCGGCAGGTGCAGGATTTCTACGGGCCCGTCCTGGGCTGGACCTTCGCCGTCGACCCGGACTCCTCCGTGGACGGCCGTACGTACACCCGGATCACGGCCCCGGGCG
This sequence comes from Streptomyces sp. NPDC088745, assembly GCF_044751045.1. Classification (NCBI taxonomy): domain Bacteria; kingdom Bacillati; phylum Actinomycetota; class Actinomycetes; order Kitasatosporales; family Streptomycetaceae; genus Streptomyces; species Streptomyces sp. NPDC088745. The sequence goes on from NZ_JBIVLB010000012.1 coordinate 118,800, forward strand.
CGCCCTGGCCCATGGGCGCCGTCCAGCAGGGTGACACCGGCGAGGTCATCAACCTCTCGGTACTCTCCGCAGACGTCTTCGCCGACGTCGAGAAGCTCGCGGCGCTCGGCGCGAAGGTCCTCGTCCCGGCGACCCGGGTGGGCGACGTCACCGTCTTCGCCCGCCTCGCCGACCCGCAGGGCAACACCTTCTCCCTGTTCGCCCGGGGGACCTCCGCCGGCCTCGCGGGCCGGCGGCAGGCCACCGAGCAGCACATCGAGCGGGCCGTCCGCACCCCGCGGCCCGGCATGATGGCCGGCTTCGAGATCGCCACCAGCGACAGCGCGGCCACCCGCGCCTTCTACGAGGCCGCCTTCGGCTGGCGCTTCGAGCCGTGCCCGGCCGCACCGGGTACGCACCTGGTGTTCACCCCCGGCGCGCGGTGGCCCGCCGGAACGGTGTGCGCGGACCCGGCCGACTTCGCGGCCCCCTCGATCCTGTCCGCCGATGTGGCCGCGACCGCCGCCGCGGCCCTCGGCCACGGCGGCCGGGTGGAGCGGGCGCCGGCCGCAGGAGCCGACGGCACCGTACGGGCTCGGCTCGCCGACCCGCTGGGAAACCGGTTCGGCGTGCACGCCCTGCCGGCGCACGACGCCTGACCGACGGGCCGGACCCTCGGCCACACCCGGGAATCACCCCCGATCACCCCCCTGAGCCCCCGAAGAACCGAGGAAGAGGAACCCCCCATGAACACCGCACCCTCCGACCGGAGCCTGAACGGCTCGGTGATCTCGTACGCGATCTGGGCCGCCGACGGACGCGCGCTCGCCGCCTTCTACGCCGCCGCGCTGGGCGGCGAGGTCGGCTCGCCCTACCCCGACGAGCAGGGCAACGAGGTCGCCTTCCCCGTCGCCGTCGGCGACGCCGTGTACGTCTTCTGGACCTCCGCCGCCCACACCGCCCCCGACTGGCCGCACCAGGACCTGCCCTTCCACCTGGACCTGGCGTTCCCCGACGTGGCCGCCGCCGAGAAGCGGCTGCTGGACCTCGGAGCCACCAAGCCGGACTTCCAGCCCGGCGGCGAGCACTGGACCGTCCTGCTCGACCCGTCCGGCCAGCCGCTGTGCATCAGCCGGGCCCAGTCCTCCTGACCGCGTGAACACCCCCGGCCGCAGCACCGGCTGCGGCCGGCCCACCTCCGCCCGAAAGGGAAACCCCGTGAAGATCGCCCTCCTGGGAACCGGCTTCGGCCAGGCACACGCCGCCGTCTACGCGGCCCGCGACGACGTCGACGTGGTGATGTTCGGCCGCGACCCGGACAAGACCGCCCGGGTCGCCGGGCAGTTCGGCTTCGCGTCCTCCACCGACCTGGACTCCGCCTTCGACGACGACTCCTTCGGCCTGGTCGACCTCTGTCTGCCGATACCCCTGCACACCCCGATGGCGCTGCGCGCCCTGGCAGCGGGCAAGCACGTCCTGACCGAGCTGCCCATGGCCGTCTCCATGAAAGAGGGACGCAGCCTGGTGGCCGCCGCCGAGGCGAGCGACCGGCACGCGTTCGTGAACATGTTCGAGCGGTTCGTGCCCGCCAACCAGGTGCTCGACGACGCCGTACGCGAAGGCGCCTACGGGCGGCTGGAGGAACTGACCTGCTGGTCCGCCACGGCACCCCTGTGGCCCGGTGCCGATCTGGGCACGAAGGCCCTGCCGATGGAGGCCATGCACAGCGACCTCGACCTGATCACCCGCGCCCTCGGCACTCCCCGCGAGGTCCACGTCACCGCCGTGGAACGGGACGCGGGCGCCGGTGCGGTCGAGGCGGTCATGACCTTCGACGGGGCCATCGCCCGCAGTTCGGCGACCTCCCTGCGTCCTCTGCCCTGGGGCGGACGCGGCGGCTACACCGCCGCCTTCACCGGCGGTGTCCTGGAAGCCGTCTCCACCATGGGTTACGACGGAAAGCCCACCACCACCCTGACCGCCTGCACCGCCGACGGCGTCCACGAAGTGCCCCTGGATCCGGCCGACCAGTACACCGCGATGATCAGCCATGTCCTGGCGGTCGTCCGCGGCGAGGCCGACAACCTCATCGCCCCCGCCGGCGCCCTGGACGCGCTGGAACTGACCCTGCGCATCGACCGCCAGGTCGACCCCGCCCGCTGACGCGCCCACCCGCCGGCTCGGGAATCCCGGCCTGGACGCGGGCCGCATCCCCGCCGCGCCCCCGGGCGGGGTCCGTGGAGGAGCGCTCCCCCACACGACGAGTGCGACCGTGACTTCGGCAGCGGGCACGACCGGATCGGGTGCGGAGCCGGCGAAGAGGTGGACGCGGGCTGCTGACAGACCGGCTACTCGCGAGTAAGGTCGCGCGGGTCGACGAACGGAGTTCCCATGGCCCGCACCTTCACCGTGTCCCGCAGCATCCGCGTCGAGGCACCGCCGCAGTCCGTGTACGACCAGGTCAGCCGGCCCGCGTTGATGGGCCGGTGGAGTCCCGAGAACCTGGGGGCGACCGTGCCCGGCGGGGAGGACGGGCCCGCCCGCGTGGGCCAGGTCTTCGACGGGCACAACAAGCGCGGCGCGTTCCGCTGGACCACCCGGTGCACGGTCGTCGAGGCCGAGCCGGGCCGCGGCTTCGCCTTCCGCGTGCACGCGATCGGCCTGAAGAACCCCCGGCTGAAGGCCCCCATCGCGACCTGGCGGTACCGGTTCGAGGAGGACCGGGCGGGCGGGACGAAGGTGACCGAGACCTGGACGGACGACCGCCGGTCCTGGCCGGCCCTCGTCGCGAACGCCTTCGACCTGGTGGCCACCGGCGGCCACACCTTCGCCGCCTTCCAGGTCCGCAACATCGACCGGACGCTGAAGAACCTCAAGCGGGAGCTGGAGTCCGGGGCAGCTCCAGCACCGAACCCGCGTGCAACGTGAGACGTACGGGACGGAAGTCGACGGCGTCGAGCGGCAGCGCGTCCGTCCCGGACGACCGGGCGTAGCGCGGGTGGGCGCCCCCGCTGACCTGGAGCCGGACGCGGTGCCCGATGCCGAAGCGGTACGACGTCGGGCTCAGCGCCACGTCCACGGCGGCCGGGCCGGACCCTGACGTGCGCACCGCCGCGAGCCCGTCGCACACGTTCACCGCGCGACCGTCCCCGACCACGTCGCACAGTCGTACGAAGAGGTCGGCGAACCCGGTGTCGGTGGAGACCCGGATGCGGCCCCGGGCGGCTCCGCGCACGTCGAGGGGTGCGGTGAGCACGGGCCCGTCGAAGGTGAGGACGTCGTCGCGCGCTTCGAGGGCGGTCTGGTCGCGGGGTCCGGCGTCGGGGCCGAGTCCGGGGCCGCCGACGGAGGGGGTGGGGTCGTCGGGGTCGTAGCGGAAGGAAGCGAGGGGCGCCTCGTCCGTGGGGGCTTCCGCCAGGAGCCGGCCCCGCGCAGCGAGGTACCAGGGGGCGGCCCGCTCCTCCGCCCAGTCCGCCAGGTCCTCCCACTTCCCGTCGCCTCCCCGGTGCACACGCACCGCTGTGGGCCGCAGAGCTGACGGATCGCCACAGAGGTGCGCGCGCAGCCAGGCCAGCGTCTCGGCGAAGACGTCGGGCCAGCCCTGCTGGAGCGTGGAGTTGTGGGTCCACGGGCCGACCAGCAGGGCCGCCTCGCAGCCCGCGTTCCGCAGCCGGGCGTACTGCGCGAAGGTCTGGCCGCACAGCGCGTCGTACCAGCCGGTGACCAGGCTGACGGGCACGGTCGCCCGCTCGGCGGCCCCGGCGAGGCAGGCCCCGTCCCAGTACGGGTCGGCGGGGTCGGGGTGGGCCATCGCCCCGTCCAGCCAGGGGAGTCGGCCGAGGGCGGGTTCGTACGCGCCACGGAGCGGGCGGGCGGCGACGATGCGGCGCAGGTGGCGCTTCAGACGGAGGGTGGACCGCAGGAAGGGCACGGTCCCCCGTTGCTGGTACTCCACACCCGTACCGGCCGCCAGGGAGATCTCCAGGTGGAGTGCGCCGTCGGTGTGGAAGAGGGCGTGGGGGTCGTGCAGGCCGATCTGGACGGCCATCGCCTTCAGCTCCGGCGGCGGGTCGAGGGCGAGGGCCCACTGGGTGTAACCGAGGTAACTGGGGCCGACGGTGCCCAGCACCCCGTTGAACCAGGGCTGCCGGCGGAGCCAGGCGACGGCCGCCTGCCCGTCGGACGGTTCGTTGCGCCAGTAGTGGAAGTCGCCGCCGGAGCCGCCCGTGCCCCGGCAGCTCTGGACGACCACGTGGAAGCCCTGCTCGGCGAAGAGGACGCCGTACATCGGCGACCAGGGCAGGGCGCGCCCGTAGGGCGACCGCACGAGCAGGGTCGGGAAGTCGCCCCCGCCCCGGGGGAAGTAGTGGTCGGTCACGAGCGGCGTCCCGTCGGCGGCCGGGACCGCGATGCCGGGTTCGAACCCGGCCCCGTACCGGGCGGCGGGCAGTCCGCGCCAGGTGGCGCGCATCAGCCGCGAGGCGAGCGGCGGCCTCTTCACCCCTCGGGTGCTCCCGGTCTCCTGCTGTGTCGAACGCATCGGTTCATCCCCTCCCACTTAATTTCGTACGTTGTACGAGAATAGCTGATGCTTGGATGGACCCCACGGGCGGAACCCGCCCCGCGCACGCCCGCCCCATGCACTCCAGGAGCCGAGGACCCATGCCCCGCGCCGACAAGCCGACCCCGCCCCCGGTCGACCCGGAACAGCTCTGGCTGGGCACCGGCGCGAACCGCTCCGGGCGGGGCCGCAGACCCGCCTTCACCAGGGAGGCGATCACCGCGGCGGCGGTGGCGCTCGCGGACGCGGAGGGCCTGGAGGCGGTCACGATCCGCCGGGTGGCGGCGGAGGTCGGCGCGGGCGCGATGTCGCTCTACAGCTACGCGCCGGACAAGGAGACCCTGATCGAGCTGATGGTGGACCACGTCACCGCCGAACTGCTCCCGCCGCCCGCGCCCACCGGCGAATGGCGCGCGGACCTCAAGGCCGTGGCCCGCCTCCAGCGCGCCCACATGCTCCGCCACCGCTGGCTGCCGGCGGCCCTCACCACCCGCCGTTCGCTCGGCCCGAACGCGCTCGCCTTCCTGGAGGGCGTCCTGGCGGCCCTGCGCCCGACGGGCCTGGACGGCGGGGCCAGGCTGGAGGTCTTCAGCCAGCTCACGGGTTTCGTCTCGGCGTACGCGGCCAACGAGTTCACCCGCGCCCGGGCCGCCGACGACCCGGCACGCGCGGCGGCCGAGATCCGCTACCTGACGGCGGTGGCGTCCGACGGGGCGCACCCGGAACTGGCGGCGGCCCTGGCCGCCCCCGCCCGGCCGCTGTCGCCGGACGCGCTGTTCGCCCGGTTCCTGGACCGGCTGGTGGACGGACTCGACGCGGGTTGACCGATGAGTTCCGGGGACGCGGCGGGTCCTGTCTCCCGAAGACAGTGATCGCAGCTTCCCGCCCCGTGGAGGAACCATGAGCGACAGCCACGTATGGCCCCTGGTGCACGCCGAGCGTGCGGCGCTCCTCATCGACCTCGACCGGCTCGACGACGCGCAGTGGGAGAAGCAGTCCCTCTGCGCGGGCTGGACCGTGCACGACGTGGCCGCCCACCTGGCGGACACCTGGAAGACGACCCGGCTCGGCTTCGTGGCCGCCATGGTCCGCGCACGCTTCGACTTCGACCGGCAGAACGCGGCGGGCGTCGCCCGCGAGCGGAGGGCCACCCCGCAGGAGACCCTGGAGGAGCTGCGGCAGGCGGCCGGACGCCGCTCGACGCCCCCGGCGCCGCTCGACACGCGGCTGGTCGAGGAGGTCGTCCACGGCGAGGACATCCGCCGCCCGCTGGGGCTCATGCACACCTACGCACCGGAGGCCGTGGTCCGCGCGCTGCGCCTCCAGACCCGTACGTCCGCGTCCCTGGGCGGGGCGAGGGAACGGGTGGCGGGGGTCCGCCTCATGGCGACGGACTCCGCCGCCGTGACCATCGGCGACGGCCCCGAGGTGAGCGGAACGGCGCTCGCGCTCCTCCTCGCGGTGTCGGGCCGGAAATCGGCCCTGGACGAACTGGAGGGGCCGGGGGTGGCCGTACTGACGAACGAGCCGTGAGCCTGCCGGGCCCCATTCCCGGAGCCAGTCCCTCTCAGTCCCTTTCCGTCCCGTACCAACGGGCTGACCTGCGACGATGCCCGAGGGGCCGAACGAGGGACCGAAGCGCGCCAACTCCCGTGCTGGTCCCGGGATTTCGGCCTGCCGGGCCGGCGCACGCGCCTTCTCGGGCCCGTCAGTCCCCGGGCTTCTCCCACACCGATACGTGCTTCTCGCTCTCGTTGGTGAACGGCTCGCCCCGCCACCCCTCCCAGCGGGCCCGCAGCCGCATGCCCGCCAGTTGGGCCATCAGGTCGAGTTCGGCGGGCCACACATAGCGGAAGGGGATGGAACGGTACGAGCCGCGTCCCCCTTCGACCTCGATGTAGTTCGAGCTCATCGACTGGGTGGCCACCTCGTAGCGGTCGAACGCCCAGCGGGTGGGGGTCGCCCGCATCGGGACCGCCTCCTGGCCCGGAGGCAGCAGCCGCAGTTCGGGCACCCCGACCTCGACGACGAAGGCGCCGCCCGGGGCGAGGTGGGCCGCCGCGTTGCGGAAGCACGCGACCTGGGCCTCCTGGGTGGTGAGGTTCATGATGGTGTTGAAGACCAGGTAGACCAGGGTGAAGCCGCCCGGCTCGTACGGTCCGTCGGCGCGGGCGGTCGCGAAGTCCCCGATGGTGACCGGGAGTTCCGCTCCCCCCTCCTTCGCCCGCATGCGTTCGACCATCGCGCGGGACAGGTCGATGCCGTGCACCGGCACTCCCCGGCGGGCCAGCGGGAGAGCGATCCGGCCGGTGCCGACGGCGAACTCCAACGCCGGGCCCCCCGCCGCGAGTTCGGCCAGCAGGTCGACGGCGGGGTCGACCGCGGAGGGGCTGAACATGCCGCCCGTCTCGGGATCGTCGTAGGTCGCTGCCACGGAGGCGCCGAAGTAGCCGTCCTCGGGCGCGTCGGGGAGGGCGCCGGGGACCGTGTCGGAGCCGGCGGAGTCCTCGGGGGCGGTGGAGCCGGGGGCGGTGGAATCGGGGGCGGTGGAGCCGGGGGCCTGCGTCACGTCGTGTGCGTCTGCGGTGTCGTCCACCGCGGAACCGTACTGCGGGGCGGACGCACGACGCACGCCCATTTCCGGGCCCGGGCCGGAGCGGGGGCCGGACCCGGAACCGAGGCGGCGGCCGTCACCACCGCCGACGCACGGTGGCCTTGCCGCCGGTCACCAGACTCGCCGCCGGAACGTCGTCGGCGACGACCGCGCCCGCCGCGATCACCGCGTCCCGGCCGATGCTGACGCCGGGCAGGATGGTGGCCCCGGCGCCGATCCACACGTTCTCGGCCACGTCGATGGGCGCGCCGGTGAGGTACAGCCGCCGCTCCTCGGGGTCGACCGGGTGCCCGCCGGTGATGAAGGTGACCTTCGGGCCGATCATCACGCGTTCGGCGATGCGGATGCCGGCGTAGTCCAGGAACGTGCAGTTCTGGTTGATGAACACGCGCTCGGCGAGGTCGAGACGGAGGCCGTGGTCCGTGTAGAAGGGCGGATAAACGGTGACCCCCGACGGCAGCGGCCTGCCGAGGATCTGTTCGAAGAGCTCGGCCTTTCCCGCCTCGTCCTCGAAGGGCAGGACGTTCAGGCGGGAGGTCAGCTCGGTGACCCGGAGCACCCTCTCGGCCATGGCACGGAACTCGTCGCTGTGGATGCGCATGAGGCGTTCGCTGGGCATGCCGCGATCCTTCCGTGCGGGCACGCGCCGTGCAAACGGCAGCACCCTTGCCACTCCCTTGACCTCAAGCACGGTTGAGGGAAAATGATCGGGCTCATGACCGAGACCACGGGCACCCGGACCCCGCACACCGAGATCCGCGCCCTCACCGACCGCGCCGAGATCACCGACCTCTTCGACCGCTACCTGCGCTCCCTCGACGACGTCCACGCCGACGGCGGCCGGGCCCTCGACGCGGCGTGGGCAGCCGCCTTCTTCACCGAGGAGGCCACCACCGCCACCCCCGCCGGACAGGTCGCGGGCCGGTCCGCCGTCCTGGCGAACGTGTCCGCCGCCATGCGCCTGTTCGCCCGTACCGTGCACTTCGGCTCGAACTACGTCATCGAGGTCGACGGCGACCGGGCCACCCTGCGCGGCAACCAGCTCAGCACCCACGTACTGGCCGACGGCGGCGAGCTGTTCGTCTCCGGCGGCCGTACGGACAACGAACTCGTCCGCACCCCTGCCGGGTGGCGGCTGCACCGCGCCGACCTGCACATCGCGTGGACGCAGGGCACCCGGCCGGCCCTGGCATCCGTGCTCCCCCAGCCCTAGCGACGGGGCTCGAAGGCGCTTTCGGCCAGGGTGAGCCGGCCGGGCCGAGGAACGTCCGCCGGGGCCCGGCGGAGGCCGAGGAGGGCCGGCAGGGCGCGCATGTCGTCGAAGAGGACGGTGCCCGGACCCGCGAGGCGTTCCGGCTTCGTCAGCCCTCCGTGATAGCCGAAGGACCGCATCCCGGCCGCGCGGGCGGCCCGGACGCCGTACGGACTGTCCTCGACCACCGCGCAGCGCTCCGGCGGGACGCCCAGGGAGCGGGCCGCGTGGAGGAAGAGGTCGGGGGCGGGTTTGCCGAGGGCCACGTCGGAGGCGCTGAAGATGCGGGAGTCGTCGAAGTGCGGGTCGAGGGAGGTGAGGCTCAGGCTGCGGCGGATGTCCTGGTGGCGGCCGTTGGAGGCGACGCAGAAGGGCGTCGGGCCGAGGCGGGCGAGGGCGTCGGCGACGCCGTCGACGGCGGTGAGCCCGGCCTCGAAGGCCTCCAAGTAGAGGTGCTCGTACGCGTCGAGCCAGTCCGGGGCGAGGCGGCGGCCGAGACGCTGCTCGACGGCGGCGGTGTAGACCTCGTAGGAGCAGCCGACGAAGGTCTCGACGATCTCGGCCTCGGTGAAGGGGCAGCCGAGTTCGGCGGTGATGCGGGCGTCGACCTGGACGCAGAGGCGCTCACTGTCGACCAGGACGCCGTCGCAGTCGAAGATGACGAGGTCCACGGGGTCCTGACGGCTCGGCGGGCTCGCGTCGTACGTGCGTGCGGTCATGGGGCGAAGGGTAGGCCGGGACCCGGCGGACCCCGCAAGGGGTCGCACCGCCCCCCGCGGGTCCGGGGGCGTCGAGCGGGCGGCGGTCGTAGGCTGCGGGCATGCGGGAGGCGGGGGTGAGAGCGGTTGCCGGGCGGCCCGGGGGCGTACGGTGAGATGACGCATCGTCACATCTGGTACGTCTCCTACGGATCCAACACCCATGCGGCGCGGCTCGGCCGGTACCTCGATGGGTGCCGGGACAGTCGGCCGCCCCTCGCCACCGAAGCCGTCGAGCTCGGCGGGGTGTTGTACTTCGCCACCGAGTCCCTCCTCTGGACCGGTGGGCGGGCCTTCTACGATCCGGGCGCGCCGGGGCGAGTGCTGGCGCGGGCGTACCTGGTGAGCGCCCAGCAGTTCTGCGACGTCGCCGCGCAGGAGATGTACCGGCGGCCCGGCCCCGGCACGGATCTCGACCTGGGTCGGGCGGTGCGGGAGGGGAGGGTGGAGGTGGGCCCCGGGCGGTACGAGACCCTGGTGTGCGCCGGGAGGCGGGCGGGGGTGCCGATGCTCACCTTCACCGCGCCCTGGGGCGTGCACGACGTGCCGTGGAACCGGCCCGCGCCGGCCTATCTGGCACACCTGTACGCGGGCCTCACCGAGACCGGCGCCTGGCCGCCGGAGGATGTCGCCGCGTACCTCGCCGCGGCCCCGGGCGCCGCCGGGCACTGGAGCGCGGAGGAGGTCGCGGCGCTCCGCCCGGGGCCTCCCGGTCCTGCGGGGCGGGCGGCACGGTCGGCTCCTCCCCCGCCCCGGCCCTGATCGTCGTGGCAGCCCGGGACTACAGCTTGATCCACTCGCTGGAGGCGGTGACCTCGTCCAGGATGTCGGCGACCGGTTCGACGCCCAGCCCCGGGCCCGTGGGGACGTCGAGGTGGCCGTCGGCCAGTTCGAAGGGGGCGGTGATGTCGGTGGCGAAGTACCGGCGGGAGCCGGAGGTGTCGCCGGGGAGGGTGAAGCCGGGGAGCGCGGCGAGGGCGACGTTGGCGGCGCGGCCGAGTCCGGTTTCGAGCATGCCGCCGCACCAGACGGGGACGCCGTGCGCGACGCACAGGTCGTGGATGGCCTTGGCCTCCAGGTAGCCGCCGACCCGGCCGGGCTTGATGTTGATGATGGAGGCGGCGCCCAGGGTGATCGCCGCCGCCGCGTCCTCGGCGGACTCGATGGACTCGTCGAGGCAGACGGGGGTGGCGAGTTGGCGGGCGAGGGCGGCGTGCTGGACGAGGTCGTCGTCGGCCAGCGGCTGCTCGATCAGGAGGAGGTCGAAGGCGTCGAGTGTGGCGAGGTGGCGGGCGTCGGCGAGGGTGTAGGCGGCGTTGGCGTCGACCTGGAGCAGCAGGTCGTCGCCGAAGCGCTCGCGGACGGCGCGCACGGGGGCCACGTCCCAGCCGGGCTCGATCTTCAGCTTGATGCGGACGTAGCCCTCGGCGACGAACCCTTCGACGGCGTCCAGGAGTTCGGGGACCGAGTCCATGATGCCGACGGAGACACCGCAGGGGACGCGGGTGCGATCGGCTCCCAGGTACCCGCCGAACGACTGGCCCGTCGCGCGGAGCTGGGCGTCGAGCACGGCCGTCTCCAGCGCCGCCTTGGCCATCCGGTGGCCCTTGAAGGGCTTCAGCGCCCGCTTGACGCCGTACGCGTCGACGGCCTCCGGCAACGCCGGGATCAGGAAGCGGCGCAGCACGTCCTGCGCCCCGTCGACGTACTCGGAGCTGTAACGGGGCTCCGACATCGCGACGCACTCGCCCCAGCCCTCGCCCTCGGGAGTGACCACGCGCACCAGCAGGACGTCGCGGGCGGTCTCGACGCCGAAGGAGGTGCGGAAGGGGGCGCGCAGCGGCATGGCGATGCGGCGGAGTTCGATTCCGGTGATGTTCAAGGGAGTTGGCTCCTGGGCTGCTGGACTACTGGGCTACTGGGCTACTGGGCTACTGGGCTACTGGGCTACTGATGAGGTTCGTTCGACGACGTAGGCCGCGCGGTCGTGGAAGCCCGTGACGCGGGCGCCGTCGGCCAGCAGGCCGCCGAGGACCTCGCGCAGGGCCAGCCGCCATTCCTTGGCGGCCCCCGGATCGGTGCGGCGCAGGCCCTCGATGTCGGCGGGGACCTCCACGAGGAGGGTGCGCGCGTCGAGGTCCCGGGCGACGGCGGGACGCCCCCCGCGGACCGCGAGTGCGGTCGCCGCTCCGGCGGGGGCGGCCGTCGCCGGGGCGGGGCCGGCGGTCAGGTCCCAGGAGATCAGGGCACGGTCCGACTCGTCGCCGTCGTTGATGGCGTCGGCCATGTCCCCGTAGAAGCGGGGCAGGTACTCGACGGGGCGCGCGCCCAGCTTGGTGAGGTTGAAGTGGGCGTTGCGGCGGACGAGGGGGTCGTAGGTCCAGGTGATGCGGCTCAGCCCGCGGGCCAGGGCCCAGTCCCGCTGGTGGAGCTTGAGGGCGAGGCCCGCCGCACGGCCGGGCAGGGCGCCGGTGACGTGCGAGTGGAGGGCTTCGCCGGCGGGGGCGGCGAAGAAGCCGACGGCCGCGCCGACCAGGCGGTCCTCCTCGTAGGCGCCCGCGACGTAGTTACCGGAGTGGGAGAAGGCGCGCATCACCTCGGGGCTGACCGGGGAACCGCCCGGGGGCGAGCCCCAGATCCGCTCGAAGAGCGCGGCCACGGCTTCGAGATCGTCCAGCTCGTGCAGTTCGCGGACGGCGAGGGGGGCGGCGGGGCCGGCCGCGCCTTCGGGGGCGGGACTCATCGGATCGCCCCGGCCGCCAGAACGGCTCAGCGGGCCGCCTCCGCCGCCATGACGGCTCATCGGGCCGCTGCCGCCGCCACAGTGGCTCATCGCGTCGCCTCCACCACCATGACCGCTCATCGGGCCGCCTCCGCGTCCACGACGTGCCGCACGAGAGCCGCCAACAGGCGGGTGCGGGGCACGAGTTCAGTGGCGATCACGTGCTCGTGGTCGGCGTGCGCGCCGCCGCCGACCGCGCCGAGCCCGTCCAGGGTCGGGCAGCCGACCCCGGCGGTGAAGTTGCCGTCCGAAGCGCCGCCGACGGCGGTCGACGCCAGCTCCCCGATGCCGAGCGTACGGGCCAACTCCCGCGCGGTGGCGAAGAGTCCGGCGGAAGCGGTCTCCTCCAGCGGGGGCCGGTTGGGGCCGCCCCGTACCTCCACCCGGGCCCCCGGCAGCGTCGCCTTCAGGGCGCGCAGGGCCGTGTCCGTCTTCTCCTGCGCGGCCAGGGTCGGGACCCGTACGTCGACCGTGACGGCCGCCGTCGCCGGAACGGTGTTGGACGTCGAACCGGCGGTGACGACCGTGGGCGTCACCGTGGTGCGCCAGCCCTCGGACTCCCCGGCGTTGATCCCGGCGGTGACGGCGTCCAGCGCGAGGGTCAGATGGGCGGCCTCGATGGCCGCGTTGACCCCCTTCTCGGGTTCGAGGCCGGAGTGGGCGGCCTTTCCGTGCGCCACCAGTTCGTACTGGGAGGTGCCCTTGCGGCCGGTCTTGAGCGCACCGCCGTCCGCCGACGCCTCCAGCACGAAAGTGGCCGCGCACTCGCGCGCGACCTCCTCGATCAGCGCCCGCGAGGCGTCCGAGCCGACCTCCTCGTCCCCGGTGACCAGCACGCAGATCCCGTCGAGCGAGGGCAGTGAGGCCAGCGCGTGGAAGACCATGACCAGGCCCGCCTTCATGTCGAAGACGCCGGGGCCGCGCACGATGCCGTCGGTGACGGACCAGGGGTGGGTCGTCAGCGAGCCCATCGGCCACACCGTGTCGTGGTGGCCGAGCAGCAGCACGCGCGGCGTGCCGAACGTCCACTTCAGATGGGTCACCCCGGCCACGACGATCCGCTCGGGCTCGGCGCCGAGGTACCGGGCCCCCTGCGCGGCGACGACGTCCGCGCTGCGGGCGACGGCCGCGAGGTCGGCCGAGAAGGACTCGCAGACGACGAGCTCCTCCAGGTCGGCCAGCATCCGGGCCAGTTGTCCGCCGTCCGGGGTCGCGGACGGGGCGGGAGGCGGGGCGGGGGACGGAGTGGGGGGCGGGGCGGAGGTGGCAGCCGTAGACACGGGCGCGGACGGGGCCGGGGACGGTTCGTTCGTCGGGTCGGCGTTCACCTTCGGCTCCTCAGGGGCGACAGCGCATTCCGCAGCGGGCATTCCTTCTGAGGACCACGCTAGGCGAGCACGCCGATCTGCGGTTTGTGCGGACGGACCAAGGCCGGGGCCTCCGTTGGTCCACCTGCACAACACCCTCCCCGGAAATTCCCGCCCCCCGGGGACCACGCGTACGTCCGGGAGGCCCGCTTCCGCGGCGGGCGCCGCACGCCTAGGGTCGACGGCATGGCCGAGCCCGCCCGCACCGAAGAGACCTCCCCGTCCGTGTTCCCCGGCGGCGCCGAGCTGTTCCGGCTCGGCCCCGCCGTGGCGCACCTCAACCATGGGTCCTTCGGGGCGGTGCCCCTCCCCGTGATGGCGGCCCAGCAGCGTCTGCGGGACGAGGCCGACGCCGATCCGGACGCCTTCTTCCTGGCTGCGCCGGACCGAACAGCGCAGGCCAGGACCCGTATCGCACAGCACCTGGGCATGGATCCGGAAGGTTCGGCGCTCGTCGCCAACGCCACCGAGGCGGCGAACCTCGCGCTGGACGCGGCCGGGCTCTCGGCCGACGACGAGGTCCTCGTCACCGACCACGGGTACGGCACCGTCGTGGCGGCGGCAGCGCGCCGGGCCCGCGTGGTGACGGTCGCCCTGGACCCCCTGCTTCCGGACGAGGAGGCGGTGCGCAAGGCCGTCCTGGCCGGGGTCACTCCGCGCACCCGCCTCGTCCTTCTCGACCACATCAGCTCGCCCACGGCCCGTTTCATCGCCGCCCCCGCGCTCCTCTCCGACCTGCGGGAACGCGGGATCGTCACGATCGTCGACGGGGCGCACGCGCCAGGGACCCTGGCAGACCCGCTCGCCGGGAACCCGGACTTCTGGTTCGGGAACCTGCACAAGTGGGGGTACGCGCCGCCGGGCAGCGCCCTGCTGACGGTCGCGCCGCGCTTCCGGGACCGGGTGCCCGCGCCGGTCCCCTCCTGGGAGGACGAGCGGGGGTTCCCGCGCTCGGTGGAGTACCGGGCGACGGTGGACTACACGGGGTGGCTGGCCGCACCCGAGGGCCTCGACCTGCTCGCCCGGCTGGACGCGCCCCGGGTGCGCCGGCACAACAGCGCGCTGGCCGCGTACGGGGCGCGACTGCTGGCCCGCGTCCCGGGGCTGACCCCCTTGCCGTACGACGAACGCCTCCCGATGCGCGCCCTGCGCCTGCCGCCGGGCTTCGCGAGGACGCCGGCGGAGTCGGTCGCGCTGCGCGAGGAGATCGCGGGACGCCTGGGCTTCCGGGTCCTGGTCTGGCCCTGGCCGGGCGGGGGCGGCATCCGGATCAGCGGCCAGATCTACAACACGCCGCAGGAGTACGAGCGGTTGGCGACGGCGCTGGGAAGGCTGCTGGACGGCCGCTGAGCGGGGGGCCCGGCGCGCGCCAGGGGCGGGGGTGCCGGAGGGCCTGGGGAGTCGGGGGGGGACCCGCAGGAGTGACTACCCCGCCCCCACGACCGCCGCAGCCCCCGGCGGCCACGCCGTGAACCTCTTGGGGCGGGGCGGCGCGAACGTGCGGACCTTCGAGGTCCGCAGCCCCAGCCGCACCAGCGACTCCGCGATCGTGACCGCCGCCGCGACCCCGTCCACCACCGGCACCCCGGTCCGCGCCACCACCCGCTCGGTGAGTCCCGCCATACCGCCGCAGCCCAGGCAGATGACCTCCGCGCGGTCCACCTCCACCGCAGCGACGGCCTCCGCGACGATGGCCTCGACCGCCGCCGAGGGGTCGCGTTCCAGGTCCAGCACCGCCAGCCCGCTCGCCCGCACCGACGCGCACCGCGCCGAGAGCCCGGCCAGCGCGAGCCGGTCCTCGATCAGCGGAACCGCGCGGTCCAGGGTCGTCACCACCGAGTAACTCCGCCCGAGGAACTGGGCCGTCGAGGCCGCCGCCTCGGTGATGTCCACGACCGGAACGTCCAGGAGCTCCTGGAGGCCCTCGCGCCCGTGCTCCCCGTACCCCGCCTGGATCACCGCGTCGAAGGGGCCGGGGTGGGAACGTACCGCCTCCATCACGGCGATCGCCGCCAGGTGGCTCTCGTAGTTGCCCTCCACCGACTCCGCCCCGAAGGCGGGCGTGAGCGGCACGATCTCGGTGCCCGGCGCGGCCGCGGCCACGGCCTGCGCGCCGATGCTCCGCGTCATGGACTCGGTGGTGTTGACGTTGACGACCAGCAACCGCATGAATGATTCCGCTTCTTCGGGAGGTTCTTCGGGAGGTTCTTCGGGAGGCTCGTTCGGGGGGACTCTTCGGAGGCTCACGGGAGGTTCACGCGCTCGGCACCGCGATGGCCTCGCCGTCGGCGTCGGCGTACTCCGGGGGACGCGCGCCCCGGCCGGGCAGGACGACGTACAACAGCCCCGCCAGCACCGTCCCGATGAACCAGGAGAAGCCCGAGATCCCCGAGAAGTACGGCACGAAGGCGACGACGACGGCGATCGCGGCGGTCGGGGCGAGGGCGGTCACCGCGCGCGGGTTGACGCCGCTCCGGTAGGCGTAGGTGCCCGCCGGGTCCTCCGTGTAGAGGTCGGGGACGTTGATCCGGGTCCGGCGCACCAGCCAGTAGTCCGCCATCACGATGCCGAACACCGGGCCGAGCAGCGCCCCGAGCCCGCCGAGGAAGTACTCGACCACGACGGGGCTGTTGTAGAGGTTCCAGGGCAGGATGACCAGGCCGAGCACCGCGCTGACGATGCCCGCCCGCCGGAAGTCCAGCTTCTGCGGGAAGAGGTTGACCAGGGTGTAGACGGGGGCGACGAAGTTCGCCATGAGGTTGACGGCGACGGTCAGCAGGATCAGCGCCAGCGAGGCCAGGACCAGCAGGAAGGTGCTGGGGATGGCCTGGACGATGTCAGCGGGGCTCGCGATCACCGTGCCGTTCAGCTCGAACTGCGCGCCGCTCAGCACCACCACGATGCCCGCGAAGAAGAGCATGTTGACCGGGATGCCGATCAGGTTTCCGGCCAGCACCGAGCGGTTGCTCCGGGCGGAACGCGTGAAGTCGCAGAAGTTGAGGACGAAGGTGCCGTAGATGACGACCCAGAGGGCGGCCGCCTCCAGGATGTGCACGAAGCGCTCGCCGCCGGTGTACGGGTTCCCGGCGTCCACCGCGATCGTCCAGTCCGCCTTGGCGAACATCCACACCGCGAGCGCCAGCATCGTGATCAGCACGGCGGGCGCGGCCACCGCGATGTACTTCCGGATGACGTCCATCCCGTAACTGACGATCAGGACCTGTACGACCCACAGGATCAGGAAGGACAGCCAGCCCAGCGCCGAAAGCCCGAGGAAGGAGCTGCCCTCCCAGCCCCCGAGCCCCGGTATCAGCGTCATGAGCAGCGCCGAGAGCACCGAGGAGGCGAGATACGTCTGGATGCCGAACCAGGCGACGGCCACTCCGCCCCGGATGACGGCCGGAAGCTGCGCACCCCTGGTGCCGAAGGAGATGCGGCTCATCACCGGGAACGGCACGCCCGTCTTCGAGCCCATGGCGCCGGACAGGCTGAGCAGGACGAAGAGGAGGGCGGAGGCCAGGACGAACGCGACCAGGATGTCCCACACGCTCATCCCGAGGGCGAACAGGCCGATCGCGAAGGCGTAGTTGCCGAGGCTGTGCACGTCGTTGGCCCAGAGCGTGAAGACGTTGTAGCCGCCCCAACTGCGGCCGGCCCTCTTCGTCGGGGCGAGGTCGGGACTGTAGAGACGGGGGCTGGTGCCCGGGGGCCCGTCACCGGCCACCGGGCCGACGGCGGACTGTGCCCCGTCTGCGCGCACTGCGTCCTGAGCTGTGGTCACACCAGCCACCCTTCTCAGCGATTTCGGTATACGAAACCGTGCTATCGAAGCAAGTGACGGGGACGCTACGGCCGCCTTCCTGGGACAGTCAAGAGATCTGCCCGAGAAAATGGGATACCAAATACAGAATCCGTCGCCCGCCCGGGCACACGAAAGGGGCGAGCCGCCACTGCGCGACCCGCCCCGAACTGCCCTCTCCGAACCCCCCTCCGGAACTCCCCCGCCCCCCTACTCCTCCTTCGCCCCGCTCAGGTGCGCCGCCGCCGAGTTCCGCCCCGACTCCAGGTGCTTGGCGACGAGTTCCTCGACGCGGGGTACGTCACGGGCGGCGATCGCGTCGTACAGCCCCTCGTGCTCGCGCGCCACGTCGAGCAGGTCGTCGTGCCGCACCTGCAACCACCGCAACCGGCTGCGCAGCGTCGCCTCCAACTCGCTGAGCAGGTCGTTCGCGGCCAGCGAGGTGGCCGTCTGGTGGAAGTCGGCGGCCGCCCGCCGGGCCGTCACCGCATCCCCGCGCCGCGCGGCCTCGAACTCCGCGTCCAGGTCGGCCCGCAGCTTCGCCAGCCCCTCGCGGGTACGCCGCTGCGCGGCCAGCCGGAAGGTCAACGTGTCCAGCGCGGACCGCACTTCGTCGATGTCGGCGATGTCGGTCGGGGTGAACTCCCGCACCACCGCCCACGTACGTGGCCGGGGCGTCACGAGCCCCTCGTTCACCAGGGCCTTGAGCGCGTCCCGGATCGGCAGCCGGCTCACCCCGAGCTCGGCGGCGAGCTCACGCTCGACGAGCTTGCTGCCGGGCGGCCGCACCCCGTCGAGGATGTCGTCGCGCAGTTGCCGGGTGACCCGATCCGACTCGGGCTCGAAGCCTTCAGAACCTGCCATGCGGCACATCTTCTCATCAGGCGGTTGTCGCTTCGTACGAACGCTCGCCCGGCCCGGCCGTACTCCTCCGCGAGCGCGCTCACACGTCCCGGCGGCGCACGACGACCACCGCGAGCACGACGGCGGCCGGCGGCCGGCACCCGGCACCCGGCATCCGGCCTCCGGCCTCCGGCCTCCGTGTTCACGGTGCCGGACCAGGACGGCCCCACCTCTTCCCGACCACCCCTTGACCCTGCATGGTCCAGACCAATAGCGTCCGCTCATGCGACGAAGACTCCTGAAAGGGTCGGCCCTCGTGGCCGCCGCCTGCGTCACTTCGCTCCTCGCCACCCTGGCCCCCTCCGCCTCCGCCGCCCCAGCGGCTCCCGACGCCCCACCGGCCGCCCAGCAGGCCGGGCACGGCGACCGGCCCGCCCTCCGCCGGGTCGGCTACTTCACCCAGTGGGGTGTCTACGGCCGCGACTACCAGGTCCAGGACCTGGACGCCAGCGGCACCGCCGCCCGCCTCACCCACCTCAACTACGCCTTCGGCAACGTCGACAAGAGCGGCAAGTGCTTCCTCACGCCGGTCCCCGGCGAGAGCGACCCGTGGGCCGACTACCAGCGCCCGCTGGACGCCGCGAACTCCGTCGACGGAAAGGCCGACACCGACACCCAGGCACTCGCCGGGAACTTCAACCAGATCAAGGAGCTGAAGGCCAAGCATCGGGGCCTGAAGGCGATGATCTCGCTGGGTGGTTGGAGCTGGTCGACCCACTTCTCCGACGCCGCCCTCACCCCCGCCTCGCGCAAGGCCCTCGTCACCTCCTGCATCGACCTGTACATCAAGGGCAACCTGCCCAAGGACGGGGCGCGCGGCGGCGACGGCGCGGCCGAGGGCGTCTTCGACGGCATCGACCTCGACTGGGAGTGGCCGGGCTCCGAGGGCGACGCCGACACCGTCTACCGTCCCGAGGACAAGCAGAACTTCACCGCGCTGGTACGGGAGTTCCGCAGCCAGCTCGACGCGCTCGGCAAGCAGAGGCGCACGCACTACGAACTCTCCGCCTTCGTGCCGACCGCCGACGCCAAGATCGACGCCGGTTTCGAGGTCCGCAAGATCATGAAGGACTTCGACTTCGTCAACCTCCAGGGTTACGACTTCCACGTCAGCGGCGAGAAGAAGACCGCCCAGCAGTCGGCCCTCTTCGCCCGGAACGACTTCAGCGTGCACGGCACGGTCCAGTCCTGGCTGAAGCGCGGCGCACCGGCCCGCAAGCTGGTCGTCGGCATGCCGTTCTACGGGCAGGGCTGGACCGGCGTCACCGGCGGCGGCGACGGCCTCGGCCAGCCCGCCGCCGGCCCCGCCCCCGCCACGTGGGCAGCGGGCTACGCGGACTACAAGGAGCTGAAGCCCCTCGTGCAGGCCGGGAAGTTCAAGGTCCACCGCGATCTGCTCGGCGGTCACGCCTGGCTCTTCGACGGCACCACCCTGTGGACGTACGACGACCCGCTGGTCCTCGCCGCCAAGGGCGCGTACGTACGGGCCCGGGGCCTGGGCGGCGTGATGGCCTGGTCGCTGGACGCGGACACCGCGGACGGCGAGCTCTACCGGGCGCTGGACCGGGGCCTCGGCCGGCGCTGACCGTACGCGGGGCCGGGGGTGCGCTCCCGATCGGGGTGCGCTCCCGGCCGTGGCGGTGTGCTCCCGGTCGGGGTGCGCCCCCGGTTGTGGCGGTGTGCTCCCGGTCGGGGTGCGCCCCCGGTTGTGGCGGTGTGCTCCCGACCGGGGACACGCCCCCGGTTGTGGCGGTGTGCTCCCGACCGGGGACACGCCCCCGGTTGTGGCGGTGTGCTCCCCCGCCCGAGCGCACCCCCGGCCCGGGAGGTCTCCTGACCGAGGGGGCGTGCCCCCGTGTCCCACGTCACGGTCCGGAAGGCGGGCTCCGGGTCCCGGCGCACCCCTCCCGCCCCCTATCGTGGCCCGTGCAACTGGTTCGCCCTGCCCGCCAGGCAGCGGCGTCGCAAGAGGGAACCCGGTGGGAATCCGGGACTGCCCCGCAGCGGTGAGTGGGAACGAACGCCGTCATACGCACTGGGTCCGCACGGACCTGGGAAGCGACGGCCAGTAGGAATCCGCCGGAGTTCCGGTGGGTGTGCCCGCGAGTCCGAAGACCTGCCCGTTGCCCGCACGCGACCCGCTCGCGTGCGGACATCCCGGTGACCTCGTGGGCGGGTCGGCGTACAGATCAGGCGGAACGGCCTTTTCCCGCAAGGGAGTCGGCGGCCCGCCCGGTTCGTCGTCCCTTCGCGTCCGCGTCCCGTCGCCGGGGTGCTCAGGAGTCATCTCGCGAAGGAGATTTCCGTGACACCGAAGTCCGCAGCCGCGGCAGCACGCGCCACCGTGTACGGCTACCCCCGCCAGGGCGGGAACCGTGAGCTCAAGAGGGCCGTCGAGGGGTACTGGAAGGGACGGGTCACCGCCGACGCCCTCCGGGCGACCGCGGCCGACCTGCGCCGTACGACATGGGAGCAGTTGGCCGGGGCCGGCCTCCACGAGGTGCCGACCGGCGACTTCTCGTACTACGACCACGTCCTGGACACCAGCGTCATGGTCGGCGCCGTCCCGGCACGCCACCGCGCGGCCGTCGACGCCGACCCCCTCGACGGGTACTTCGCGATGGCGCGCGGGAACCAGGACGTGGCCCCCCTGGAAATGACCAAGTGGTTCGACACCAACTACCACTACCTGGTGCCCGAACTGGGTCCGGACACGGTCTTCACCGCCGACTCGTCCCAGCAGGTCGGCACGCTGACGGAGGCCCTCGCGCTCGGCCACACCGCCCGGCCCGTGCTGGTCGGCCCGGTGACGTACCTCCTCCTGGCGAAGCCCGCCCCGGGCGTCGCCGCCGGCTTCGAGCCGCTGACCCTGCTGGACCGGCTGCTGCCCGTGTACGCCGAGGTGCTGGCCGACCTGCGGGCCGCCGGGGCCACCTGGGTGCAGCTCGACGAACCCGCCCTCGTCCAGGACCGCACCCCGGCCGAACTGAACGCCGCCGCCCGCGCCTACCGCGACCTGGGCGCGCTCACCGACCGCCCGCAGCTCCTCGTCGCCTCCTATTTCGACCGGCTCGGCGACGCCCTGCCGGTGCTCGCCAAGGCCCCGGTCGAGGGCCTGGCGCTGGACTTCACCGGTCCCGCCGCCGCCAACCTGGAGGCGCTCGCCGCCGTGGGCGGGCTGCCGGGCAAGCGGCTGGTCGCGGGCGTCGTCGACGGCCGCAACATCTGGATCAACGACTACGAGAAGTCCCTCGCCACCCTCGGCACGCTCCTCGGCCTGGCCGAGTGCGTCGACGTGGCCGCCTCCTGCTCGCTGCTGCACGTCCCTGTCGACGCGGCGGCCGAGCGGGACGTCGACCCGCAGGTGCTGCGCTGGCTCGCCTTCGCACGGCAGAAGACGGCGGAGGTCGTCACCCTGGCGAAGGGCCTCGCCCGGGGCACCGGCAGCATTACCGCCGAACTCGCCCGCAACCGGGCCGACTTGGCCTCCCGGTCCAATTCCCCCATCACCCGCGACCCGGCCGTACGGGCCCGGGTCGCCGCCGTGACGGACGCGGACGGCCGCCGCTCGGCACCGTACGAGCAGCGGTCCTCCGCCCAGCGCGCCGCACTCGGCCTCCCCCTCCTCCCCACCACCACGATCGGCTCCTTCCCGCAGACCGCCGAACTGCGCACCGCACGGGCCGACCTGCGGGCCGGCCGCATCGACGCGGCGGCCTACGAGGAGCGGATCAAGGCCGAGATCCGCGACGTCCTGGCCTTCCAGGAGAAGGCGGGCCTCGACGTCCTGGTGCACGGCGAGCCCGAACGCAACGACATGGTCCAGTACTTCGCCGAACGGCTGACGGGGTACCTGGCCACCCAGCACGGCTGGGTCCAGTCCTACGGCACCCGCTACGTCCGCCCGCCGGTCCTGGCCGGTGACATCTCGCGCCCCGAGCCGATGACGGTGCGCTGGACCTCGTACGCGAACTCCCTCACCGACCGCCCGGTGAAGGGCATGCTGACCGGCCCGGTGACGATGCTCGCCTGGTCGTTCGTACGGGACGACCAGCCGCTCGGCGACACGGCCCGGCAGGTCGCTCTCGCCCTGCGCGACGAGGTCGACGACCTGGAGGCGGCCGGCACTTCGGTCATCCAGGTCGACGAGCCCGCCCTGCGCGAGACGCTGCCGCTGCGCGCCGCCGACCGCGCCGGGTACCTGGCCTGGGCGACGGAGTCCTTCCGGCTCACCACCGGCGGGGTGCGCCCGGAGACCCAGATCCACACGCACATGTGCTACGCCGAGTTCGGTGACATCGTGCAGGCCATCGACGACCTGGACGCGGACGTCATCAGCCTGGAGGCGGCCCGCTCGCACATGCAGGTGGCGCGCGAGCTGGCCGCGCACGGCTATCCGCGCGAGGCCGGTCCCGGCGTCTACGACATCCACTCCCCGCGCATTCCCTCCGCCGAGGAGGCGGCGGCCCTGCTGCGCAAGGGACTTGAGGCGATCCCGCCGCAGCGGCTGTGGGTCAACCCGGACTGCGGCCTGAAGACCCGCGGCTGGCCGGAGACGCGCGCTTCCCTGGAGAACCTGGTGGCGGCGGCCAGGACCGTGCGCGACGAACTGCGTTAGCGGGTCATGCAGTTGGGGGGAGAGGCGGGGTCACTCCGCCTCTCCCCCGTGGGCCGGGAGGCCGGTGGCGCCGCCCGGCGGGCGCGGGTGCACGTCCGCGGCCGGCACGGTCGCGCAGTCCGCCCGGGCGGCGGGGCTCAGCAGAGGCGCGAACCGGGTGAAGAGAGCGCGGAGTTGGGCCCCGTGGCGGGCACGGAAAGCGGCGTCGACGCAGATGATGTCGAGTTCGTTGGCGGCGGTGAGCTCGGCGAAGTCCCGCTTCTCCTGGAGCGCGGGGAGCCGGGAGAGGCCGGTGAAGCGGTCCGTGAAGGGCGAGTTGGGGAGGGCCAGCACGGGGTACACGGCCCGGCGGTCGCAGCTCGCGTAGAAGTGGACGAGGGCTTCGGCCTCGGGGCCGATCGCGGCCCGCAGGCGGTCGCGTTCGCCGAGCGGGAGAAGGGCCGGGGCGAAGCCGTCGGTGCCGTAGGAGGCGTGACAGAGGCCGGCGAGCTGGAGGGCGGGCCGGGCGCCCCAGTCGGCGAGTCGCCGGCGCACCCGGTCGAGATGGGCGAGGAGGGTGCCGCCGGGGTGCGCGAGGGCGTCGGCGCCGAGGTCGCGGAGGAGGCGGGTGGCCTGGTCCACGCGGGTGCCGGGGTGCACCGGGGCGACGGGCTCCACGGGGGTCGTCGGTTCCACGGGCAAGCCCCTCTCCGTACAACGGCGCACGTCCGCGGGCGCGGCGGGCGGTCGGCACCCGGCCGGTCCCGCCCACCGTCTGGAACAGCGCGCGGAGCCTGGCCGGGTTGCCGCCTCGGGCCCTGAGAAGGATCGTCCCGCGCCCCCAACGCCCAGTCAATCCTAGGGTTTTCTTGCCCGTTCCCAAGCGCTAGCTTGGGTTCCCATGACCCTCGACGACCTCCGCGTCTTCGTCGCCGTGTGCCGCAGCGGCAGCCTCAGCGCCGTCGCCCGCGAACTGTCCTGCACGCAGTCCGCGGTGAGCCAGCACGTCAAGCGCCTGGAACGGGAGACGGGCCTCGCCCTCCTCGAACGTCTGCCGCGCGGCGTGGTGCCCACCCCCGCCGGGCAGCTCCTCAGCGGGGCGGCGGCAGGGGGGCTGGGCGACATCGACCTCGCCCTCCGCCGACTGCGCGAGCTGGCCCAGGGCGAGGGCGGTTCGATACGGATCACCACGGGCGCGACGACGGTCCGGCACTTCATGTCGGAGGCGGTGGTCGGCTTCCGCCGTCAATTCCCGCAGGTGAGGCTGGAGTTCAGGACGGCGACGTCCAGCCGCGCCTGCTTCGACGCGCTCCTGGCGGGCGGCCTGGACCTGGCCTGGATCACCCTGGGCGACCCCGTCCGGGGCATCGAGCAGCGCCCGGTCGTCGAACTCCCCTGGGTACTGGCCGTCGCCGCCGACGATCCCCTGGCCGCCACGTCCCGCATCGGGCCGGCGGAATGGGCGGACGTACGACTGATCGCGCTCCCCGAGAACGCGACCTCGCGCTCCCGGCTGGACTCCTGGTTCGCGGCGTCCGGGATCGAGCCGACCTCGGACACCAGTGTCGCCGACTGGGACACGGCGATCCTGCTCGCCGAACTGGGTCTGGGCCACGCCGTGGTCCCCGACCTGCCGGCGTGGCACGGCCCCGCACACCCCGGGCTGCGCCTGATCCCGCTGCCGGAGCTGCCTCCGCTGTGGACCGGCTGGGCGGTGCGCCGCTGGGCGACGCTGCCGCCGACGGCCCGGTCCTTCGCGGCCACGGTCGAGGAGAGCTGCGGGCGGACGTTCCCGGCCGGGGGCGGCCCGGCCCGCCCCTAACCGGCCGCCTCGGGTCCCGCCTGCCCCGCGTGCCCCAGCAGGAACTCGGTCGCCCGCGCGATGGCCTCCGCCGAGGTGGCGTGCACGGCCTCGGACTCCTCCTCGGTGCGGTCCGCGCCGGTGGCCGTGTACCACCAGGCGTCGGCGTCCGGGTCGTGGTGGATGACGGCGCTGCCGCCCGCGTAGGCGAGCGGGACCGACTCGCCCGCGGCGCGCTTCACCACCGCGTGGGGCCACTTCAGCCGCGCCGACTGCCGCTTCAGCCCGCCCCAGGCGGCACCGAGTTGGACGTACGTCGCACCGCTCCGCCCGGCGGCGGTGGCCGCGCTCTCCGCCAGCCGGTCGACGGACCGCTTGGCCTCGTACAGCGACCGCAGCACCGCGAGCTGCACATCGGGCGCGGCCATGAGCACCGGGTCGAAGTCCTTGCCCGCGGCCCGGTAGGCGGCAGCGCGCGTCGAGATGCCCTGCGCGAGCGCGCGGACGGCGTCGAGCACCCTGTCGTCCATGGCCAGCGAGTCGTCGAGCGTGGGCTCGGCCCAGGCGGGCACGACCTGGGCGGTCACGGCAGCCCAGAAGTCGGGGTCGGCCTTGTCGGGGGTGGGAATGCTCGCCATGTCATTCATGCGACAAGCATAACTGTCGAATCCCCTTCCCGACAATTATTTCTGTCATATCTGTCGCGGGGGTCAGGTGGGACCGTCCGGTCGGCCGTGCGAGGACGGGGCCGCCGCTTGACCTTGACACGGTGGCAAGGTCTTCACTGTGGCGCAGGAGGTGGCCCCCATGACCATGGCGGAGCAGGAACAAGAACAAGAACGAGAACGAGAACGAGACACCGTACGGGCGCTGCGGGCGTTGGAGGACGCGCGTGTCCCGGTGCGGTTGCGGGCGACGATGGCGGTCGGGTCCCGCCCCGATCCCGCCTACGTCGGCCCGCTCGTCGTACGGTGCGCGGTCGAGCCCGACTTCCAGGTGCGGGAGATGCTGACCTGGGCGCTGACCCGGCACGCGCCCGACCTGACAGTCCCGGCGCTCGTCGCAGAGCTGCGTTCGGAGACCGCGCAGGCACGCAGCCAGGCGCTGCACACCCTGTCCAAGATCGGGGACCGGCGGGCCCGGCCCGCGATCACCCGCGCCCTGCTGACCGACCCCGACGACGAGGTCGCCCGCAGTGCCTGGCGGGCGGCGGTCGTCCTCGTAGACCCCGGACCACCCGCAGGGCCCGTACGGCAGGACGAGAGGCAGGAACTGGCCGCAGTATTGTCGACCCAGCTCGGGCGCGGTCCGCGGGCGACGCAGTTGAGCCTCAGCCGGGCGATGGTCGCGCTCGGTGAGGTGATCGTCCCGGAGCTGACGGCGGCGGGTACGCACGCCGACCCCGCTGTGCGGGCGCACGCGCTCGCCACCGAGCGGTTGCTGCACGACCCGGACGCCGGGTTCGAGTACGCGATCGAGGAGGCGAAGCGCGTCGTGGCCCTGGGCCCGGACGGACACGAGGGGTGAGGTGCCGGGGTGCTGATCGGTGAGGTGGCGCGGCGGTCCGGGGTGAGCGCGCGCATGCTCCGGCACTACGAGTCGCTGGGGCTGGTGCGGCCGTCGGACCGCAACGGCTCCGGCTACCGCGAGTACGCCCCGGAGGACATCCGGCGGGTGTTCCACATCGAGAGCCTGCGGTCGCTCGGGCTGTCGCTGCGCGACGTCGGGCGCGCGCTCGACGACCCGGGATTCACCCCGTCCGAGCTCGTCGCCGACCTCATCCGGCAGACCCGGGAACGCATCGCCGCCGAGACCGAACTGCTGGACCGGCTGAGCCGGATCGACGCGGCGGGGCCCGCGGGCTGGGAGGACGTCCTGCGGACCACCGCGCTCCTCCAGGGGCTGGGTTCCAAGAGTGCGGGCCGACGGCAGAGCGCGGTCCTGTCCTCCGCCGCCGAGGAGACCCCGGTGGGGGCGCTGGTGGAGGCCGCGCTGAACGAGAGGGAGCCGAACGTCGCCGGGGCGCTGCGGTGGGCGCTGGCGCGTGCGGACGAGAGCCCGTCGGCCCTGCTCGCGCAGGGGCTCGGTTCGTCGGCGGCCGAGGTCCGCAGGCGTGCCGCGCGCACCCTCGCCGCGATTCCGGACGAGGAGGCGACGGGGCTGTTGCGGGACGCGCTGGCCCATCGCGACCAGGTCGTCCGCCGGGTCGCGGCGCTGGCCCTCGGGGCGCGCGGCGCACCGGAGGCGATCCCGGCCCTGCTGGACATGGTCGTCCAGGGCCGCAACGACGTGGACGCGGCGGACGCCTTGAGCGCCCTGGCGAACCGTCCCGCGAGCGGTGCCGGCCCCGAACCCGCGGACGGCCCGCCTTCCTCCCATTACGCCCCTGCCACGCCGGACGCCCCCGCCCGGGCGGCCCGGCCCGGCCGCCCGCCCACGCCGACACCCGGGCGAGCCGTGCCGGGCCGCGCCGGGACCGTCCGGGGCGCTCCGGACGGCGGCAGCCCCGGGTCCGCGGGCCGGTCCGAGGCCGTTTCCCCCCTGGCGGACCGCATCGCCACCGGCCTGGTCCAGCGCATCGCGCGCAGCGCCAAGGACCCGCTCGCGCGGCGACGCCTCACCCAGGCGCTCGCGGACATCCCGGGCCCCGTAGCCGCCCAGGCGCTCACGGACCTGGCCCGGGACGAGGACCCCGGGGTGGCCCTCACCGCGGCGTACCTGCTCGGCAGACACACCAGGGGCTGAGAGGCCGCCGGTACGAGCCCCGGCCGAACGCGCGCGGACCGCGGACCCGGCGCCCACCTCGGCTTCGATGCCTCCCGAGAAGGCCGGGGGCTCCCCCTTTAAGGTTCGTGCATGCGTGCCGACCGTCTCGTCTCCCTGGTCCTGCTGCTGCGCCAGCGCGGCAGGCTGTCGGCGACCGCGCTGGCCCGGGAGCTGGAGGTGTCCACCCGGACCGTGCTGCGCGACATCGAGGCACTGTCCGCCGCGGGCGTCCCGGTGCACTCCGAACGCGGACGGCACGGCGGTTTCGCGCTGCTGCCCGGTTTCCGCACCGAACTGACCGGGCTCACCCACGACGAGGCCCTCGCCCTGCTGGTCGCCGGATCGCGGCGCGGCCCGCAGGCGTTCGGCCTCGGCTCCGCGCTGGCCTCGGCCATGCTCAAGGTGGTCGACGCGCTGCCCGAGAGCCAGCGGGACGCGGCCGCCAGGGTGGCCGAGCGGCTGCTCGTCGACCCCGGGACCGACCTCCTCGCGCGACGGCAGGACGCCGACGACATACCCGGCCCCATCGCGGCGGAGGTCCGCCGCGCGGTCCTCTCCGGCCACCGGCTGCGCATCCGGTACGAGGCCGTGGACCGGCCCCCGGAGTGGCGCACCGTGGACCCGCTCGGGCTGGTCACCGTACGCGAACAGACCTACCTCCTCGCCACCCGCGCCGGGGCCGACCGCACCTACCGGCTCTCCCGCGTCCGCGCCGCCGAGGAACTGGCCGAGCCCGCCGCACGCCCGGAACGGGTCGACCTGGAGCGGGCCTGGCAGGAGCGCGGCAGGCGGTTCCGCACCGGCGGCGACCAGGTCACCGCGCTGGTGCGCGTGGCCCCGGAGCACCGGGAGCCGCTGGTGGCCACGGCCCTCGCCGTACTCACCGAGGAACCGGACGCAGCGGAGCCGGGCGAGCCGGGCACGCACGGGTGGCTGCGCCTGGAGGTGGCCTTCCAGGACGCCCGGCACGCCGAATGGGCCCTGTGGCAACTCGCCCCACACGCCGAGGCCCTGTCCCCGCAGTGGCTGCGCACGACCCTGCACGACCGCGCCACCGCGGTCGGCGCGCACTACCGGGCGCGTTCCTGACCCCGTACGGACGGCTGCGAACGGACGGCTGCGAACGGCCGCCTGCGTACGGGCGTCTGCCCTGCCTACGCCCCGCCGGACCCGGACCCGTAACCCGAGCCGGACCCAGCCCCGGCCCCGGCCGAAGCGAACTCCGCACGCTGCCGGGAAACCGCCAAGTCGGCCTCCAGCAGCGACATGTTGACGGCTGTCCCGGCCCGGTACCCGGCACCGGCCGCGTTGACCACCTGCTCCGCGGCCCCGGTGGCGTTGCCGACCGCCCACACGCCGGGAAAACTGGTCAGGCCGGTCGGGTCGACCTGGGGGAAGGTCCCGGCCGGCGTCTCCTGCGTACGGACGCCCAAAGCGGTCAGCACGCCGTCGCGGGGCACCATCCGGGGCGCCACCACGAACGCCGACGCCTCGTGGACCTCCCCGTCCGCAAGGCGCACCCCGGTGAGCCGGTCGTCCTCCACCACCAGCCCCGCCAGCTTCCCGGCCACCGCGCGGACACCGGCGGCGGCGATCAGCTCCCGCTCCTCGCCAGGAAGTTCCGCCCCGCCCAGGAACAGCGTCACCTCGCTCGACAACTGGCTGAACAACAGGGCCTGGTGTACGCCCGCCTCCGCGCGGTACAGCACGCCGATCCGCCCGTCCCGCACCTCCCAGCCGTGGCAGTACGGGCAGTGCAGCACCTCCCTGCCCCAGCGCTCGGCCACCCCGGGCAGTTCCGGCAGCTCGTCCACCAGCCCGGTGGCGACGACGACCCGGCGCGCGTGCACCCGCCCGCCGCCCGCGAGCACCACGTCGAACTCTCCCCTCCCGTCCGGCACGACCTCCGTCACCGTGTCGCGCAGCACCTCTCCCCCGTATCCGGCGACCTCGGCCCGCACCACGGCCAGGAACTCGCCGGGCGGCATGCCGTCGCGCGAGGGGTAGCCCTGCATGTGCGCGGCGGGCGCGTTGCGGGGCTCGCCCGCGTCGACGACGAGGACCGAGCGCCGGACGCGGCCGAGCACCAGCGCGGCCGCCAGGCCTCCGGCGCCGCCCCCGACCACCACCACGTCGTAGGCGTCGGCCACGCCGTCCGTCCGCCGCTCACTGCTCCTGGTCACGACGACCACCTCATTTTCGTTCGTCCGGCTCCGTGCTCTGGTCCCCGAACATGCACCCGTACTGCGCCAGAGGCAAAGATCCTTGCCATTTCGGCAAACTGCGCGGGGGCGGGCACCTGCCCGCAAAGTTCGCCCGCATCCCGCACGCATGATGTCCGCACCAGGGGGTACTTGCGCGCAGGTGGCATAAGAACCGATTCTGAGGACGGCTTGTGGGACAGGTGAACGCGGGCCGGAACGAGCTTGCCGAGAGGGGTGTCCGGATGCCGGATGATCCGGATGTCGCATCCCTCCCTCTCACCGTCAGCGCGGCGTACGAGGGGGCCCCGGCGGACATCGGGGACGCCCGCGCCTTCGCCCGCGCCTTCCTCCACAAGGTCCAGGCCGACTACGGGCTCCCGGTCTCCGCGCGGACGCTGGAAGTGGTCCCGCTGGTGGTGAGCGAACTGATCACCAACGCCTGCAAGTACGCCCCCGGGCCCCAGCTCCTCGAACTGTCCACCGACGGAGCGGGCGTCCAGGTGTCCCTCTGGGACAGCAGCCCCGCCCTCCCGGTCCCCCGGGCCGCCGACGCCGACCGCATAGGCCAGCACGGCCTGGAAATCGTCATGGCCCTCTGCCAGGGGTACGAGGTCCACCAGCAGCCCCTCGGCAAACGCACCCGCGTCCACCTCCCCCTCGCCGACGCCCCCGCCTCCGCCCGCGACCTGGCGACGTGACGCCGCGCGCCGCGAACGGTCGCAGGAGCGCCCGACCGGCACGACACCGGTCAGACGCTCCTGCGCGCCCTGCGCCGCACCTGCGGCTTCGCCGCGCCTACGGCTTGTAGACGGCGGCGCTGCCGTACAGCTCCTTGGTGAAGGCGGAGACATCCGCACTGCGGTCGGAACCGTCCAGGTTGTACGTCAGGTAGACGCCGTACCCCTGGCTGACGGTGCGGCGGGCGAGGGACGCGACAGTGCTCTGCGGGGTCCCGCCGATCTCGACGGCCGCGGGCGACAGTTTCGACTTGGGCAGGGCGATGGCGGGGACCTGCCAGGTGCCGTAGTACGGGTTCCAGGCGTAGTCGAACTTGGACGTCACGTCGACGCCGCCGTAGGAGAGGCGGGATGCGGCCGGGCCGATGTTGTAGAGGCTGATGATCTTGCCCGGCAGGGCGCCGCGCAGCGCCGTCACCAGGTGCACGAACGAGCTCGCATTGGGCTGGCCGGTGCCGTTCTTGCCGTACTCGGCGTACTCGTCGTCGAAGTCGATGCCGTCCAGCCCGTACTTGGTCACCGCGTCCGACAACTGCTTGGCGAAGGCCGAAGCCGACGACCGGGAGGGGAAGTTGGCGAACCCGGCGCCCTGGTGGTTGCCGAGTACGGACAGCACGACCTTGATGCCCTTCTGCTGCAAGGGCCGTATCTGGGTGACAGCGTTGTCAAGAACTCGCTGCACGTTCTCGTTGAAGTACAGGTACGCCGACTTCTTGCTCGTGTCGTAGTTGATGTTCGCCGCGAAGATGACGGCGACGTCGAAGGCGTTGCCGCCGCCGTTGGCGAGCGTGTACTTGCCGACGTTGAGCATGCTGTTGCTGTTCACCTCGACGTACGCCACCGAGGTCGGCCCCTGCTTCTTGAGGGCGGGACCGGGGCCGGGCGCGGCGGGCGCTGCCGCTGCGGTCGCCCCGGTCGCGGCGGTGGAACCGAGGGCGAGGACCGACACCGCCGCGAGTGCGAACGCGGTGGCGCGCGCCCTGCTCCGTACCAGACTGAACATCATCGAACGGTCTCCTGTCGCTTGTTTCGGCGCCCGGCCAGTCCAAGCACCGGATGAATCCTCCAGCACAACTGGCCCATTGCGCACGGGTGTTGCAGCACATCAGTCGTCACACATCGAGGAGCCCCAGGCCGGGGCGGCAAGGAGGCCGCCCGGATTCCTCTCCGAGGAGGGCTCGCCACCCCGCAGCCGCCACGGTTTCCCGGCGCGGGGGCTGTTGTCCCGGCGGCACCACGGGCGCCCACGCCGTGGAGCGTGACGGCGCTGGACGTCAACACGCCGGGGCTCGACGGCGTGACCGGCGCTACGCGACTGCACGGCCAACTGCCCTCGCGCAGAACCCTGTTGGTGATGGCCCTGGACCAGCCGGGCCTGGTTACGCAGGGCGCTGGATGCCGGTGTCGCGGGTTCCCTGCTCAGGTCGGCCACCGCCGAACAGTTCCTCGACGCCGCCCGCGCCGTCGCCTCGGGGGTCGTGCCGTCGATCCGGTCCCGTGGAAGGCGGCTCAGGAGTCACTCGTCTGTCCGCTGGCCAAACGGGAGCTGGAAGCACCGCGCTGCGCCAGGACCGGGGCGAGCACGGCGGAGATCACGGCTGAGCCGTTTCTGGGGATGGGCACCGTACGCAATCCGCTGTCGCCCGTGAAAGCGAAGCTCCGGGCGCGGACCCTGCTGGACGCCGTACGCATCGCCGAGCGCAACGGCTGGACCCGAGCGGCCGGCGAACCCGCGGGACCCGACCGGCGGAGCGGGCCCCGGGGACGGCCGGGCGTGCGGCGGGGGCGTCTATGACCTGCGGTGACACGCCGCAGTGGACGCTGGATGAAGATAAGCAGGGGGGCGGTCCCGCACTCCGACCCGACATATGACGACGAGGCCCGATGTGAGCAATTATTACGTGAGGCTCTCCCTCTTGGCCCTTCTGTCGTGCGGCGCAGGGATCCTCCTGCTTTTCGCGCTCCTGAAG
The DNA here is from genome assembly GCF_044751045.1 of Streptomyces sp. NPDC088745. NCBI lineage: Bacteria > Bacillati > Actinomycetota > Actinomycetes > Kitasatosporales > Streptomycetaceae > Streptomyces > Streptomyces sp. NPDC088745. Next base: position 150,890 of record NZ_JBIVLB010000012.1, read on the forward strand.
GCCGGAATCATCACGAATACGTTCTCGTACAAGGGCGCGGTGATCTTTGCCGTCACCGTCCTCGGCACCACGCTCGCCAGTAGCGGAATGCGCAAGGACTGAGATCCTGTCGGTGCCGATCTCACGGCACCCGCTCCCGGGACGGGGACTCGTAATGCAAGGCGTTCTGCGGTGATTCCGCTCAGGTCGCCCCTCGGAACGTATTGCGGTACGCGCGCGGCGACACCCCGAGCTCCTCCCGGAAGTGCTGACGCATCGCCGTCCCCGTACCGAAGCCGGCTTCCGACGCGATGTGGTCCACCGGCTCGTCGGTCCGTTCCAGAAGTCGTCGCGCGTGCTGCAACCGCTGCTCGGTGATCCAGCGCATCGGCGTCACCCCCGTCTCCAGCAGGAAGCGCCTGCTCAATGTCCGCACGCTCATCGCCGCCTCCCGGGCCAGGTCCTCCAACGTCAGCGGCTCACCCAGGTGACCGAGAGCGTAGGCGCGGGCCGCGGCCGTGGGCGAAGCTCTCCCAGTACAGGCGTGCCGACGACGTGGCCGACGCGGTGAACCAGTGGACGGAGATCCCGTCGGGGATCGCCTACCGGGACGGCGCGACCTCGGGGTGGCCGTCGTTGGCCGTCCAGGCCCGGAACTTCTCGGCGATCCAAGCGGCCTGCCCCGCCGGGGAGTCGGTCAGGCCGTAACCGAGCGTCTGCGGCCGGGTCGCCTGGATCGCCGAGTACCCGCGGCCGGTGCGCCGCACCTCCTGCCCGGCCTCCGCATTCGCCGGCTCCGCGGGCGCCCAGGGGCCCTGGGGACGACCCCGCCGGCCGAGACCCCTGAGCTGCCACTGGCCCGTGGGGTGCGGGCCGGGGACGGCGCGTGCCTGTGACGCAGTGAGCACAGTCCCGGGCGGGGTGTGCTGCTGGCGGGGTCCGAGCCGCCGTCGGCCCTGGAGATGTGGGACTGGACAATGCGCGAGGGAGACCCGGCGGTCTTTGCCCCTGACCGTACGCACACTTACCGGCACTCCGGTGAGGGCGAGCTGCGCTTCGTCAAGGAGAAGAAGCCGCCGTGAAACCCGTACAGAAGATTCTCCCCGTCAGTGCCGGCACCGACGGCGACGTGTCCTCGATTGCCAACGACGGCACGTTCCCGGCCCTGGGCGTGGTCCCGCTCGCCACAGTCCTGCTGCGCGACCACCCGTATCCGGAGGTCATCTCCCTTGACGGCCAGACCGCCTCCGTGCCGGAAGTCGAGGAGTTGGTCCGGAACGTCGAACCGGACGTCCTGGGAGTGAGCGCCCTGGGGACCTCGTAACCCCCGGGGCCGGTGTGCTCATCGTGCTGCACATCGGCACCGGCAGCGGGCACCGTCCGGCCGCCCGCTTCCTGCTGGGCCACCTGGCCGACCTCATGTGGGCCCTTCTCGCCCTGATCGCCCTGCGGGCCGACGCCAGCCACTGGACGCACAGTGGGAGTTCGGTCCGGCGGATTCGCGCTTTCCCGCTCATGTTCGGTTCAGGTGCGGGCATCTGACAGTTCAGAGACCGCGGTGCCCCACTCCCGAGGAGGGTGTCATGCACGAGGAAATCCTTCAGTCCTTCCCCGCCGGCTCACCTCAGGCGGCCCGCCGCGCGGACGACTACGCCAACGCGCGCCAGCACGAGGGCATCGAGACCACCGTGGTCATGGACCTGGAGACCGACGCCTTCCTCGTCCTCGCCGACCACATCTGAGGAACGGTTCCGGCCTCGAAGACCCGCGTCACGGGGCCCGACCCGCATCCGGCCCGCAGCGGCCGACATGTGCAGTGGGCGCACATGAGCAGGTCCCACGGGAAGAGACGGCCGACGCCGTGCGGTAAGGGGCTCGTCTGTTCCTCGTATCGCTTTCCGCAAGGTCACGGAAGTACGCGAGCTGGTGCACGATCGACGAGCCAGAGTGTCCGACCACGCCCAGTTCCCCGGCAGGATTTTACGATCACTGGGCAGGAGTTCCACAGCTCCACTCCGGCCGTGACCAGTGACCGAGCCGCTTCTGCCGCCCTGGCCCGAGCGGTCGCCGGGGCCACGCCGGTACCGGACCGGCTGTGCCCGCAGGGCATCCTGTACGTGCGGCACAACGACATCACCCGGCAACTTCTGCCTCTGGAGCTCGGGTTCGGCTCGGGGCAGACGTGCTGGCGGCGGCTGGACCGGTGGCAGAAGGCCGGGGTCTTCGACCACCTGCATCGGATCCCGCTCGCCGGGCTGGACGCGGCCGGCGGACTGGACTGGTCGAGGGCATGCGTGGACGGCTCTCACATCCGCGCGAAAAAGGGGGAGCCGACACCGGCCCGTCGCCGGACGCCCCGGCCGGCCCCGCAGGCGTCCCGAAGCGCTGCTCGGCGACAAGGGCTACGACTCCGACCCCAACCGCTCCGGCCCCAACAGCCGTGCACTGCGCAAGCGCCGGATCCTGCCGGTGGTCTCCCGCAGGGGTGCCCCGAACATCGAGGGTCCGGGCAAGCTCCGCCATGTGGGAGCAGACCTTTGCCCTGCTCCCCCAGTTCAGACACCTCGCTGTCCGCTGGGAACGTCGCACCGAACTCCACGACGCCTTCGTCTCCCTCGCCTGCAGTCTCATCTGCTGGAGACGTCCCGAGAAGCACAACTCATGAGCGTGTTACGAGTTCCACGTACCGGGTATCGGTCCGCGTCCCGGACTTCATGTCTCCGATCTCCGGTGACGACGTTGGGCGGCCGGCCACGGCGATGTCATCGGACCGTCCAGCCCGTACTCCACCGCCCAGCGCAGGGCGTCGTTGTACTGGCTGTCGCTTTCCAGAGAAATTCCTTGCCGGCTGCCGCCTCTTGGCCGAGGCCGCCCGCCTGCGGTACGGCTTCACCGGGACCGGGGGGATGTACGACCACGGGCGGGTGCTGCGCCTGACCTGGCAGCAGGCGCAGCACCCGACGTACGACCGGCCGCCGATCAGCCCCTGGTGCCGTTCCGCGACGCCACGGACGAGGGATGCCGGAGTGCCGGTGGGAGGGTTCAGCCGTAGGTGTAGTAGGGGGTGTGGTCCAGCATGCTCTGCGGCGTCGTGTCGGTCCAGGGCGGCATGGCGTCGTTCAGGTCGATCACGTCCGCCGTCCCCCCGGCCGGGAGGTACTTGTCACTGCTCGGATGCAGCGCCTGCCAGTCGGCCCAGAGTTTGTCGACGAAGGCGTGGTGCAGCCAGAACGCCGGGTCGTTCGGGGAGACGCTCGACTCCATCTGGCCCCAGATCCAGGTGTGCACCCGGTTGTGCATGCTCATGTATCCCGCCGAGCCTTCGAGCGCGGAGCGGAAGCCCGCGGAGCCGTCGCGCCAGGGCGCGGAGTCGTAGGTGGGCAGGGCGAGGGCGGCGTCGACCTCGGCCCGGGTCGGGAGTGTGGGGATGCGGTAGCCCAGGTTGCGGGCCAGGAAGGGGCGGCTGTCGACCTGTATCGTGATCGGCCACTTGCCCGCGGAGTACGCGAAGGGGCCGTCCATCACCTGGTCGTCCAGGGCGCGTCCGGTACCGCCGAGCAGGTCCGGTGCCCAGACCGAGGAGGCCACGGTGTTGTCCGCGGTCCAGTCCCAGTACGGGATCGCCACCGACGGGTCGACCTTCTGGAGTTCGTTCTCGAAGTCGATGAGGAACTTGCGGTGCCAGGGCAGGAACGACGGGCCGAAGTGGCCCACGTAGACACCGGTGTTCATGTCCAGCGCGAAGCGGAGGCGGTGAGCGGCGACGAACTCGTCGTACACCCCGCGGCGCTTGACCTCCAGCACGGCGTCGACGAACGCCTTCTTCTCGGATGCGGTGAGGTCGGCCTGGTTCTTGCGTACGGTCATGACGGGGCTCCCGGCTCAGACGGTGGGGTCGAAGGGGACGACGGAGGCGCCCTTGAGGGAGACGACCGCGGTGCGTGCGGCGTCGAGCGGGGTCCTGAACCGTTCGTAGTGGTTGATCGCGCTGCTCCAGCCGCTCTTCTCGTGATGCATCACGTGGAGTTCCCGGCCGTCGACGAGGACCCGGTAGGCGCTGTGGCTGCCGTGACCGGCGCTGTGGGCGCCGGCCCCGCCGACCGGCTGGCCCTGGATGCGGCGGCCCTGGAAGACCTCGTCGAACGAGGTGGGATCACCGCTCCCGCCCGGCGCGGCAGCCTCGCCGTCGTTCTTGGTCACGGCGCCGGCCGCCCAACTGGTGGCCGCGCAGACGAGCGTCACACCTGTGGCAGCCCCCGCGGCGGCTTTCACGGCCTGGCGGCGAGTGATTCCGGACATGACAGATAACCCCCAGGAATACGACTGTGGTGGCCCTGGACTCGGCGGACCACTTTGGCCATGCCTACACGCGGAGTGATCATCCGCGGTAGGCGCACCCGTCCGATCGGCCGTCATGCGGACACTTCGCAACGGGCCGGGCGGCGACCGGAGCTTCCCATCTCACTGTCGGCAAGCGTCCCCACTGCTCGGTAAAGGAGATTCCTTCGTGGATGTGACCTTCTCGTGAAGATCTTTCGGGGCTCCGCGCTCCCGGTCCTGCGCGCACGGGGCGGAAACCTGTCCGAAAACAGGAGGCTGTCCACCTCGTCGTCCACCGTGCCGTCCGCTCAGGTCATGGCACGGAGCCACTGGTCACCGGCTGCTCCACCGCCGCCTGCACACGGATGCCTTGCGGGGCCGCCCCAGCCCGCACATCCCTCCGCCTCACGTCTGATGCCGTCGACGCGGCCACGGTCCACACGCTCGCCGGCTGCGAATGGACCGAGAGGAGTCAACCGCTCTGCCCGGTCGGCGACTGCGGGACCGGCAAGTCCCCCATGCTGACAACGCTCGGCGCCACCGAGGCCGCGACGGCCGGCTGCCGGGTCATGTGCGTGTCGGCCGCGAAGCTGGTCAACGAGCTCGTCGAGGTCGCCGACGAGAACCAGCTCTCCAAGACGATCGCCCGCTACGGCCGCGTCGGCCTCTTCCGCATCGACGAACCCGGTTCCGTGGAACTGGACCGCCGCGGCCCCGCGTCCACCCCGGCCGTGTGCGGGCCGACAAGGCCTGCGCTTCTCGCGGAACCGGGCCTGCCTGCGCCCGACGCGGGACCCATCGCACCGCCCCCGGCAAGGCCGACCAAGCGCGCGACCGTCAGAAGCGCGGTTCCCGCGGCGGCCGGTCGCCGGCCAGTCGGCCCGGCCGGGATGGGGCCGGAGCGACCTCGCGTCCGGTGCGCAGTGCGGCGAGAAGGCTGTGCGGTTCGTGGCTGGTCTCGCCGCCGAAGCGTCCCTGCTGCCGGTGGGCGATTCGGTGGCGGCCCGGGGTGTCGCACTGGCCGCCGGCGCGGCAGGCCCGTCGAGCAGCGTCCCGTTCCTGGATGCGGCCCTGGCAGGCGGTGCGGAGCCCGTCGAGGAAGGCGAGGAAGGGGGGACGTCGCGGGCGGCGGTCCGGACGCGGTACGAACCGTCCGTCGCCGGAGGCGGCACCGTGTTCCGGCCATCGTGCAGGGCCCCTTCGTGTCGCCGCTCGACCGCTCTTGGCGGATTCCGTGCAGCGGGCGCCGGCGTTCGCCCGCCCGGGGGCCGCAGTGGGGAGCGCCCCGCCGGGTAGGCCCGTGACATGTGCGCTCCGCGGCAAGGGGCCGGGGCCGATTCACGCCGGAGGCCCGAGGTCCGGTTGGTGTCCGCCGCAACGGCACAAGAGCGCCATTTCCGTCCTGGCTCCCTTGTCCGGAAGAGAGGGGAGGGGCACCGGAGTACGGCGGTTAGGCTCCCGTTTGTTCCGGAGCGTCCCACTCTCATCGGCGCGGCTCACCACCGCGCCCGATGTGTCGTTCCCTCAGGCGGGAGAAGAAGTCATGACCGACATCAGTACGTCCCGGTTGCACCGAGAGGCCCTGGAGCTCGCGCTGTGGGAGACGTCGTCCCCCCAGCCGGACGCCGCTTCCGCGTCCCTGCTCTCGCAGTTCGACTCCGGGAGCGACGACCAGGGGGTGGGCAACAACGTGGTGGGAGACGGCAGCAGGCTGCCCGACCTGGGGCCGCTGTCGGACTTCGGCTCGTGGGAGTCCGTCGCCGCCACGATCGTGCACAAGGCCGAGAGCGTCAGCGGGTTCGACCCGGGCGGCACGAACTTCGACCTGAAGGCGTGGAACGCCTTCCTCACGAAGTTCGCCACGATTCCGTTGTGCACGCAGTACACGTACGACTACCGCGAGGCGAACATCTCCTCGCTCTCCCTCAAGAACGCGATCGACGCGGTGGACGACCTGGTCAAGAGCTTCATGTCGCCCGAGAACTACCTGGGCATCGTGGAGTCCATCAAGAAGGTCGGCCAGTTGGCGCTGTCGACCCAGAAGCAGACGCAGAAGAACAGCAACCAGCAGATCGGGTGCCTGTCGGTCCACGCCGGCAAGCTCTACCTCGGAGCCATCCGGACCACGGTGTCGATGGAGCACAAGAAGGGCAAGGGGTACGAGCAGTTGGCCCAGACCCTCCAGGTCTACCGCGGCTACGGCGTGCTCGACTTCGACAAGTGCAAGCGCTCCGCCGACAAGCTGCTCGCTTGGGACGGCAAGGACGTCGACGAATGGGCGAACGAGACGGCCAGCGCCTCCCAGAAGCCCAACGACAGCCCCGCCTGGGACAACTGAGACGGTCAGGGCCCTTCTTCGATCCGCCGGCCTCCCGGCGCGAGCCCTTCGGGTGGACGGCCCGTCCACTCGGGGGAGTTCGCGCCCCGGGAGCCACTCACCCCAGGCAGGTTCCGTGGTCGCCAGTGACGTGCTGCCCCCCGAGGGAACGACGCCCTCGACCTTCGCCCAGGTCATCGCCGAGAACCTCCGCCACTCGGACGGTGGCTGCACCTTCGTCCACCAGCACGGGGGCGAGCACTTCGTCAGCTGGGCGGAGCTGTCGCGGGAGGCTCTGCGCCGGGGACGCCGGCTGCTCCACAGCGGACTGCGCAAGGGAGAACGCATCGCGCTCATCGTCCCCGACGAGCAGGAGTTCGTCGTCACCTTCCTGGGCGCGGTCTCGGTGGGCATCGTTCCGGTCCCCATGTACCCGCCCACGGGCTTCAACGAGTTCGAGGCGTACCGCGAGGACGCCGCCCACGTCCTCCGCGCGGCAGGGGCCCGGACGCTCCTGGTGCCCCGCAGCCTGGCGGGCCTGCCGGCTCCGCTCCTCCGAACTGTCGAGGGCATGCGGGCCATCGTCACGGAGGAGCTCTTCGCCGGGTCCCTGGCGGGCAGTGCGCCCGAGCCCGAGGTGATCCGCCCGCAGGACGTGATGTTCCTGCAGTTCACCTCGGGGAGCACCGCGGCCCCCAAGGGGGTGCGGGTCACGCACGCCAACGTGCTCGCCAACTGCGCGGCCATCATCAGCGCCCTTCGCCTCGACGGCGGCCGGGACCGGGGCGTGAGCTGGTTGCCCCTGCACCACGACATGGGGTTGGTCGGGTGCGTGCTGGCGCCGCTCATCGCGCGCTGCCCGGTGACCTTCCTGCCGACGCTGCGCTTCGCGTTCTCCCCGGGGCTGTGGCTGGAAACGGTGAGCCGCCACCGCGCAACGGTGACCTTCGCACCCAACTTCGGCCTGGCGCTGGCCGTCAAGCACACCTCCGCGGAGGAGTTCCAGCGGCTGGACCTGTCCTGCCTGAGGGTCGTGGGTTGCGGGGCCGAACCCAACCACCCCCAGACGTTGCGCTCCTTCGCGGCGCACTTCGCGGCGGCGGGGCTGCGGCCGGGGACCGTGGTGCCGTGTTACGGCATGGCGGAGGCGACGCTCGCGATCTCCTTCAGCGACATCGGAGTTCCCTTCGCCCCGGACGTCATCCAGAAGGAGCCCTACCACGCGAACGGCCTCGCGCGGCCGTCCTCGGCGGCGGAGGACCCCCGGTCACAGACGGCGTTCGTGCCCTGTGGGCGCGCCATCGCGGGCCACCGCGTCCTCGTCGTGGACGAAGAGGGGAATCCGCTCCCCGAGCGGCACGTCGGCGAGGTGGTCTTCCAGGGGCCCAGCGTGGCTGCCGGCTACCACGGTGACGCGGAGGCGACCCGGCGGAGCTTCACGGCTCACGGGCTGCGCACCGGGGACTGCGGGTACCTGGCGGGAGGAGTCCTCTACGTGACGAGCCGCAAGAAGGACCTGCTGATCATCAACGGGCGCAACCACGACCCCCAGGAGGTGGAATGGGCCGCGGCGGAGGTGCCCGGTCTGCGCAAGGGCAACGTGGTGGCCTTCACCCGGCCGGGCCGGGTCACCGAGGAGGTGGTGATCGTCGCCGAACTCCGCGAGGGGGACGCCGCCACCGTGGCCCGGCAGGTCCGCGTCCGCATCCAGACGAAGCTGTCCCTGTCCGTGGCGGAGATCCTCCTGCTGGCACCCGGGGAGCTGCCCAAGACCTCCAGCGGCAAGGTGAAGCGGAGCAGGACGCGGCAGCAGTACCTCGACGGAGCTCTCCACGCCGGGGCGCTCCGCGCGAGTTGAACACCATCCGCACACCTTCCCCGAGGAGCAGCCGTGCCCAGTCGTCTGAGCCCCCTGGAGCGAGAGCAGTTGTACGCCCTGATCCGCGAGAAGCTGGACCTCGGCAGCGCGGACCGTCCCGAGGAGATCCGGAGCACCACCGCGGTGATGGAGCTGCCCGGGGTCGACTCCATGAAGCTCCTGCGCCTGCTGGGCGCGGTCGAGCTGGGCTTCCGGGTCAACCTGGGCTTCGAGGCCGTCCCCCGGGCGCGGACGGTGGGAGACGTCGAGCGGTTGATCTGCGAGTCGCGGGAACGGTACGCCGACCGGCCCTGAGCGCTGGAGGGAGGAGGAGCATGAGCGGTTCGAACCAGGGGCAGTTGCGGCGGGAAGCGTTGACGATCGCCAGGTGGGCGGAGGTCGGGCGGGCGCCCTCGCGGGAGGTGCTGGCGAAGCTCGAACTGCTGGGTCCCGACGGCCACGAGTTCGACTACGGCGGTCAGGAGACAGGGGTGGGCAACACCTACGGCGGGGACGACGGCGGGCTGCCCGATCTGGGACCGCTGTCGGACTTCGGCTCGTGGGAGTCGGTGGCCGCCACCATCCTGCGCAGGACCGAGGAGTCCGCCGGCTTCGATCCGTCGTCCACGGTGTTCGATCCCGTCGCGTGGATTCGATTTGTGTGCCAGTTCCAGGAGATGCCGTTCCTCACCCGCGTTGTGGGCCCCGACAGCCGCAGCGCGTACATTTCATCCCTCTCCCTGCTGGGAGCCGTCTGGGTGGTGAGAGACCTGGTCGAATGGCTGGTGACGCCGGACACGCTCACCGGCATCATCAACTCCGTCAAGAAGATCGGCCAGTTGGCGGTCGAGAACGAGGGGCGGCAGGAGAAGGACAGCAATGTGCAGCAGGGGGTCCTGACCGTGGTGGACGGGGATCTGCGCCTCGGGCTGCTCCGGACCACGGTGCAGATGGAATACGAGACGGGCAAGGGGTACCAGCACCTCTACCAGCAGATCACCGTCAGCAGCCTTTTCGGGAGCCTCGACTACGGCATGTGCAAACGGCAGGCCGAGCTGCTGCTGGAATGGGACGGGCAGGACGTGGACGCCTGGGTGGAGGGGGCCTCCAGCTCCCGTTACCCTCCCAACACCAGTCCCGCGTGGGACAACTGAGCCGCGCCGGCGCCGGACCTGGGGGCGGTGGCCGACCCTGGTGTTCCGATGCGGGCACGGACGGGGAGCCACCGTTGCCACTCCGCCGCGCCTCGTGACCTCGACCGGCACCGCCGTCGACGGCCGGAATGCGCCGGTGATCACATCTGGGCGGCCCGCGTCGCGGACCGCCCAGGCCACCGAGGGCCGGTCGCCCACGACGGCGGAGGCCGGACCCCCGGCATCGGCGGCACCGCACTCCCCGCCGCCCTGGAGGAGTACGCGGCCGACGAAGTCGAGCTCGGTACCGTACGACCGCCGTCATCCCGGCCCCCTCCCGGAGGCCGACCCGCCCCTCCCCGGGCCGGCAGACGAAGAATGGCGTGACCACGGAACCGGCCCCTGACGAGCCGGGCACGGACGAGCTGCGTGCGCGGACGACCGAGGCCGTCCGCGTGCTGCCCGACATGCACGACCTCGCCCTCCACGAGCAGGGACGCGCTCGACGGCGGTACCCCGCAGAACCGACGCACGTGTCCGGCGGGGCTGTTGTGCGCGACCGGGCGGCTGTAGTCGGCTTGACCCATGAGACTCCTCACGGTTCGGAAGTCCACGGACTCCTCCTCCGCCCCACGCCCCACGCCCCGGCCCGGCGCACGTACCGCAGCGACACTGGTCGTGTCCGCGCTCCTCGTCTCCTCCTGGTGGACATCCCTCGCCGGGCCCGGACACGCCTCCGAGGCCCTCCCCGCGGCCTCCCCGGCCTCTGCGGCAGACGGAGAGCTGCGGGGCATCGACCTGAACACGGTGACGATCCCGCAGCTCCAGGCACGCATGGCGAGCGGGGCCCTCACCCCCTCGGGACTCACCCGCGCCTACCTGAAGCGCATCAAAGCGATCGATCCGAAGATCCACGCCGTGCTGCGCACCGATCGCACCGCCCTCCAGCAGGCTGCCCGGAGCGACGCCCGGCACCGGCGCGGCGCCGTCCTCGGTCCGCTCGACGGCATCCCGGTACTGATCAAGGACAACGTGGACACGAAGGGCCTGCTCTCGACGGCGGGTTCCCTCGCTCTCGCCACGGCCGCCCCGCACCAGGACGCCGACCTGGTCACCCGCCTGCGGGAGGCCGGAGCGGTGATCCTCGGCAAGACGAACCTGTCCGAATGGGCCAACTTCCGTGCCGCACGGCCCACGTCGGGCTGGTCCGCGGTCGGCGGGCAGACCCACAACCCCTACGTCCTCGACCGGAACCCCTGCGGATCATCGGCAGGCTCCGGGGCCGCGCTGGCGGCATCGCTGGCCCAGGTGGCCATCGGCACCGAGACGGACGGCTCCATCGTCTGCCCCGCAGGGATGAACGGAGTGGTCGGGCTCAAGCCCACCCTGGGCGTGGTGAGCGGCCGGGGCGTCGTACCGATCTCCGCCGAACAGGACACCGCCGGACCCATGGCGCGCAACGTCGTCGACGTGGCGCTGACCTTGACCGCTCTGCGGGGGAAGGGGCACGTCACAGGCGAGGGCACGGCCCCCGCCGCCCCGCGGGCGAGCGGCACGGCCGCCGGTGGCAGCACTCAGACAGGCATGCGGGGACGGCGGATCGGCCTGTGGCGGCTGCCGTCGCTCGGCAAGGACGTGGACGAGATCATGTCGGCGGCGGCGCAGCGGCTGCGGAGCGCCGGCGCGACAGTCGTCGAGGTCACCCCGCCGTACCAGGACCGCCTGGCCGAGCTGGAATTCTCCGCGCTGCTCAGTGAGTTCCACCGCGACATCGACGCCTACCTCGCCGGCCGGCGCGGCCCGAAGGACCTCGCCGAGCTCACCGCGTTCCACCGCGCCGACCCGGCGGAACAGACGTGCTTCGCAGGGGTGGAGCTGTTCGAGAGCGCACTCAAGGCACCGCCCACGACCGACCCCCGGTACCGGGCCGCACGCGCGGAACTCACCAGGCTGGCACGCAGGTCGATCGACGACACGAGGGCCGCCCACCGCTTGGACGCCATCGCCGCGCCGACCAACCCGCCCGCCTGGACCACCGACTGCGCCCGGGGCGACAACGACGTGATCCCCTCCTCCACTCCCGCCGCCGTGGCCGGATACCCCTCCCTCTCGGTCCCGGCCGGGTCCGTGGGCGAACTGCCCGTCGGCCTGCTCCTCATGTCCGGGAAGCACGAGGACGAGGCGCTGCTGTCCCTCGGCGCACACGTCGAACAGCGTCTGCGGGCGTGGCGTGCCCCGCGCTACCTCCCGACCCTGCCGACTCCCACGGCCTCCGACGAGCTGCGCGGCACGGGACGCTGAGCACACAGGTCGAGTGCGCGCGGCTGGTGTTCCCGGGCGCTGCCGGTACGTGGCAGACGGCACGCCCCGGAACACCAGCCGGTCCGGACGCCGCTCAGACCCCCTGACGGGAAGCCTCTGCGCCGTCCTCCGCCTCCTGGCGGCCCGGGCCCGTCGCGTATGCCAGCGGAGGGGCGATGGCCTGGGCGTCCGCTCCTTTGCCGACCCACAGTCCGATGAAGAGCGCGGCGGTTGCTTCCAGGAGTCCGGCGCCTTCGAGGCCGCCGGCGGTCACGGGGGCGCAGCCCGTGTCCCGTACCAGCTCATGCACACGGTCGAGGGCGGACTCGGCGTCTCCGCAGACCGGGACGACCAGTGGCCGCCCGTCGAAGACGGGCGGACGCATGCGCCACACGTCCTCGTGGCACAGGTTGAACGCCTTGACCACGTGGGCTCCCGGTGCCGCCGCAGCCAGTCGCTGCGCGGCCGAGGGGCCTCCTTGCGTCAACAGGCGGAAGCCCGGCCCGACCGGGTTGGAGCAGTCGAGCAGCACCTTGCCCTCCAGGGCCGTGCCCAGCCCTCGTACCACCTCCGCTCCCGCCCCGAAGGGCAGCGCGGCCAGCACCACCTGTCCGTATGCGGCAGCCGCGCGCGGAGTCCCGGGTTTCGCACCGCCTCCGATGCGCGTCGCGAGCCGCTCTGCCTTCTGCGCGTCCCGCCCTGCGACCACCACCTCGTGCCCGGCCCGCACCCAATGGGTGGCGAGCGCGTCGGCCATGTTGCCCGTGCCCAGTACACCGATTCTCATCACGCAACCTCTCGCCGTGCCTTCTTCGACCGTTCCCACTGACGCTAGAAGGTGGTTCGGGCACCATTCGGTACGTGACGACCGATGCCTTCCTCGCCGACTGCCGCGCCCGCCTCGCCTTCGACCTGCTCTCCAACACCTGGAACGCCGTGGTGCTCTGGGCACTGCGCGACGGACCCAGGCGACCGGTCGAACTCCGGGAGCGGATCGGAGGCATCAGCTCCAAGGTCCTCACCGAGACGTTGCGGCGGCTGCAGTTCAACGGGCTGGTCGACCGGCAGGAACACCCGGGCGCGCCGGTGCGTGTCGAGTATCGACTCACCCCTCTGGGGCGGACCTTGCTGGGACCCATCGACGCCGTCGGCGCATGGGCCTTCGAGTACGGCGACGAAGTGATCGCGGCCCAGGACGCAGCGTGTGCCGTCGGCCCGGAGTCTTCCCGTCCGCCAACTCAGGCCGGGCCCGGGGGGTGACGCCCAGGATCTGGATGCAGCTCTGATGGCTGCTGGTACGGCTCTGGACCTGCGCCGGGTCGCGTCCTTCGCACTCAGGGCAGCCGTTGACCGAGCGGATGGTCTCGCCGAAGCCGAAGCCGCGCCCCTTGACGATCGCGCCGTGCGGCGTGCGGCAACCGGTTCGTCATCGCCGTCTCCTCAACGATCGGACCTCATTTCGCCACGGTGGACAGCACGGCCCGGCTCACCTCCAGGGAGCGAATCTGCGCGCCGAGCGCGGCCACGTGCATGTCGGCGGCCCCGACGACCGGGGTGCGGCCACTGAGGACACGGCACACGTCGTCGAGCAGCTCAAGACTCACCGCCGCCGGCACGCGCCTGCCCGCCCTTCGGCCGGACAACAGACGGGCCGGGCCGGTCTATGGGCTCGCGGTGCGGGCGGCGCGCGCGTAGCGGTCAGCCAATTCACCGAACGCGGTGGACAGTTGAGGCGGGGCGATGACTTCGACATCGGTGTCGAAGCGGCCGATGGCGGCGGCGAGTCCGGTCCATGACCAGGAGCCGAGGAAGAGCCGGCAGTGACGGGGGCCGAGTTCCTCGACGATTCCGTCCTGGGCGAAGGGCGCGACCTCGGCGGCCGGGAGGCGGAGGACGACTTCGCCCCGGCAGGGCCAGTCGGTGGTGGTGCCGTCGTTGCCGCGGAACCGGCTGGTGATGAAGGCGGAGACACTGCCCCCGGGGAGGTCACGCGGGGTGAAGCGCGGGCCGGTGGGCGTGCGGGGCCGGATGCGGTCGACGCGGAAGGTGCGCCAGTCCTCGCGGTGGAGGTCCCAGGCCACGAGGTACCAGCGATGGCGCCAGGTGACCAGGTGGTGGGGCTGCGCACGGCGTACGTCGCCGGCCGAGGCGCCCGGCCCCAGGGCGTAGTCGAAGCGCAGTTCCTCGCGCGCGTGGAGGGCGCGGCTCAGGTCCGTCAGGACCTGGGCGTCGACCGGGTGGGCGTCGCCGGCCGTCGCGGGCGGTTGGACGGCGGTGAGGTGCAACAGGTCGATGCGGTGGCGCAGGCGGGGCGGCATGACCTGGCGGAGGGTGGCCAGCGCGCGGCCGGCGTCCTCGGCGACGGTGGTGCCGGCTGCCGCCGTCTGCAGTGCGACGGCCAGCGCGACGGCCTGGCCGTCGTCGAACAGCATGGGCGGCAGGCGGGTGCCGGCCTCCAGGCGGTAGCCGCCTGCCGGTCCTTTGAGCGTCTTGATCGGATAGTCGAGTTCGCGCAGGCGGTCGATGTCACGGCGCACGGTGCGGGACGTGATGCCGAGACGCTCGGCGAGATCGTCGCCCGACCAGTCACGGGGCGTCTGCAGGAGCGAGAGCAACGCGAGCAGCCGGGCGGATGTCTTGTGCATGGCACCCATACTCCCCGGAGTACCGGACACCTCCTGTCCTCTACCCCTGCCATCGTGGCCTACGAGCCGTTCGGGGGGCATCGCCCCTGGTCACGGCAGCCGCCGTGGGCGCTGAGGCGACCAGCGGTGCAGCCACCACATCGAGCAAGGAGCAGGTCATGCCCGTCACGACCACCACCCACCTGAACTTCCGGGGCACCGCGCGTGAGGCGCTGGACTTCTACCGGTCCGTCTTCGGCGGACGTGTCGTCGCGGTCACCTACAAGGATGCGGGCGCCGTGCAGGACGAGAGCGAGGCGGACTGGATGATGTGGGGCGAGGTGACGGGCGACGGCGGCTTCCACATCATGGCCTACGACGTCCCCTCGCGACTGCCCTGGAACCAGGGCGAGAACCCGTTCTTCGTCTCCGTGCGCGGCGACGACGCCGAGGAGATCAGCGCCCTGTGGGGCAGGCTCGCCGTGGGCTCGACCGTCGTGCGTCCGCTGGAGGCCGCACAGTGGGCGCCGCTGTACGGCATGCTCACCGACCGCTTCGGCATCACCTGGGTCCTGGACGTCACTGCTCCGTACAACGCCTGAAGCAACCGACCGACGTGACATGCCTGCGCCGTCCGGACCGCCAGAGCTGTACGGGCGGCCCGGACGGCGGAGGCACCACAGGCATACGGCAGTGAAGGGAAACGGGGCGCCGTACGGATGCGGAAGCCGGGGCGGCCCGGCGGCATGCGCAGGGGTGGCGTTCGAGGTCGTCAGTGCCGCGCTTCCGCCGCTACGAGGAGAGTGGCACCGCTCCGTGCCACCGCTCGCGGCGTCCTCTTGAGCACCCGTGTGGTGTCGCCGCTGCCGTCACGCTCTCCCTCTCCAGCAGCGTGCAGCAGAACCTGAAGTGCTGCATGTTTTGCCTAAAGGGTGTAGGTAGCGGCATGATGTCCATAGGCTGCTGAGAGAAGGTGATGGCCGTGGTGCGGGCAGGACTGAGCCCGGAGCTGCTGACGCTCGCCGGTGCGGAACTCGCCGAGGAAGCCGGGTTCGGTCCAGGTGGCCAAGGTCCGCCCTCGGCCGGCGTTTCGACGTACCGGCGCGAACACCTACCGGGGCTGCGCCAGGGCGCGCATCCCGGCCGCTACGAAGCAGCGCGCTTCCGGCTCAACCCGCAGACCACCACGGCCGGCACCCGGCACCTGGCACCTGGCACCTGGCACCTGGCACCCACAGATGACGGGGGCGATCCGGCGTCGTTGTGAGCCGGCCGAGCCGGACCGGACGCACGCGGGCCGGCTGCTGAGCAGCGTCGTCCTCCACTGATACGCCCTCCTGAAGGCAGCCAGCCGTTTCGGCCCCGCCGACATCACCGCACAGCAGCCCCGGGCCTGGACCCCGGACCGCCTCGGCACCGCGTTGCGGAGCCGGACCACCCCCTGACCGGCAGCGTCACCTCCCCTGTGCTTCCCGATGCCGCCCGGCAGCACCCCACCCACCCCAGCGAGAAGACTTGAGGCAATGAGCGCCGAACAGAAACTGATCACCACCCGCGTCACCGAGGACTTCCTGCGCGGACACCTCGACGTGGAAGCGACCGCCCACGGGATGCTGCCGCACCGGTTGCCCGCCCGAGCGCGCCGCCAGATCCCCGACGACCAGTTGGCCGTGGCCGAGACGCAGCCCTCCGGTGTCCGGCTGGCCTTCCGTACGAGCGCCACCACCGTCTGCCTGGACACCCTGCCGACCAAACGCGTCTACCGGGGTTTCCCGGCCCCGCCGGACGGCGTCTACGACCTCCTGGTCGACGGCCGCCTCACCGCCCGGGCCACGGTGGACGGCGGCAACCTGCGCACCGTCACCGACATGCGGACCCAGACCGCGGAACTCACCCCGGGCGCGGTCGGCACGGCTCGCTTCACCGGCCTCCCCGTCGGCGAGAAGGACATCGAGATCTGGCTCCCGCACGCGGAGATCACCGAGGTCGTCGCCCTGCGCAGCGACGCCCCCGTCGAACCGGCCCCGAGGACCGGGCGCCGGGTGTGGCTGCACCACGGCAGCTCCATCAGCCAGGGCTCCAACGCCGTCTTCCCCAGCACCATCTGGCCCGCCCTGGCCGCCTCCGCGGGCGGCGTGGAGCTGATCAACCTCGGATTCAGCGGCAGCGCGCTGGTGGACCCCTTCGTCGCCCGCGCGATACGCGACACCCGCGCGGACCTGATCAGCCTCAAGCTCGGCATCAACGTCGTCAACGGGGACACCATGCGCCTGCGCGCCTTCGCCCCCGCCGTCCACGGGTTCCTCGACACCGTCCGCGAAGGTCACCCCGCGACCCCCTTGCTCCTGGTCTCCCCCGTCCTGTGCCCGACCCACGAGAACACCCCGGGGCCTCTCATGCCGGACCTCTCCGGTGGAACCTTGAAGTTCAGGGCCACCGGCGATCCGGCCGAGACCGCCGCCGGGCGGCTGACGCTCACGATCGTCCGCGACGTCCTGGCCGACATCGTCGAGCAGCGGGCCGCCGAGGACCCCCACCTCCACTACCTCGACGGACTCGACCTGTACGGGCAGAGCGACCACGACGAGTTCCCCCTGCCGGACGGAATCCACCCCAGCCCCGAAGGACACCGCCGCATCGGCGAGAACTTCGCCAGGCTCGTCTTCGCGGACAGCGGACCCTTCGCCGGTACGGCCGACCGACCCGGACGCCCGTGACCGGCAGGGGGAGGGCCTTCACGACGTGCGAGAGACGGCGGGCAGCCGCCCACCGCCGGGCGTCCACCCGTCACGTGCCGGGTTCACGCCCGGAATCGGACAAGAGCTCACGGAGCCGCCGCATGACGTCGATCTGGGCCGGGTTGTAGAGATCGGCGATGGCCGCGCCGATGGTGCGACCGGCATGTTGCCGGCCGCGCGGGGCGTCCGAAGTGAGGTCGTTCAGCCCGGGGTGCCTGGCCCGCAGGCCCCGGACGTGAGGCACGAGACGCCCGGCGAGACTCTGGCGCGCCTGCTCGTCCACGTGGGCGGGAAGCTCGTCGAGTTCGCGTGCCACCGGCTGCGGCTGCTGGTCGAGCACCTCCGCGTACGCGTCCATGCCGTTGGGGCCGAGCACCGTCCCCAGGACGGTGACGAACGAGCGGTCGGGGTGGGCCACCGGCTCCGTGCCGGCGGGCAGGAGGACGGGGCGGCCGGAGAGGCGGCGGACGGTGCCGGTCCAGGCGCGGCCCCGCGCACCGCCCCCGATCAGGCGCGGCGGGCGATCCGCCGCTCCCGGCGCGCCGGGGTCGACGCCGCACGCGGTGAGGAGTTCGTCCAGGGCGCGCAGCAGCGTGAAGGCCGCGCCCTCGTACGCCGCGCCCGGGATCTGCTGCGGGGTGGTCGTGTGGCGCAGCCCGGTGGGGAGGCCGGTGAGCTGCTCGTCATGGTGCTGACGAGGGTACTGGCCCGTCCTCGGCACCGGACCGGGGGCTGCGGCTGTCCGTCGGCCGGGGAGCGGGCGCCGCCCGCGCCGGGACATTCCGTCCGCGCGCGGCCCTCTTTCCTTTCCTTTGCGTGTTTCCTGTCGCTGCCGCGGCGCTGTCTGCCGCTTTCCTGCCGCCGCCCCGGCATTGGCCGCCGCTTTCCCGCCGCTTTCCTGCCAGAAGATTTCAGCGGGGGCCGTTACCGCTCTGTCGGGTCGCGCGTTGAAGGACCGTGCCGGTCGCAATCCTGCGGTCGGCCGCGCTTCTTCGAAGGAGAACTGATGTCACGTTTCGCCCAGGCAGCCGTCGTGGTAGCCGGTGCCGGTGCCCTCATCGCCAGTGGCGCCGGACTGGCCATGGCCGACTCCGACGCGGAGGGCGTGGCCGCCAACTCTCCCGGCGTCGTGTCGGGCAACCTCGTGCAGGTTCCCGTCAACGTCCCGGTCAACCTTTGCGGCAACACGGTGAACGTCATCGGGGTGCTCAACCCGGCGTTCGGCAACACCTGCGTGAACGGTGGCGAGCACCACGAGGGTGGCTACGGCAGCTGATTCCGGCTTCCCGCCCGCGGCCTCTCCGACATGGTCGGGGAGGCCGCGTTCGTTGGCCCGTGCCGTTGGCCCGTGCGCGCGGCGGGGCCGTGGCCGCCACCGGCCTCAGGCGTACCGGTACAGGTTGCCGTGGTCGAGCAGTTGGGCCGGCGTGGTGTCCCACGGCGGCATCTTCTCGTGCAGGCCGTACACCCGGCCCCGCTGCGGGTCGCCCGCCCGGAGGGGGGCGGCCGGCAGGTAGCCGGAGCGGGGATGCTGCTGCTGCCAGCGCTGCCAGAGCAGGTCCATGAACGCGTGGTGCAGCCAGAAGACGGGGTCGTTGGGGGAGGTGGCGCCCAGCATCATGCCGCCCACCCACTGGTGCACCCGGTTGTGGTTGTTCCCCTTGCCGACCCCGTCGGCCGCCCACCCCTCGATCTTGTTGCGAAAGCCCCTGGACGCGGTGCTGTCCCAGGGGGCGGCGTCGTACAGCGGATCCTGGAGCGCCCGGGCCACGTCGTTCCTGGTGGGCAGGGTCACCGTGCCTCCGCGCCCACCGAACTTCCGGGTGAGGTGGGGGGTCTCGGTGACCGAGACCTTGATGCGCCAGTTGCCGTTGGCATAGGCGAAGGGTCCCGTCATCACCTGCTGGTCGGCGGTCCTGCCGTTGCCGCCGAGGAAGTCCTCCGCCCACAACGAGGCCGCGGGCGTGTTGTCCGTGGTCCAGTCCCAGTAGGGGACGGACACGCTCGGATCGACCGCCTGCAGGGCTCGTTCGAATTCCAGCAGGAACTGGCGGTGCCAGGGGAAGAACGACGGGGTCATGTGTGCGGCACGAGGACCTTTGTCGCCGTCGGCGTTGTAGAACTCGCCGTGCAGGGACACGAATTCGTCGTAGCGGCCGGAACGTTTGAGTTCCAGGAGTGCGGCAACCAGGCGGCGCTTCTCTGTGCGGTTCAGATTCCGCTGGTTCTTGCGGGTGTGCACCGGGCCGGCCGTCCTGTCTCAGTTGGTGTGGAGGGGGGTCCGGGACAACTGGGCGGGCCCCAGGTCGTCGACGGCGGCGCGGGCGGCGGCGAGCGGCGTCGGGAACGACTCGTAGTGGTTCACCACGCTCAGGTAGCTGCCGTCCGCGCACCTCATGAGGTGCAGGGGCCGGCCGTCGACGCGCACCTCGGGGGGATGCCGGGTGTCCGACTCCGCGAGGGCGGCCAGCGGGCTGACCCGCCCGCTCGGCGTCGTCCCTTCGATGAGGCGGCCGCGGTACATCTCGCTGAAGCCCGCTGCCGGGAAGGCCGGTCCGTGGTGCGGGCCGGCGGTGGCTTCCCTCTTTCCGACGACGGGTGCGAGCGCCGCGGCGGTCCCGGCGACCACACCGGCGCCGAACACCGTACGCAGGACCGCACGACGAGCGGTCAGGGCGGGCGTGGCGGCGGTGCCCGGCCGCCCGGCCCCGTGCCCCGTGGGTGTCTTCATGCTCGTTCTCCATTCCGTTCGTACCTGTTGCCGTAGTGGTCAACGACAGGCCGGCGAAACGGTCTCGCCAGACGGCGGCGGTCCCGCCGGTGCCGGGCGGGCAGGCGGACGTGGCGGACGGCCCGGCGGGAGAACTCCGGGCGAGACGGACCTCGCCGCGCCGAATATCACCCGACTGGCCCGGAATGTATTCGCGGGTTTCACCAATGGTCCTACTGACGGACCCTCACGGAGGTGTATGTGTGACTTTCTGCCTAGTGTCAAGAACATGAACGACACACCGGCGCGGAGGAGCACATGGCAGCACGGCGGAATCTGACCGCAATTTCGATCGGGGCGATTTCCGTCAGCCTGTTCGCTGCCACGGGCAGCGCGGCAGGGGGGCCGCTGGTGGAAAAGGCGCCCGGAACGGCCCGCGCTTCTGTCCACTCGTCCGCGACGCGTACCGCCGCGGACACCGACCCCCGTCCTCCGGCGGCCGCCGCCGACAAGGAGAGAGGACGGCCGAGCGCCGCTCTCGGGGCCTATCTGCACTACGGTCCGGCCGGTGTGCGGCGGATGAAGGAGTTGTCGCGTTGGCTCGGCGGCACCGAACTCACCGTCGGCCACACGTACCTGCCCGGCGACCTCTGGTCCAACATCGAGGGCAGGCCCGAGTTCCTGCGTGCGTGGGCGAAGTGGCGGCGTGGCGCCCCTGAGCGGCTGTTCGTCCTCAACGTGCCGATGCAGGAGGGCAACGAGGACCACGTCTCCGACCGCCGGGTCCGCTCCCTGCTGCGCGCCGGCGCACGCGGCGACTTCAACGAGCACTACCTGCGGCTCGCCGAGAACCTGGTGAACTCGGGAGTACCGGACACGGTGATCGTTCTCGGCTGGGAGATGAACGGCACGACGTACACCCACCGCTGCGGGCCCTCCCCGAGGGACTGGAAGAAGTACTGGAGGGGGATCGTCGCCACCATGCGGTCCGTCCCCGGCCAGAAGTTCCGCTTCGACTTCGCTCCGAACCGCGGCCGGGACGCGGTCCCCTGGACCAAGTGCTACCCGGGTGACGACGTGGTCGACATCATCGGCATGGACTCCTACGACCAGCCGCCCGGTGAGACCTTCGACGAGCAGGTGCGCGCCCCGTACGGCCTCCAGCACCAGGTGGACTTCGCCGCCGCCCACGGCAAGGCGACGTCGTACCCGGAGTGGGGGCTCTTCCGCAACGGGGACAACCCCGAGTACATGCGGCGCATGCTCGACTGGATCGCGCAGCACAAACCGCTCTACCAGACCATCACGGACTACTGTCCGCACGGGGTCTGGCAGTGCTCCGAGAACCCGAAGTCGTCCGAGGTGTTCCGCGCGAAGCTGACCGCCAAGCCCACACCGGTGCCGCCCGAGCCCACGCCGGTGCCGCCCGAGCCGACACCGGTGCCGCCCAAGCCGACCGTTCCGGAATGGCCCGAGCTGAACCAGGACGACTGGTGTCTGCCCTGGCAGCCGGACGAGTGGCTGCGGCGCTGGCTGCCCGACCTGCGGATCTGCCCCGCATCGGTGAGGGACTGGCGCCCGGGCCGCTAGCCGCCCGGGTGCGGCCCCGCCCGGCCCCCGCGGATGCGCGGGGGCCGGGCGGGAGGGGCCGGGGAAGCACGGTGCCCCGCGCGTCCGCCGGCAGACGGATTCAGCGCGCGGAGGCGTCCGCCTGCCTGCTCTGCCACCGCGCGTGCCATTCACGCGAGGCGGGCAGTCGCTCCACGAGGGTCCTGACGGCCCGCTCCCGCGAGGCCACCTGTGCCGCGCGCAGCCGCAGGAGCGGCCGGAGGGCCGACCGGGCCAGCAGCAGTCTGCTGTTCACCACCGGCTGGGGCCGCCAGTGGTCCTTGTACGTCTCCGCACCCCGCAGCAGGCTGAGCACACCGCTGCCCGAGCCCGCCGCCAGGTGCGCGTCGTGGCGCAGCAGCATCGCTGTCACGTCGACCTTCTTCTCCCTGAGCACCGGGTCCGCGCCGTAGAGATAGCCGCCGGTCAGCCCGCCCGAGTGCACGGTCAGCTTGGCGGCGACGACCTCTCCGCCCAGCCGGAACTCGGTGATCGCCGCGTCGCCGTCGCGCACCATGGGCCCGGCGGCCCGCACCAGGTGCGCGGCGAACCTCGGCCGCAGATGCTCGACGTTGACCCCCCTGCCCCGCCACTGCAGTTCGTGCAGGCGCAGCAGGTGGCCGACCGCGCCCGGCACCTCATGCGCCGCGACCGTACGGCTCTCGATCCCCAGTGCGTCGATCTTGCGGAGCTTGGCGCGGACGCGCTGCGCCCGGCTGTTCGCCATCCGCCGGGTGAGTTCGTCGATCGGCGAGGCGGGCAGTTCCATGCAGGTGGAGTCCTGGAAACGGTCCCGGGCCCCGGGCCAGCTCTCGTACAGTTCCTCGGCCGCCGCCCCGGGCCGCACTTCCCGCAGGTCGATCACCGCGTGCGGCGCGGCCCGCTCCAGGCCGTGCCGCAGGGCGCGCAGGGCGTCCGCCGTCTCCTCGTCGTCGACCAGCACGTCGAAGTAGTCGGAGATGCCGAGGCCGACGGGGACGAGCAGCGGCATCGGCCGGTGCACGAGCATCAGCGGCGCCGCGGCGACCAGCCGGTCCCCGCGCCGAACCAGTACGGCGCGCAACTGCCCCCGGTCGCCGTAGGAGTGCCACCAGGAGCTCAGCCAGGCGTGGGCCTGGAAGGGGGTCGCCGCGGCGCAGCGACGGTGCAGTGCGTTCCACTCGGTGCGCAGCCGCGCGAAGTGCTGCGGGTCGCGGCACAGGGTGGTCCGCAGTGTGTGCTGGTTCATGTGCGTCACACCCGTGCCTGTTCGGTGCCGAGGTGGTCGGTGGTGTGCGCGGGCGCGGGCACCGACGGGGAAGCGGACGTCCGGCGGGGGCGCCGGGGCCGGACGAGCAGCAGGATTCCGCCGATCAGGCCGCCGGCGCAGGCGCCCACGGCCGCGGTGAGCGGCACGGGCTGGGAGGAGGAGGCCAGCGGGGCGACCGCGCGGGTGAAGGTGACCAGTCTGACTCCGGTCTTCTCCGCCATCCCGCCGCTGTTGACGAGGAGGGCGTCGGCCACGGCGTTGGCGATGTCGGCGGCCTCGGCAGGGGTGTCGGAGGTGCCGGTGATCGCGATCATCGGCGCGTCGGGCGAGGTCTCCGTCTGCACCCGGGCGCGCAGGGACGCCGCGGGGACTCCGGCGGTCGCGCTCGCGTACGAGAGCATGGAGTCGCTGGTGGAGATCCGCCCGTACGCCTGGGCGTAACCGAGGGCCGCTTCGGGCGAGGCGTCCTTCTCGGGGGCCGCGACGACGTAGCCGGTGGACCGGTACTCCGCTTCCTGGAGCATCCCGTAGGAGCCCGCGCACAGCGCGCCGAGGAGGGCGCAGGCGGGCACCGGCCACCAGGCGGGCAGGGGCGGCGGCAGGGTCAGGAACCGCCGGCCGGGGAACCTCTTGGGGGCGGCGGCGTTCTGCTGCTCGGGCGTCTCGGTCATGGGCGTGTTCTCTCGGTCGGCCGGGCGGGGGAAAGGACGTGGGCGTAGACACCCATGAGGTGGGCCGCGCTGCGCGCGATGTCGTAGTGGCCCACGGCGGGAGGCGGGTCCAGCCGACGGGCTCCGGAAACCCGGTGGGCGCGCAGGACGGAGGTCAGTTCGTCCGGCTCGCCGCTGATGCGCACCGCGCCCGGCGCCAGATCCGCGGGCAGGTCCTCGATCGCGGGGCAGGGGCCGTGCAGCACCGGCAGGCCGGCGGCCAGCGCCTCCACGACGGCGAGCCCGAAGGCCTCTTCGCGCGAGGTGGAGACGAAGACGTCCATGGCGCCGAGCAGGGCGGGAAGGCCGGGAGATCCCGGGCCCGCCGGGGAGCCCTGCTCGCCGAGCAGATGAACCCGTCCGGCTGCTCCGAGCCGCACCGCGAGGGCGCGCAGCGCTTCGCGCTCGGGGCCCTCGCCCACCAGCAGGAGGTGAGCGCCGGGCAGGGCGGCCACCGCGCGCACCAGCACGTCGAAGCGTTTGCCCGGCACGAGCCTGCCCACCCCGCCGACCACGAAGGTGTCCGGCGGAAGGCCGAGAGCGGTACGGGTGACGGCGCGGCCGGCGCTGTCGTGGCGGAACCGGGCGGCGTCGATCCCGTTGGGCACGACGTGGATGCGGGCGGCGGGGACGCCCCAGGCACCCAGCCGTGCGGCGACGGTCCCGGAGACGGCGACGGTCGCCGCCCCCAGCCGCTCGGTGGCCAGGTAGAGCGCGCGGGTGCCGCGGCTCAGCGGACGCCCTTCGATCTCGGCGCGCCCCAGCGAGTGCTCGGTGGCCACGCTCGCCCGGACGCGCGCGAGACGGGCCGCGATCCGGCCGTAGACGCAGGCGCGGTAGAGGTGGGTGTGGACCAGGTCGTAACGGCCCGCGCGGATCAGCCGGACCAGCCGCGGGAGCGCGGTGAGATCGCGGTTGCCGTTCATCCCCAGGTGGGTGACGCGCACCCCGTCCGCCCGCAGCCCGTCGGCCACCGGGCCGGGGTTGGTGAGCGTGACGACGTCGCAGTGCACCGGGAGGTGACGGAGCACCAGCCGCAACTGCTGTTCGGCGCCGCCCACGCCGAGTCCGGTGATGATGTGCAGCACTCTCACCGTCGGCCGCCGACCTGGGCGGGGCGGGCGGCGACGGCGGGCGGCAGGGAGGTCAGCCGCCCCCGGCGGGGGCGCAGCCGTTTCGCCCAGAGGCGCCCGGCGCCGTCGGCCTGGCTGATGTGGGTGCGGGGCAGCGCGAAGACGCCGGTCAGCGGGCCCGGGTCGATGGCACAGCCGTAGGAGTAGCCCGCCTCGCGCACGGCGGCGGCCACCCTGCGGTCGAAGACGCCGTACGGGTAGCAGAACCCCTCGGGCGGCCTGCCGGTCAGATCGGCGATGAGGGCCCGGCTGTGCCGCGTCTCCGCCAGCAGTTCTTCGCGGGTCGCGCGCGTCAGGTCGCGGTGCACCAGCCCGTGGGAGCCGATCTCCATCCCCGCCTCGGCGGCCTCCCTGATGCCGCTCTCCGTCAGCAGTGCCCGGCGCGGGCCGAGCGGGTCCCACTCGTTGGACCCGCCGGGGCGGCCCGGCAGGACGAAGACCGTGGCAGTGCACGCGTGCCGTCGCAGGGCGGGCAGGGCCGCGTGCAGGAAGTCCGCGTACCCGTCGTCGAAGGTCAGCCCGACCAGCCCGCGGGAGCGGCCGGCCGCGTGGGCCCGCAGCAGGGCGCCGACGCCGACGCCGGTCAGCCCCCGACGGCGCAGCCAGCGCAGGTGGTGGTCGAGGCGGTGGGCGGCGACGGTGATGCCGTACGGGTCGTCGGTCGGGTCCGCCACCGAGTGGTACATCAGGATCCACGGAGGAGCGGCCCGCGGTGCGGGGGCGGGAGGTCTGGTCGGGCGGAAGCCCCGGGCAGCCGGGTCAGCGGTCATGGGTGAACCTCTGTCGGATGAGAGCCAGCAGGTGGACGACTTCGGGGGCCCTGACCACCAGTCCCGTGAGGACAAAGACGACGGGGACCAGGACACAGCCCACGAGGAGACTGGGCAGCGGGTGGTCGGGCAGGGGCGCGGCCGCCCAGCCGGCCGCGGCGGCCACCGCGGCGGCGACGGCCAGCCTTGCTATGGCGAGGCTGACCCCGCGCACGTCCAGGGGGAGGACCCGCGAGCGGATGCCCGCCAGCAGCAGCAGGGCCGTGGTGGTGATGCCCACGGCGTTGGCCGCGGCGATCCCGTAGACCCCCCAGGCGCCCACGGCGAGCGCGCCCGCCAGCGTGGTCACGGCGAGCCCGGTGCCCATGGCGGCGGCCGGGTACCAGGTGGGGCGGGCCGCGGAGAAGAACGGCCGGCCGAGGGCCCCCACCAGGCTGTGGCCGAGGAGACCCAGCGCGTACACCCGCATCACCATGGCGGTGGCCGCGGTGTCCTTCGGTCCGAACGCCCCGCGCTGGAAGAGGACTTCGATGATCTGCGGGGCGTAGCCGACGACCAGCGCGGTACCGAGGAGAACGATGGCCCCGGCCAGCCCCAGGTCGCGTTCGACCCGGCGGCGGGCGCGGTCCAGGTCGCCGCCGGCCATGGCCTGGGCGACGGCCGGGAAGGTGACCGTGCAGATCATCAGGGACAGCACCATCGGGATCTGGGCGACCTTCTGCGCGAAGTTCAGGTGGGAGATCGCGCCGGCCGGCAGCCCGGAGGCGAAGAACCGCTCGACCAGTACCTGGGACTGCCGGCTGACGGTGAAGGCGACGACCGGCAGCAGCAGGGCGAGCCCCAGATGACGGACGGTCGCGGCGCGGGGCCGGGCGGCCCGCCGGCGTGCGCCGCGCGCCGCGCGTACCGGGGCCACCAGCCGGACGAATCCCGGCAGTTGGACGAGGATCATGAGCAAGCTGCCCAGCGCCACCCCCGCGGCGGCGGCGCGCACCCCCCACACGGCGTGCAGGGCGAACATGGTGGCGATGACACCGATGTTGTAGGCGACGTACACCCCGGCCGGCGCGAGGAAACGCCCGTGCGCGCGCAGACCCGCACTGCAGTACCCGGTGAGGGCGAAGGTGAGGACGGTGACCGAGGTGAGCCGGGTGCAGTCGACGGCCAGTTGCGGGTCGGCGAAACCCGGGGCGAGCACGCGCACCACCCAGGGCGCTCCGAGCACCAGCAGCCCGGCGACGCAGGCCAGCAGGCCGAAGAGGCGGGGGAAGGTGGCGGCCACCAGCACCCGCACCGGATCGGGTTCGGCGCCGTCCGGGACGGCGGCGGCACGCCGGGCGAGGGCGTAGCTGAAGGCGGGCACCAGGAGCAGCGCCATCGCGTCCTCGATGAGCAGCGTCGCGGCCATCTCGGGGACGGTCCAGGCGATCAGGAAGGCGTCGCTCTCGACCCCCGCGCCGAACAGGTGCGCGATGCTCTGGTCGCGTACCAGACCGAGCAGTGAACCGGCCGCGGTCAGCGCGGCGGTGACCCACGCGGCGCGGACCAGCAGGCGGCCGAGCGGGGGCGGCCCGGCCCCGTCGGCGGGTGCGGGGGGAGCGGCGGGGGGCCGCACCTCGTCGGGCGGCTCGGTGGCGGCTCTGGTGTCACTCATCCGGCGGCCCTCGCTTCCCGGCCGGCCGCGGCGTCCGCGACCCGGGCCCGCGCCGGTACGGCGGCGCCGCTCGTCCGGCGGTCCGGGCCCGCCAGCGCCCACCGGGCGCCCAGCCCGAACACGATGCCGGTGAGGACCGTCGAGGGGCCGCCGATGTCGGCGTACAGGAAGTCGACGGCCTGCCAGAGCGTCAGGCCCACGGCGGCCAGCCCGCAGTCCGCGGCGGTCACCGCCCGCCCCCGGCCGGGGAACAGGCGGCGTGCCCCGCACACCAGCACCGCGGCCCAGCCGCCGGCGAAGACGGTCAGACCGATGAGGCCCTGCTCACTGAGGACGAGCAGGTACATGTTGTGCGGCGACAGCAGCGGCTGCTTGTGGAAGCCCTGCCCCGCGCCCGCGGTGTCGCTGCCGGAGGACAGGCCGATCGAGGCGTGCCCGTCGCGGTGCGCCGGGAAGCCCTTGAGACCGACCCCGGCGGCGGGCTGCTCCCGCCACATGCCGGTCGCGGCGGCCCACATGGTGTACCGGTCGTTGACGGACCGGTCGGGGGCGTCGGTGACCTGGGTGATGCTGGTGAGGCGTTGCGCGATCATCTCCGAGCCGATTCCGAAGCCCGCCACGAGGACCACCGCGGCGGGGACCAGGACGGCGACGGCGCGCAGTGCCAGGCGCCGGCCGGCCAGCAGGAGGACCGCGACGCCGGCGACGACGGTGGCGATCCAGGCCCCGCGGCTGAAGGACAGCGCCAGCGGGACGACGAGCGCCACGGCCGCGGCCGACGCCGCCGGCCGCAGCCACGCGGGGGCGTCCGGGGAGGTGCGCAGCGCGAGGGCCGCCGCGGCGAGCAGTCCGTAGGCGACGACCGTGGCCATTCCCATCACGTCCGAGGGCCCGAAGGTCCCCACCGCGCGGATGTCCTCCCCCATGTAGGAGGCGCCCGTTCCGGTGACGTACTGGTGGACGCCGACCGCGCCCTGCACGAGGGCGAGCACGGCGAGACAGCCGATGACGACCCGGAAGTCCCGGGCGTCCCGGACCAGGAGGACCACCGCCAGCGGTACCAGGACGAACACCTGGAGGTAGCGGACGAACCCGGTCAGGCTCAGGGCCGGATCGGCCGAGGTGACCGTGGCGACCGCCAGTGCCACCACGGGGGCGCCCAGGACGACCGCGGCCGCCGGCGTCAGCGGCCGCAGTCTGCGGCGCAGCGCCCGGCCCAGGGCGCAGGCCACCAGGGCTCCCGACGCGATGTCGGCCGGGGAGACGTGCGGACCCCCGCCCGTCCCTTCGCTCCGTACGGGGGCGGCCATCAGCAGCACGGTCACGACTAACGGCAGGAGCGGCCACCAGCGGGCCGCCGCGCCGAGGACGGCCGCGGGCACCGCGGGACGCGGCGCGGGAGCGGCCGGGGAAGAGACGTTCATTCAACTGCCTCCGTGCCGGAACAGCGAGGTGGCGGTGCGCAGCAGAATGCACAGGTCCTGCCAGAGCGACCAGGTCTCGATGTAGTGGTTGTCGAACCGGGCGCGGTCCTCGATCGAGGTGTTGCCGCGCAGCCCGTTGACCTGGGCGAGGCCGGTCATTCCGACGGGCACCCGGTGGCGGGCCTGGTAGCCGGGGTAGGTCTGGCGGAACTTGGTGACGAAGTAGGGGCGTTCGGGCCGGGGGCCGACCATGCTCATGTCGCCGCGCAGCACGTTCCACAACTGCGGCAGCTCGTCGAGCGACGTGCGGCGCAGCAGCCGGCCGACCGGGCTCATCCGCTGGTCGAGGGCGACGCTCCAGCGGGTGTCCGACTCGTGCTCGTCGACGGGCCGCAGGGTGCGGAACTTGAGGAGGAGGAAGGGCCGGCCGTGCCGTCCGATGCGTTCCTGACGGAACAGCACACCGGGGCCGTCGGCGAGCCGGACGGCGAGTGCGCAGGCTCCGAGCACGGGCGCCGCGAGGGTCAGGACGAGGACGGCCAGTACGACGTCCATCGCCCGCTTGGCGGTCTGCGCCGCCGAGTCGCCCCGGGGGGTCAGTGCGCGCACGGAGAATCCCCAGAGGTGGTCGGAGCCCACCGCGGTGCCGGGCCCGGCGGACGTCGTGGCGGGGCCGTCGACGGCCCAGAGGCGACAGCCGTGACCGGCGAGCAGCCCGACGAGCTCCTCGCCCTGCCCACCGGGCGCGAGGGGGCGGGCGAAGACGGCGTGCCGGACGTCGGCCTGCACGACGGCACGGCTGATGTCCTGCGGGGTGGCGAGCACCGGCAGCGCGGGGGCGTCCGCCGCGGTGGGCTCGGCCGCGTGGTCGTCGACCTGGCCCACCGGCCGCATGCCGTACTCGGCGTGCTCGTGCAGCGCGGCGGTGACGCGCTGGGCGAGCGGGCCGCCGCCCACGACGAGCGTCGACTGGGGGTGGCGGGCCGCCCACCGGCGGTTCAGGCCGTACGTCGCGGCCCGCCCCCCGCAGACCAGCACGGCCTGCAGGGCCGCCGCGCACACCGGGGCCGCCCAGCCGGAGCCGTACCGCGGGTGGTACGCGGCGAGCGCCTCCGTGGTGACGAGCCACTGCACCAGCGCCAGGCCGAACAGGAAGGGGAACTCGGCGAGCGCCGAAGGGGAGAGCCTGGGGCGGTAGAGACCGCGGCAGGCCAGTGCCAGCAGTTGCCCGGCCACGAGCGGCAGGATGACGGGCCACGGCCTGCTCAGGTCCGGAACCAGCACCAGGGCGGCCGTCAGGGCGAGCACGTCGCCGGTGACCCGACCGGCGAACTGGCCGTGCCCGCGCGGCGTACCGGGGGACGGCGCGGCCGGACGGCGCCGCGTGGATCTGCGGGGCTCGTGGAGCCGGATCGGGCTGAGAACGGCCGCGTTGGAAGAGGCGTGCGGCACGGGCGCACTCTCTGTCGTCATTACTGGGTGCACTCCCTCGTTGCGGGTCGGGGCGAGCCGAGGACTTCCTGGTAGAGGTCGAGCACGGCCGCGGTGGCGGTGCGTACGTCGTGCGCCGCCCGGGCGTGGTCCCGGGCGCGCCGTCCCAGGTCCTCGCGCAGCGCGCGGTCGGCCACCAGCGCGGTCAGCGCGGCCGCGAGCGCGGGAGGCTCCTGCGACGGCACGAGGCAGTGGGGCTCACTGCCCGGCGGCAGGCTCTCGCGCGCGCCGTTGACGTCGGTCACCACGACGGGAGTTCCGCACGCCATGGCTTCGAGAGGGGCGAGGGCCATCCCCTCCCAGCGCGAGGGGAGTACCACGACGTCGGCCGCCTGCAACCACGGCCGCGTGTCGGTGACCGCGCCGACGAACAGCACGCCGGGCGGGGCCGATCCCCGCAGTTCCGCGGCGTCGGGGCCGTCGCCCACCAGGGCCAGCCGCGCGCCGGGGAACGACCGGGTGACCTCCGGCCAGGCCCGCATCAGGACGTCCTGTCCCTTCTGGCGGCACACACGGCCGACGCAGACCACCAGCGGAGCGGCGGGCGCGAGCCCGGCGAGCCGCGGCACGCGGGAGCGGGCTGCCGCGCGGCCCCCCGTGCCGCCGTCGGCGCCGAACCGGCCGAGGTCGACGCCGTTGCGGACGACCGACCAGCGGGCCACGATGCCCGCCGCTTCGCCGACGCGCCGTTCGGCCTCGCTGACGCACAGGATGGCGGTGCTCCACCTCGCGCCGTAGCGCTCCCACCGGCGGGCCAGGGCCGCGGAGCGCCCTTCCAGCGCGTCGAACGACCACGCGTGCGGTTGGAAGACCGTCGGCACCCGGCCGCGCGCCGCGAGCCGGCCCGCGAGGCCCGCCTTGGCGCTGTGCGCGTGCAGGACGTCGGGAGCGCTCCGCCGGATCAGCCCGGCGGCGGTCAGCACCTCGGACACCAGCCCGGGGCCGGGCGCGCGCCCGGCGGGCCAGCGCAGCACCTCCGCCCCGGCCGCGGCCGCCTGGCGGGCGAGCGGCCCTTCGGGCGGACAGGCCACGAGTGCGCGCACCCCCTTGCCGACCTGGGACCCGACGAGATCGACGACCACCCGCGCGACCCCGCCGTCCACCGGTTGCACCAGGTGGAGGACCGTCAGCGGACGGCCCCCGGCCCGATTCTTCTGCAACACGGGCAGCCCTTTCGTACGTGAAGTTGAATCGAATCGGAAAGGAACTGTGCGTCAGTCCCGGGGCGGTTCGGCAGCCGCCCTCAGGAGCCGGAACCACTCCCGGTCCCATAACTACTTCTGATGGCCGCAAGGAACGGTGGAACTCACGCCTGATTTCCCCGCCGGCTCTCCGGCGGATCCGCGCGGGACGAGAAGGAACCGCGCGGTCAGTGGAACGTCCTGCTTTCGTCGGGGGAATTGCACGACCGGCCCGGCGTGCCCGAGTCGGCGAACGAGCGGACGCGTGCTGGTCTTCGCATGGGCCGCACTCCAGGTTCGGTCGGAAAAAGAAAATAGGAGTGCACATTCTCAGACGGCCCATATGAAGTCACCTCAGGCGTGCGAATACACCCGGTCGAAAACTTCTTTGACTACCATTCGGCGGACAGTCTCGTACGCGTGAGCGAATGCCTCCGTCGGGCAGGAGGGACAAAACCTCGGCCCCCGCGTGTTTCTCCTCCGGCCCGGTACACCCGCCTGCTAATCTGCGGCGGCAAAATGTCACCGTCGTCGCAATGAATCCCAACGGGAGCACGTGTGAGGGTTGTCTGCGTCGGCGGAGGTCCCGCCGGCCTGTACTTCGCGATCCTGATGAAACGGCAGGACCCGGCTCACGACGTCACCGTCTACGAGCGCGACGCGGCCGGTTCGACGTACGGCTGGGGAGTGACGTACTGGGACGGACTGCTCGACACGCTCCGAGCTTGTGACCCCGAGAGCGCCGAGAGCATCCGGGCGGGCTCGGTCTGCTGGCGGGGCGGCACCGCCCATGTCGGGGACCGCACCACCGTGCACGACGGCGACCGCGGGTTCGGCATCAGCCGTCATCGTCTCCTGGAGATCCTCGCCCGGCGGGCCGCCGCACTCGGCGTCCGCGTCGAGTTCGAGCGGGAGTGGTCCCCGGAGGACCCCCTCCCCGACGCCGATCTGGTCGTCGCGGGGGACGGCGTCCACAGCGCGCTGCGGGAGCGCTTCGCCGGCCACTTCCGCCCCACGGCGGTCGGCGGCCGCAACACCTTCGTCTGGCTCGGCACGACGAAGCGGTTCGACACGTTCACCTTCAGCTTCGTGGAGACGGCGCACGGCTGGATCTGGTGCTACGCCTACGGGTTCGGTGCGGACCGCAGCACCTTCATCGTGGAGTGCTCGCCCGAGACGCACCGCGGCCTCGGACTGGACTCGGCGAACGAGGGCGAGGCGCTGGAACTCCTCGCGGCCCTGTTCGCGAAGCCGCTGGACGGCCACCGGCTGATCGGCCGCGCGGAAGCCGACGGGCGCACCCGCTGGCAGACCTTCCGGACGCTGACGAACGAGCGGTGGCACCGGGGGAACCTCGTGCTGCTGGGCGACGCCGCCCACACGACGCACTACTCGATCGGCGCGGGAACCACCCTGGCCATCGAGGACGCCGTCGAGCTCGCCGCCGCCGTGCTCAGGGAGCCGACGACCGAGGCCGCCCTGCGCGGGTACGAGCAACGGCGCAAGTCCGCCCTCCTCGCGGCACAGAGCGCGGCCCGCCTCAGCGCCCAGTGGTACGAGAACCTCCCGCGCTACCTCCGGCTTCCGCCGTCCCAGATGTTCGCCCTGCTCGGCCAGCGGCACTCCCCCCTGCTGCCGCACGTGCCGCCGCAGCTCTACTACTACCTCGACCGCACCGCGGGCCGTCTCCCGGCGATGCGCGGCTGCAAGCGCTGGCTGGGGTCCCGCCTCGCACGCGCGGCGCAGAAACAGCGGGGAAAGCAGCGCGCCTCCGCATGAGCCGTGAAGGGCCCGGGTCGGCGGGGAGAAGTGCAGCAACGTTTCCGCTCGCCGGTCGTTGACCGGGTGCGCGACCGCCGGACCGTTCCCCCGGGGGTCGGGCACGGACGGGGCCCGACAGCCACTCGGGCCCCGTCCGTACGTCCGGCGCGGTCGCCCCGCGTCCCACCGGCCCGCCGCCGCTCAGTCGCCGCCCCCGCAGCCGCCGCCGTCGCCCGACCCGCAACCGGAGCCGCAGCCGCCCCCGCCGGAGCTGCTGCCGCTGCCCGTCGAGCGGGTCCACGAGCCACCGCGCGGTGCGTTCCGGCGGCGCTCCGCCGCCTCGCGCTGTGCCGCCCGGTGGCGCTCCGCCCGCTCCTGGGCCTCGCGGAGCCGCTCGCGCTGCCGGGCGGGGCCGTCCGCCGGCTGCCACGGACCGAGCCGGTGGCGGCGGTCCGGGCGGAGCGCGACAGCGGACACGGTCGCGTACATCTGCCCCATCTCGTCGGGGCGGTGGTATTCGGCGCAGGCGTGCAGGAGGACGACCTCGTCGCCCTCCACGGGAGTGCCGTACAGGAGCGCTTCGAAGGGCTCGTGCTTCGGGTCGATGTCGTGGTGTCCGTTGCCCACCGCGTACGCCGAGCCGCTGCCCAGCGACCGCGCGAAGGCACAGGTGTCGCCCTTGCGGGCGACGAACGCGACCAGCGGGGCCGCCGAGCCGGTGCGGGCGTCCGCGCACACCCAGCGGCGTCCGTCCGCCCCCTCCCGCACGCCCACGACGAGGGCCGGCTGCGGCTCACCGTGCAGCCGCCGGGCCGCCAGGTAGGCGAGCTGGCCGTGGCCGTAGAAGGTCGTACCGGCCACCAGGAGCACCAGGGCGACGCGCTGCTGTCCGACGGCGTCGTAGGGGACGCCGGAACCGGTCGGTTCCCCGAACAGGCCCTCGGTGAGGATGCCGGCGGCGACCAGGCAGAGCACCAGCCCGAGGTAGACGTGCCGGTGGCCGCGGTGTCCGTCCGATTCCGGAGTGCCGTCGGGCAGCGGGAAGCGGCGTCGTCCCGCGGCGGCGAGGGCCAGGGCGCGCTGCCGGCGCCGGGCCCGCAGCCGCAGGCCGCCGCCGGTGACCGTGACGGCGCAGGCGGCGAGGACGACCAGCTCTCCGGCCCGCGCCGACTGGTCCGCAGCGCCGGACCCGGCCAGGGACAGGCCCGCCTCCACGGCGACGGCCAGGGCCGCCGGAACGGCCGCGACCGGAACGTACCGGTACCAGAACGGCAGGGCGGTCAGCAGGACGATCCCCGGGTACCGCAGCCAGTCGGTGCCCTCCCCCGGCCCGCCGTGCCAGACCGCGGACGTGGAGGAGAGGCCGAACAGCAGGACGTACGCCGCCGCCACCAGGGCCGCCACGATCCAGCCGCCCACGGCCGGGGCGAGCACGGCGGGGACCCGCGCCCTCCGCCACCGTTCGGCGTCGGCCACGGGCCAGCCGCCGACGCCGCTTCCGGCCACGGACCGGGTGACGTCCCCTCCCCCGTCCACGGACCAGGCCGGCACGCCGCCTGCGGGCAGCGCCCCGGGCGGCAGGCATTTGATCGGATAGACGGTCATCGGTCCACCGCCGTACACACGCGTCCGGCCATCCCGCACGTCCCCCGCCGCTCGTGCTCCCCGTGCCTTCCCGGCCATTGTGCCCGCGGCGGCCGTCCAGCACACGGGAGTAAAAGCTGACGGCCGGGTCGGCGGCTCCGGTGGTGAACGGGCCCGTCGGCTTCCGTTCAACGGACTAACGGAAGGCCCCCTTCCGTTAGTCCGCGGTTCACCGGGCGGTTGCGGAGTGCGGAGATCCTCCAGGTGGCGTCCTCCGAATCACGGACCGCCGCCGCCCGCACCGAGGAGATCCGCCGCATGTCCCACCCCGTACCCGAATGGGCCGACCCCCAGGTGCCCGCGGAGTCGCTCGACCCGCAGGCGGTCAGCCGCCGGGGGCTGATGCGCCGCGCCGGCCTGTTCGGCGCGGCCTTCGCCGCCGCGTCGCTGCCGTCGGCCGCACTGGCCGACGGGCGGGGGCCCGGGTCCCGGGGGCACGGCCCCGGAGGGGGGCACGGCGACGGGGGGCACGGGCGCGGAGGGCAGGGTCGCGCCCCCGACCTGGTCTATCTGGTCGGCGACCACCACAACCACTCCGTCTACAGCCATGACGCCAAGTACACGTTCTCCCAACTGGCCCGGGCCGGGCAGAAGTTCGGGCTCGACTGGATGGTCTTCACCGAGCACAGCAACGTCGGCCACGCCGAGTTCGGCGCCGCGCGGGAGCATCGGGAGATCCTGCGGGCACGCGCCGAGAACAGGCGCATGCTGATCTTCCAGGGCCTGGAGTGGTACATCCCCGGCGCCGAGCACTGCACCGTCTTCTCGCCGCCCGGCCGGCACGAGGTCGATCTGCTCACCCGATTCGAGAGAGCCTTCGACGGCAAGCTGCTCGGCTACACGGCCGGCGCCCCGGCGCACCCCGACACCCCGCGCAACGAGGCGCACGCGGTCAAGGCCCTCAAGTGGCTGGCCGAACAGCGTCGCACCCGGTACGTCGACGACGTGCTCGTCCTGGCCAACCACCCCATGCGGCTCGGCATCGACTCGCCGCACGAGCTGCGCGGCTGGCGCGACGCCGCGCCCGACATCATGATCGGCATGGAGGGCGCCCCCGGCGCCCAGGCCGGCGCGATCCCGGGCTGGCACGCCGACACCAACGTCCGCGGCGAGTACACCAACTCGCCCTCCGCCGACTCCTGGCCCGGCTACCCCCGCGAGGCCTACGTCACCTACGGCGGCTTCGACTGGGCGACCGCGACCGTCGGCGGCCTGTGGGACGCCATGCTGGCGGAGGGCAAACTCTTCACCATCACCTCCAACTCCGACGTCCACCGGGTCGCCCAGGACACCTGGGCCAACGGAGCCTGGCCCCCGGGACAGGACTTCGACAGCACCGGCCGCCTCCCCGACCCGTACGACACCGCCGAACCGCAGCCCGGCGGCGACTTCTGGCCCGGCCAGTTCAGCCGTACGCACGTGGGAGTCACCCGGTACGGCTACCGGGACGTGATGGCGGGACTGCGGGCCGGCCGGGTCTGGGTCGACCACGGTCACCTCGTCGACGGCATCGACGTCAAGGTGCGCGGCGAGCGCGGCGGCAGCGCCACCCTCGGCGGCAGGCTGCGGGCGCGGCGCGGCGAACGGATCACCCTCACGGTCACGGTGACCGCGGCGTCCCGCCGCAATCCGTACGGCGTGCTGCCGCGCCTGGAACACCTCGACGTCATCCGCGGCGCGGTGCGCGGCCCGGCCGCCGACCGCGACGACTGGCACGCCCCGGACACCAGGGTCGTCCGCACCGCCGACGTGTCGGGCCGCCGGGGCACGTACACCCTGCGCATTCCGCTCGGGCGCGCGGACGGATCGTGCTACGTACGGCTGCGCGGCAGCGACGGCAGGCGCCACGGCAAGGGCTTCCTCGGGGCGGGCGTCGACCCGCACGGTCCGCTGCCGCACGAGCCGGGCAAGGGCAACCCGTGGCTCGACACCTGGCTCTACACCAACCCGGTGTTCGTGGACGTGCGGTGAGAGGGGCGGCGCGACACCGGCAGCCGACGTCTCGCGGGGCCCCGTGGCAGGTCAGATCCAGCCGCGGCGGGCCGCGACCACACCGGCCTGGAAGCGGTTGACCGAGCCCAGCAGGTCGTGGAGGCGGCTCATCCGCCGGCGCATGGTGCGGACCGACCAGCCGAGCTGGCGGGCTATCGCCTCGTCCTTGAGGCCGCTGACCAGCAGCGTGAGCACCAGGCGGTCCTCCTCGCCCAGCGGGTCCTCGGCGGGGGCGTCCAGCGGCAGGGCCTGCTTCCAGCACAGCTCCCAGTAGTCGGTGAGGGCGTCCAGCAGAGTGCAGGGGCGGATGACCGCGGCACGTACGCCGTCGAGGTCGAGGGAGAGCGGCATCAGCGCCAACCGGCGGTCCGCGACGGCCAGTTTGATCCCCAGGCCAGGCAGCACCCGGGCCTGTTCGCCGCGGCGCACGAGCGCGCGGATGTCGGCGAGCACGCCGGGCCACTCCAGCGCCTCGGGGGCGTAGACCGCGCGGTAGCGCACCCCGCGGCCCAGCGCCGTGCTCTCCACGGGGTTGGAGGTGGTCAGGGCGTACGGCGGCCGGTCCAGCGTCATGACGTCCTCGTGCGCCTCCTGTTGGAGCCGTACGAACCAGCGGCCGAGCGCCTCACGGCCGGTGACGATCTCCACTTCCTCCTCGTCGGCCGCGCCGGACTGGGCCGCCGCGAAGAGGCGGGACAGCTCGCCCGCGGCCGAGCGGACCCGGTCCAGCTCCGCGGCCCTGGACCGCACCAGGGACTCCACCGCGGCCCCCGGCTCGATGGCCGCGTACCGGCGGCGGACCCCCGCGAGCCGCCCGACCAGGCCGTGGTCGTGCAGCCGGTCCAGCGCCCTGGTGGCCCGGAGCGCGGAACAGCCGAGATCGGCGGCGAGTTCGGCCGGGGCCGCGGTACGCCGGGTCAGCACGGCCCGGTAGACGCTCTCGTCGAACGGGTCGATGCCTGCGGCGGTGAGCTCGTTCGTCATATGCCGATACTGGCCCACTTGTGCCAGCGGCAGCAATGGGCCGCCGGGATCTGTTGTACGGAGAGTGACTTCGGGGCTAGGACTGCTGCCCATGGCCAAGAACGCACGAAGAACCCGACGCCTGGTGGCCGTTGCCGTCACCACCGTCGCTCTCGCCGGGACGCTCACCGCGCTGCCCGGCGCCACGACCGCGACCGCGAAGTCGCCCGACCCGAACCAGCGGGTCATCGTCGAACTGTCCGGGGACGCCGCCGTCGCCGCCGCCCCCAGCGGCACCCTGACGGCCCTGGCCGCCGGTCCCGCCGCCGCGGTGGCCGAGGCCCGGCGGAACCTGGCGGCCCGGCAGGACGCCTTCGTCGGGGAGGTGCGGAAGGCCGGACTGCACCCCGGTTCGCCGCGCAAACTCGGGCTGCTGGTCAACGCCGTGGCGATGACGGTGCCCGCGTCGGAGACGGCCCGGCTGGCCGCGCTGCCGGGCGTCACCGCCGTCCGGCCCGACACCCGGATACAGGTGCGCACGGACGTGAGCGTGCCGCTGACCGGCGCGCCCGAGGTCTGGAAGCGCACGGACCCGTCCGGGGTGAAGGCCACCGGCAGGGGCACCGTCGTGGCGGTCCTGGACAGCGGCGTGGACTACGGACACCCCGACCTCGGGGGCGGCTTCGGCAAGGACCGCAAGGTCGTCGGCGGCTACGACTTCGCCAACGGCGACGACGACCCGATGGACGACAACGGCCACGGCACCCACGTCGCGGGCATCATCGCGGGCAAGGCGGCCGGCAAGGAAGGCGTCACCGGCATGGCGCCCGACGCCCGCCTGCTGGCGTACAAGGTCACCGGCGCCGACGGCAGCGGCTACACCTCTGACATCGTTGCCGGTATCGAGGCGGCGGCCGACCCGGCCAACCCGTTCCCCGCCGACGTCATCAACATGAGCCTCGGCGGCCCCGGCGACGGCACCGACCCGCTGGGCCGCGCGGCGAGCGCCGCCGTACGGGCCGGAGTGGTCGTCGTCGCGGCGGCCGGCAACAGCGGGCCGGGCAGCGGCACCGTCAACACCCCGGCGTCCGCCGACGGCGTCATCGCGGTCGGCGCGTCCACCAGCGGGGTGCGCACCCCGAGCGCGTACCTCGCGGGCCGGAAGCCCGAACTGATCCAGACCTACCGGGGCATCCTGTCCGCGAACCCGCCCCGGGAGCCGGTCACCGCCCCGCTCGTGGACGTCGGCGCGGGCACCGCCGAGGACTGGAAGCGGGCCGGTGACGTACGGGGCAAGATCCTGCGGGCGGACATCCTCGTACCGCCCAGCACCGAGGTCCTGAGCCAGCAGGACGTCGACTGGGCGCGCGAGGCCGAGAAGCGCGGCGCGCTCGCCGTGCTCGGCGGCCTCCCGTCCCACGGCGGACCCGCACTCGCCGGCGGCCTCCCGTCCCACGGCGGACCCGCACTCGCCGGCGGCCCCGGGACGTTCGGGGCCCCGGCGACGCCCGCGCGCCCCGACCTCGCCCGGGGCGCCGCCTCCGGGGACTCGCTGCGCATGGACCGCCTGGTGGTGATGGGCATCGACACGACCCAGTACGACCAGTTGAGCCGCCGACTGGCCGCCGGCAAGGTGTCCGTCACCCTGCGCGGCGCCGACTCCACCGACGAGATCGCCTCGTTCTCCTCGCGCGGGCCGGGCACCGGCTTCGGCCTCAAGCCCGACCTCGTCGCACCCGGCGTGGAGATCCGCTCGGCGATCCCCAGCTCGATGTACGGTCCCGGCGTCTACCGGATGTCCGGCACCTCGATGGCCAGCCCGCACGTCGCGGGCGCGGCCGCCCTGCTGCGCCAACTGCGCCCGGACCAGGGGCCCGACGGGATCAGGTCCGCCCTCGTCGGCTCCGCCAAGCCGCTCGCCGGCACCGGTCCCGCCGTCCAGGGCAACGGACGCCTCGACGTGGCCGCCGCGGCGAAGGCCACCCTGGGCGCCTCCCCGTCGGCCGTGTCGTTCGGCCTCGCCGACCTCTCGAACCGGACCGTGGGCGGCACCGCGAAGGTGCGCCTGACCAACCCCGGCAAGGCACCCCTGACCACCACCCTGAGCAGCAGCGGCCCCGCCACCGTGTCCCCGTCCCGGGTCACCGTTCCCGCCGGCGGGTCCGCGACCGTCACCGTCACCCTGCGCGCCGACCGCCCGGAGACCGACCGGGAGATCAGCGGCCGGATCACCGCCACCCCGGCGCGCGGCCCGGCCCTGCGGGTGCCGTACCTGCTGGTCGTGCGGCACCTGGTCGTCCAGGCGTCCCCCGACCCGAGCGACGGCCGCTCCACGGTGCACATCGCCTCCCCGACGGCCCTGAACGCGCCGCCCGAGATCACCGTCAGGCCGCCGCACGGCAGGAGCCACACCCTGCCCACGACCATGAACGGCGCCGGCTACTACCAGGCCGACGTGAACGAGAAGGCGGCCGGCGCCTACTTGCTGGACGTACGCGCCACCACCACCGACGGCCGGCGGATCACCGGCCGCGGCGCCTTCGAGGTCACTCCGGCGGGCAGCCGCGGCGACCGCTGGGAACCCGTCGGCCCCAACAGCGAGGCCGGCCACGTCGCGCTCACGCCCGCCCGGCCGAAGCAGGCCGTCGTGACCCAGTACCGCAAGGCCGCTCCCTGGCTGACCACCGACGGCGGTGCCAACTGGCGCCAGGTCGGCAGGCTGCCGGTCGCCGACGGCAACGGCACCGGCGCGGTCGTGGTCGACGCCCGCCGCCCCGACCGCTGGTGGTACGCCGTCAACACGGCCGCCGACCCCACCCGCAGGGGCGCCGTCCTGCGCACCGACGACAACGGCCGAAGCTGGCGCAAGCTCGACGTGCCGGACGCGCACATCGAGGAGTTCGTCGCCGACGAGCAGACCCGTACCCTCGCCGCTCTGGTCGACGGCAGCCTGCTGGTCAGCACGGACGCCGGCGACACCTGGGCGACGTACCCCACCGGCGTGAACGGCGCGGTACGCGACGCGACCCTCGTCGGCGACACCCTCTACCTGGCGACCTTCGACAGGGTCTGGCGGATCGACGGCGTCGGCAAGGGCGATCCCGGTCCGGCGCACCTCGTCCTCGACGAACCGGTGAAGTCCGTCCGCGGCCTGACGGCCGACTCCACCGTCCTGCTGGCCCTCGTCCCCGGTACGGGCGTCCGCGGCTCCTACGACAAGGGCCGCACCTGGTCCACCGTGCTGCCCCTGAAGGAGGGCGGCAACGGACTGTCCGCCTCCGGCGGCGACCTGTACCTGCGCGCGCTGTTCGGCGCCGGGCAGGTCAGCCGGGACCACGGCAGGACCTGGCAGCCCGCGCAGGCGCCCTCCAGGGCCGCCATCCCGATGGACTACGACCGCTGGGCCGACGGCTCGGTGACCGTGTCCAGCGAGCAGGACGGCCTGTACCGCGGCTCGGCCGACGCCACCGGCTACCGCAGGATCGGCGTCCAGGGCCTGACCACCCTCGCCCTGGCGGCCGGCGGCGACCACCTGCTCGCCGGAACGGTGAGCGGCACCTACCGCACCAGGATCCCCGTCGCCGGCCCCGAGTGGGGCCAGTCCGGCGCGGAGGGCATGACCGGCCGCCTCACTTCCCACCTCGCCGTCTCCCCCAAGGACACCGCGGTGGTGTGGCAGGTCCGGCGCACCGCGACCGGCCTCTTCGAGGTCTCCCGCAGCGGCGACGCCGGCCGGACCTGGCAGGTGAAGGGCACCTCGTCGGAGGTGCCGACGTCGATCCTGGTGCACCCGGCGGACCCCGACCGGGTGGCGGTCGGCTTCCGGAGCATCTTCGGCGACGGGCTGTACTCGACCACCGACGGCGGCCGCACCTGGAAGAACCTCTTCCACGAGAGGTCGTTCGACGCCATGGCCGGTGACCCGCGCGACCCGCGGCGCCTCTGGCTGGGCAACGCCTCGGGCCTCTACCGCTCGGACGACGGCGGCGTCACCAAGACCAAGGTCGCCGACGGTCCCGTCTCCTCGCTGACGACGGACGGCCGGCGCCTGGTGGTCGGCGGCGAGTCCATCCGGGTCAGCACCGACGACGGCAGGACCTTCCGGACCGCCGACACCGGCCCGCTCGCGGTCCACGTGTCGGACCTGCTGCGGGTCGGCGGGACGCTCTACGCCGCCACCACCAGCTCACGGGCCTCCGGACTCGTCCAGGGCGGCCGGGGCGTGCTGCGCAGCACCGACCACGGCCGGACCTGGGAGAACGTCTCCAGCGGTCTGCAGAACACCGACACCACCAAGCTGGCCGCCGCCCGCGACGGCCGCACGCTCTACGTCGGTACGGTCGACGGCGGCGTCCACCGCTTGACGCTGCGCCGCTGATCCCCGCTCGGGTGCACGGGCGCGCCGCACGACGGGCGCGCCCGTGCACCTGTGCACCCGTGCGCCCGTGCAGCCGGTGCGCGTGTCCGGTTCGGCTCCCCGTCCCGCTCGGGCCGGACCGCCCGGCCGGCGAGAGGGCTGCCGTCCCCGCCGGCCTGGTGGTCACACGGTGGCCTCTTCCGGTGCGGTGGGGGCCCCGTGATGGCGGCTGATGTTCCTGGCCAGCAGGGCGGTCGATTCCCGCACACCGACGGTACTCACGTCCGCGGCCGGCAAACGGCCGTCGGCGAGGCGCAGTTCGGCCAGGGCGGTCTCCATCGCCTGGTGCGCCGCGAAGAGGCAGGGCGTGCTGTAGATGGCGGCGTCGACACCGAGACCGGTCAGTTCGGTGAGCGAGAGACGCGGCGACTTGCCGCCGGCGATCTGGTTGAACAGCAGTGGCTTGCCTCCCACAACCTCGCGGATGCGCTGGATCCATTCGGTGCTGCGCACCCCGTCGACCAGGATGACGTCGGCGTCCGTGGCGGCGAGAGCCCGGGCCCGGCGCAGGATCTCGTCGTCCTCGGTCGCGTCCGTACGGGCCACGACGACGAGGTCGTCACGGGCGGCCAGGACCAGGTGGAGCTTCTCCAGGTACTCCTCCAGCGGCAGTACCAGCTTGCCGTCCGCGTGTCCGCAGCGCCGGGGACGCTTCTGGTCCTCCAGGATCACGCCGGAGGCTCCGGCGCGTTCCAGACTCCGCACCATGTGGCAGGCGACCTCGGGGTCGACGTATCCGTCGTCGATGTCCACCAGGAGGTGGTGCAGGGGGAACGCGCCGCGCAGCCGCTGGGCGAAGGCCAGCATGTCGGGCCACGCGATGAAGCCGATGTCGGGCAGCCCGTAGTGGGAGGCTGCGAAGCCGAACCCGGAGACGAACATCCCGTCGTAGTGCTCCGCCGCGATGGACGCCGAGTACATGTCGTAAACACCGATCAGGGGCGTCGTGCCCGGCACCGCGATCTGCTCGCGCAGCCTGCTTCCGTACGTCATCCTTCTGGTTCCTCCATCGCTCCTCGGCGCACAGGCCGCTGAGAGGTCGCCACGACGGGCAGCCCTTTGCTCAACAGGGATGCTTTCGGAACGAGCCCGCGGGTTCACCTCGTGAAGGCTTTACTCACTCCGACGGCGTAACCCCTTCATCGCGGAGACGTCACCGGCACCCGAACCCGGACCCGACGTGCATGCCGCTGCCGATGGGACGCGCTGATGCCTGGGCCGGTGCGACGGCCGGGGGCATCCATCCGTCTGCCGAGGCACACGTTCCCGCACGGTGGGTCTTGCTTGTCAGTCCACCTCGCGAGCGCCCCGGGGCCTCATCGGAGCGGTGGCGCACCGGACTTCCGCACCGCCCCTGGATCTTCGGGGCACGGATGGAGACGCGCACCGC
Source organism: Streptomyces sp. NPDC088745 (assembly GCF_044751045.1). NCBI lineage: Bacteria > Bacillati > Actinomycetota > Actinomycetes > Kitasatosporales > Streptomycetaceae > Streptomyces > Streptomyces sp. NPDC088745. The sequence goes on from NZ_JBIVLB010000012.1 coordinate 194,257, forward strand.
GTACTGGATGCGCGCGGCGGCTCGTGGAATCGGCACCGGCCATGCTCCAGTCGGTCCGGCCCGTGGCACCGACGTCGGCCTGGACAGCCCGCGGGACCCTCTCCGCCGTACCGTTGCCGACCGCCTGCGCTGACGGTCACGAACCGTATCGAGGTGTCATTCGAGAAGGCAGGTCCTGCGTCACGAAGCCACAGGGCACGACCCGGTGGATGTGATGTGCGTCTCTCCTTAAGAGTCGTTTAAGAATCAACGTCACCTTCGCCACCTTTTCGTGTGGCTTTACCGCAGTTGACGCTTCAATTGAGCGCCGCTCAAACTCTCCTAGTCCTCATTCCGGATCTTCGCCATCGCGCCGTATCGCCCGCGATCCACCTCATCTGGAGCACTCGATGCGCGACACAACTGCCCTGAGCACGCCGACTGACCGCAGCGCCCCCGAGTCGACGCCGCCCTCCGCTCAGTACGATCGCGTCTTCGGCAAGATCACGGAATGCGGCAGCGGTGAGTTGGGCGCGCGAGAGCAGGACGTCGAGCTCTTCGACACCACGCTCGCCCTGCCTCCCACCCCCGGAGCCACCGACGCCCACGAGAGCCGCAAAGGGGAGAAGACCCGCCGGATGCGGCACGCCTCGCGGTCGCGGTTGCGGTCGCGGTCGCGGGGGAGCACGTCGAAACCGACGCGCGAGAGTCAACTCGGCCTCTCGCTCCCGCTGCTGGTCTCCGGCGCTCTGGCCGCTGGGGTCGGGCTCACCCTGTGCTTCACCTCCGGCCCCCACCGGACGTCGCCGGACAGGGTGATCTTGACGGTGCCCGACCTCCCGCCGCCCAGCGCGACCCCGAAGCCCCAGCCGTCCGCCAGCACGTCCGCAACGGTGAACCCGCCGGCCGCCCCGCGGACTTCCGCCCGGAACGCGACGCCCACCGCCCCGAAGGCGTCGTCTCCAGCCTCCGGTCGGCCGACGGCCTCCACACCCGGCGCCGTGCCCAAGCAGACGGAACAGCCCAAGCAGAGGAAGCCACCGCGCCTCAGCCCCCCACAGCCCGAACCGCCCGGGAAGTGTCTCCGGCTGGGCAGTACCGGCGCCGAGGTCGTAGACCTCCAGCGCCGCCTTTTCCAGCTCTCTCTGTTCCTCGGGTCGGCTGACGGACAGTTCGGAGAGTCGGTGGAAGTGGCCCTGCGCCGTTACCAAGTGGCGCGCAACATCCCGGAGACACCCGGTGTGTACGGCCCGCTCACCCGGGCGGCCCTGCACGCCGAGACCCGCGGGAGTGACCGGGACGGCTGGAACAGCAGGGACAGTCGGGACGGCAGGGACGGCAAGGCCGACGGGTGCGGGCACGGCGGCTGGAACTGAAACGGCTGACGCGGCGGTCGAAGACGTCCACGCGGTAGGGCCATGCCTGTCTGCCCGCCCGGTGCCGCTTTGCGTAGGACCAGGTCACCGCGGTCATCAGGGCCGGGACGGCGAACAGCGGGGCGAAGACGAAGCCCCATAGGGTCTGTGCCGCACCACTCGACATGTACGTCTGGCTCTCGACGGTGAAAGCGACCACGAGTTGCCACAGCGCCACCAGGACCAGGACCCCCGAGGCGGTCCAGGCCAGTGCGGACAGGACCCGGGGGCGCAGCGGCCGCCACCGGTCGCTGACGAGTAACAGCGGTAACAGTGCGGCCAGTTCGGCAAGGACGGAGAGGCCGACGACATAGGCGATGCCCCAGCCCGGTATGTCGAAGACGTCGCGCAGCACCTGATCGCTGTAGCCGACAGGGATACCGGATGCCATGGCGATGCGCCACAGGCCGGACGGAACTGCGCACAGAGCGATGGCGTGGGCGGCACGACGAGCCCAGACGGGGGCGGGGACAGGGAGAGAAGCGGGCGCTGTGGTCATGACGTACATGCTGGTCCTGGACACGGCAGCCGCACGTCAGCCGCTACGGCGGACCGTCTCCCCCTGGCGGAGGAAGGCGCGCCCGCTGGGGAGGACGTGGGGAGGACGTGGGAAGGAAGATCGCCGGACAGATGTGAGCGCCCGGCTACTGGACCCCGAGGGAAAAACGTCCCACCACCACCGCATCCTCACCGCCCCGCCCGCCTACGACATCCACAACGCCCGCACCACCCGCGACATCCGCGTCTTCCACCTCACCCCCCGGCCGCTGACGGACCTTTTGGGTCGATGCTGAGCGTCCGCGACGCACACCGGGGACGGCACGGAACTCGTACCGGGGGCAAGCGACGACGACTCCCCCGTCACCGTCTTCGTGGCTCCGGTTCACTGAACTCGGCGCCTGTCCGGGTGATGTGGGCACTGGGCGCTTGCGCGGCACCATCTGCGCAGGTGAGCCGTGTCGTAGGCGTTTGTCCGCGTGCGGTTGCCTCCGACTGCTTGCCGTGCGGCCTCGTGACGACCGGTGCAGGTCTTGAGGTTCCGGTTCGGCGTGCGGGAACACCGGTGGACGCTCCTGAGTTCGCGGATGCCGTCATACGGCGCAGCGGGGGCTCTCTCCGGCGGCAGCGAAATGGGAACCGGCGCGGCCAGGTACACAATGGGGTAAGCGACGCGGGCAGTTGGGCCTTTTTTCTGCCCACGGCCGCAGGACACTCACCCCTTTGCCGTTCCCGCCCACTCGTCTGCCACACATGGTCAGTACGACGGGCTCGTTAAGAGGTGTGTGACCTCATCCCAGCGCTTTCCCCGGACGGCAGGCCCGCAGGACGCCGACGCGCTCATCTCACTGCGGGGCGTGCTCCCTCGGCAGGACGGCCCTCCTGCCCCGTCGTCGGACGGCTCCACCGCACCGCCTGACGGGGCTTCGGTCTTCACCGACCTTCTGGAGGACTTCCTTCAGGAACTCAACGCCATGCAGGCCGACTTCTACCACCGAGCCGTCTGCACGAGCTCCTGTGCTCCGGGCGTTCCCCGGCCCGCACGTACCGGCGGGCCGAAGGCAGACGCGCAAGCGTTGCCGTTCAGCACCGCGCGGACGGCGGCCACGGCGTGGGAGCACTCCCACTGTGGATGAGCACCGCAATCCCTTCGGCCTGGACGAAGCACTCTTCCTGCAAGACCCCGGCGACTGGGCCGGACCCCCCGCAGCACACCCCGAAAGGCTGCTCCCCACGCAGGAGCTCTTCCTCCCGCGGCAGACCTCGTGGCCCGGCCCGATGGACATGGAAGCGGGCCTGGAGGACGAACTCGCCCGCATCCTGGGCACCTCCGCCGAACCGCCCGCGCAGCAGACGGAACAGACGCGGCAGCCTGACGTGCCGCTCCCGAGGCCCGGGTCGCACGACCATCGCAAACGGCGTCGGCCGCACACCCGGCTGCGGCGGCAGGGGTGGTCCTGGGTGCGCGGAGTCAGCATCAGTCTCGCCGCGCTCACCACCGTCATCGTGGCCATGGTCAGTGCCTTCGGCGCGGTCGTCACGTACAACCCGTTGCGCCACCTGGCCCAGCCGATCGTGCCCGGGCACCTGGCGGAACTGTGGCCACTGCTGGTGTACGGTCCATGGCTTGTCGCTTCCCTGTCCGTTCTGCGTGCCGCCCTCCACCACCGCGGAGCGGCACACTCCTGGTTCGTCGTCATCCTCTTCTCGGCCGTCGCGCTCACCCTGTGCGTCAACCACGCCGACAAGACCCTCGTCGGGATCGCGGTCGCCGGCCTTCCCCCGATCACCGCGCTGAGCTGCTTCCACCAGCTCGTCCGCCAGATCACCCTCACCCGCCCCCATCGCCGTCCGACCCGTCACAGGCCCGCGCACCGGGTGCGCTGAGGCGCCGCGGCGGCCTGAGAAGCCGTCCGGCCGCGGTCCCTCCGTTTGTCATGTCGTGTCCTCCGCGCCCGATGTCTCTTTCACACCTGTGGCAGAGAGCGAGAAAAACAAGTCTTGGGTACAGCGAACTGGCCGGAAGACGTGGCGCAGTCGATCGAAACGGTCCACCGGGCCGGCCACCGCTCCCCGCGCGGGACCACGCCCTGCTGAGCACCCTCCACCACTCTGTGCGGGTGCTGCTGAATCCATCAACGACACACCAGCAGAAAGGCAACTTCTGCCCGACGAACAACCTGGTCTTCCACAGGCCGGCCCCACGAGGCGCTGCGCCTCGTCCAAGCCCAGCACGCGCGGCTGCCCCAACGCATCAATCAGCGTCAGGTCGGCCTCCCGGGCTTCGCGCGGCAGACGCCTGCCCAGCTCCAGAGCGCCCGGCGCAGCTCGGAAACCGTCACAGGAGCGTCCGGTCGCCCACAACCGGGTCGCCGGTGTGGTGGTCACCGGCAACGAGGACGGCGCCCATCATGTGATTTCCGAGATCACCGGCGGCCTCATGGACATCGGCCACACCATTCCCGGGCGGGCGGTGGCCGCCGACCTGCACGCGGTCGCCCGCGCACTGGAAACCGCGCCGATCGGACCGCCACCGGCCTGAGTGCCCGGCGCTCCGGAACGCTCGTCAAGGACACCGTCGCCCTGCACGAGTACGAGTACGACGTGCGAGTACGACGTTCGTGCGAGCCTGTCTCCGGCCTCGGAGAACAACTGCTCGTTCTTTTCGGCGCGACGGGACGTCTGGTCGGGTGCCCTCGCGCCACGGCACCTCAGGCCCCGGGCAGGAAGAGGCAGAACAGGTGACCGTGCGGGTCACGGAGCACCCGTACGTCCTTCTGCGGCTGGTGCTCCTCCACTGTCGCCCCCAAGGCGCAGGCGCGGGCGGTCTCCGCCTCCAGGTCGTCGACACGCAGGTCCACATGTGCCTGCATCTGCTGAGCACCGGGCCGCGGTGGCCATACGGGAGGCACATGGCCGGCCTCCAGCTGGAAACTGAGACTCGGCCGGTCCTGCTCCGGATCCTTCAGGCGAACCCACTCCGGGTCGCGGTCCTCCTCCTGCCAGCCCAGGAGGGCCCGGTAGAAGTCTGCGAGCGCCGGCGGGTCGGGGGTGCCGAGAACGAAGGCACCGAGAGTCATGGTCATACCTGCCTCTTGCCCTTCTCCGGCGGACTCACCCGTGCCGCATCCGGCCCGCCGCCCCCGGGCGAGCCGTCCTGGCGGACGCGTACACCAGCGGACCGGTGGAGCAGCGGCCCGCCCCTGACCCGGCCCGCCCCGGTGGCACGGAAGCGGGACGCCCAGGCATCAGGTGCGCAGGACGCACATGCGGTCCGTGACGTCCTCGACCCTCCGGCGGTCCGGCCGCACCCGGGCGCCGGGCGTCCCGATGTCCAGGGAGCCCAGGAGCTGTTCGTCCGGGCCGATGCCCAGCAGCTCCCGGCTCCGCTCGCTCCGGCACCACCGCCCCTTGCGCCAGACGCTGCCGAAGCCGCGGGCGTGCAGCAGCAGCATCAGGCCGTAGGCGACGTTGCTCGCCGCGGCGAGCTGCTCCCACTCGGGCACCCCGCTCTCCGCGCTCGGCGAGAAGACGAGCACCGCCTTCAGGGGCGCCCGTACGGACTCCTCCCCGGCCGGGGCTCCTTCCGCGGAGTCCCCGCGGTCCTCCGCGTCGGCGCCGAGCCGGTCGCCCACCGCCGCGAGTTCCGCGTCCCGGAGCAGGATCCAGCGCCACGGGCGCAGTCCGCCGTGGTCGGGGGCGGCGGCAGCACCCTTGAGCAGGTAGGCGAACTCCTGGTCGGAGGGGGCCGGACCGGCGAGTTCGTGGATGCTGCGGCGCGTCAGAATGGCCGTCATGACGTCCAAGGCAGGTACTCCTCAGTACGGATCCGGGTACGGATGAGGCTGCGGATGCGGGCCCGATGCGAAATCGGGCACGAGTACGGCTAGGACGCGTCCCCGGACTCCTTGAGGAGCACCAGTTCGCCCTTGCCCACGGGCAGCAGGACTCCGGAGAAGTCGTCCGACGCCTCGACCAGCTTGTTGAACTCCTCCAACTGGTGGGCGTGCGAGACGGCGTTGTCGATCACGAGCAGGCAGCCGTCCGCGAGGATCCGCCGCAGCGAGTCCCACCAGCCGACGTACTGCGCGCGGTCGCTGTCCAGGAAGAGGAAGTCGTACTCGCCGGCGTCGCGCCCGGCGATGAAACGGCCCGCGTCGTCGGTGACCTGCCGGATGCGGGAGTCGAGTCCGGCGCGCCGGAAGTTGTCTGCGGCCATCTCCGCCTTGTCCTCGGCCAGTTCGACCGTGGTGACCGTGCCGCCCTCGCCCACGGCGTCGGCGAGCCAGAGCGTCGAGTAGCCGTTGGAGGTGCCGATCTCCAGGACGTTGCGCGCCTTGCACGCCTTGACGAGCACCGCGAGGAACGCGCCGGTGTCGTGCGTGATGTTGAGCATCTTCCGGCTGCGCTCGTCCGTGGACGAGTCGTTGGCCTCGCCGAATTCCTCCAGCTCGCGCAGTAACTCGGTGATGGCCTGTTCCATGATGTGTGTCTCCTCGTCAATGAACTGGTCCGGTGTCATGCGGCAAGATTCTGGACCGTGATGTAGAGGCCCAGCAGCACCAGAGCGGTACAGAGTACCGTGTGGAACTTTTCCTCGGGAATGCTGTGGCGGATCTTGTTTCCGAGCGACATTCCCAGAAATGCCGGCACCAGGGCCGCCGCCGACATGAGGAGGAGGTTCGCCCCCAGGAGGTCCTGGGTGCGCAGCGACCACGCCAGGGAGACCGTCGACAGCGTGAACAGGATCCCCATGCTCTGGATCAGCTGGTCCCGCAGCAGACCGATCGACTGGAGGTAGAAAACACCCGGCACGGCCGAGGATCCGGTCATTCCGGTAAGGAATCCGTTGACCGCTCCGAGAAGGACGCCGATCGGGTGGTTCCACCATTTTCCCCTGATGTTCACCCGCAGTCGGAAAAGGCCGAGAATTCCGTAGACGGCGAGCCCGACGCCGAGCAGGGCGGACATCACATCCGCCCGGAAGTAGCTCAGCGTCAGGGCCCCCGACAAGGTGAACACGGTGGCGGCCAGGAGGAACGGCCAGGTGAGCCGGACGACTCTCCGGCCGTGGCCGCCCCGGACCGCCTGGGCCACGTTGGTCAGGAACGTCGGGATGACGATCAGCGCCTTGGCGGGCTCGATGCCGATCGTCGCGGTGAGCACACCGAGCACGACGGGCGGCAGGCCCAGACCGGTCAGTCCCTTGAACAGGCCGCCCACGAAGAACGTGAGGACGATCAGTGCGAAGGTGGTCGGCCCGAACGAGAAGGGAGCGGCGTCGGTCACGGCTGGACGGCGGCCCTCGGGTGCTCGGCCGCGATCCCGCGGTCCACGAAGCAGCGCAGCGCCTGCACCACGTCGCCCTGTTCCTCCTCGGTCAGGACCTCGGGCCTCTCCACCGCGAAGTGATCGGCGAGCTTGCGGATGTCCCCCTCGCGGTTCTCGATGTACACCTCGGCGTCCGCCACGTGCGTGGCCTCACGGTCGGCGACCTTTTCCGCGAGCCCTTCGGCGGGCGGTACGAAGTTGATGTCGAACGCGCCGATCTGGAGAAGGACGTACCGCGAGTGGGTTCCGACGGGTGCTCCGTTGACGAACCGGTGCTTCTTCGTGCGGGGCACCTGGAAGACCTGCCCGGGGTGCACGGTGAACACCTCGCCGGTCTCCGGGAGTTCGATGGCTATCTGCCCCCGGGAGCAGTACACCATGTCGGAGACCTCGTTGTGGAAGTGGTAGGGCACCGCTTCGTGATCGAGGTTGAAGACGCTGACCCGCAGACCGTCCTGGTAGTGGAACTCTTTCATTTCCATGGTTCAGCTCCGTGTTTCGGTGGTGATCAGCTCTGAGTCGTCCGGGACGGCGGTGCTCTCGGGGTTCCCGGTCTGCTGCGGAATGCCTCTCGCGGTTTCGGCCCAGTCGGCGGCGACCTGTTCGGCGGCTCTCACGAAGGCCCCGGCGTAATTGTTCTCGGTCTGCCAGAACCTGACGGGGGAACCGTACGACGACAGGTGCGGCGAGGGGCCGGTGATTCCTCCCACGCGCCTGGTCACCCGGTAGTCGCCGTGCGGGTCGAGGGCGAGTCCGCCGGTGGCGTAGCCCGCTTCCTCGTGCCGCACGATCTCGCCCCGCCGCAGCAGGTTGCGCACGAGGGGCGAGGGGTGGCGCTCCAGGCCGAAGTCGTGCGCCTTGGCCCGTACGACGCAGTCGGCCCGCAGCCGGGACCGCTCGCCGTCGGCCGTCTCGTAGGCGATCACGAATCCGCCGTCCTCGTCCACGCCGACCGGCGGGTCGGCGTAGCCGTGCCGCACGGTGGACAGGACCCCGGCGTCCATGAGGGCGAGCAGCTTCTCCGCGTTGGCCGTCGGCATCGGCACCGCGGTGCGGATGAAGTGCGTGTCGAAGTGCCGGTCGTACAGGGCTTTGTCGGCGGACGTCAGTTCCCGGTAGAAGCACATGCGGCGTGCTTTCAGGACGAGCGTGTAGACGAGGTTGCCGTGGCGTGCGTCATGGAGGTCGCTTTCGAGCTTCTCCCTGGCCGAGGCGAAGCGGGGCTTCTCCACGTCGCGCCACCCGAGCGCCCCGCCGGTCGCCCGGCGCAGGTCCTTGTCCAGCAGGTCCAGCACGGGTTCGAGCCGCAGTCGCCCGCGGTTCTCGCTCCGGATGCCGGCCAGGGCGTCCGGGGTGAGATGGTGCAGTTCGTGGCCGGTGAGCGGGCCCCGGACGGGCGGGAAGAAGCCGGAGCGCGACCCGACGACAATGTGCAGGGGCTCCGTCCCCCCCGCCGTCGGGGCGGGCCGGTAGGAGTCGACGTGTCCGTCGGCGGTGTACGTGAACGCGCCCTCGTCGCACAGGGTCATGACGGCGTCGATGCCGCTGGGCCCCATGCCCTGGACGTAGACCCGCGGACGGCCGCCCGCACCGCGCCGCGAGCGGACGCGGTCGGCGACGGCGGGCAGGATCCGGCCCGGCGGATAGGGCGCCGCGAGGTACCCCGGGTGTTCCGCGAGCGGGTCGCCCTGCGCGGACTGCCAGTGCCCGGTGTTCAGCAGCACCCGGTCGAGCCCGTCCAGGTCGAACTCGCGGCCCGTCGCCAGGTCGCGGAGCCGTACGGAGAAGCCGTCCCGCGCGCTCCACCCGTCGACGGCCTCGTGCTCCGTGTACTGCCGCACGTCGATGCCGTGCTCCCGGGCGGTCCGCACCGCGTCCTGGAACCGGTGCTCCAAGTACAGGCCGAACAGGGCCCGCGGATAGAACTCGCCGTTCTCCGGCCGCCATTGCTCCAGGTCGATCCCGGGGTGGGTCTCCAGGACGAGTTCCGGGTGGTCGGCGACGAGGCGGGGCTTGTTCTCGGCGAGCCAGTCGACGAAGTCGTTGCCATGGATGCCCATGGTGCTCGCCTCGTTGTTGCACCGGTGCCCGAGTTGGGCGTTGTCCTTGGCGTAGGGGTATCCGGGGCCGCTGACCGGCCCCCGCTCCACCGTGGCGATCGAGACCGCCGGACGGGAGAGCGGGGACCGACGGCCGGGAGCGGTCAGTTCTCGGACCAGATGCCACAGCGCGCAGGTTCCGGCGAATCCGGTGCCGATGACGCAGTACCTGACAGTTCCCACCGTGTTGGCTTTCAGCTCAGGTCTCCAGACGGCTGAGGGCACCCCTGATGCGTGTGCCGGCTTGGCTCAGGGTGGAACCCGTACGGCCGCAGTTGATCCGTACGTAGTGGTCGAACTCCTCCTCCTGGGCGAAGTGGTTGCCGCAGATGGTGGCGACCCTCGCCTCCTCCAGCAGGAACTGGTCCGCCGTGACGTACCCATGCTGCTGGTAGGCGTGGGCGTAGTGCGACAGGTCGACGAAGAGGAAGTAGCCGCCGTCGGGGGGTCTGACCCGCAGTGCGGGCACGGACTCCAGTTCGCGGAGCATGACCTCCAGGTTCGCCCGCGCGGACCTGGCCCGTTCGGTGGCCACCTCGTCCATGTCCGGCTGGAGCGCGAGGTGCGTCGCGACCTGGCCGTAGGTGGAGGCGAACGACGTGAGGTTGACCTGGGCACGGGCGGCGGCCTCGACGATGTCGGGCGGTCCGCACAGGTAGCCGATCCGGTCGCCGTGCATGCCGTACGTCTTGCCGGGGCCGGTCACCGTCAGCGTCCACGGCCGCATCGGGGCGGGGGTCCCGTCGGGGAGGGTGGCCTCGATGGCGGCGAAGGTCCGGGCGCGCTCGCCCAGGACGTGGGCCTCGTAGGGGCAGTCGAACAGGACGTAGACCGGGCTCGCGCCGTCGGACTCGCGCCGCTGGTTGTGCCGGGCGAGAACCTGGGCGAGCGCGGAGAGCTCCTGCGTGGAGTAGATCTTGCCGGTCGGGTTGACGCAGTCGCCGAGCACCACGATCTTGGTGCGGTCGTTGAGCGCCTGCTCCAGGGCCGGCGCCGTCAGCCCGTCCTCGGCCGTGACGCGGACGGTCGTCGGCACGGCCTCGTGGAGCAGCACCATGTCCGGGTAGTGGGGCCAGTTGGGCACCGGGACGACGACCTCGTCGCCCGGGTCCAGCAGGGCGTGGAAGGCCACGGAGATGGAGCCCTTGACGCCGCCGGGCGTCACCAGGATCTCGTTCTCCGGGTCGTAGGAGATGTCGTGCAGCCGGTTCACGCGGGCCGCGACGGACTCCCGCAGGAAGGGGAATCCCTTGATGGGGGCGAACGCGTGGAGCACCTCGGGCCGCGTACGGATGAAGTCGATCACGCCGCGGTCGATCCGGGGGTCGGCGGGTGTGTCCAGGGCACCGATGCTGAGGTCGATGACCTGGTCCTCCGGGGCGAGCGTGCTGTTCATCGCCAGGAGTTTCGCGGCGGTGCCGTGGGTCACCGATTCCGGGATGTTCAGGACGGCGCGGGAGATTCCTCGGTTCTTCTGCACAGTCGTGCGGTCTACCTCTCTGGAGTCGTGCGGGCAGCCTCGGGGAACCGCGGACTCAGTGGGTGACGGCCTTGTGCATCGCGTTCCACATGCGCAGCTGGACGTCCAGCGTCTCCGTCGCGGCGGCGGCGATGGCCGCCACGTCCGCCTCGCTGCGGCAGTTGTTCACCACGCACTTCTTGGCGTCCGCGGCGTGGCGTTCCTCGACGCCCGCATCGCCGACGTGGACGTTGAAGTAGACCTCGACGTCGTGGACGAACTTGTCCTGCGGCAGGTTCTTGTTGGTGTTGCGGAACGCCGTGCGGCAGATCTTGAGCATCCGGTCGGCGTGGGACTCCAGGGCCATCGCGACGCCCAGCATGCTGTGGTAGCCGGCCGACAGCAGGTCCAGCGTGCGCTGCCGGTACTCCAGGGTCTCCGGGATGACGAGCTTGCTCTCCCGCGCCTCCTTGACCAGCATCGGAGCCACCCCGAACTCGACCTGGCCGTGCAGGTTGTGGGTGTTCTCCATCAGCACCTCGTGGCAGTGCGCCCGGTTTCCGTCGCCGGTCTCCTCGTTGAGGATGTGCGAGAACAGGACGAGGGTGTCCATGTCGTCGTGGGCCGCGGCCTGGGCGCACACGTGGGCTATGCCCTTCACGGTGCCTTCGGTGCGGTGGTAGAAGTTCGCCCGGTGGAAGTCGAACGTGTCACCGGTCCAGGGCGTTCCCTCAAGGAGCTTGAAGTACTCGTTCTCGTAGACCGGGTGCCGGTCCAGGTCGTCGATGAGCGTGGTGACCGAGTCGTGGATGGCCGTGCTGGGAAACGTTGTCATTCGTGTGCCCACTCTGTCTTGAGGCGCGGTTGACTGACGGAACGACTTTGCCGAGCAAATGGAACGGGAACGCAACTGGTCGACGCACGGATCGGACCGGGGGAAGAAGGGCTCCTCCACCCGTTTCCTTGCGGACCCGGATGAGTGCTGCACCGTTCCTCCACTCGTCGGCGTGCCCGCCGCCGACCCGTCACGACCATCCTGACGGATGGATCTTGGGCGCCACAGGACGGAAACTCGCCATTGCCAGCACAGAAGCGGGCCGGGCGGGCGCACGGGAGGGGTGTGCAGGAGGAGCGGGACGCCTGGTCTGCGGAAACGAATATGCCCACGAACTATCAACAACGCGATTCAGGACAGGATCGCCGTGGGGATCAGGACACCGCGCGTACGGAGGCCGACGGGCGGAGAACTCCCTTCACTCGCACGCCCGTTCTTCGCGATGGCGATCGTGCGACGGCGGCACCGGGCCCCAACTGCGGGTTTCGCCGGCCGGTCGGAGTGGCGGGGGGTGCGGACACCTGTACTGCCATCGACTGTGCGACCGATCGTCCCGTTCGCGCCCTTGCGAGCGATTCGAGCGCCGTCGTTGCGGAAGCCGGGCGTCCGGACGCTTTGTGGAGGGGCACCCGGGCCCCGGCCCGCCACTCCCCTCACGCTTCCGCCGGGGCCGTCAGCCGGGCCTCCGGCAGATCGGGCCGGGCGGGGGCCCGTTCGGCGGTCCGGTCCTTCCGCAGCGCACGGCCGAAGGGGTGCGGGTCGCTGCGTGGGGAGGCGTACGTGAGGACGGCGGGCAGGGCGCCCGTCAGCGGCAGGTACGGGATGTCCGGGTCCGGGTGCTGCGCGGCCACCGACACCAGGAGCAGGCCGACCCCGCGCCGGACGGCGACGGCGTGCAGGGACTCCTCGATGTTGGCGGCCTCGGCGCCGCCCTAACCGTTCTGGTGCACGGGGAGCCGGCCGCTGAGGACGGCGCCCGCGTAGTACAGGGCGGGATCATGCGCAGGCGCCGCATGGGATTTTGTCCCGTCTTCATCGTTGGCGAAGAAACTGCCGTTGCCCAAGGGCTCCATGGTGCTCCAGAGTTTCAAGAAGTTCGCCACCTTGCCGCAGCGGCCGCGAGTACGATCTCTTTCTGGCCTTCTCATGGAGCAAAAGTAGAAGGCTTTTTGGCTGTTCCGGCTTGTTCTTGCTGGTGTTCTCGGCCGGGAAGCACCCATATCCACACTCGACGACATTCAGGGGTTCTCGAACGCGGATACGCCACGTATGGTGGTCGCCAGTTTCCGGGATAGCCACCGCCGTCCATTCGGGCCACGTAAAACCATCCAGTACTTCGCACCGGGCGACGATGCGCGCCAAAATGCCTGCGGGGAGGAAATTACACATGGCGGCCACTTCATTTCTTGACGCGGTCGGGGCGAATATAGCCGATCATGTACGCGCCAACGAGTTCCTCTCCCTGGCGCGCGAAGGGAAAATCCGCACCGAGCATCTGAAGCGCTTCGCCCTCGCCGAATTCCAGTCGCAGGAGGCGGAATTCACAGCCTACGGGCTGTTGCTTTCGCGCTTCCCCCACGAGGTTCCTGGCGGATTCTTCTCCTTTGTGGCACACGAACTCATGCAGGCACGCCACCGCATGGTCTCAGGGGCCGCCTCCTCGCTGGGTCTTTCCCCGGACGAGATGCGCCGGGCTCCCGTCACCCGGCCGGTGCGGCGGTTTACCGAGTTCATCTCATGGGTGGCGCTGCACGCGGGGAGCGCGGAGGCTGCGTTGACAGCGCGAACGGATTTCGCTCTGTGGTGCAACAGCTGCGCGGAACTCGCTGACGTACTGCGCGACGCCGATGACGTGCCCGAGGAAGTCGTCGCCTACATCGATGCCTATCGCGACAACCCGCCCGAAGTGGCCGACGGTGTGCTCCAGGTCATCGAACACGGCCTGGCCCAAGGCGAGCCCCGAGACTGGATCACCCGCAGCGCGGTGCGCATGGACCCCGCCCTGCGCGCATGGTGGCACTCCGCAGCCGTGGACGGTGCCGGGACCGGGTGGTGAGGCACCCACGAGGTGGCTCGCCGGCGGTCCGGCCGAACGCGGCCGGACACCTCCAGCCCCTCGGGTCCGTCCACGGGCGGCTCCTTCACGTGTCAGACCGGAGGGCATCGAGGCGTATGAGGAGGCTGGGTGCGGTGACCGGAAACCAATCAACGAATCCGCCTCGCAGGCCGCCGCCCAGTCCTGGCCCGACGCCGCGCGTCGCCGCGGACCAGGGGCGGAACAGCACCTCCCGAACACGGCTCCGCGCCTGCCTGACCGAACTCGAAGACGTGCTGCACCGCCCCGGATTCGGCACCGCGAGCACCACGCTGGGAGCGGAGCTGGAGCTTTTCCTGGTCCACACCGACGGCTCCCCGGCTTTGTTGGGCGACGCGGTGCGCACCGCGGTCGCAGACAAGCGGATCGCCCCCGAAGTGAACCGCTTCCTTCTTGAAGTGAATGTGACGCCGGTACGGGCCGCCGGCGGCCCGTTTCGCACCATGGCCGCCGAGAGTGACGAAGTGTTGGCCAAGATCGCCCACGCTGCGTCGACGTATGCCGCTGCACCGGTCACCCTCGGCAGTCTGCCCACTCTGACATCCGCCGATGTGGGACCCTCGGCACTGTCGCCGCACCCCAGGTACAGAGCTCTCGAGCGCGCCTTCACGACAGGGCGTGCGCTCCCTTTCGCCTTCACTCTCGACGGAGCAGAACCCACCACCGTGCACGCGCGGTCCGTCGCGGTCCAAGGATTGTCCTGCTCATGGCAAGTCCATCTGTCAGTCGCTCCTCAGACATTCACCCGTACCTATAACGCCGCGCAACTCGCCATCGCGCCCGTACTGGCCGCAGCGTGCAACTCCTCATTGATGCTTGGTCGGCGGTCATGGCAGGAGGCGCGCATCCCCATGTTCGAGCACGGCTTCGGCGACCGCTCACACGACGCCCGACGGCCTCCACGGGTCGCGTTCGGGCCGAGCGGGCGGTGGCTGGCCGGGGGTGTGCGGCAGCTCTTCGAGGAGGCGGTGCGCCATTACGACGTCCTGGAACCGGTCGTCTCGGACGTACTGCCGTGCCCGGACGTGACGGACTCTGGTGTTCCGAGTCTGCGGGAACTGCGTGACCACATGAGCACGGTGTGGTGGTGGAACCGGCCGGTCTACGACCCCTCCGGGCACGTGCGCATTGAGTTTCGCGCGCTGCCCTCCGGCCCGACCACCATCGACATGGCGGCGAACGCCGCCTTTCTCGTGGGCCTGACCACAGGGCTCGCGGAACAGGCAGACGTGGCGGAGCTCTTGCCGTTCGCCCACGCACAAGAGAACTTCTACCTCGCGGCGAAGTACGGTTTGGACGCACAGCTGTGGTGGCCCTCATCCGTTGGCGCTCCACCCACCCGTCGGCGGGCCGCCGATCTGGTCTGCGGGTTGGTGCCGCTCGCCGCCGCTGGTCTGGCCTCTTTGGAGGTCGACAAGGAAGAAACCGAGTCGCTGCTCGAAATCATCCGCGCACGTGCGACCACCGGCAGGACCGGGGCGACCTGGCAGGACCGGACTCTCATGGCGTTCGAGCAGCACGTCGATCGAGCAGAAGCCCTGCGGATGCTGACCCGCGCCTATGCCGACCTCGCCCGTACCGGCGCTCCTGTGCACACGTGGCCCGTGCGCGCTCACCGCGGATCGTCGCCCCGCGCTTCTCCGTAGCCGCCGCCACGAGGTTCCCTTCGTCCCGATCCGAGTTCGCCCCCGGTACGCAAACGAGGTCTCGATGAGTGCGCAACCGCCGCCGCCTGCCGATCTGCAGGTCGACTTCCCCTTCGACTACGCCGCCCACGTGGCCGGCGACCGGCGTATTGGCCGCTTGCCCGAAGCGGCCCGGGGCGCGCCAGTGGCGGTCATCGGCGCCGGTGGCAGCGGTCTTGCCGCCGCATACGAATTGCTGCGCACCGGCTGCCGCCCGCTGGTGTACGAAGCGGAACGCAGTGCGGACGGGCCCGGAGGCGTTCGGCTGGGCGGGCGGATGTACTCCCGGCGGCTGCACAAGGATGACAGCGCCGTGGTGGAGCTGGGCTGTATGCGCTTCCCCGACTCCGCGCGCTTGCTGTGGCAGTACGCGCAGATGTTCGGCCTGCACTGGGAACCCTTCCGCGACGACTACGCGGCCGGAACCACGCCGGTCACCGCCCTTGAAATCGACGGAGTACGCCACCTGGTCCGGGAGATCACCGACTTGTATCCCCTCGACGAGGAGATACGCCACGCCCACACCCGCTGGCTGGACGCGTTGACCCGCTTGGGCCTGGACCAGCTCCAGCGCGACCTCGCACGGCGCGACCTGGGCGCTGTGCGTCGCCGCTGGCAGGAGGTGGTGCGCAGGTACGAGCAGTGGACCTTCTACCGTTTCCTGCGCGAGGACGAGGGTGCCGGGCTCACCCACAACCAGGCCAGACTGCTGGGCACCACCGGCGTGGCCCCTGCGGCATGGGACACCTTCTTCGGGCTGAGCCTGCTGGAAACGCTGCGGCTGGTGCTGACCTCCGAGGGCAGCACCGCGTACTACCCCCGCGAGGGCATCAGCGCACTCGCCGAAGGATTCTGGAGCCACCGCACCACCGATCCCTCCGGTCGATCCACCAGCCTGGAAGAGGTCAACGGCGGCACACCACGTCCTGCGGTCACTGCCGTCGTGGTCGACGAGGACCCCCGCCGCGGTGCCGTGGTGCACAGCGCTGACGGGCGCGGCGAGCGGGTGGCCGCCGTGGTGCTGACCCCCCAGCTGAACGTGCTGGAGACAGCGATCGAACTGCGTTCCGCCTCCGCAGGCCGTTCTCCTCTGGGCCCCAGGATGTGGCGTGCGGTGCGCCGGCTCAGCTACCGGCAGTCGTCCAAGACCGCGCTCGTGGTGGACGAACCTTTCTGGCAGGGCACCACCCTCGACGGTGTCACTCTCACCGACCGCCTGCCGCGCGCCTGCTACACCTTCGACTACGGTCCCCCCCGCGCCCCCGGAGGCCGGACCGCCGTTCTGGATCTGAGCTTCAGCTGGGGCCGGGATGCCGTCAAGGTGTCGGCTTCCTCCCAGCAGGAACGCGTCGAACTCTTCGTCCGCGACCTCGCACGCATCCACCCCGAGATCGCCGGGGAACTGCGGCGGCAGGCGGACCGTTCTCAGGCGGTCACCATCTCGTGGGAGAACGAGGCCCACTTCCGCGGTTTGTGCCGCTTCTCGGCACCGGGCGAGTACCCCTATCAGCGGGACCTGTTCAGCCATTTCATGAAGGACTTCACCGGACGGCCCGCTGTACCGGGTGAGCCGCCCAATGCCCTCTTCTTCGCGGGTGACGACACCTCTTGGTCGTCGGGTTGGCTCGAACACGCGCTTGCCTCAGGACTCAACGCCGCCTGGGGCGTCGTCCGTCTGCTCGGCGGTCGCTGTGAACCCGGCAATCCGGGCCCCGGAGACATGTGGAACCACCCCGACTACGCCCCTGTCGAGCTGTGACGAGCAACACGGTGGCATCCCTGCCTCGATGTGAGTGCCACGCCCGGTGCCCGTGCGTGCCCATGTCCGCGGACGGGCGTCGACCGAAAAGGACGGTGTACATGAGTTCCTCCCCCCAGCGAGGCATCCTGCTGCGCCCAGACGCAGTCTGGGACGCGGTCGCTTCGGCCCCCACAAGCGGCTTGGAGGTCCTGCTGCGCGCCGGCCGGGTAGCCGAAGTCGGCCCCGGCCTCGCCCCGGGAGACGCGGAGGTCGTGGATCTGCCGGGCTGCACGGTGCTGCCCGGCTTCATCGACTGCCATGTCCACCTCCTCGATGAGAATGCCGAGACGTCGTCGGCCGCGTACCAGACGCTCACGGGTATCCGGCCCTTGCGGCAGTTGCTGGCGGGCGGGTTCACCACCGTCCGCGACCTGGGGAGCGCTCATCAAGCCCTCAACGTGGCACTCCGGCAAGCCGTCGAGGACGGCTTGATCGAGGGCCCGCGCATCCTGGCGGCACCCAACATCCTTTCCCCGCGTTCGGGTCACGGCGACAAGTCGCCCGACCTCGCGCAGCGTTACGGCACCCAGATCGGTACCGTGGCGGACGGGATCGACGAATTGCGTCGCGCCGTACGTGGGCAAGCCCAGGCCGGCGCCGACTGGATCAAGTTCGCCGGCGGCGGTGGTTTCTCCTCACCCGTCAGCCAACTCACCAGTACCGCTTACTCCCAGGCCGAGATGGACGCAATCGTCGCCACGGCAGACGACATGCTGTTGCCCTGCGCGACCCACGCCCTGCACGACGAGGCTGTCGTACGGGCCGTAACGGCTGGCGTGCGCAGCGTCGAGCACGCCTGCCTGGCCACGGATCCCACCTACGAGCGCATGATCGACGCGGGCACGTATCTGGTGCCCACCCAGTACGTCCAGCGGTACTTCGTGGACAACCTCGACGACGACGACTTCTGGAGCGGGCGATCTGCGCAGACGCGCGAGGCGTACCGTGCGCACGCAGAGCAATTGCTCGAAGGGCTGTCGCGCCCTGCACGCACCCGGGTCAAGGTGGCGTTCGGCACCGACGCCGGCATGTTTCCGCACGCCGACAACTGGCGCGAGTTCCCCGCCATGCTTTCTCACGGCTTCACCGCCTTGCGCGCCCTGCGTGCCGCGACGACCGTCGCTGCCGATCTCCTTGGCCGAAGCGACCTGGGCAAGCTCGTCCCCGGCTCCGTAGCCGACGTCATCGCCGTGCACGGTGACCCGTTCGTCGACATCCAAGCCACCGGCCGCGTCCGCTACGTCGTCAAGGACGGGCGGCCTTACCCCCCGGGATCGTTGACATGATCCCGCCTCCCAGGGCCGAGAGGCGCCCCGGCGGCGGCAGTGGAGGTGAAGCTCGCGCGCGACCGGATGCCGGACGCTCCGTGCCGCTCACCTCGTTCCTCGACGCCGTTCACACCGGCGGCGCCGGAAACCCGGTGTCACAGGACGTCCTCGCCCTGGCCAGTGCCGGACGCATGGACACCGATGCGTGCCGTCGGCTCGTCCTCGCCGAACACCAGACGTGCGAGAGCGAGATCAAGGCGTACGCCTTCCTCCTGCGCCGCTACGAGCACGAGGAACCACATCAGTTCTTCACGTACGCGCGAAACCGAGCGATCAGCCACAGACACCGGTTGCTCACCTCGGTCGCACCGGCCCTGGGCCTGCCCCAGGCAGACCTGCACATCGCGGAGAGCACCCCGGCTGTACGGCGCCTGACCGCCTTCCTCACCCGCGTCGCGTGCCACGCCGGACCCGGGGAGGCGGCACTGACGATCCGCACCGGTGTCGCCTCGTGGAGCCGATCCTGCGCGATGTTGGCCGAGGCGCTGGACCGACACCGAGACGTCCCCGCTGCGCTCGTCGCGCACCTGCACGCCCACCGGGAGAACCCCGCACCGACAGCCGACGGCGTCCTTCGGGTCATCGCATACGGTCTCGCCCACGGAGAGCCCGAGCAAGGGATCACCCGCAGCGCCTCGGTGCTCGAGCCGCTGCACCGCGCGTGGTGGCGCTCGGTGGCCGGCGCTGCCGAAGCCCAAGACGATCACCGCTCCACTACCCCCGGTAGCGGCATACCGCTGCCAGAACAGACGTGTCCACAATCCTTCAGGAGGGGCCGGATGAATCCCGAACAGCTGGTAGAAGCCATGAAGCCCGATGTCGAGCGTTTCGTTCGCGGCAACACGATGGTAGAAAGCGCGCTTGCCAAACAGGTGCGTGGCGACCAGTTCAAGCGTCTGCTGCTCGCGGAGTACCAGTGCCAGGAGGCCGAACTCTCCTCGTACGGTCAGTTGGTGGCCCGTCACCGGCACGAGGACCCGGCTCAGCTCTTCTCCTTCACCCTCCTCACGATTGCCGAGTCCCGCAAGCTCCTGCGCGAGGGGGCGCCCTCGGTCGGCATCGAGGACGGGCGCATCCCGGCAGTGCCGGTCGACGAGGGGTTGTACCAGGTCGTGCGTGACCTGTCCTGGCTGGGCATGCACGCCGGGCCGGCGGAAGCGGCGCTCTACCTCCACACAGATCTCTCCACGTGGTGCACGCTCTTCTCCCGCATCGCGGATGCGGCAGAGAACCTGCCCGACGTGCCCGGCCCAGTGATCACCTATATGCGGTCGTGGGGCGAACGCCCACCCGCCGAGATCGCCGAAGGCACCTTGGCCGTCCTCGAACACGGCCTCTCGCAGGGCGAGGAACCCGACCGCATCCTGCACACCGCCCGCCAGCTCGGCGCCCTCCTGGAGGGCTACTGGAACTACGTCGTCGGCGGTTGAAGAGCCGCGACGCGGACAAGGCCCGCGACCGCCCGTGCCACGCCCACGCGTGGGTACGGCAAGCCCGGCGGGCATGGCCCCGGAACGCGCACCGACGCCTCCCGGCGCCACGATCCCCGACGGCGCGATTTCACCAGTGACAACTGTTCCGGCGCGCACCCGGAGATCCTCACGGCCCTGTCCCTTGCCAACGGCGGTCACCAGAGCGCCTACGGACAGGACGACTACACCGCCCACCTCGACACGCTCTTCCGCCACCACTTCGGACCGCAGGCCCAGGTCTTCCCCGTCTTCAACGGCACAGGCGCCAACGTCATCGCATTACAAGCGGTAACCGACCGCTGGGGCGCGGTCGTCTGCGCCGATCAAGCACACCTGAACGAAGACGAGGGAGGCGCGCCGGAAAGAGTGGGCGGATTGAAATTGTTGGCCGTGCCGCACAACCACGGCAAGCTCGATACGCACGCCGTCCACGGTGCCGTCGAAACCCAGGGTGACGTACAACGAGCTCAACCCCAGGCCGTCTCACTCACCCAGCCCACGGAACTGGGCGCCTGCTACCGGCCGGACGAAATCCGCGCCCTGTCCGCATACACCCACGCACGAGGCATGGCGCTGCACCTGGACGGAGCCCGCCTGGCCAACGCCGCCGCCTTCCTGGACGTTCCACTGCGTGCCTGCACGACGGACGCAGGAGTGGACATCCTGTCCTTCGGCGGCACCAAGAACGGTCTGCTCTTCGGCGAGTGCGTCGTGGTCCTGAATCCCTCCCTGGTCAGCGGGGTCCCTCACCTGCGCAAGCAATCCCTGCACCTGGCCTCCAAAATGCGGTTCCTCTCAGCACAATTCGAGGCCTTGCTCACCGGCGATCTATGGTTGCGCAACGCGTCTCAAGCCAACGCCATGGCCGCACGTCTCGGACGCTCCCTCGCCCGCCTCGACGGCGTAGTCGTTACCAGACCCGTTGAAGCCAACGCGGTGTTCGTCCAGTTGCCGCACCACGTCATCGAACGGCTGCGCGAGACCTACACCTTCTACCTCAACGACGAGGAAACCGGAGAAGCCCGGCTCATGTGCTCGTTCGACACCACCGAAAGCGACGTGGACGAGTTCGTCGCCGTTGTGGCGTGCGAGACGACCCGACCATGACCACCACCCTTGGCCTCGTCTTCGACGACGGGACCAGACCCCGGGCACGAGGACGCCGTTGGACCGAATGCCGCACACGACAAGCACGTGACAGCGCGCGTGCTGTCCCTGGATCGCCGGTCGGCCGAACCGGCGATCCGCCACATCATCGAGGCTCCACCGGGCCTGGTCGACGGGCTCGACGGCGGGCGTCCGTTTCCCCGCGTGCCGGGCACGGAGGCGGCCGGAGCGGGGGGCCGGTGTCGCTGGGGGTCCGCCCCGGCAGGCGAGGCGGACCGGGCGGGTTGTGCGGGTCAGCACAGGCGCAGGCCCGGGACCTGGTTCTCGGGAACGCTCAGATAGATGTTGGTGACGTAGCCTCCGTACTGGGGGAGGTAGGCCCACCAGTCGTTGGTGTAGGGCGGGATGCTGACCTCCTGACCCCGCTTCTGGCAGGACACCAGGATCTCGGCGCCGGCGGGCAGCACCGTCAACTTGCGGGATTTCGTGGTGGCTTCTTCGCGGACGACGACGTCGGCGCCCCACGTGCCGATCCACATGCCCGCGGGGCGCGTGGCCCCGGGCACGTTCAAGGAGCGGGTCAGCCGGCCCAGGTCGGTGTACGCCTTGCCGTACGAGGTGCCGTCCGGGTGCAGGGTGAGGACGGCGACGATCGTGCCGTCGTCGGGGCCGACGGTGCCGGTGCTGTGCAGGGCCGGCCGGGCGAGGTCGACTCCCGCGGCGGCCGGACCGCCGGTACCGGCCGCCGGCGTGGCCGCTGTCGGTGCGACCGCGGCCGGCGTGGTGCAACCACCCGAGCTGAAGCCCGACCAGCCCTGCTTGACCGCCCAGGGGCGCTCGAAGGCACCGGGGATGCCGAAGTGCTGGTCGTAGCCGTCGCCGGCGCAGCGGGCGGAGGAGCGCAGGCCGCCCATGACGTAGTCGCGCACCGCGGCCGGCGCGGTGTCCAGCAGGTACCGGTAGATCGTGACGGTGTCCCGGGCGGAGAGAGCGGTGTAGCCCCAGTAGCCGGGATGGGTCGCCGGGGGGCGGGCGGTGTCGGTGAGGCCGAGCTTGCGCACCATCCGGTCGATGATCGTGCCGCCGCCGTTCACGGTCCAGAAGTGGCTGGCCGCGTTGTCGTCGCTGGTGCGCAGCATGGCGTCGACACGTGCGCGGTCCTGCGCGCCGAGTGCGTCGGGGCCGCGGTCGCCCAGGACGTCCAGCGCGATCAGCAGCTTGACGACGGAGGCCGAACGGAAGGGCAGGGAGGGGTTGACCTGTTCGGTGAAGGTGCCGGCCTTGCGGTCGTAGACGGCGATGCCCGCCGTCACCCCGGGCGGCACGACGGCACGCGCGGTTCCGGGCGTCGGGCCGGGTGACGGGGCGGCCGCGGCCGGCAGTGCGGCCCCGAGGACGAGCGCGAGGAGAGCGGTGGCGAGCACGGCGGCGCGTGCCGGCCGCCACGGCGGGCGGCGACGCGCGGCGGCGGCGGAGCGGGTGGAAGCACGGGAACGTATGAAAGACAGAGTCATGAACAGTCCAGGGGTGCGCGGGCGTCGGATACGAGCCCGACCGTGGGTCGGGTCGGTGGGACGGCCTGGCGGTCCGCCGCGGGCCGCGCCACCGGTCTGCCGGTACCGCGGCCCGCGGCGGACCCCAGGGGCGGGGCTCAACGGTGCCGGCGGGTCACCACCAGTCGACACCGTTCTTGGTGGCGCAGCGGACGACGCCGTTGGAGGCGAGCGAACCGCAGACCCGGAACTGGTAGTTGGGGTCGGTGCTGGTCCGCTTGAAGGGAGTCGTCAGGCTCTGGCCGTGATGCTGCACGGTGAAGGGTCCGCACTGGAGCCAGGGGTGCACCGGCCAGTCGGGCCTGCCTCCGTCGTCCCACCCGGCGGCCCGCCAGTCCATCCACACCTTGTCACCGGGGCGGGTGGGGCCGCTGATCTTCCCGAAGCCGATCTGCTGGTCCACGTACACCCCTTTCTCCAGCGTGATGACGACGCCGCCGCCGAGGTCCAGCTTGCGGGGCTTGTCGGTGTCACCGGAGGCGTTGTCCGGGTGGTCGCGGAAGCCCCGGGCTCCGCCCGTGCAGTCCGACGCGGCGGCCTGCGCCGGAGTGAGGGGACCCGCGACGGCCAGGCCGGCCGCGAGGGCGCAGGTCGCGGTGAGAGACGTGAGTACGGTGCGCAGTGGACGCATGTCGTGGATGTCCTTTCGATGGTGAACGGTCGCGGCGTCAGCCGCGCCAGACCTTCACGTACGTGACCGCGTCGTTGAGGTTGTCGCCGACGTGGGGGACCTGCCCGCTGAACGAGCCGTTGCCACGGGGGCCGCTCAGGTACGACTTGGTGCAGCCGCCCATCACCTGGAAGGACGTCAGGTTGTTCGACCACCAGGTGCTCGGCGTGAAGCTGTGGCCGGCCGCGTCGCACGGACCGTCGTAGCCATGGATCCGGTCGTACACACCGCCGTAGTCACGGTGCTCCGCCCAGAGCATGAGCTGGGTCGCGACGGCCGGTGCCGCCCGCCCGGCGCGTTCCGCCGCGCCGGGCCCCGAGAAGCAGGTGCGTGAACGGACCTTCGACACGCCCTCGCCGCGCTCGACCCCGTTCAGGACGGTGACGCAGTGGGTGGCTCCCGTCCGTGGCTCGGCCGCCGTCGCGACGGGCGCCGCGAACCCCGCACTGGCGGCGCAGAGCACGGCGGCGAACAGCGTACGGCGGGCCGACGGCGGTGCCATGGCCGACGCGGCTCCTGCCGCTCTTCGCTTCCCGGGCATACGTGATCTCCCCGCGGTCCCGGGCGGACCCCGCGGCCCGCCCGGAACCGATCGTGGCGGGATCGCCCTGTGCCGGGCCATGGGGAGAAGTGCGTATGGACGACGACGGGTTACCGTGATGAAGCACACTCTCGGGGACGTCGGAGGGTTGTCATGCCGGATCGGTACGCACGCATGCTGGACCTGGCGGTCGAGGTGATGAGCGCCGAAAGCCCCGAGGCCGTCTGGCCGTTGCTCACCGACGAGCTGCTCACGGCGCTCGACGGGGAGCTGGTCGTGGTCAAGGAGGTGCCTTGGACGCGTGAGCAGGGCAGAGTGGTGATCCGGTCCCCGCGACGACTGCCCGAGGCCGGTGCCGACGACGACTCGGCGCAGGGTCACATCCGTTCGGGGTATCCCTTCATCCAACGCTACGGGGCGAG
Organism: Streptomyces sp. NPDC088745; assembly: GCF_044751045.1. Classification (NCBI taxonomy): domain Bacteria; kingdom Bacillati; phylum Actinomycetota; class Actinomycetes; order Kitasatosporales; family Streptomycetaceae; genus Streptomyces; species Streptomyces sp. NPDC088745. The sequence continues at coordinate 218,547 of NZ_JBIVLB010000012.1, forward strand.
CGCGGACTGGACGCCGCAGAGCGCCGCCCGGGTGGTGGGGGCACGGACCTGGCAGAACAGTCCGACCGCCGACGCCCTCCGCCAGGCGTTCGGGACACGGCACGTGTTCGGCCTGCCGCTGCCGGGGGGAGGGCCGCACGTCAGCGGGTTCCTGGTGCACCGTTCCGGCGACGACTTCTCCCGGCACGACGAGCGCTACGCCGCACGCGTCCAGCCACTGCTCAAGGCCGCGACGGCCCACCGGTCCCTCCTGCTGGCGCTGCGCGGGTCCTCCGCCGGCGAGTGCGGGCGGCGGGCCAATGACGCCCTGGCTGCGCCGTTGACCCCGCGCGAGACGAACGTACTGCACCTGCTGGCCACGGGACTGACCGCCGAGGGGATCGGACGCAGGCTGGGCATCTCGCCGCGCACCGTCCACAAGCATCTGAACGCCCTGTACCGGAAACTCGGGGCCACGGACCGGCTCAGCGCGGTGCTGCGTGCTCAGCAGGCGGGCCTGCTTTCCGGCCAGGAACTGTCGCCGCCCGGGAGGCCGTGCTGACCGCCGACGGCCACTCACTCGCGCGCGGCCGACCGGCGAGCGCTCGGATGCGACCGTCGACACCGGTGCGATGTGCTGCGATGCGATGTGCTGCGATGTGCCGAAAGGGGGCGTGGAACTGCCGTTGCGGGATGAACCGGCGGGGCCGTCCGGGATGTGGGGGGTCCGCGACGAGCGCGAGCGTCGCTCACGGCCGCACCGTTGACGGCCGCACCGTCAATGGCCGCACCGTTGAGCCGGCCTCACCTGCCAGCGGGGCCACCTGCCCGGCCCGCCCGGTGTCGGGCCGGTCCGTGCCTCACCGTGCGGCTGCCTCCACACCCTCGTCCTGGGGTGCGACGCCGGTGTAGAACACCGAGTTCTGTTGCTGGTGCCGCTGTGCCCTGCCCCGGCTGATCAGGGTGTTGATGGCGTTGCGGACCAGCTGGTCGCTGGTGGGGCGCTCGGGGTGGTGCTCCTGGAGTGCGGCCACGACTTCCTTCGTCGAGCGCGGGATGTCCGCGCTGAGCAACGGAGCGATCAGGTCGGCCAGCGAAGGACCCCGCTTGGTCCGCTCGGCCGGGGTCGTTTTCGTCGTTGTCACTCGCTGGCCGGGGAGTTTCTTCACGGCCTTCACGGCCTTTGCGGAGGTCTCGGTCGTCGCGGTCGTCGCGGATTTCTCGTTCTTCGCGGTCTTCTTCGGCGTTGATTTCCGCACGGCCCTCTTCTTCGACGCCTCCGCGGGTGTCGACTCCAGCGGTTGGGCAGCCGCTGAGTCGCCCTGCTTCGCGGGGGCATCCGCAGGTGCCGGGACGTCCGTGGCGACGGTCACGGTCTGCGGCTTCACGGCCTTCCTGCGGGTCCGCCCGGCCTTCACCGGCGTCCGGGCCGGAGCTTCCTCAGCGGCAGGAGCGGCAGGAGCGGCAGGAGCGGCAGGAGCATCATCGGTGACCGGTACGGCAACCGCCGAGGTGGCCTCGGCCGCTGCGGCCTGGGCTCGCATGGCCTCAAGCCAGATGTACTCCTGCGTCAGGACGGCGAGACGTTTCTGCGCCTCCTCCACCTGGGCGCGGACCTTCTCCTGCTCCTCGATGTTCCTCGCCAAGTCATCGGCCAACTGCTGCACGTACTGATTCTGGATGGGGGTGGTGCTCAACGACATGGTCGCTCGCTCTCGCAGGGGGCACGTGGATAGCCGGATGCTACTCATACTCGGCATGAAGTACAGACACCTTCGCCCCGGTACCACTCCTACGGGAAATTCGAACTGCGCCAACAAGGTTGCCTCTCAAGCCCTTTGGCGTGCATGGCCCACTATTTCGTGGCCGAGAACTCCAGCGATCCCGTAGGAGCCGACGGGGGCGCGGCAACGGTCACTCCCACGGGATGGAGCTACTGCGCAGACGGCTGCAACGGTGGTGTCCACCAGTCCACCAGCAGTGGAACGTGCACGTCTGGAACGACGGCACCCGCCAGCTCCGCACCATGGCCACCAACAAGTGCCTCTACGACGACGGCGTCACGCTCACCACCAGGGCCTGCAACTCCTCGCCCCAGCACGGCTGGTGGGCGTACGAGAGCGGTGACAAGGTGACCTTCAGGAGCCGGGCCACCAATGAGTGCCTGGACGACAGGCAGTACGGGCTGCGGACGAACACGTGCTACTACGACCGGCACCAGACCTGGCGCTGAGGCAGAGCGGCCCGGCCGGGTGAGTTGCCCACAAGGGGAATGGGCAGCTCCCGGCCGGGCGGTGCCATGCGTTTCCTGCCACGGGGTACGGGGCACGGCGAGCGCCCGTGGGGCGTTGCCGCGGGTGTGGGACGACCCCTGCTGTTACGGCGGTGGACCGAGTCAGGCGGTGAAGAAGTCGCCCAGGGCGGCGGCGAGCGGACCGGGGGCTTCCTCCGCCACATGGTGGCCGCAGTCGATGCCGTGGCCGCGGACGTCGTCGGCCCAGCCGCGCCAGATGGCGCGCGGATCGCCGTACAGGTCCTCCAAGTCGTCCCGCAGGGACCACAGGACCAGGGTGGGACACTCGATCCGTGCGCCCCGGGCTCGGTCCGCCTCCTCGTGGCGGCGGTCTACGGTGAGCCCGGCCCGGTAGTCCTCCAGCATGGCTCGCACGACGTCCGGGTTCCTGGTGGCGGCGCGCCACTCGTCATGGTTCTCCTGCCCCATCGCCGAGGGGGTCCCGCGGTACCAGGCGTCGGGGTCCGCGTTGATGACGCGCTCGGGGATCTCCGGCTGGGCGAAGAAGAACCAGTGCCACCATGCGGTGGCGAACCGGGTGTCGGCACGGTCCAGGTGCTCGCTCAGCGGCAGGCCGTCCAGGAACGCCACCCGGGACACCGCGGACGGGTGGTCCAGCACCAGCCGGAGCGCCACGGCCGTTCCACGGTCGTGGCCTGCGAGCCCGAAGCGCTGGTGACCAAGCGCCCGCATGACCTCGATCATGTCTCCGGCCACGGCACGTTTGGAGTGCGGTGCGTGGTCGGCGGCGGGCGCGGGGCCGCGGGAACGCCCGTAACCCCGCAGGTCGGGACAGACGACGGTGAAGCCCCGCCGCACCAGGAGGGGCGCGACCCGGTGCCAGGTCGCGGAGGTGCGGGGATGGCCGTGCAGCAACAGGAGGGGCGGGCCTTCTCCGCCGTATCGGACGAAGACGGATGCCTCACCGGTGTCCACCGTCCTGGTGGCGAATCCCTCGAACACGGACCACTCCTTTCGCTTCGGGGCCCGGCCGACCGCCCTCCCCGGCATCTCCGTTCTGCCCACGACGGGCTCCGGCACGTCGTCCGGGCGGCCGAGGATCTCCGGACCGGGCGGCGTGCCCACGCACTTCTTCCGCGTGCGGTGCCTCAGTGCTGTCAGAAACCGCCGGCGGCCAGCGCGCGACTCGCGGCGCTGGTGACGGCCGGCAGCACCCGGGGGGACCTACTGTGCGGCGAATTCCTTGAAGCGCGCCTCGTAGAGAGCGGCCACCCGTTCCGTCTCCGCCTCGTCCGCGTCGTCCAGCGCTTCGACGTCCTTCTGGGCGTCGTGCCGCGCCGTGGTGCAGGTGGCCAGGCACTCCAGGTCGGGGTCCGCCGCGTGGCGTTCTGCGTGTATGCGTTGCGCGTACCGGGCAACCACCCGGCCCACGGTCTCCAGCGCGACCTCGTAGCTGACCGGGAGTTGACGCGCGGCAGCCCGGCACAGGAGACTTCCATGCCGGACTCCCCCGCCCCGGACGGGCTCATCCGCGCTCCACGGGCTCAGAGGCCGACACGCCGTGCCTCCACGAGAACCGCCCGCTCCGGGAACAGCACGGGAGCCCGTACGCCGACCGTCTCCAGGACGTGCCCCGGCAGCTCCATCCGCTCATCGCGCCACCAGGGCAGGTCCGTCCAGGCCGACCCCTCCGGGCGGTCCCCGGGCGCGAGCGGTGCCAGCCGGTACACGGCGCTCGGGTCCAGTCCGGGCAGGCGGACGCGGCCGGGCGGCGACTGCACGCTGGTGGCCGTCTGCACGAGGGCGTAGACGGCGTGGGACCGGTCCGCCGCGACGACGCCGTGCAGCCACAGGGCAGGGTCCGGGTGGTCGCCGCGGACGACGGTGCCGCGGTGCAGCAGCGGCCGCAGACTCTTGTACGCCGTGATCCACTGCGCGAGCCGGGCGCGTTCCTCGGTGGTGGCGAGGGTGAGGTCCCACTCGATGCCGAAGTGACAGAACAGGGCGGTCGCCGCCCGGAAGTCGAGGGTGTGCGAACGGCCCGTGGTGTGGGCGACGGGCGCCGACACGTGCGAGCCGAGCAGCTCGGGAGGCAGCAGAAGGGAGGTCCAGCGCTGGATCTGCTGGCGCTCCAAGGCGTCGATGCAGTCGCTGGTCCACACCCGGTCGGTGCGCTCCAGGATGCCCAGGTCGATCCGGCCGCCGCCGGAGGAGCAGGACTCGATCTCCAGCTCCGGCCGACGGGCGCGCAGTTCGTCGATGAGCCGGTACACGGCGAGGGTCTGCGTGTGCACCCCGGGTGTGCCGAGCGGGCCGTGCCCGGCCTCGACCAGGTCTCGGTTGTGGTCCCACTTGATGTATGCGATGCCGTACTCGCCGACGAGGGTGTCCAGGCGTTCCAGCAGGTAGGCGTACGCCTCGGGGTGACCGAGGTCGAGAACCTGCTGATGGCGGGAGAGCGGCGGCGTGCGCCCGCCCGTAGCCATGATCCATTCCGGGTGGGCCCGGGCGAGGTCGGAGTCCGGGTTGATCATCTCGGGTTCGAACCAGAGCCCGAACTCCATGCCCAGCGCGTGCACATGGTCCACCAGCGGGTGCAGGCCACCGGGCCACACGTTCTTGTCGACGTACCAGTCGCCGAGTCCGGCCGTGTCATCGCGGCGGCCGTGGAACCAGCCGTCGTCCAGGACGAAGCGTTCCGCCCCGGCCTCGGCCGCCGCGTCGGCCAGGGCCTTCAGTTTGTCCTCGTCGTGCTGGAAGTAGACGGCCTCCCAGGTGTTCATGGTGACCGGGCGGGGCGAGCGGGGGTGGTGGGCGCGGTCGCGGAGGTATGCGTGGAAGCGTCCGGCGAGTTCGTCCAGGCCGCGTCCGTAAGATCCGTAGACCCAGGGCGAGTCGTACGTCTGGCCCACTGCGAGCCGGATCTCGCCCGGCAGCAGGCTTTCGCCGCCGCCGAGCAGGCGCACGCCCGCCGGGGTACGTTCGGCCAGGGACCGGTGGTTGCCGCTCCAGGCGACGTGCATCCCCCACACCTCACCGGTGCGGAACCCGAATCCGCTCTCGCCCGCGATCTGGACCAGTGTCGCGTCGATGCCGGTGCGGCCGCGCCAGTTCTCCCGTGCATGGGTCCCGATGGTGAACTCGTGCCGCTGGGGGCTGCGTTCGCGCAGGTGGCGGCCGGTGAGGTCGAGCAGTTCAGTGGCGTGGGCGGGAACAGGCAGGGTCAGCAGCAGACCGTCCAGGGTGAAGGGGCGCTCGCCTTCCCGGCCGTCTTCATGGCCGCCTTCGTGGGTGAGGGCGGCCCGCTGGCGGACCAGGCCGGAGCGCGTCAGCTCGATCTCCAGCCGCAGGGCCAGGCGCGCGTGCTCGTCGGCGGCTTCGACGGTGAGGCGGTGGGCGAGGGGCCCGTCGCCGGTTTCGGGACGCAGGGAGCGGACGGTGAAGGCCGTCGAGAAGTCCTGCCCGTCGCGGTGCCCGGTGAGTCCGGGGGTGCCGAGCCACCCGACGGACTGCTGCGGCAGCACGGTGAAGGGAACCGGGACATCGAGGGAACCGGACACGGGCTGCTGCGCGTCGGCGAGAGCCAGGCAAGCCAGCGCGTCGCGGGAGAGTTCACCGAGGCCGGCCCCCCAGTGGACGACCCGCGGCAGCAGGCCGCCGGAGCAGTCCAGGACGAGGCTCGTCCCGGCGGCACGGAAGTGGAGGAGGTCATGGTCGTGCGAGCGCGCGGGCATGTGTCTCCCTCGGATGATGCGCGGACGGACACGAGAAACTTTCGCCACGGAACCCAACTGCCGTCAACCCCGGGGCGCAGCAGGAAAAATCAGGGCGACGGCAGCCGATTCGTTTTGCAGCGAAAATAACTCGTCGACATGGGACGCTGAGCCTCATCCAGCCGACCGACCCTGCTTCGCGGAGGTAGCACCGTTGGACGCCACCCCAGCGCCCTCGACCCAGATCCAGATGACCGGCGCGGCCCGCGCCGTCGCCCTCGAAGTGCTGCTGCGCGGGCCCGTCTCCCGCAGCCGGATCGCCCAGCGGCTGGGCCTGTCGGCGGGCAGCCTCACCCGGCTCACCAGGCCGTTGGTCGACGCAGGGCTGCTGGTGGAGGAGGACAGCGGACCGGACCGGGAGAGCCGGGCGGGGCGCCGGAGCCGACCGCTCGCCGTCAACCCGGCCGCGTACCACTTCCTCGGCGTCAAAGTGACCGGTGACGCGGTGCACGCGGTCCTCACGAACCTGCGCGCAGAGGCCCTCACTTCGGCGCGCAGGCCCCTGACGGACCGGGGTCCGGCTTCGGTCGTGGCGGCCGTACGGGAGCTGGCGGACGAATGCACCGCCGGGGGGCCGCCGGTCAGCAGGGTCGGTGTCAGCCTCGGCGGGCACGTCCGCGAGCACACGACCGTCATCACGGCGCCCTTCCTGGGCTGGACCGGCGAAGTACCGCTGGGCGGCCTGCTCTCCAAGACTCTCAGCCTGCCCGTCGTCGTGGACAACGACCTGCTGGCTCTGACCCGGGCCGAGCACTGGTTCGGCGCGGCGCGCGGTCACGACCGGTGTGCGGTCCTGACCATCGGCAGCGGCATCGGATACGGCCTGGTCATGCACGACACTGTCGTCGACAGCCCGGACGCCGGGATCGGGCTGCTCAGTCATGTTCCCCTGGACCCGCTGGGGCCGCTGTGCCCGGACGGCCACCGGGGCTGCGCCACGGCCATGCTGACGCAGTCGTCACTGTGCGCCGCCGTCTCCGTGGGTCTGCGGCGACCGGTGTCCTACGAGGAGTGCCTCGACCTCGCCGCAAGCGGGGACCCAGTGGCCGCGCGGGTCGTCACGGACGCCGGGCGCGCCCTCGGCCGTCTGGTGGCCGCGATCGCCAACTTCACACTGGTGCGCAAGATCGTGCTCGCGGGCGAAGGCGTACGGCTGGCCGAGGTGGCCCGTGCGGCCGTCGACGAAGCAGTGCGCGAGGGCCGCACCCCGAGCGCCGTACCACTCCAACTGGACATAAGGGAAAGCGACTTCACCCACTGGGCACGCGGCGCCGCGACCACCGCGATCCAGGCCCACGTCCTGGACATGTAGTCACGCCGTCGCCCTGCCCCGGTGTGAACGAAGGCATGCCCACGGCTGGCCGAGGCGGCCCGTGCGACCGGCCCTCAGGGCCCCCGAGGGCACCTCGCGTCGACCACCGGCCCTACTGCGGCACCCTGCGGATCTGGGGTCCAGACCCCGGCAACCGCGCCGACTCCCCCCCACCGAGGCGATCTGCGGGACTGCCACAGCGGCGTCAACCGGAGGTGGACCGCGCCGGCCTCCGGACGGCACCGTCCACCGGCTGCTTCGGGTCGCCGTAGATGACGCCCCGTCCGTTGGTGCCGACGTACACCCGGCCATGGATGCGGGGGTCTCCGGTGATGGTGCTACCGGTCCATCCGTACTGGTGCCGGTCGTCGTTGACACGAAGCCAGGTCCGGCCCGCGTCGTCGGACCGGAAGATGCCACGCACGCCGCCGATCTTGGAACTGGTGAAGACGGCGGGGTACGTGGCACGCGGTGCGGCTTTGCCGAAGCCGACGACGTCCCCCTCGTCCACCGCCGTGAGCCGGGTGAAAGTCCTTCCCGCATCGGTCGAGCGCCACATCCCGTACGGCGTGGGAGCGGCGGACCTGCTGGTGCCGCCCGCCAGCCAGACATCCCCCTCGTGGCCCGGCACCGCCTTGAAGCGGACGTTGCCCGCGGTGGGCAGGCCGCCGGCCGCCGTGGCTGTGAAGGTCCTGCCGCCGTCCGTGCTGGCGTAGAAGACGCCGGCGGCGTACGCGTAGAACATGGCGGGGTTCACCCGGTCCGAACGTACCGGGGCCCCGGCAGGCAGCCCCTTCGACGCCGTCCAGGTCGCCCCGAGGTCGTCGGACCAGCTGACCGGAGCACCGGCCGGGGACCAGACGACGCGCCTGCCGTCGGCGCCGACGGCGACGGCCTGGTCCTCGACGCCGGGCCCGGTGAGTCCGGCCGGCTCACTGCCCGACGGCTTCCAGGTGTCGCCGGCGTCGGTCGAAACGGCGAAGTGCTGCGTCCAGCCGCTGGTGGGGTGGCCGACGCGTACGAGGATGTGGGGCGCCAGTTCCGCGAAGTCCAGGGCCGGGGTGCCACCGAAAGTGGGACTGTCGTACATCTTCGACGCCTTGCGGAAGTCCGTGTGCCGGAAGCCACCGACGTCGCCCATGCCGGAGAAGAGGTGCGCGCGGCCGGCGGGCGGGCTGATCAGGCACATGACCGCTGTCTCCTCCAGCCCGTGGGCCCGTACGGACAGGTGCACCCTGCCCCCGGTGTCCCAGTCCTTGAGGTTGTCCGAGCCGTAGATCGTCGCCCCCGTTCCGTACAGGAAGTGATCCGAGTCGAAAGGATCGATCTGGACGGATTCCATCATCCAGCCCAGCTTGGGGGTGCTCTCCGGCGGCTTCGGGGTGGCGTTCCAGGTCAGCCAGGGAGCATCGGAGATGTTCATGTCGTAGCGCAGCCGGCGTTCGGTCTGCGAGGTCCAGTCCCACGCCCGTGTCCAGGTGGCCCCGCCGTCGGTGGAGCGGAAGAGGATGCAGTCGGGGGACCAGCTGACCTGGGTGGACACCATCAGGGTCCGCGGGTTCCGGCGGTCGATGGTCAGGCCGCTGTAGCCGTAGGCGTTGTCGGCGCTGGTGGAGGGGACCGGGCTGATGCGGGTCCAGGCGTCGGTGGCGGTGTCCAGCTTCCACACGTCGCCCTTGGCGCCGTCGTAGGGACCGGCGGTGTCGCTGGTCGCCAGGTAGAGGAAACCGTTGACGTGGTCGAAGAGCGCGTGGTGCGGGATGAAGCCGGTGGGCTGGCCGGGGACGCGCTCCCAGGTGACGCCGGCGTCGGTCGACCGGTAGAGGATGTTGTCCTTGTCGGCGACCGTGACGTAGAGCGTGCGGGTGGCCCTGCCTGCCCGGGCGGTGCGCTTGTCGAAGACGACTTGCAGCACGCCCAGGTTGTCGCCGTTGTAGCCGTCGGGGTTTTGGGGGTCCGGAACGAAGTTGCCCGCGTTCGGGAAGTCGTCGACCTTCGCGAAGGTCTTGCCGTGGTCGGTGCTACGCCACAGGCCGTGCCCTCCGCGCACGCCGAGGTAGAGGACGCGGTTGCGGTTCGGGTCGATCACCAGGCGTTCGCCGATGCCCCGCCCCGGCATGTTGCCGCCGAGGCGGAACGGCAGGGGGGTGGTCCTCCAGGTGCGGCCGCGGTCGGTCGAGCGCAGGATCGCCGCCGTGCTCGGGTCCCAGTCGGGGAGGGTGTAGGTGCCCGCCGCCAGGTAGACGCGGTCGGGGTCGGTCTCGTCCGTGGCGATGCTGATGATGCCGGTGTGGCCGTACCGGTCCCAGCCGATCCAGTCGGTGAGGGGGACCCAGCGCCGGGTCGCCCGGTCGAGGCGGTAGGCGCCGCCGATGTCAGTACGGGCGTACACCAGTCCGCGCTCGCGCTGGTTGAAGACGATGCCGCTGACGAAGCCGCCGCCGACTGTCTCCGCGTTGCCGAAGGTGTACGGGATACGTCTGGCCGCTCCGGACGGCGCGGCTGACGCGGCGGCGGGGGCGAGCGCCGGAAGGACGGCGGCGGCCGTGCCGACGGCGAGCAGCCCTCATCGGGACAGGTGGGGCGCGGAGGACATGGGGGGTCCTGCCTTTCTGGTGTGTTCGTGAGGGCCGTCCGAGTCATGTGCGGCCCTGGGGCCGGTGGTGGCGACATTCATGCGCGGCGGTGCCGGCGGCTTTGACTCACGCTCCCGGGAGCCGGGGCAGGTCGACACGGAGCCGTTCGGTCGAAGGAGATCCGGAAGGCCGAAGAAGGCGCGTATCGATGCGCTTCAACGCTTCGGTGACAGTAGCGATGCAGCTCCGGGGAAGACAACAGGTCGTCACGGGGAACTTCGGGGACCGAACGGAGTCGAGGGTGACTTCGCTCGACCTTTCACGGCAGCTTCGCACGCTCCGAACTGGGAATGTGCCCGCGTGTTGGAGGCGCGACACGGGCGCCGCCGAACGGGCGCACGGGCAGACTGCTGCTCCTGCTGGGTCCTGCGCAGGCAACACGAGAATTTCGAAGCGCTTCGAGTGAGGCGGGCTGGAAGGAGTTCCTCCCAGCGAGGGCCGCGCCAGAACGCGTCAGGCGATCCGGCCGCGGTGCCGCGAAGGGACTGCCCGCCGCCATCGCACTCTTCGCGGTCCCGTAACGGGGCCGCCGGTGCTGGGAGTTGGCGCGTTCTCTCGTTGCCGAGCGCATGGCGAGGCCGTTGCCCTCGGCGCTCGCGTCAGTGGTTGTTGCGCTCCACTGCGGGTGGAGGACCGATCCGGCGGGGCGGTCAGACCCCGCCACGCCAGCCCGTCACCCTCCTGCGGGCGCCGGTCCGCTGCTTGCCCGGGCGACGAGTTCAGGTTCGAGGAGGAAGACCTCGCCCTGGCTTTCACCCGCGATCTTGGCGACGAGGCGCTCCACGGCCTGGCGTGCCATCTCGCGCGCGGGGATGGTGACGGAGGTCAGCCGGATCGAGCCCTGGAGGGCCACCTGCTCCGGGCAGACGGCGACCACCGAGATGTCCTCGGGAATGGCACGTCTGTCCTGGCGCAGCAGGCTGAGCAGGGGTTCCAGCGCCTGCTCGTTCTGTACGACGAAACCCGTGACGCCGGGACGTTCGGTGAAGACCTGCCCCAGGGCCCCGGCCACTGCGGCGTACGACCCCTCGCACGGACGGTGCAGCACACGCAGGCCGAGCTCCTGTGCACGGCCCCGCAGACCTTCGATGGTGCGCTCCGCGAAACCGGTCTTGCGCTCGTACACGGCCGGAGCCTCACCGATCACGACGATGTCGCGGTGCCCCAACTCGGCCAGGTGCGTCGCACACAGCGCCCCGGCCTCAGCGAAGTCGAGGTCCACACAGGTGAGTCCACCGGGTTCGGCGGGAAGGCCGATGAGCACGGCGGGCCGCCCGCTCGCGCGCAGCAGGGGGAGCCGGGCGTCGTCCAGCTCCACGTCCATCAGGATGATCGCGTCGGCAAGCCCACTGCCGACCACGCGCTGCACGGCGGCGGGCCCCTCCTCACCGGTGAGCATCAGCACGTCGAAGCCGTGCTCCCTCGCATGGGTGGCGACGGCGATGGCGATCTCCATCATGACCGGTACGTACATGTCCGTACGTAGCGGCATCATCAGCGCGATGATGTTGGACCGGCTGCTCGCCAATGCCCGCGCCCCGGCGTTCGGGTGGTAGCCGAGTTCCTGGATGCTGCGTTCAACCCGCTGCTTCGTCACTGCGGAGATGGTCCGTTTGCCGCTGAGGACGTAACTCACGGTGCTGGCCGAGACTCCGGCATGCTGCGCCACTTCAGCAAGGGTGACCATCGGATTCTCCCCGAGAAGAAGCGCTTCAACAGCGGACTTGGCATAGATCGTCGCGGATAGGACGCACCTTAGCCCCAGTCGCTGAGACCTGTCCAGACCATGCTATTGAAGCGCTTCACTCAGCGGTCCGAAGGCACCCGGCACGGACCATTCGTCAACCGGCGTCCAGCGGAACACGATCCGGGCCCCTCCCCCGGTCGGGCCCTCTTCGAGCGGCTGCCGCCCGCCCTGCGCGAGATCCGGGGCGAGATCCGGAGCGACGGTGGCTACCGCAGACACTTCGTCGACCACGCCGCCGGCCCCGGCATCGACCGGGAAGTCGTCCCTCACCACCGCGGCAGGGGACCGGGGACAAGCAGTGGGCCCGTCAGCGGAGTTCTGGCGCCCTCCAGCCGAGGCCGAGGGTGGCGCGGTCACGGCATGTCCGCGGTGCGGAACCTGCCGCGAGCCGCGTGGACGGCGGCGTCGGTCACGGCCACAGCCGCCGCGTTCTCCCCGGGCGCGCCCCTGGTGCATGCCGCGCCCGGGACAGGCCCGGTGACCGTCCGCGTGATCAGCGCTGTCACGGACCGGCGGTCACCCTGGCCAACCGGCCCGGCGCACCGCCGAAGAAGAGCTGACCGACCCGCGCGCGGCGGTTGCCCGGGAGGCTCGGGAATGTCGAGATCGCCCGAACCGGATCGCGTACCGGAGCTCGGTACCCCGTTCGGCCGGCCGGCTCCTCGGACTCGGCGGGTGGTGAAGGACCACGTGAAGCCTCCTGGAACGGCAGAGCCGTCGCACGTCCCCTCCCTCCCAGGGGCTTCACGTCCTGTCCGCTTCCTGCGGAGCCCACCACGCGGGCCCCGTAGCGGACTCGGGCCGCGCCGTCAGCGCCGCAGTGTCAGCAGCCCCGGACGGTACGGGAGGAGGCCGTAGTCGACGCCGTCCGAGTCGGGGCTGCGTCCCTGGTAGAGCAGCCGCAGATTGCAGGGATCGACGGTCATGGTCTGGTCGGGGCCGGTGCGGAGCAGTTCGCCGTGACTGATGTCGTCGGTCCAGGCGGCCCCGCTGTTGGCCTTGCCTGCGAAGGGGTTGCTCTCCGTCGCGGCCTGGGGTGTCCAGGTGCCGTTCAGGCTGGTGGCGGTGAACGAGCGGAAGTAGCGGCCCTGGGAGCCGATCGCCTCGACGATCATGAGGTAGCGGTTCTGGCCCTGGAGCTTGTAGACCTGCGGCGCCTCGAACAGGTTGTTGGTCGTGTCGCTCATGATCGTCGTGTACGACGAGCCGAAGCTGCCCGGGAAGTTCCCGATCGGCATATCGGCCCGGTAGATCTTGCCGTTGTCACCGGCGAAGAACAGGTACATGTTCGTCGCGTCACCGATGATCGTCTGGTCGATGGGTCCTGTTCCGGGGCCGCCGATGCTTCCGGAGAAGAGCTCGTGCGGTGCTGACCAGCCATTGGGGTCGGTGGGGTCGCTCGACGTCCGGTAGGAGAAGGTGGTCGCACCCCACTGGTAGGTGAGTACCCAGATGTTCTTCGGCGCGAAGTAGAAGAGCGTGGGCGCGACCGCGCCGGACGACATCGTGTTCTGGCCGGCCGAGCCCATCTCCGACCAGTCGGTGAACGGGCTGAAGTTCATCGAACCCCACTTCGTGCCCGTGTCGTGCGTCGTCGCGTAGACGAGTTGCTTGCCGTTGTAGGGGGCGACGGTGAAGTCCTTGAGCGAGACCCATCCCGGTTTGGGCTGGGCCAGGGGCCCCGTCGATGTCCAGCGGTACGTCGAGGGGAGCTCGCACGGGCCCGAGCTGCCGCCGCCGACCTTGACGAGCCGCCACTGCTGGTTGGCGCCGCCCCAGTCGTCGTACTGGACGACGTTCGCGTTGTCGGCCGTGGAGGCGCCCTGCACTTCGAGGGCCTTGTTGCTGTGGCGCGAGAGGAGCCTCACATGGCCGTCCGGGCTGTCGGCCGGCCGCCACTGCTGGTTGGTGCCGTTGAGGTCGGCCCACTGAACGATCGGGCCGCCGTTGGCCGTCGACCGGTTGTGGACGTCCAGCACCTTGCCGGAGTGGCGGGACTTGATGCGGTAGTTGCCGCCGCCGGAGTCGACGAACTGCCACTGCTGCTGGTTCTGGTCGTTCCTGGTCCACTGCGTGATGCGCGCGCCGTCGCCGGTCGCCAGGTTGTGGACGTCCAGGGCCTTGCCGCTGTGGCGGTTGACCAGCACGTACCAGGCGTTGGTGTCGACGGTCGCCGCGGCGGCGGGCGGGGCGCCGAGGACGGTGGCCGCGAGCAGCAGGGGCGCGAGGACGGCGAGCAGGCGTCTGAGGTGGAACAGGGGCCGTTGGCGGAACCGCATCGGAAGACCTCCTGGGGGGCGGGGGTGAGGTGACCTTGATGCACCGCGGAGCGGCCGCGGCGGGATCAGGGGCGGGGCGGGGGAGAACTGGCGCGCCTGCCGACGCATCGGCGCTCTGCGCGCGCTCCAGCTGGAGCACTTCCCCGTGGCCGGGGTGGGGGATCCGGGAGGCGGACGCCGCTTCAAGTCCGAAACTTTTCCGGAAAGTTCTCGGATCGCTGACGCCACAAATTAGGAACACGAGGTCCCAGGGTCAAGACCTACGACCGAACTGCCGCCAACAGTGCTGCCCCTGGCGGCTCGACCAGCAGGTCGGTCCGAACGGCAATTCTCCGAAAATTTTCGCCTCGGTCCTCGCCCCACGCGCCCGCGCTGGGGAGGGAGAAGGCGGCCAAGCGGCGTCCACCCGGTCGCCACATTTCCAACTCCCTTGCATGTCAGCCCTGTTGACGCTCACCCCGCACGTCGCTACTGTCCGACTCGAATCAGCCGACGCACCAACCGTCGTTCGATATTTCGAAAGGAAGCGCACTTCCTCGGCGTTGCCCACGGTGCCGCCGGTCACCGAGAACGCCTCCACGGAGTGGCTGCGGGTCGCCACCGGTGTGTGCTCATCCAGGGAGCGTCCACTCCGTCGGCCTGCGCTGCTTCCGCTCCTTCACCTCCGCCGGCCCCACCGGCACCTGGTTCCTCACACGGTTGCCCCCGTGGCCGCCTGCCGCAGCGGAGGACCTGCTCACCCGGACCCACTCCACCCGGTGAACACCATCGACGCGGGAGCCGCTCATGCCCTCCTCCTCTTCGTCGCGCCACCCCGGACGCCTTGCCACCGCCCGGTGGCGGTTCCCGCCGCGGCGGCGAACACCGCGGTACGCGTCGACCGGGTCGGCTGCCCGCCGGACGGCCCCAGCGCGCCGGCGTGGTCACCACAGCGGCACAGTCGCTCACCTGGCAGTCGCGCAACGTCTCCGGGACGGTGGTCGCCCCCGGCGCGACTCCGTTCCCCCTTCCCCGATCTCAGCTCTGGAGGCACAGTCATGTCTTCGCATGCCACTCCCCCGCCCGCCGTCCGCCGGAAGGCCGGCGTTCTGCTCACCGCACTGGCCGTCGGCGTCCTCGGTGCGCTCACCGCGCCGGTCACGTCACCGGCCGCACACGCCGCCGAAAGCGCGGCCGAGAACACACTCGGGGCCGCGGCGGCGCAGAGCGGTCGCTATTTCGGCACCGCCATCGCCTCGGGCAGGCTGGGTGACTCGACGTACTCGGCGATCGCGAACCGCGAGTTCGACTCGGTGACGGCCGAGAACGAGATGAAGATCGACGCCACCGAACCCCGCCGGGGCCAGTTCGACTTCACCGCCGGTGACCGCGTCCACCACTGGGCGGTGCAGAACGGCAAGCAGGTGCGTGGTCACACCCTGGCCTGGCACTCCCAGCAGCCCGGCTGGATGTAGAGCCTCAGCGGCAGCACGCTGCGCCAGGCGATGGTCGGCCACATCAACGGCGTGATGGCCCACTACAAAGGCAAGATCGCCCAGTGGGACGTCGTGAACGAGGCCTTCCAGGACGGCAGTTCGGGCGCCCGGCGCGACTCCAACCTGCAGCGCACCGGCAACGACTGGATCGAGGTCGCCTTCCGCACCGCGCGCGCCGCCGACCCGGCCGCCAAGCTCTGCTACAACGACTACAACGTCGAGAACTGGACCTGGGCCAAGACCCAGGCCATGTACGCCATGGTCAAGGACTTCAAGCAGCGCGGCGTACCGATCGACTGCGTCGGCTTCCAGGCGCACTTCAACAACGACAGCCCCTACCACAGCAACTTCCGCACCACCCTGCGGAGCTTCGCCGCTCTCGGCGTCGACGTGGCCGTCACCGAACTCGACATCCAGGGCGCGTCACCCACTGCCTATGCCGACGTGACCAAGGACTGCCTGGCCGTCGCGCGTTGTCTTGGCATCACCGTCTGGGGTGTGCGCGACACCGATTCCTGGCGACCCGAGCACTCGCCCCTGCTGTTCAACGCCAACGGCAGCAAGAAGCCCGCCTACACCGCCGTCCTCGACGCACTCAACTCCGCCTCCACCCCGCCCCCTTCGGGTTCCGGACAGATCAGGGGCGTCGCTTCCGGCCGCTGCCTGGACGTGCCGGGCGCCACCACCACCGACGGCGCCCAGGTCCAACTGTGGGACTGCAACAACAACACCAACCAGCAGTGGTCGCACACCGCCGCCGGCGAGCTCAGGGTCTACGGCGACAAGTGCCTGGACGCCGCGGGCAACGGCAACGGCGCCAAGGTGCAGATCTACAGCTGCTGGGGCGGCGACAACCAGAAGTGGCGCCTCAACTCCGACGGCTCCGTCGTCGGCGTCCAGTCCGGCCTGTGCCTCGACGCCGCCGGAGCCGGCACGGCCAACGGCACCCTCGCCCAGCTCTACTCCTGCTCGAACGCGGGCAACCAGCGCTGGACCCTCACCTGAGAGGTCTGCCAGACCTGTCGGAACGCGGCGCGACCTCCGTCGCGGCCAGGGCCTCCGCCCCGGGCCGACGGGGTACCCGTCTCCTGCTGCGGAGGCAGTCGTCGGGCGTCCGCCGAGGTCCGCCCCGGACTGGCTGCACCAGTTGCTGAGGGGGATACGGCGGTCGGGAGCGCGCCCCCTGAGGCTGGGCTTGAACACACGGTCCGCTGCACAACCCCAGCACGCAACGGGCTTCCGGTGAGGCAGGGCTTGAACACACAGTCCGCTGCACAAGCAGCACGCAACGGGCTTCCGGCACGCGGAGGAGGGAGGCCCGAGGGCCCGCGGGGGCCCGCTGCCCGCGCGGCGGGCCCCCGCGGACTTCCGCACTCAGTCCAACAGTTCGTACGGTGCGGCCAGTGCCCGCCGCAGCACCGAGCCCGCGGCCCCCCGCAGTGCGGCCGTCGCCCCCAGCTCCGAGAAGACCGCGCGGCCGGGGGCGATGAGACCCGGGGCGAAGTCGTCGAGGCTGCTGAGGAGTGCGGGGCGCAGCCAAGCGGCGAGCGTCGCGAAGTGCCCGCCGAGCACCACGGCCGAGAGATCGACGAGGCGCGCCGAGGACACCACCGCGATCCCGAGGCAATGCCCCGCGTGCGCGACGGCAGCGAGCGCCCGTGCGTCGCCTGCCGTGAGGGCGGACCGCAGCACGCTCATGCGTTCCGCCGTCGTGCTGCCGCCGCCGGTGATTCCCGCCGCGGCGAGGATCGCCTCCTGACCGGCGACGGTCTCCAGGCAACCGCGGCCTCCGCACGAGCAGCGTCGACCGCCCGGTTCGACGACGACGTGTCCCACTTCGCCCGCGTGTCCGCCGGGGCCGGAGAACAGCTCCGCCGCCAGCACCAGGCCGCCGCCGACCCCGACTTCGCCCGACACGAACAGATAGGAGCCGAGCGACGCCCCGCAGCCGTACCAGAGTTCGGCGAGGGACGCGCTGTCCGCCTCGTTGGAGAGGACGACGCCGAAGGGCGTCGGCTGGGCGAGGCCGGTGAGCGCGGCGCTCAGATCGGCGCCGTGCCACACGAGATTGGGGGCTGTCAGAACGGTCCCGCGGCCCGGGTCCACGAGGCCGGGAACGGCGAGTCCGCCGCCGAGGAGGGTCATCCCCGCGTCGGCGGCCCGGGCCGAACAGCGTGCGACGAGTTCCGACAGTTCCGCGAGGACTTCGTCCGGGGCGCGGCCCCGGTTGGCGGCCTCGGCCACTTCATGGACCCGCAGTTGTCCGTGCAGGTCCACGATGCCTGCCGCGAGGTAGTCGACGTTCACCTCGGCGCCGACCGCGCCGCGTCGCGGATCGAGGGCCAGGCCCACCCCGGGCCGGCCCCGCCCACCGGCCCGGGTCACGCCGAGTTCCTCGACCAGCCCTGTTGCCAGGAGGTCGGTCACCAGGCTGGAGACCGCGGCCTTGGTGAGGCCGGTGGCGGCGGCGATGTCCGCCCGGGACGCGAGGACGTCCGGTCCGATGCGCGCGAGTACGAGGGCGAGATTGCGCCGCCGTACGTCGGTGACCCGGCCGGGTGCCTGGATGTGCGCCGCGCTGTCGCCCTGCCCCTGCACGTGCGTCCCTTCGGTGGTCCTGTCTGCGTCCGGCCGCGCCGCACGATCGTTGACAAGTTCACCACGGTCCATATAGTTCAGATCCAATACTAATTCTGCTCCTGCTCGGAAGTGCTTCTCCCGCAGCAGAGGACGAGCCCGGATGAGGTGTTTGGCATGACTCTGCTCCCCACTGCCGCGGACAAGTTCGCCTTCGGCCTGTGGACCGTCGGCTGGACGGGCAACGACCCGTTCGGCGCCCCGACCCGTGCCGCTCTCGACCCGGTCGAGGCCGTTCACCGGCTCGCCGAGCTCGGCGCGTACGGCATCACGTTCCACGACAACGACCTGATCCCGTTCGACGCCTCCGCGGCCGAGCGCGAGCGAATCCTGAGCGCCTTCCGCACCGCGCTGGAGGAGACGGGACTCAAGGTCCCGACGGTCACCACGAACCTCTTCAGTCACCCCGTCTTCAAGGACGGCGGCTTCACCTCGAACGACCGCTCGGTGCGCCGCTTCGCTCTCGCGAAGGTGCTCCGCACCATCGACCTCGCGGCCGAGTTCGGCGCCGAGACCTTCGTCATGTGGGGTGGCCGCGAGGGCTCGGAGTACGACGGTTCGAAGGACCTCGCCGCCGCGTTCGACCGCTACCGTGAGGGCGTGGACACCGCCGCCGCGTACATCAAGGACAAGGGGTACGGTCTGCGGATCGCCCTGGAGCCCAAGCCGAACGAACCGCGCGGCGACATCCTCCTGCCGACCGTGGGCCACGCCCTCGGGTTCATCGCGCAGCTGGAGCACGGCGACATCGTGGGCGTCAACCCGGAGACCGGGCACGAGCAGATGGCCGGCCTGAACTTCACGCACGGCATCGCACAGGCGCTGTGGGCGGGCAAGCTCTTCCACATCGACCTCAACGGCCAGCGCGGCATCAAGTACGACCAGGACCTCGTCTTCGGGCACGGCGACCTGACCAGCGCGTTCTTCACGGTCGACCTCCTGGAGAACGGCTTCCCCGGCGGCGGTCCCCGTTACGAGGGCCCGCGCCACTTCGACTACAAGCCCTCCCGCACCGACGGGTACGACGGCGTGTGGGAGTCCGCCCGCGCCAACATGGCCACCTATCTGCGGCTCAGGGAGCGGGCGGCGGCGTTCCGCGCCGACCCGGAAGTCCAGGAGGCGCTGCGCGTCTCGGGCGTGCACGAGCTGTCCGAGCCGACGCTCGCCGCCGGGGAGTCGGCGGCGGACCTGCTCGCCGACGCGTCCGTGTTCCAGGAGTTCGACGTCGAGAAGGCCGCCGCGCACTCCTTCGCGTTCGTACGCCTCAACCAGCTCGCGATCGAGCACCTGACCGGCGGGCGCTGACCGATGGCCGACCTCGTCGCCGGAGTCGACAGCTCCACCCAGTCCTGCAAGGTCGTGGTGCGGGACGCCGCGACCGGCGCACTGGTGCGTTCGGGCTCGGCCCGCCATCCCGAGGGCACCGAGGTGCATCCCGACGCGTGGTGGGAGGCGCTGGAGGCCGCGATCGAGACGGCGGGCGGCATCGACGACGTCGTCGCCGTCTCGGTGGCCGGCCAGCAGCACGGCATGGTCTGTCTCGACAGGGACGGCGCGGTCGTCCGCCCGGCGCTGCTGTGGAACGACACCCGCTCGGCCGATGCCGCCACGGCGCTGATCAGCGAGGCGGGCGACGGCGACTCCGCCGCCGGAGCCCGCTGGTGGGCCGAGGCGACCGGGACCCTTCCGGTCGCCGCCCTCACCGCGGCCAAGCTGCGGTGGCTGGCCGACAACGAGCCCGAGAGCGCCGCGCGGACGGCCGCCGTGTGCCTTCCGCACGACTGGCTCACCTGGCGGCTCGCGGGGCACGGCCCCGGTTCGGGCGCGCTGGACGCGCTGCGGACGGACCGCTCGGACGCCTCGGGCACGGGGTACTGGTCGCCGTCGACGGGGAGGTACCTGCCCGACGTTCTCGCCCGCACCCTCGGGCACGGCCCGGTGCTCCCCCGGGTCCTGGGTCCGCTCGAAGCGGCGGGCCGTACGCCGGGGGGCGCGCTCCTCGGTCCCGGCGCCGGGGACAACGCGGCGGCCGGGCTCGGGGTCGGGGCGTCGGTGGGCGACGTGGTCGTCTCCATCGGCACCTCGGGCACCGTGTTCGCCGTCGCCGACCGGCCGACGGCGGACCCCTCCGGGCAGGTGGCGGGTTTCGCCGACGCCACCGGCCGCCATCTCCCGCTCGTGTGCACGCTCAACGCCTCACGCGTGCTCGACGCGACCGCGGCCGTGCTCGGTGTCCCGCTGGACGAGCTGACCCCGCTGGCGCTCTCCGTGCCGGCGGGGGCGCAGGGCCTCACCCTGGTGCCGTACTTCCAGGGGGAGCGCACCCCCAACCTGCCCGATGCCACCGGTTCGCTGCACGGCATGACGCTGGGCAACTTCACGCCCGCCCACCTGGCCCGTGCCGCCGTCGAGGGCATCGTCTGCTCCCTCGCCGACGGGCTGGCCGCGCTCACCTCGCAGGGCGTCCCGGCCGAACGGATCGTCCTGGTCGGGGGCGGGGCGCGCTCGGCCGCCGTGCAGGAGGTCGCCGCCGCGGTCTTCGGGCTTCCCGTGCTCGTCCCCGAGCCGGGTGAGTACGTCGCCGACGGCGCCGCGCGGCAGGCCGCCGGAGTGCACATCGGGCACTTGCCCGCGTGGGAGCGCGCGGGCACCCGAACCGTGACCGCGCCCGCCACTCCCGAGGTCCTGGACCGCTACCGGTCCGCGCGCTGACGGCGCCGCGCCCCTGCCTCAGCGGGCGAGGAGCACCAGCGCGAGCACGGCGAGCGCGGGGACGGTCTGCACGAAGAGGATCTTGCGGGACGACGTCGCGGCGCCGTAGAGCCCGGCCACGGCGACGCAGGCCAGGAAGAAGACCCGCACCTGGAATCCGACCGGATCGGAGGCGAAGGCACCCCACAGGAGTCCGGCTGCGAGAAATCCGTTGTACAGGCCCTGGTTGGCGGCCATCGCCCTGGTCGAAGCCGCGAACTCCGCTGTCGTGCCGAAGACGGCCCGCGCCCTGGAGCCGGTCCACAGGAACATCTCCAGAACCAGGATGCAGAGGTGCAGGAGAGCGAGAGCGACAACCGCAACAGCGGCGAAAGCAGACATAACGCGCATGTTATGTCACGCCCCGTGCACCCCGCCCCCGCCGATCGGACAGACGAGACCGCCAGTCGAGCAGAACAGGGGAAGCCCCTTGACGTACACCATCCGTGCCGGCGCTCTGGAACGCCGCACAGCCAACGAGGTCCTCCACGCCGAGCCCTGGGGTCCGCACGCGGTCCGTGTGCGCGCCGCTTCGGGGTCCGTCGACCCCGCCGCCCCCGGTGCGCTGGAGAGCCCCCCGCCCCCACCGCCCACCGAGGTCCTTGTGGCCGACGACGGCTCGGCCCGCCTGGTCAACGGCCGCCTCACCGTGGAGGCGTCGGCGGACGGCCGCCTGCGCTTCCTGGACACCGCGTCGGGCCGCGAACTGCTCGCCGAGAAGTCCCCGTACGCCCACCACGAAGGCCCCCGCGTGCACGCGGCAAACGGCCGTACGGAACAGCACTTCGAGGGGTACGACGGCGAGCGGCTGCACGGCCTGGGCCAGCACCTGCACGGCCGCCTGGACCAGAAGGGCTGTGTGATCGACCTCGTCCAGCGCAACACCGTCGCCGCGATCCCCTTCCTGCACTCCTCGCGCGGCTACGGCCTGCTGTGGAACAACCCCGCCACCGGCCGCGTCGAACTGGGCGCCGACACGACCCGCTGGACCGCCGACGGCGGCGGACGCATCGACTACTGGGTCACCGCGGGCGACACCCCGGGCCAGATCCTCGACGCGTACACCCAGGTCACCGGCCGCCCGCCCCTCCTGCCCGAGTGGGCGTCCGGCTTCTGGCAGTCGAAGCTGCGCTACCGCACCCAGGACGAACTCCTCTCGGTGGCCCGGCAGTACAAGGAGCGCGGGCTGCCGCTGTCGGTCATCGTCTGCGACTTCTTCCACTGGCCCGCCCACGGCGACTGGCGCTTCGAGGGGAGCGAGTGGCCCGACCCCGCCGGGATGGTGCAGGAGCTGACCGCGCTCGGAGTGCGGCTCGCGGTCTCGGTGTGGCCGACGGTCGAGCCCGGCAGCGACTCGTTCGACGGACTGTCCGCCGCCGGGCACCTCGTCAGGGACGCGGACGGCGGCCTCCTCACCGCCCATTGGCCGTCACGCAGTGCCGAGGAGCCGATGCGCCCGATGGCGTACTACGACGCCACTCACCCCGGTGCGCGTACCGCACTGTGGCAGCGGCTGAACACCAACTACCGTGCGCACGGGGTGAGTTGCTTCTGGCTGGACGCCTGTGAACCCGACCTGGGCCGGGAGGCGGCGGAGCGCGCCGTGTACGCGGCCGGACCGGCCGCCGCGGCCGCGCACCTCTACCCCGTACTGCACACCCGCGCGGTCGCCGAGGGCCTGGCCTCGGCGGGCGACGACCGGCCGCTGTCCCTGGTGCGTTCGGCGTGGGCGGGCAGCCAGAAGTACGGGGCCGCGCTGTGCTCCGGCGACATCCCGCCCACCTTCGACTCGCTGTCGCGCCAGATCAGGGCCGGGCTGAACGTCGCGATGAGCGGCATCTGCTGGTGGAACACCGACATCGGCGGCTTCTCGGGCGGCGACCCGGACGACTGCGCCTACCGCGAACTGCTGATCCGTTGGTTCCAGTACGGCACCTTCAGCCCCGTCATGCGCCTGCACGGCGAGCGCGAACCCCATCACCCCGCGTTCTCCACGGACATGACCGGCGGACCGAACGAGGTCTGGTCCTACGGCGAAGAGGCCTACGGCATCCTCCGGGAACACCTGCTCCTGCGCGAGCGGCTGCGCCCGTACCTGCACGAGCTGTCCGAGGTCGCCCACCGCACCGGCGCCCCGCCGATGCGCCCGCTGTTCTTCGACTTCCCCGACGACCAACGCGCTTGGGAGGCGGACGACCAGTTCCTGCTCGGCCCCGACGTCCTGGTGGCGCCGGTCCACGAGGCGGGAGCGCGCAGCCGCCGGGTCCATCTGCCGTACGGGGCGCGCTGGCTGGACCCGTTCTCCGGGAGGGTGGAGGAGGGCGGAACGACGCTCGACGCCGATGCTCCGCTGGACCGCATACCCGTCTTCGTCCGCGAGGGCGCGGGGGTGGCGGCGCTGTTCCGCTGACGTGACCCGCCCGTGTCCGACCCGCCGCGGGAAGGCGCAGGCGGCCTCGGGGCGAAGCGGCCGGTGACGAGGCCGGTGACGGCGGGGGCCGGGGGGGGAGAGGTCTCGCGGCGTCCGGCGAACCGCTGCGACGGCCGCCACTGCTCGTACTGGGCCTCGGCGCGCCCGGCTGATGGCCGCCGTCGTCATCGCGGACCCGCTCCCGCTCCTCGTCCTCGCCCTCCTCCAGTGCCGGGCCGCGCGTCCAGCGCCAGTCCGTGCCCGGCGGGGCCCACACGCGCCCGGCCGGGCAGTGACCGGGCCCGCTCCCGCAACCCCCGGCCCCGCACCACCCACCTGAAAGGCACTGCCATGCCGCACACCGCCCGCTTCACCCTCGACCCCGCCTTCACCGTCGGCCCTGTCGACCCCCGGCTCTTCGGCTCCTTCGTCGAGCACCTCGGCCGCTGCGTCCACACCGGCATCTACGAACCCGGACACCCCACCGCCGACGAGGCCGGACTCCGCACGGACGTCCTCGGTCTCGTCCGCGAACTCGGCACCACCGCCATCCGCTACCCCGGCGGCAACTTCGTCTCCGGCTACAAGTGGGAGGACGGCGTCGGCCCCGCCGACGAACGCCCCCGGCGGCTCGACCTCGCCTGGCGCTCCACCGAGACCAACCGCTTCGGCCTCAGCGAGTACATCGGCTTCCTCCGCAAGGTCGGCCCGCAGGCCGAGCCCATGATGGCCGTCAACCTCGGCACCCGAGGCGTCGCCGAGGCCCTGGAACTCCAGGAGTACGCCAACCACCCCGCCGGAACGGAACTCTCCGAGCGCCGCATCGCCCACGGCGACGAGCAGCCCTTCGGCATCCGCCTGTGGTGCCTGGGCAACGAGATGGACGGCCCCTGGCAGACCGGCCACAAGACCGCCGAGGAGTACGGCCGCCTCGCCGCCGAAACCGCCCGCGCCATGCGGCAGATGGACCCCGCCGTCGAGCTCGTGGCGTGCGGGAGTTCGAGCCGGGGAATGGACACCTTCGCCGCCTGGGAAGCGACCGTCCTCAGCGAGACGTACGACCTCGTCGACCACGTCTCCCTGCACGCCTACTACGAGGAGGTCGACGGGGACCGGGACTCCTTCCTCGCTTCCGCGGTCGACATGGAGGCCTTCATCGAGGCCGTCGTCGCCACCTGCGACCACGTCGGCGCACGCCTGAAGTCGTCGAAGAGGATCAGCCTCTCCTTCGACGAGTGGAACGTCTGGTACCAGCGCCGCTCCGCCGAGGAGGCCGCCACCGCCCCTCTCGACTGGCCCGAGGCGCCCCGCCTGCTCGAAGACAGCTACTCCGTCACCGACGCCGTCGTCCTCGGGTCGCTCCTCGTCGCGCTGCTCCGGCACGCCGACCGGGTGTCCATCGCCTGCCTCGCCCAGCTCGTCAACGTCATCGCCCCGATCATGACCGAACCCGGCGGTCCCGCATGGCGGCAGACCACCTTCTTCCCCTTCGCCCAGGCCGCCCGCCACGGGCGCGGACAGGTCCTGGACGTACGGCCCGACTCGCCCACGTACGCGACGAAGGAGCACGGGGAGGTGCCGCTGCTGCACGCGACGGCGGTGCGCGCACCGGACGGGACGGTGGCCGTCTTCGCCGTGAACCGCAGCCAGACCGAGCCCCTGCCGCTGGAGATCACCCTGCACGCGCTGGAGTTGAGCAGGGTCGTCGAGCACAGCGCCCTCGCCGACGAGGACCCCGACGCGCGCAACACACTCGCCGACCCCGAACGCGTCGGCCCGCACCGCGCCACCGGCACCCGCCTCACGGACGGCGTGCTGAGCACGGTGCTGGAACCGCTGTCCTGGAACGTCATCCGGCTGGCCTGAACCCGGCCACCGGCGAGCTGTGCCGGCTCCTACGCCCGGACGTCCACGATCTGCTCGAAGAAGAACTCGTGCTTGAGGAAGGAGACGCCGTACTCGCTGCCCGGCCCGGGAGGGATCAGCTGAGCGGCCTGGATCAGCCGCCAGCCGTCGAGAAGGGCCGCCACGCCCGACTCGTACGGCGGCTCGTCGCTGTCGCCCGTGGTCGGGAAGGTGCGGCCGGTCCCGTCGTAGTGGGACCAGCCGACGACCGGGGAGTCCAGGGCCGAGGTGGACAGGTAGAGCACCAGGACCCGTTGCCGCAGCACAGGGGTGCCGCCCGTCCGGGGGCCGGAGTCCGTCGTGTCGATGGTCATGCGGTCCTCGCCCCGGGGCGGTTGGAGACCCTGGTCACCCAGTGGTCGATGTCGAATCCGTCGTCCCCGGTCAGCTCGCGCCACAGCAGGACGCGGTTGTACCGCTCCAGACGGCCGCCGGCCTGCTCGTACCAGGGGAAGTGCGCGTCGAGTTCGGCGTGCACCTGGGGGTCGTGCAGGTCGGCGAGGTCCCACAGGAGGCGCTGGCGCACCGTCGGATTGAAGCGGATCTTGAACATGTAGCGCCGGATGTCGCTGTCGTTGCGGCGGCCCCCGTGCCAGATCCCGTGGTGCAGGAACACCACCGTGCCGGCCGGGCAGACCAACCGGTCCTGGCCCCGCAGGTTCTGGTACCGGCCGGTGTCGGTCTCGTTGGTCCGCCGCAGATGGCTCCCGGGGACGCTCAGGGTGCCGCCCATCTCCAGCGTCACCTGCTGCGGGTAGTACATCAGCTGGACGTCGAACGCGTCGGGCCTCACGTCGATGACGGCGTCCGCGTGCAACGGCTGGGCGTCTCCCCCGCGTGGCTCGCGGATGTGCACGGCGTGGTGGTCCACCGTCGGCCCAGGACCCACCAGGCTGTGCAAGGCCCCCGCCACCTGCGGCAGTTCGAGCAGCCTGCGGGGGAACGACCCCGGCGCGTAGGCCTGCGGCACCGGTGTCCCGTAGGGCACCGGCGGCACTCCGTCCTCCAGCACCCGCAGGGCCTCGGCGTTCATCGCCGCCGGAACCACCGCGTCGAGGCGCAGCGATCCGCTCGCCACGAAGCGCGCCATCTGGACCGTACTGAGCAGCGCGCCGCCCGGCGGGGTCGGCGCCCCGGTTCCTGCACGTGTCTCGGTCTCGGTATGCGTCATGGCGCACACGCTAGGAGCGGTCGCCACCGGGACGCGTGGGCCGGGCTCACCCTCTACTGGTCGATTCTCACCGCGGGGCGATTCATCGGGGTGCCGCGCCGTGCGGCTCTGACCGTTCGTGGGCAGGCCCCGAGCTCGCGACGGCAGGCCTTGTTGAACGCCTGCAGATCGGGGATGCCGACGGCGGCGGCCACCCGGGAGATGGAGAGCGTGCTCGCCCGCAACAGATGCCCGGCCCGCTCCATCCTGCGGGTACGGATGTAGCCGACCACTGTTTCTCCCGTGGCGGTGCGGAAGAGGCGGGTGAGGTGGTTGTGGGAGACACCGGCCGCCTTCGCGATGTCGGGCACGGTGAGCGGCTCCGCCAGCCGCGCCTCGATCAGGGCCACCGCGGCGGCCACCGCGGGAGGGAGGACCTGTGCCTTCCCGTCCCGGAGCGGGGCCAGCTCGGCCACGTTCCACAGCGCGGCCCACACTTCGGCCGCCGCCCGCCCGGGGGTGTGCGGCCAGGCGGACAGCGCCTGGCGCAACTGGCCGTCGAGGACGGCGGCCTGGACGCCTGCGCGTTGGACCGTCGCCACCTCACGGGCGGCGCCCTGAGCGCCGAGGCGCAGGTGTACGTAGAGGTGTTCGGAGCGGCCCCGGTACAGGTAGCGGACCGGCGTTCCGGGCGGCACGAGGCTGACGTGGCCGGGGCGAATCCGGTGCTCGACACCGCCCACGGTCAGGTCGGCCTCGTAGTGATAGAGATGGAACTGCCACATGTCCGGCAGTTGGAACTCGTCGACGTGCCCGGCCGGGCCGTGGACGCCGATGCCGACGGCCGCGGGTTCGGGTGGACCGTCGAGGCGGACGAGGGCTGTCTGTACGGACTGGAATGCGGTCACGGTGCCTCGGCAGCATGCGTCGGGGAAGGGTTCGTACCCGGGCTGAAGACCTCGTACGAAAATCGTCCATGGCTTCCCGGGAGGTCAACAGCTCTCCACGGGTGAAGAGCGGGTGACGCCGGGTGCCGGCCTCCAGGCCGCCCCTGCCGCCCTCCTCTTGTCCGCCCCTCTTCGCCGGGGCCGAGCAGGGCCGCGTCAGCGGCATCGTACCGATCCGACCGGCTCACCAGCTGCCGCAGCGCCCTGCCTCACCGCCCTGCCCCCCTCCGCCTGCGAACGCACCGGTCCGGAAGCGGGGTTCGTCGCCGGAACGGACGCAGGAAGTCGACTCCGGACCCGGTTGACGAAGCGCTTCGACTTGGCTGTCCCTCTCGCCGATCCAGCAAGTGACCACGACGAGAAGCATTACACGGTAGAGCCTCTTGTTTTCTACGAATCTTCTCCGTTAACTTGCCTCTGTTGGCGAAGCGCTTCGACACAGCATCTTCGGCCGTGCACGCGGCCTCACCGACCCCTCTGCCGTCCGGCCGGGGCCCGGTGTTCCAAGCAGCACGTCGAGCACCATCCCCTCGCCCCGGTCCCGCGCAGGAAGCGGGTCGGGGCGGACGGAGGGCGGGCCGTACCGTCACCGCCCTGCCGGGCGCGGGGCCCGCGAGGCGCCACGTACTGCTGTCACCCGGCCCGGCAGATCACCAGGAAGCCGTTTGTCCCCCGACCGAGGAACCGTCATGACGACCCGCAGCATCACCGACCGCTTGGGCGGCCTGGCCTTCGGCGGGGACTACAACCCCGAGCAGTGGGACGAGCCGGTGTGGCAGGAGGACGACGAGCTCATGCGCCGGGCCAGGGTCAACCTGGCTACCGTGGGCGTCTTCTCCTGGGCCCTGCTCGAACCGGAGGAAGGGCGCTTCGACTTCGCCTGGCTCGACGCCCACATCGAGCGCCTGCACGCGAACGGCGTGGCCGTCGACCTCGCCACCCCGACGGCCTCACCGCCGCCCTGGTTCACCCTGGCCCACCCCGACGCGCTGCCGGTCACCCCCCAGGGCGCCCGCCTCACCCACGGCAGCCGCGACACCTACTGCCTCACCGCGCCCGCCTACCGGCGCGCGGCCCGCCGGATCGCCTCCGTCCTTGCCCAGCGGTACGGCGACCACCCCGCCCTCGCCCTGTGGCACGTGCACAACGAGTACGGCACCCTCTGCCACTGCGACCACACGGCCGCCGCCTTCCGGGTGTGGCTGCGAGCGCGCCACGGCTCGCTGGACGCCCTCAACGAGGCCTGGGGAACGGCGTTCTGGAGCCAGCACTACACGTCCTGGGAGCAGGTGCTGCCGCCGCGCGCCTCGCAGTGGCACAAGAACCCCGGTCAGGCGCTGGACTTCCGCCGCTTCTGGTCCGCCGAGATCGTCGCCGCCCACCGCGAGCAGCGCGACGCGATCCGCGCGCACAGCGACCGGCCGGTGACGACCAACCTGATGCTCCCCGCCTACCAGAACGTGGACCTGTGGGCCCTCGCCGGCGAACTCGACGTCGTCACGTCCGACCAGTATCCGGCGGCACCCGGGCTGGACGCCGCAGCCGGCGTCGCCGCCCACGCCGACCGCACCCGTTCCCTCGGCGGCGGCCGCCCCTGGCTCTTGATGGAGCAGGGCACCAACACCGTGTACGACGGCGACCGCATCCTCGGCAAGGAGCCCGGCGAGATCATGCGTCATTCCCTCGGCCACATCGCCCGCGGTTCGGAGGGCGCCCTGTTCTTCCAGTGGCGGCAGTCCCGGGCCGGCGCCGAGAGCTGGCACTCGGCGATGGTCCCGCACGCGGGTCCCGACAGCCGGATCTTCCGCGAGGTCACGCAACTGGGCGAGGCCGTCGCCCGGCTCGGCGAGCTGGCGGGGTCGACGGTCACCGCGTCCGTGGCCGTGCTCGACTCCCCGGACGCCTGGTGGGCACTCGGCGTCGACGGGCTGCCCTCCTCCCGCCTCGGCGACTACCACGGGGAACTCGTCCGGGCGCACCGCGCGCTGTGGGACGCGGGATGCACCGTCGACTTCGCCCGCCCGGAGCACGAACTGGCGCGCTACCGGCTCGTCGTCGCCCCGGCCCTGTTCCTGCTGTCCGACGAGGGGGCCGAGAGCCTGCGCCGCTTCGTGGACGGCGGCGGGACGCTCCTGGTCCAGCACGCCAGCGGCTACGTCGACGACCGCATGCACGCCAGGCTCGGCGGCTACCCGGCCGCACCGCTGCGCGAGGCCCTGGGCATGCGCGTCGAGGAGTACCGGCCGCTGCGCGAGGACGAGCGGATCGTCCTGTCGGACGGGTCGCAGGGCACGGTCTGGAGCGAACTGCTGCGCACCGAGGGCGCGGAGACCCTCGCCGCGTACACCCACGGCATGCTCACGGGCGGGCCCGCCCTCACCCGGCACCGCTTCGGCAGCGGACACGGCTGGTACCTGTCCACCCGGCTGGACGACGTCGGTTACGCGGCGCTGGTCGGCCGCCTGCTGGCGGAGGCCGGGGTCGAACCGCAGGTGCCGGACCTGCCGCCCGGTGTCGAGGCCGTCACCCGCCGCTCCCCCGACGGACGGAGCTGGCGGGTCCTGCTCAACCACACCGCCGAGCCCGTGCCCCTGCCGGAGGCCGCGCACGACCTGCTCACCGACGCCCCCGTGCGCGTACTGCCGGCCGGTGGTTGCGCGGTTCTGCGCGGGCACTGACCGAAGGGAGGCGCCGGACGACGCGTTCGCCGCGCTGACCCGCTGCCGCCGCGTCCGGCGCCGCCCGCGCACCGACCACCAGCGGGCTGCCCACCGCCCGCCCCGGCCGCGCACGCCCGGGGCCCAGCGCGCCGCGGCACCGCCTGCCGTGCCGCTCTGCTCTCCGCCCTGGGCCTCCTGTCCTCGCTGACGCCGTGGCATGGACGAGTGGTGCTACTTCACTCGCATCTCGCACCGCATCCGGCGTTCGTGCCCCACCTGCCGCGCTTCCCCGGTCAGGGTGAGCGACACCGTGTGGTGGACGCGTTCACTGGAAGCGGCGACGCGCAGTTCGAGGGCTCCGGGTTCGACCACGCGGCGGCCGTCCGCGCCGGTGTACGCGGCGAGGTCGGCGGGGAAGGTGGCGTGCACCTCGGCCGAGGCACCGGCTTCGAGCGGTACGCGGGCGTAGCCCACGAGCCGGACCTCGGGGCGGGCGACGGTGCCGACCGGGTCGTGGAGGTAGAGCTGGACGGTCTCGGTGCCCGCCCGGTCGCCGGTATTGCGTACGGTCAGGCGCAGGGTGGTCTCCCCGCCGGTGGAGAACTCCGGTGCGTCGCAGTGGGGCCGGCCCCAGGCGAAGGCGGTGTACGAGAGGCCGTGCCCGAACGGGTACAGGGGGGTGGGGTCCACGCTGCTGGGGAACCCGTGCCTGCCGAGCGGCGGGGCGAGGTAGGGGGCCGGCTGGCCGCCGGGGTTGCGCGGTACCGCGACGGGCAGACGCCCGGACGGTTCGACCCGCCCGGACAGGACTCCGGCGACGGCCCCGCCGCCCTCCTGTCCGGGGAAGAACGCCGTGACGACCGCGGCGGCCCGGTCGGCCCAGCGGCCGAGCGCGTAGGGGCGTCCACCGAGGGCGACGATGACCACGGGCGCACCGCAAGCCATCGCCTCGTCCAACAACTTGTCCTGGTCAAAGGGCAGTTGGAGGTCTTCCGCGTCACACCCCTCCCCCGAAGAACCCCGGCCGAACAGGCCGGAGCGGTCCCCGACCACGGCCAGGCACACATCGGCACCGGCCGGGTCCTCGACGAACACGGCGTCCGGCAGCTCGGCGCGCAGCGCCTCGGCGAGCGTCGGCACCTCGACACCCGTGGGCAGGTCCGGATGGTGGACGCCGACGTGCCGGGGAAAGGTGTAGCAGCCGAGCACGGCGGCCTGCTCGTGGGCGAGCGGGCCGAGGAGGGCGAGGCGCGATCCGCCGTCGAGCGGCAGCACACCGGAGTCGTTGGCGAGCAGTACGACCGATTCCTCGGCCACCCGTCGTGCCAGCTCACGCAGGTGCGGAGGGTTCAGGTCGACGGGTGCGTCGGCGGTCCCGGCGGCGCCGGGTCCTTCGTGGGGATCGAGGAGGCCGAGTTCGCACTTCTGCGTGAGGACGCGCAGTGCGGCCCGGTCGAGCAGGTCCTCGGGGAGCGGGTCGGCGGGGGTGAAGCAGCGGGCCGCCGGAAGTTCCACGTCGACACCGGCCGCGAGCGCGAGCCGCGCCGCTCCGGCCTCCCCGTCGGTGAGCCGGTGCGCTTCCTCCAGGAGCGAGACACCGTAGTAGTCCGAGACCACCGTTCCGGTGAACTCCCATTCCTCGCGCAGGAGTTGGGTGAGGAGCCGGACATGTGCGTGGGCGGGCAGTCCGTCGATGTCGTTGTAGGCGGGCATCACGGAGCGGGCGCCGCCCTCGCGCAGCGCCATCTCGAAGGGCGGGAGGATCACATCGGCGAGCTCGCGCGGGCCGATCGAGGCAGGGGCGTGGTTGCGGGCGGCCCGCGAGGCCGAGTAGCCGGCGAAGTGCTTGAGGGTGGCGACGATCCCGGCCGTCTCCAGACCTCGTACGTACGCGGTGCCGATCGTGCCGACGAGGTACGGGTCCTCGCCGATGGCTTCCTCGGTGCGGCCCCATCGCGGGTCCCGTACGACGTCGAGGACCGGGGCGAGGCCCTGGTGGACGCCGACCGCGCGCATCGACGCACCGATGGCCTGCGCCATCTCCGCTATCAGCGCGGGGTCGAAGGTGGCGCCCCAGGCGAGGGGGGTGGGGAAGACGGTGGCCTGCCATGCGGTGAAGCCGGTCAGGCACTCCTCGTGGGCGATCGCGGGGAGGCGGAAGCGGTTGCCGGCGCGGATGGCGCGTTGCAGCCCGGCGAGGCGGGCGGCGCCTTCGGCGGGGTCCACGGGGACGGTGCCGAAGGGGCGGGTGAGGTGGCCGAGGCCGTAGGGCAGCAGGGCGTCGAGGGCGGCGCTGCGGGCGGCGTAGGTGTGCTGTCCGGGTGCGACGTCGGCGCCTTCGGTGTCGGCGCCGATCCATACGCTGGAGAGCTGGGCGGTCTTCTCCTCGTTGGTCATCCGGGCGAGCAGGTCCGCCGCGCGGGCGTGGGCGGGCAGGGTGGTGTTCTGCCATGGCTCGGCCATGGAACTCCTTACGTGCGGTACGAGTGAGTGGATGGCGCGAAGGGGCTGAGGAAGGCGACCGGGCGGCCCGTGCGGGCTCAGCCCTTGGTGGCGCCCATGGTGATACCGCCGATCAACTGCCGTTCGGCGACGGCGTAGAAGCCGAGTGCGGGCACCATGGCGAGGACCAGATAGGCGAAGACGCGGGCGATGTCGGCGGCGTACTGGCCCTGGAACTGTTGGACTCCGACCGGGATCGTCCACCAGGTGGGTTCGCTGAAGACGAGAAGCGGCAGCAGGAAGTTGTTCCAGCTGCCCACCACGGCCAGGACGGAGACCGTGCCCAGGGCGGGGCGGGCCATCGGCAGCAGGACGCGCCAGAAGAAACCGAAGGGCGAGCAGCCGTCCAGCGTCGCGGCCTCTTCCAGTTCGCCGGGGATCTCACGGAAGAACCCGCGCAGTATGAGGATGGTCATCGGCAGTCCGAACGCGGCCTGCGGGAGGATCACGCCCCACGGGTTGTCGAGCAGGCCGAAGGTGCGCAGCAGGATGAACAGCGGCAGGATCGCCACGGCGAACGGGAACATCAGCCCGACGGTGAAGAGGGTGAACAGCACCTCCCGGCCGCGGAAGGCGAAGCGGGCGAGTGCGAACGCGGCGAGTGCTGCCGCGCCGACCGTCAGCAGGGTCGTACCGACCGCGATCAGGGTGGAGGAGCCGAGCATCCGCCAGAAGGCGGCGGAGGCCAGGACGTCCGTGTAGTTCGACGTGACCCACGGCGAGGGCGGTCCGAAGCCGTTCCCGGAGAGCTGGTCGGTGGACTTGAAACCGGAGACGAGCGCGTACAGCAGCGGCGTGACCATGACCACGCCGATCACCCACACAATGACGTAAAGGGGTGTGGAGCGCAGTCTGCGCCGCAGGCCGGGGGACATCGGCGCCTTCGTGGGCGTCGGCCGCGTCGGGGTCATCGGTTGCCTCGCATCGAGGTGAGGGCTCCTTCGGTGTCGCGGCGCAGCACGAAGCGCTGGTAGGCGAGGGCGAAGACGAGGCTGATGAGGAACATCGCGATGCTGATCGCGCCGGCGTAGCCGATCTGGGTGCGTTTGAACCCGAACTGGAAGAGGGTGACGGCCATCGTCTCGGAGTGGTGGTCGGGGCCGCCCTGGGTCACCACCCAGACCAGGTCGAACAGTTGGATCGCGCCGATCACGGACAGGAAGACGCTCATCCGGATCGTCGGGCCGAGCAGCGGCAGGGTGATGTGGCGGAAGCGCTGCCAGGGGCCGGCGCCGTCGAGGCGGGCCGCTTCGTGGAGTGCGGCGGGGACGCCCTGGAGGCCGGCCAGGTAGAGCATCATGTGGAAGCCGAAGTACTTCCACATCATGACGAGGAACACGGTGGCCAGGACGTTGTCCTGGTCGGCGAACCACAGTCCGCCCAGCTCGTCGAGGCCGATCGCGCCGAGCACCTTGTCGGCGAGGCCCGCGTCCGGCGCGAAGATCATGGAGAACAGGACGCCGGTGATGACCTCGGAGAGGACGTACGGGGCGAAGAACAGCATCCGGTAGAAGGCCCGGCCGCGCAGCTTCTGGTTGAGCAGCACGGCCATGGCGAGCGCGAACGGCAGCTGAATCCCCACGGACAGCAGGACGAGCAGCAGTCCGCGCCACAGGTCGCCGAGGAAGACCGGGTCGCCGAGCAGTCGGGTGTAGTTGTCGATGCCGGTGAAGTCCGAGGGGGCGCCGAATCCGCCCCAGTTGAAGAAGCTGACGTACCCGGCGTACAGGATCGGCACGAGGACGAACAGGCCGAACAGGACGAGTCCGGGCACCGTGAAGAGGACGGGGGTCAGCCAGTCCCGCAGGCGGCGGGCGAACGGGCGGCGGGTGGGCCCGTCCGTGTCCGGCTGCTCGGCGAGGGCCTGCCCCGGGGAGCGCGTATCGGTCGACGTCATGGTCATTTACTGGCTCTTGGCGACCTGCGTGACGGAACGGGCCACCTGCTCGGGGGATTTGGTCCCGGCGATGAGGGCGGCGACCGAGTCGTTGATCTCCTGTCCGACGGCGGGCGGGTATGCCTGGTCGAGGTAGAGCTGGAAGCCGGTGGCCTTGCCGAGGGTCTCGGAGACGGCCTTGAGGCCGGGGTCGGTCAGGGCGCCGACGGCTTCCTTGACGACCGGCATCATCTCGGCCTCGGAGACGAGGACGCGGTCGGACTCGGGCGACATGAAGAACTTCAGGAAGTCGACGGCCGCCTGCGGGGCGCCCTTGCGGACCGCGTACCCGCCGCCGCCCCCGAACACGTCGGTCCGGGCGCCCTTGCCGCCCGCCACCGCGGGGAACGGGAAGAACCCGAGGTCCTCGCCGATGCCCTTGCCGGAGTCGGCCTGCACGTTGGGCCCCCACTGGCCCATCAGCTCCATCGCGGCCTCGCCGTTGCCCATGACCGCGGCCTCGCCGTTGGGCGTGGAGTACCCGGCGCCGAGGAAGCCCTTCTGGAACGGCTCCAGGGCGACGAGCTCCTTGAGGTGTTCGCCGGCCTTGAGGAAGCTGTCGCCGGTGAAGTCCTCGGCGTCGGCGGCCTCCTGCATGCTGTCGACTCCGCCGACCCGCATGGAGAGGTACGCCCAGTAGTACATGCCGGGCCACTTCTCCTTGCCCGCGAGGGCGATGGGCGTGATCCCCGCGCTCTTCAGCCTCCTGACCGCATCGAGGTAGTCGGCCCAGGTGGCCGGCGGGGCGGTGAGGCCGGCCTTGGCGAAGAGCGCCTTGTTGTACCAGAAGCCGACGGCGCCGATGTCGATGGGCATGGCGTACGTCTTGCCGTCGAACTCGTAGGGCTTGAGCGACGCCGGGATGAAGGTGGGGGCCATGGGGCTGACGGTGGGCGTGAGGTCCTCCACGAGTCCCGCGTCGATCTGCTGCCTCAGCACCCCGCCGCCCCACGTGTGGTAGATGTCCGGCAGCTTTCCGGAACTGGTGCGCGCCGTCATCTTGGACTTGTACGCGTCGTTCTCCAGGGTGACGAGCTTGATGCGCACCTTGGAGTTCTTGGCCTCGAACGCCTTGACCCGCTCGGGCCAGACGGATTTCGAGGGCTCCGTGGTCTGGATGTTCCACAGTTCCACGACAGTACGGCCCTCGCTGTCGGTGGTGGTGGCCCCGGAGTCCGAGCAGGCGGACAGTCCGGCCACACCGAGTCCGGCCGCTGTCGCGGTGCCGAGGAATCGGCGACGGGGAAACGGGGAGGACGCGGCACCGAAGAGGGATGCGGCGACTCGATCGGAGGCTGGCACAGCACACCTTCCGGAAGAAGTCCGATAATTATCGGGAGACGGACACGGAAGTTACGGGCATGCGAAAGGGGTGTCAACGGTCCTGGCGGAAAAGGACGTTGACACCCCTGCCGCCCCTCCGGGGCGGAAGTCACTGCTCCGCTATGCGCCTCGCCGGCGCGCCGTGCTCGCGCGGACCACCAACTCCGTCGAGAGCTCCACCCGCGGCGAGGCGGGCTGCACCGACCGGGCCAGGTCCAGCACCATCCGAGCCGCCAACTTGCCCATGTCGGACAGGGGTTGACGGACCGTCGTGAGCGGCGGGGACGACCAGCGCACCTCCGGCAGGTCGTCGAAGCCGACGATGCTCATGTCCTCCGGCACGCGCAGACCGCGTTGGCGCAGTGCCTCGATCGCGCCGAGCGCCATCTGATCGCTGGCCGCGAAGATCGCGGTGGGCGGCTCGTCCAGGTCGAGCAGCCGGTTCGCCCCCGTGAAGCCCGACTCGTGGTAGAAGTCGCCGGGCACGATCAACTCGTCGTCGACCGGCACCCCGGCCACGTCGAGTGCGGCGCGGTAGCCGTCGAGGCGGGCCCGGGAGCACAGCAGCCGGGGCGGGCCCTCGACGAACCCGATCCTGCGGTGGCCGAGCCCGAGCAGGTGCTCCGTGGCAGCCATGCCGCCGGCCCAGTTGGTGGCGCCGACGGTGGACACTTCCGTGGCGGGCGATCCGGCCGGGTCGATCACCACCAACGGCACACCCAGACGCCGCAGTTCGTCGTGGAGACCGGATTCGAGCACGGAGGTCACCAGGATCACGCCGTCCGAGGCGCGGGCCCGCAGATTGGTCATCCACTGGCGGGCCGCGCCCGCCCGGTCGTGGATCGCGGAGACCACCGTGCCCACGCCCTGCTCGTGCGCGACCTCCTCCACACCCCGGATGATCTCCACGGCCCAGGGGCTGTCCAGGTCGTTGAAGACCAGGTCGAGCAGGGCCGCCCGGGTCCCCTGCGCTCCCGGGCGACGCCGGTAACCGTGCCGGTGCAGCAGGTCCTCGACCCGGGCCCGGGTGTCGGGTGAGACGTCGGAACGCCCGTTGACGACGCGCGAGACGGTCGGCACGGACACTCCGGCCTCCCGGGCGATCTCGCTGATCGTCACCTTGGCCGCCCCGTCCGGGCCCTGCGTACCTGTAGTGCGCTGGGCGCGTTTCCCGGCCACAGTCCCCACCTCCGTAGCTGTGCGCCCGGAAGGAATCCGGGCGCCTTCCGGAAACCGTAGGACATGCACTCGGCCGCGTGTCGGCCACCCCGCCCCGATGTCCGGCTCCTCGAACGCGAAACCGGTGCGAAGCGCCTGATTCCGGCGGCAGAGGCCCGTACCGTCCTGCCGTGTCCCGGAACAGACGAACAGACCTCGTGCCGGAGGAGGAGGCGTCGTTCTCAGACCGGGTAGGGGAAGTCGGCCTGCGGGGTGCCGGCCGGGCAGGTGTGCAGGGTGCCGTCCGGTCCGCCGGTCCGCAGGTGCCACGGACGGAGGCTGTCGGTGGTGACGTGGAGTCGGTCGCCGCTGCGGCGCAGATGGAAGCGGGCGCTTTCGCCGGGGCCGTCGGAGCGGGGGATGACGACCGTGCGCTCCGCGCCGTCGGCGAAGGCGTGGACGCGCAGTTCGACTCCGTCGGCCCAGGCGGAGACGGGGTGCTGGTCGTCGGCCGCCAGGGGGATGACGGAGTCGGGGCGGACGAGCAGCGGCAGGGTGTGGAAGCCGTGCTGTTCCTTGGTCCAGCGCGGTCCTGTGACCTGCTCGCCGGTCAGCAGGTTGGTCCAGGTCCCCTCGGGGACGTAGTACTCCACCGTGCCGTCGTCGCTGAGGACCGGGGCGACGAGCAGGTCGCCGCCCAGCAGGTACTGCCGGTCGAGGGTGGCCGCCGCGGGGTCGTCGGGGAACTCCAGCACCATGGCGCGCATCACCGGGATGCCGGTGGTGTGCGCCTGCTGGGCGGCGCGCTGGAGGTAGGGGGCGAGGCGGTGCTTGAGGAGGGTGAACTCCCGGGTGACGTCGACGGCTTCGTCGCCGTAGTCCCAGGGCACCCGGTACGACTTGCTGCCGTGCAGCCGGCTGTGCGAGGAGAGCAGGCCGAACTGCACCCAGCGCTTGAAGACGGCCGGGCTCGGCGTGCCCTCGAAGCCGCCGATGTCGTGGCTCCAGAAGCCGAAGCCGGACAGGCCGAGGGAGAGCCCGCCGCGCAGCGATTCGGCCATGGCGTTGAAGTGGGACTCGCAGTCACCGCCCCAGTGCACCGGGTACTGCTGGCCCCCGGCGGTGGCGGAGCGGGCGAAGAGCAGCGCCTCGCCCTCACCGCGTTCCTCGCGCAGCAGCTCGAACACGGCCTCGTTGTAGAGCTGGGTGTAGTAGTTGTGCATCCGCTGGGGGTCGGAACCGTCGTGCCAGACGACGTCGGTGGGGATGCGTTCGCCGAAGTCGGTCTTGAAGCAGTCCACCCCCTGGGCGAGCAGTGCGCGCAGCTTGCCGGTGTACCAGTCACGCGCGGCCGGGTTGGTGAAGTCCACCAAGGCCATGCCGGGCTGCCACAGGTCCCACTGCCAGACGCTGCCGTCCGCGCGGCGCACCAGGTACCCCTCGCGCATGCCCTCCGCGAACAGGGCGGACTTCTGGGCGACGTACGGGTTGATCCAGGCGGAGATCCGCAGTCCCTGCTCCTTGAGCCGGGCCAGCATTCCGGCCGGGTCGGGGAAGGTCTCGGGGTCCCACGCGAAGTCGCTCCACTGGTACTCGCGCATCCAGAAGCAGTCCAGGTGGAAGACGCTCAGCGGGATGCCGCGCTCGGCCATGCCGCCGACGAAGCGGTTGACGGTGGCCTCGTCGTAGTCGGTGGTGAAGGAGGTGGTCAGCCACAGGCCCAGGGCCCAGGCCGGGGGAAGGGCGGGGCGGCCGGTGAGGGCGGTGTAGCGCTCCAGGATCTGTTTCGGGGTGGGGCCGTGCACGACGAAGTACTCCAGCGTCTGGTCCTCGACGCTGAACTGGACCTGGCCGACGGACTCGGAGCCGATCTCGTAGCTGACCTTGCCGGGGTGGTTGACGAAGACTCCGTAGCCCTGGTTGGTGAGGTGGAAGGGGATGTTCTTGTAGGCCTGTTCGCTGCTGGTGCCGCCGTCCGCCTGCCAGATGTCCACCGTCTGGCCGTTCCTGACGAACGGGGTGAACCGCTCGCCCAGCCCGTACACCAGCTCGCCCACTCCGAGCGAGAGTTGGCCAAGCATGTGGTGGCTTCCCGCTGCGTCGGTGACGAAGCCGGTGCCGCGCTCCCCCACCGTGGTCAAGGTCCGGCGCTCGGCGGTGAACTCCAGGTTCCACGGCTGGGAGGCGTCCACCCGCAGGGTGAGGTCGCCGGCGGAGAGTTCGGTCACCGCACCGTCCCTGCGCACCTTTCCCGCGCCCGGCTCCGCGCCGGGCAGCGCGAAGTGGGGCCCTGGGTCCGGCGTACCGGCGTGGTGGGTGGTGCGCACCCCGATCACGCCCTCGGCGGGCGACCAGCACTCGACCGTGAGCAGCGGGCTGTTGAGGGTGTCGCCCCGGCCGCGCACGTGCTTCACGGGGGCGTAGAGGGTCATCCGGTGCTCGTCGGCCCGGATGTCGGCGACCTCTGCGGCGTAGAGCGCCACCACGCCGGGACGCATCAGCCAGTAGCCGTCGGTGAACTTCATCGGGCAGGTTCCTCCGTCCGCGCTCGGTGCGCGGTGATCATGCCCTGGTACCAGCGGTAGCTGTCCTTGGGCGTGCGGTTCAGGGTGTCGTGGTCGATGTGGACCAGGCCGAAGCGCTGGTCGTAGCCGCGCGCCCACTCGAAGTTGTCCAGCAGGGACCACACGTGGTAGCCGCGTACGTCCACGCCCTGTGCGACCGCGTCGGCGACGGCGGCGAGGTGGTCGGCCAGGTAGGCGATCCGGTCGGTGTCGTGGACGAGGCCGTCGGGGGCGACGGTGTCGTCCTCGGCCGAGCCGTTCTCGGTGATCCACACCGGTGGGAGGCGTGGGTAGCGGGCGTGGAGGTCGCGGAGCAGTTCGGTGAGTGCGCGCGGCAC
Organism: Streptomyces sp. NPDC088745; assembly: GCF_044751045.1. Taxonomy (NCBI): domain Bacteria; kingdom Bacillati; phylum Actinomycetota; class Actinomycetes; order Kitasatosporales; family Streptomycetaceae; genus Streptomyces; species Streptomyces sp. NPDC088745. The sequence goes on from NZ_JBIVLB010000012.1 coordinate 258,283, forward strand.
CACGGGCCAGCCCATGGTGGTGTGCCGGGTGCCGTACGGGTCGAGTTCGGTGACACCGATGTCAACGGCGTCGCGGAGGCCGGGGTCGGGTGTGCGGTGGGCTGCCGCGGCGACGGTGACCGGCCGGTAGAAGTTGACGCCGAGGAAGTCCAGCGGGGCGCCGATCAGTCGCAGGTCGCCGGGCCGGCGCCAGGCGCCGTCGGCGAGCGCCCCCCAGGTTTCGTGCTCGCCACGGGGGTAGCGCCCGCCGAGGAGCGGTTCGGTCCAGGTCTCGTTGTGCAGGACTTCGGCGCGGCGTACGGCGGCGAGGTCCTCCGGGCGGTCGGAGGCGGCGTGGATGCGGTCGATGTTGAGGATGATGCCGACCTCCTGGGCGCCCGCGCTGCGCAGCGCCTGTACGGCGAGGCCGTGGGCGAGCAGGAGGTGGTGGGCGGCGGCCAGCGCGCCGCGGCCCTCCTGGGCGCCGGGAGCGTGGCGTCCTTCGGCGTGCCCGACGAAGGCGGAGCAGTACGGCTCGTTGAGGGTGATCCAGCGCTCGACGCGGTCCCCGTAGCGCGCGGCGGCGAGGGCGGCGTACTCGGCGAATGCCTCGGCGGTCTCGCGCACCCGCCAGCCGCCACCGGTGGCGGTGCTGCCTGGGGGCGGGGCCTCCAGGGCCTGCGGCAGGTCCCAGTGGTAGAGGGTGACGGCGGGCGCGATGCCGGCGGCCAGCAGTTCGTCGATGAGGCGGTCGTAGAAGTCGAGGCCCCGGGGGTTGGCCGGGCCGGTGCCCGCGGGGATCAGGCGGGGCCAGGAGAGCGAGAAGCGGTAGCTGTCGACGCCGAGGTCGCGCAGCAGTCCCACGTCCTCGCGGTAGCGGTGGTAGTGGTCGCAGGCCGTGTCGCCGGTGGCACCGTTGAGGGTGCGGCCGGGGGTGTGGCTGAAGGTGTCCCAGATGCTCGGGCCCCGGCCGTCCGCGTCGTGGGCGCCCTCGATCTGGTAAGCGGCGGTGGCGGCGCCGAAGCGGAATCCTGCGGGCAGTTCCGGGAAGTCCGGAGGGTGCATACGGAGTACCTCGTGGGCGGGTCGGGGGGCGGCGGCGCGCGGGGCGTCGGCTTGCGTGGAGTGCGTCACTCCTCCGCCGCGATGCGGGGCAGTCGGAGGGACGGTCCGGCCGCGGCGGTCAGAGCCTCGGGGCCGTGCCGCGTTCGTGCAGCCAGGCGAGCTGGACGGCTGGGTTGGAGCCGTAGCCGCCGCCGTGGTCGGCGAACGGCCACACGGTCATGGTGCGGTCCTCGCCCGCGTAGTGGTTGAAGGCGGCGTAGACCGTGGAGGGCGGGCAGATCGGGTCCATCAGACCGACGCTGAACAGGGCGGGCGCGGTGGCCCGAGTGGCGAAGTGGACGCCGTCGAAGTAGTCGAGGGTGGCGAAGGTCCGCTCCACACGGTGGCGGCTGTGCCAGCGCAGGTACTTGGCGATCTCCGAGTACGGGGCCTCCCCGGTGATGTTCACGGCCCGGCGGTAGTGGCACAGGAACGGGACGTCCGTCATCAGCGCCGCCGCGCGGGCGCCGACGAGGCCCGCGACCGCGAGGGCCAGTCCGCCGCCCTGGCTGCCGCCGGTCAGCACGATCCGGCCCTCGTCGAGGGCGGGCATCTGGGAGACGGCGTCCACGGCGCGCACGCAGTCGGTGATCAGCCGTCGGTAGTAGTAGTGGCCGGGGTGGTCGATGCCGCGGGTCATGAACCCTTCGGACCACTGGGTGCCGTCGCCCACGGTCCGGTCCGGGGTGTCGTGGCCCATCCCCCGGCTGTCCACGACGAGTTGGGCGAAACCCGCGGACGCCCAGAGCAGGTGTTCCGTGGGCAGGCCGCGGCCGCCGCTGTATCCGATGTAGGTGACGACGACCGGCAGCGGCCCTTCCGCGCCGCGCGGGCGCAGCAGCCAGGCGGCCACCGGCTCGCCGTTCCAGCCGGGGAAGCGCACGTCGTCGACCTCGACGTTGCTCAGCAGGTGTGCGGAGGCGACCCCCTCGGCCTTGACCGCGCCGCCGTGCCGGCGGGCCTCTTCGAGGGTGCGCCGCCAGAAGTCGTCGAAGTCCTCGGGGACGGACAGCTCCGGTCGGTATCGGGTGAGTTCATCGAGCCCGAGATCGGTGAGCGGCATGGTTGGCCTCCGGTTGTCGTGGACGGCGGGGCGGCGGGGCGGCGGGGTGCCGTGGTACGGGCAGGCGTCCGGCGCCGAGGACCGCACCTGGCGGTCCGGGTGCCGTCGCGGGCGGGCAGGCGGCCCGCCTCCGTGCGAGGGCGGACCGCTGCTCCTGGCGGGGGTGGGCCTCAGCAGGACCCGGAGAAGCGGAAGGCTCGGAGGCGGAACTCACCGTGCAGGGTCAGGTGCAGGTCGTGGACGCCGACGGCTGGTTCGGCGAGTTCGGCGGTCACGGTGGTCCACCTGTGGCGGTCGCCGGTGACCGGCACGTCGACCGCGGCCAACCGCTTCTCCGACGCCCGGAGTTCGAGCCGCGCCTCGTCCGTTCCGGTGTCCTCGCGTGCGACCTCCACCTCGACGCGGACCGCCCCGGAGAGGTCGGTGCCGCGAAAGAGCAGGGTCGCGGGCCGTCCGGGGCCGGCGGGGGTGACCGCGTCGCCGTGCGTGGGGGCGGCGTCCACAAGGGCGATGGCCGTGTGGTCGTCGAAATCGGCTGTCAGGGTGCGCCGTTCGACGACCACCCGGGGTTCGGGGTCCCTTCCGGTCACCGTGAGGGGCGCGGTGAGGACGCAGTGGCCGGCGGAGCGGGCGACGAGGATCTCGTAACCGCCGGGGTCGACGGTGAAGGCACCGGTGGCGACGTCCCAGTGGGCGAGCCGCTCGGCCGGTGTCCGGAAGGTCAGCTCGCGGCTCTCGCCGGGATCGAGCCGGAGCTTGCGGAAGTCGGCGAGCCGCAGCCGGGGCGCCTCGTAGCGGGCGTCCAGCGCCCGGACGTAGAGCTGGACGACGTCGCTGCCGGGGCGTGAGCCGCCGTTGGTCACCGTGACCGTGACGTCGACCGTGCCGTCCTGGTCGATCGACGACCGCGAAAGGCGCAGGTCGCCGTAGCCGAAGTCGGTGTAGGACAGTCCGTGGCCGAAAGGATAGAGGGGCGCGGTGCGGTGGTACTGGTAGGTCCAGCCCGCCTTGATGATGTCGTAGTCGAGGCGTGCGGGCAGTTCGTCGTCGCCCCGGTACCAGGTCTGCGGAAGGCGGCCGGCGGGGTCGGCGTCGCCGAGGAGTACGGCGGCCAGCGCGTGGCCGGTCTCCTGGCCGCCGTGGGAGGTCCACAGCACGGCGGGCAGGTGCTGGTCGGCCCAGTCGACGGCGTACGGGTAGCTGCTCATGACGGTCAGCACGGTTTCCGGGCGGACGGCGGCGACTTCGCGGAGCAGGTGCTCCTGGGTGGCGGGCAGGGCGATGCCGGTGCGGTCCTCGGTCTCGCGGCCGTTGACCATCGGGTGGTTGCCGAGGACGACGACGGCGGCGTCGGCGGACTGCGCGGCGGCGCGCGCCGCGGCGAGGCCGTCGTGCAGCAGTTCCCTCTCCCAGTGCTCGGCGGTGTCCGGGGTGTCGGCGGTGACCGTGGTACGACCGTCCTCGGGGTCGACGGCGGCGTACCGGCCGGAGATCACGGAACGCAGCAGCACCCTTCCCCCGTCCGCTGGTTCGAGGCGGAAGGTCTCGTTGACGAACCAGGTCTTGAGGATCTCCTGGTCGGCGACGAGGGCGCCGTCCTCCTTGAGGCTGAGGTGGAGTCCGGTGTCGGCGGCCCGCAGGGTGAGAACGTCGTCGCCCCATTCGTTGACGTCGAAGGGAGTCTTGCCGAGGAGTTCTCCGGTGGTGGTCGAGCGCAGTGCGACGCGGTCGGCGCCCTCCACGTGCACGACCTCGCCGCCCCGGGCGGCCAGTGCCGCGTTGAGGCCGTCGGCGATGCTCACCCGGTGGGGCAGGGTGCCGCTGTACCAGTCCTCGTAGAGGGTGTCGGCGAGCGGGCCGATGACGGCGATCCGGGGGCCGGGCCGGGCGTCCAGCGGGAGCAGGCCGTCGTTCTTGAGGAGTACGACGGACTCGGTGGCGGCCTCGCGGGCCAGGGCGCGGTGCTCGGCGCAGTCGACCACCTCCGGGCCGATGGCCGCGTACGGGTCGAGTCCGGGGTCGAACTCGCCCAGCCGGAATCGGAGTTCGAGCTGGCGGCGGACGGCGCGGTCGATGTCGCCCTGGTCGATCAGGCCGCGCTCCAGGGCTTCGCGGAGCCTGCCGAGGGGGATGTGGCTGTCCTCGCCGTGGTCGGTGAAGTTGTCGATTCCGGCCTTGAGGGCGGCGGCGTGGGAGACGGCGTGGTCGTCGAAGTAGTGCTCCGGGTCGACCAGGTTGGACGGCGCCTCGGCGTCGCTGACCACGAACAGCTGGTGGCCGGTGGGCTCGGCCCAGCGGCGCAGCTCGCTCTCGATGAGCGGAGTGACGTGGCAGGGGCGGCCGTTGACCAGGTTGTACGCGGCCATGGCACCGGTCGCGGCGCCCGAGGCGATGACGGGGCGGAAGGCTGCCAGGTCGTACTCGTGCAGGACGCGCGGGCGCAGCCCGGAGGAGGTGGTGCAGCGGTCGTCCTCGTTGTTGTAGGCGAGGAAGTGCTTGAGGACGGGGGCGGTGCGCAGGTAGTCCGGGTGATCGCCGGACATGCCGCGGCAGTACGCCTCGCCGATGCGGGCGGTGTGCACCGGGTCCTCGGAGTAGCCCTCCTCGTTGCGGCCCCAGCGCGGGTCGCGCAGCAGGTTGAGGACCGGCGCCCAGGCCTGGAGGCTGTGGGGGCCCTGGCCGGTGTCGGGGGTGCGGTGGTGGTGGAAGGCGCGCAGTTCGACCGAGACGGCCTCGCCGACCTTGCGCACCAGGTCCTCGTCCCAGGTGGCACCGAGGCCGACGGCCTGCGGGAAGACGGTGGCCTCTCCGATCCAGGAGACTCCGTGCAGAGCCTCACTGCCGGTACGGAATCCCTGGACTCCCAGGCGGGGAACGGCCGGCACGTGCTGGTGCAGCATCGCGAGCCGCTCGTCGGGTGTGAGCCGCGAGAGCAGATCGTCGACGCGCTTGCGCAACGGGTGGCCGGGGTCGCGGAAAACAGGCTGATCGGTTGCGGACTCGGGCACGGAACTCACGTGCAACTCCCCTTGGGCGGGTGGGCCTTGACGGGCCTTCATCGAAGCGCATCGACGTTCTCACTCCCGCCGAGAACCTGTCAACGAGAAGGGAAGAGAAAGTTTCGTTCTGCTCTTCCTCTTGTTTCGCCCGAATGAACTCGGCTACTTTCCGCTGCCAAGTGAAGCGCTTCGACGCGCTGTTGCCGGAAGGGGCCCCACCGTCATGAGCCACCAGATGAGCCGCAGGCGTCTGCTCACCGCCGCCGCTGTCGCGGGAACCGCCGCGATGTCCCCCCTGCTCACCGCCTGCGGAGGGGGCGGAGGGGCACAGCGCGGCGGTGCGAACACAAAGGAAGGCATGAGGGCGGCACTGCCGACGTACGTGGAGCGCACCGCCGTGAAACCGGAGATCGCGCCGGCGGCCGGGGGCAAGGACGTGGCCACGCACCCCGGCTACCTCACCTACCCGGCCAAGCCTCCCGTCACGGTCCAGGGCGTACCGGGCAAGGGCGGCAGCTACACGGCCGTCACTCCGCTGTGGGGCACCAACCCGCCGGCCGGCAACTCCTACTTCCAGGCCATGACCAAGGCGCTGGGGCTGGACCTCCAGGTCAAGCCGGCGGACGGCAACACCTACAACACCATCGTCCCCACCATGACCGCCGCCAAGAAGCTGCCGGACTGGATACTGCTGCCGGCCTGGTGGAACCCCAACTTCGCCACCGGACAGCTGGCCGGTTCCCAACTGGCCGACCTGACTCCGTACCTGGCGGGCGACAAGGTCAAGAAGTACCCCAACCTGGCGGCCCTGCCCACCGGCGCCTGGCAGACGGGTGTCTGGAACGACAAGCTCCACGGCATCCCCGGACACGCCAGCAACTACGAGGTCGGCGCCACCTTCTACCGCCGGGACGTCCTGGAGGCCAAGGGCATCACCGCCGACCAGGTCAAGTCCGCGGACGACCTGATGCGCCTCGGCAAGGAGCTCACCGACGCCAAGCGGGGCGTCTGGGCCTTCGACGACATCTGGACGTACGTGTACACCTTCTGGGGCGCTCCCACGAAGTGGAAGGTCGAGGACGGCAAGCTCAGCCACCTCTACGAGACCCAGGAGTTCCTGGAGGCACTCGACTGGCACTACCGGCTGGCCAAGTCCGGCTGTATGCACCCGGACGCCCTGGCGGGCGACAACGCCGCCGCCAACACCCGTTTCTACAGCGGCAAGACGCTCATCAAGGGAGACGGCAAGGGCGCCTGGGTCCTCGCCGACCACCAGTCCGGCACCGCCGCCAACCCCCAGTACCGGCGCGGTGCCTTCAACGTCTTCACCGCCGACGGCAAGGGCAGGCCCAGGCTGGAAATGGGCCCCGCCTCCAGCATGATCAGCTACCTCAACGCCAATCTGAAACCGGCCCAGATCGAGGAACTCCTCGCGGTCGCGAACTACTTGGCCGCCCCGTACGGATCGGCCGAGTACACGATGGTCCAGTTCGGGGTCGAGGGCGTCCACCACACCCGTGAGAACGGGGTACCGGTCTACACGGAGGACGGCAAGAAGTTCGCCCAGACCGGCACCTACTCCGGCCTCGCGACCCCCGCGGCAGTGATCAGCGCCCCGGGCAACGACCAGTTGGTCAAGGACGTCACGGACTGGGAGAAGGCCAACGTCCACACGCTCGTCAAGCCGCCGTTCTGGGGCATGAACATCAGCCTGCCGCAGGCGATGGCGACAGCGGAGGCCGCCCAGCCCGTGGCGGACACCATCAAGGACTGCAGCCACGGCAAGAAGACGGTGTCCGAGGTGCGGACGGTCGTCGACTCCTGGAAGTCCGGGCAGGGCAAGCGCCTCAAGGAGTGGATGACCAGCAACGTCCTGGAGAAGTACGGGACGGGCCTGTGAGCACGGCACACGCCCCCGCCGCCCGCACCCCCGGCCCGGACGCCCCGCAGCAGCCCCCGCCACCCGGGGAGCCCGGGAGGCCCAAAAGGCCCGGGGACCCCGGGGGCGAGAAGGCGGACCGGCGCAACTGGCGCATCCGCCTGCGCCGGGACCGCAGCCTGCTGCTCATGACGGTGCCGGCCGTCGTCCTGCTCCTGGTCTTCAACTACGCCCCGCTCTTCGGCGTCTTCACCGCCTTCCAGGAGTACGACCCGCTGAACGGCGTGTGGAACAGCCCGTGGGTCGGGTTCGAGCAGTTCGACAGGCTCCTCTCCGACGTCCAGTTCTGGCAGGCCCTGCAGAACACGCTCTATCTGAGCTTCGTCCAGCTGATCCTGTTCTTCCCCGTGCCGATAGCGCTGGCCCTGCTCCTCAACTCCGTGCTCAGCCTGAGAATCCGCAACTTCTTCCAGTCCGTGGTCTATCTGCCGCACTTCTTCTCCTGGGTGCTGGCAATCACGATCTTCCAGCAGATGCTCGGCGGCGCCGGCGCGATCAACCAGTTCCTGCGCCGGCACGACTTCGGGACCTGGGACATCATGACCAACCCGGACACCTTCGCGCTGCTGGTCACCTCGCAGGCGGTCTGGAAGGAAGCCGGCTGGGGGATCATCGTCTTCCTCGCCGCCCTCAGCGCGATCAACACCGACCTCTACGAAGCGGCGGCGGCGGACGGGGCGGGCCGCTTCCGGCGGATGTGGCACATCACGCTGCCCGGGCTGCGCGGAGTGATCGTCCTGATGCTGGTGCTGCGGCTGGGCAACGCGCTCACGGTCGGCTTCGAGCAGTTCCTCATCCAGCGCGAGGCGGTCGGCCACGACGCGGCGGACGTCCTGGACACCTTCTCCTTCTACTACGGCATCTCCACCGGCGACTACAGCTACGGCGCGGCGGCCGGCCTCTTCAAGAGCGTGATCTCGCTCCTGCTCATCTGGGGCGCCAACAAGCTGGCCCACGCCTTCGGCGAAGACGGGTTGTACCGAAAATGACCGACACCCCCATCCGCGCCACCACCCGGCGTACAGCACTCAGGTCCCCCCGCGCCAAGGCCGGTTCGAACCGCCCGCCCTGGGAGGAACCGCCCACCGGGGTCGGCCAGGCAGCCAAGGGCCTCACCCTCGGCGGAGTGCTCGCCCTCGTCGTCGTCCCGCTCTGGATCATCGTCCTGACCAGCTTCTCCGACGCCGGTTCGATCAACCGGGCCGGCGGCCTGGTGATCTGGCCGGACGGACTGACCGCCGAGGCGTACCGGCAGATGCTGAGCGACTCGACCGTGCTGAACGCACTGATCGTCAGCCTCGGCATCACCCTCGTCGGCACGGCCTTCTCCATGGCGGTCTCCATCACCTGTGCTTACGGGCTCTCCCGCTCCAGGTCGCTCGGCCACCGTTTCGTCCTGATGCTGCTGATCGTCACCATGTTCGTCGGCGGCGGACTGATTCCGACCTTCCTGGTCGTCACCGGGCTCGGCGGCTACGGCCAGTGGTGGGCGCTGGTGCTGCCGAGCGCGGTCTCGGTCTTCAACATCCTCGTCCTGCGCGCCTTCTACCAGTCGACCTCCTCCGAACTCATCGACGCGGCCCGGATGGACGGCGCCGGCGAGTGGCGCATCCTGTGGTCCGTGGTCCTGCCCACCTCCCGTGCCGTGACCGCCGTGATCGCGCTCTTCTACGGGGTCGGCTACTGGAACTCCTTCTTCAACGTCATGATCTACATGCCGACGGACAGCGCGAAGTGGCCGCTGCAGTACGTGTTGCTCACCTATGTGAACAGGGGCAACGGAATGCCCGGTTCGGTCGACGGCGGCTTCGGCGGCACCCAGATGCAGACCGCTCCGCTGTCGTTGCAGATGGCGGTGGTGGTCCTGACGCTGATACCGCTGCTGGTCGTCTACCCCTTCGTCCAGAAGCACCTGCGCACCGGTGTCCTCACCGGCGCCATCAAGGGCTGAGCACGTCCGCGGTGCTGTTGCCGTAACGGCCCCATGCCCCCGTCTGTCTCTTCGGGGCGGCCCGGGATCCATTCCGAACCATGTTCGACATGCCGAACACTCCTCACTCCCCGTTCCCACAGGAAGACCCCCTCACGTGTCCGACCACCACCGCCCGGACGGCGCCTCCGCCCTCACCCTCGCCAACCCGGTGCTCCCCGGTTTCCACCCCGACCCCAGCATCTGCCGCCGGGGCGACGACTACTACCTCGTCTGCTCCAGCTTCGAGTACTTCCCCGGCATCCCTGTCTTCCACAGCCGCGACCTGGTGCACTGGAAGCAGATCGGCAACGCCCTCGACCGGCCCGCCCAGTTGCGCCTGCCGTACGACCGGCCGTCCTCCGGCGGAATCTACGCACCCACCCTGCGCTTCCACGACGGCCGCTTCTGGCTGGTCGTCACCAACGTGAACGACGAGGGCAACATGCTCCTCACCGCCACCGACCCGGCGGGCCCCTGGTCGGACCCGGTGCGGCTGCCGGACGTGCCGGGCATCGACCCCGATCTCGCCTGGGACGAGGACGGCGCCTGCTGGTGCACGGTCGCCGGGGTCTCGCAGGTCCGCCTGGATCCGTACAACGGGAAGGTGCTGGACGGGCCGCGTCCCCTCTGGTCCGGCAGCCCGGGCGCCCAGGCCCCCGAGGCGCCGCACCTGTACCGGATCGGCGAGTTCTGGTACTTGATGATCGCCGAGGGCGGGACCGAGCGCGGACACGCCGTCTCGATCGCCCGTGGACGTCACCCCTCGGGCCCGTTCGAGCCCTGCCCGGACAACCCCGTCCTCACCCACCGCGGCACCAGTCGCCCCATCCAGAACACCGGTCACGCGGACCTGGTCCAGGCACCCGACGGGTCCTGGTGGATGGTGCTGCTCGCGGTTCGGCCGCGCGGCGGCACCCCCGGCTGGCACGTACTGGGCCGCGAGACCTTCCTCGCCCCGGTGGAATGGGTCGACGGCTGGCCGGTAATCGGGGAGGTCACCGGCGAGCTGCCCGCCCCCGCCTGGCCGTTGCACCCCGTTCCCGCCACCACCGGGAGGGACGACTTCGACGACGCCCCGCTCCCCTTCCACTGGCTGTCGCTGCGCGCCCGCCCGGAGCGGCTGTGCACCACCGAGGAGCGCCCCGGTCACCTGACCCTGCGCGCCGCGGGGGAGTCCCTCGACGCGCCCGACGTGACCTTCGTCGGCCGCCGCCAGCAGCACTTCTCCTGCCGGGTGCGCACCCTCGTGGACCCCGGCCGAGGACGCGGCGGGCTGGCCGTACGGCTGGACGAGCAGCACCACTACGAGATCGAGGCGGCCGACGGCGAAGTGAGGGTCCTCGCCCGGATCGGCTCCCTGCGCACCGAGGTCGCCTCCGCCCCGGTGCCCGCCGGGCCGGTGGTGCTCGGTCTCGACGTCGTACCCCAGCCTCCGCAGGGCCCGCGGACCGGTCCCGACCGGCTGGCCCTCGGCGTCGAGTTCCCGGGCGGCGCGTACACCGAACTCGCCTCCCTGGACGGCCGGTACCTCTCCACCGAGGTCGCCGGCGGCTTCACCGGCCGGGTGATCGGCATGTACGCCGCCTCCGGCACCGTCCACTTCGACTGGTTCGACTACGAGCCGCTCGACGGCTGAGCCAGTCGGCTCCCCCCGCACCACGGCGCACCACCGACCGAAAGGAACACCGTGAACGACCTACGACGATCCTCGTACCACCGGAGCCACGGTCCCGGCCGCCTGCTGGCCGTGCTGCTGGCGCTGGCGGTCGTGCTGGGCCTGTCCGCCGGTACGGCGGCGGCCGGGCCGGACGAGGGCAAGAAGCCGCCGCGGCCCGCCGTCGCCGTGCCGTACCAGGCCAAGGACGTCAACGCGGCGATGCAGCCCGGCTGGAACCTGGGCAACACCCTGGACGCCATCCCGGACGAGACGTCCTGGGGCAACCCGCTGACCACCAGAGCGCACTTCGCGAAGATCCGCTCCGAGGGCTTCCGCAGCGTCCGCATCCCCGTGACCTGGACCGACCACCAGTCCGCCACCGCCCCCTACGCCGTCGACGCCACCTGGATGAAGCGGGTCCAGCAGGTCGTGGACTTCGCGGTCGCCGAGGGCCTGTACGTGGTGCTCAACGTGCACCACGACTCGTGGCAGTGGATCAAGAAGATGTCCACCGAGCACGATCAGGTCGTCGCCCGCTACAACTCGCTGTGGACCCAGATCGCCCGGCAGTTCCGTGACGCCCCGCGCAGCGTGCTCTTCGAGAGCATCAACGAGCCGCAGTTCGCGGACGCCTCCCAGGAGCAGATCACCCGGTTCCTGCACGAGCTCAACACCTCCTTCCACTCGATCGTCCGCGCCTCGGGCAGCCGCAACGGCAACCGTGTGCTGGTCCTGCCCTCCTGGAACACCTCCGCCAACCAGAAGCCCCTGGACGACCTCGTCACCACCATCCGCGCGCTGAAGGACCCGCACCTGATCGCCACCGTGCACTACTACAGCTGGTACCCGTTCAGCGTGAACATCGCGGGCGGCACCCGCTACGACGAGACCGCCCAGAAAGACCTGGAGACCTCCTTCGACCGGGTGCGCGACACCCTCCTCGCCCGGGGCATCCCGGTGTACCTCGGCGAGTTCGGCCTGCTCAGCTGGCCGAACCACTTCCACCCCGAGAGCGTCGAGCGGGGCGAGGCGCTGAAGTACTTCGAGCACCTCGGGCACAAGATGCGCACCCTCGGCATCACCACCGCCCTGTGGGACGCGTTCAACCTGCTGAACCGGGAGACGCTGAAGTGGCGCGACCCCGCCCTGTTCGCCCTGATCAAGTCGAGCTGGACCACCCGCTCGGGCAGCACCTCCTTCGACAGGGTGTACCTGCCGAAGTCGGGCGCCGTCCCCGCCCGTTCGCTCACCCTGAACCGCAACGGCCTGAAGTTCCGGGGCCTGTGGCACGGCTCCGGCAAGCTGGTCCAGGGCCGGGACTACACCCTCTCCGGCGACCGGCTCACCCTCACGGCAGAACTGCTGACCCGACTGGCCGGTGACCGGGGATACGGGGTCAACGCCACGGTGCAGGCCCGGTTCTCCGCCGGTCGGCCCTGGACCGTCGAGGTGGTCACCACCGGCCGCCCGGTGCTGACGAACACGACCGGCACCACCGAGGCGTTCGCCGTCCCCGCCCAGTACCGGGGCGACCAGCTGGCCACCATGCACGCCACCTACGCGGACGGCAGCAACGCGGGCCCGACCGACTGGACCCCGTACCAGGAGTTCAACCAGGCGTTCTCGCCGGACTACCCGAAGAGCACGATCGTCCTGACCCCGGCGTTCAACACGTCGCTCCGCGAGGGGCAGACGGCCACGCTGGTCTTCCACTTCTACAGCGGCGCCACCGTCACCTACCAGGTGACCAGGACCGACAGCACGGTCACCGGCACCGTCGCCTGACCCCGCGCCCCCCCCCCCCCGTACGCCCCGGCTGCCGCTCCCCCGGCAGCCGGGGCCCTCACCCCGCCGATTCCGAGGTGCGTCCGACGTGTTCCCGCTGCCCCCGCGCGTCCTGTTCGGCGCCGCCTACTACCCCGAGTACCAACCCCACGACCGGCTCGAGGAAGACCTCGACCTGATGGCGGAGGCGAAGTTCACCGTCATCCGGGTCGGTGAGTCGGTCTGGTCCACCTGGGAGCCGGAGAACGGCCGCTTCGCGCTCGACTGGCTCACCCCGGTCCTCGACGGGGCGCACGCCCGCGGCATCTCCGTCGTCCTCGGCACCCCCACCTATGCCGTGCCGCCCTGGCTGGCCCGCCAGTACCCGGAGATCGCCGTCGAGCACACCACCGGGCGGCCCACCGGCTGGGGCGCCCGTCAGGAGGCCGACTTCACCCACCCCGCCTTCCGCTTCCACGCCGAACGCATCACCAGGGCGATCCTCGCCCGCCATGCCGCCCACCCGGCCGTCATCGGCTTCCAGGTCGACAACGAGCCCGGTCTGCGCCTGCCGCACAACCACGGCGTCTTCCAGCGGTTCACCGACCACCTGCGCCAGAAGTACGGCGACGTGGAGGCCCTCAACCGCGAGTGGGGCCTGGTCTACTGGTCGCACCGCCTGTCCACCTGGGCCGACCTGTGGAAGCCCGACGGCAACCAGCAGCCGCAGTACGACGTCGCCTGGCGGGCGTTCCAGGCGCGCCAGACCACCGAGTTCATCGGCCGACAGGCGGACATCGCCCGCGAGTACGCCCGCCCGGACCAGTTCGTCACCACCTGCCTCGCCTACGCCCACCCCGCGCTGGAGGACGACGAACTCACCGACGCCCTGGACGTCACCGCGGGCAACCCCTACTACGACCTCCAGGACGCCCTCGCCCTGCCCGACCCCACCCCCCTCGCCCACGAGCAGCAGTGGAAGACCAGCGGTGTGTGGGCCCTGTACCGCAGCGCCGACCGGATCTTCTCCTCCCGCCAGGAACCCTTCCTGGTCACCGAGACCAACGCGCAGGCAGTCAGCGGCGCTTCGGACAACCGCCCCGGCTACGACGGGCAGTGGCGGCAGGCCGCGTGGGCGCTCGTCTCGCGCGGCGCGCGGATGATCGAGTACTGGCACTGGCACACCCTGCACTTCGGCACCGAGACGCACTGGGGCGGAGTGCTGCCGCACAGCGGGCGGCCGGGCCGGGTGTACAGCGAACTCGCGGCCCTGGGCGCCGAGTTCGAGAAAGCGGGCGACCTCTTCGCCGGGATCACACCCGACGCCGACATCGCGATGGTGCACTCGGCGCCCAGCCAGTGGCTGATGGAGAAGTACCCGCCGCTGGCGACCGCGGACGGCCGTCCGGACGCCGCCTCGTACCAGCGCATCTTCGACCCCTTCTACCGGGGCGCGTTCGAGTCCGGCCGCCAGGTGCGCATCCTGCACGCCCGCCAACTGCACGACGCCCGGGGCGAACGGGACGGCCCGGCGCCCGAAGTGGCCGCCGCACTCCACCCCGTGCTGGTCGTCCCCGGCCTGTACCTGGCCGAGGACTCCCTGCTCGACTGGTTCGAGGCGTACGCCGTCGCCGGCGGCCACCTCGTCCTCGGCCCCCGCACCGGTTACGCGGACCACGAGGCGCGGGCCCACCACGAACCGGCCCCCGCCCGGCTGACGGCCGCCGCCGGGGTGTCGTACGACGAGTTCAGCAACCTCTCCGGCGCACTGGGGCTGCACGCCGCGCCCGGCGGCACCCTGCGCCTCGACGCCGACGCGACCGCGACCCACTGGGTGGAGGGCCTCACCGTCACCGACGCGACGGTGCTGGCCGGGTACGACCACCCGCACTTCGGCCGCTGGCCCGCCGTCACCACCCGCCCGCACGGCGCGGGCCGGGTGACCTGCGTCGGTACGGTGCCGGGGCGCGGCCTGGCCCGGTCGCTGGCCGCCTGGCTGGCGCCCGCCCCCGTCAGCGGCTGGGACGGGCTGCCCGAGTCCGTCACGGTGGCGACCGGTACCGCCCCGGACGGACGGCGCGTCCACGTCGTGCACAACTGGAGCTGGGAGCCGGACGACGTCCCGGCGCCCGCGCACCTGGTCGACGCCCTCGACGGCACGGCCGTTGCCGCAGGTGAGCTGGTGTCCCTCGGCGCCTGGGACGTACGGGCATTCCGCACGCGGCAATGAGTCCGAACCGGGCGGCAACCTTTTCGGCGGCGGCGGCAACGAGGAGGCGACCCCCGGAACGAAGCAAGGATCCCCCATGAACGAGATGGACCCCCGCGCCGACGGCGGACGGCGGCGTGCCCACGCGGCCGCCCCCGAGCAGCGTGCCCGTGGACGCCACCGCCGGCGCAGGACGGCCTTGGGCCTGGCGCTGGGCGTGACCGGTGTGCTCGGTCCCTACCTGCTCTTCGTGCAGGACGACGCGGACGCCGCAGCGGTGGACCCCGGCGCGTACTACACCCTGGTGTCCGTACGCAGCGACAAGGTGCTGGACGTGTCCGGGGCAGCCACCGCGGACGGCGTCCGGATACTGCAGGCGGGCCGCGTCGCCGGTGCCGCGAGCCAGCAGTGGCGGCTGCGGTCGGTGGGCGACGGCTACTACGAGCTGGAGAACCGCACCAGCCGCAAGGTCCTGGGCGTACACGGCGATGCCACCCACGCGAGTGCCGCCGTGGAGCAGCAGACCGACCGTGATTCCGCCGCGCAGCAGTGGAAGCTGGAGGAAGTGGGCGACGGGGCGGTGAAGTTCGTCTCCCGCAGGACCGGCCTGGTGCTGGACGTGCGGGGCGGCTCCCGCAACGAGGGCGCGCCGCTCATCCAGTTCACCGACCGGAACACCGCCAACCAGCAGTGGAAGCTGGTGAAGGACTCCGCTTCCCAGGGCGGCTACACCTGGAACAACGCGCAGATCGTCGGCGGCGGATTCGTCACCGGGCTGGTCTTCCACCCCACCCGCAAGGACCTGCTGTACGCCCGGACCGACATCGGCGGCGCCTACCGCTGGGAGGCGGCCGCGGGCCGGTGGACCTCGATGACCGACTGGATCGGCGGGGACGACTGGAACCTGCTGGGCATCGAGAGCCTGGCGACCGATCCTGTCGACCCGAACCGCGTGTACCTCGCGAGCGGCCACTACACCAACGGCTGGGCGGGCAACGGCGCGATCCTGCGCTCCACCGACCAGGGCCGGACGTTCCAGCGCACCAACCTGCCGTTCAAACTGGGCGGGAACGAGGACGGCCGGTCCATGGGCGAGCGGCTGGTGGTGGACCCCTCCGACCACAGCAAGCTGTACCTGGGCACCCGCAAGAACGGGCTCTGGCGCAGCACCGACTTCGGTGTGACCTGGAGCCGGGTCGCGAGCTTCCCCGTCAAGGACGGCGCGAGCAGCGGGGTGGGCCTGTCCTTCGTGACCTTCGGCCCGCCCGGCAGCAAGACCCTCTACGTCGGGGTGGCGGACAAGGGCACCTCCCTGTACCGCTCCACCGACGACGGCGGCACCTGGCAGCCCGTACCGGGCCGGCCCAAGGGGGAGTTGCCGCACCACGGGGTGCTCTCCGGTGACGGTTCGCTGTACCTGACGTACACCAACACGCCCGGCCCGAACGGGGTGACGGGCGGTTCGGTGTGGAAGCACACGCCGGCCACCGGGGCGTGGAGGAACATCTCGCCGTCCAGCGGCAACTACGGGTTCGCCGGGCTGGCCGTCGATCCGCGGCGCCCGTCCACGGTGATGGTCACCACGCTGGGCCGTTGGTGGCCCTCGGACGAGCTGTACCGGTCGAACGACGGCGGCGCCTCCTGGAAGGCGCTCGGCGCCACCTCGGTGCGGGACGACTCCGCGGCACCGTACGTCGGCAAGGGCATCGGCCACTGGATGGGTGCATTGGCCATCAACCCCTTCGACTCCGGGCACGTGCTGTACGGCACCGGGTCGGGGATCTGGGGCAGCAAGGACGTGACCGCGGCGGACCGGGGCGGCAGGACCCACTGGACGGTTCCGGCCAAGGGTGTGGAGGAGACCGCGACTCTCGGGCTGATGAAGCCGCCCGGCCAGCCACTGATCAGCGCGCTCGGCGATGTCAGCGGCTTCCGGCACGAGGACCTGACCAAGGTTCCCGCCAAGGCTTTGTCGGGACCGCTGTTCACCAACACCACCGGCATCGACTTCGCCCAGTCGAAGCCCGCGTTCATGGCGCGGGTCGGTCTCGGCCACGAACAGCACGGCGCGTACTCGACCGACGGCGGAGCCCACTGGGCCCCGTTCGCCGGGGTGCCGGTGAAGGGTGCGGGCGGCGGCAGCGTGGCGGTCGCGGCGGACGGGTCCACCCTGATCTGGACCGCCGAGGGGCAGCGCCCGCACTACTCGACCGACCGGGGCGCGACCTGGAGGGCGGTCACGGGGCTTCCCGCGGACACGGCCGTGGTGGCCGACCGTACGGCCGCGCACACCTTCTACGCCCTGAGCGACGGCACTCTGTACGCCAGCACCGACGGCGGCCGGAGCTTCGGCGGCCGGGCCACCGGCCTGGGCAACGGCCCCCTCAAGGCCGCCCCGGACGCCGCCGGTGACCTGTGGATCAGTGCCGGGGGCGGCGGTCTCCTGCACTCCACCGACGGCGGGACGGGCTTCACCAGGCTGAGCGGTGTGCAGAAGGCGTCGGGCATCGGCTTCGGCAAGCCGGCCCCGGGGGCCCGCCACCAGGCGCTGTACCTCAGCGGCACGGTGAAGGGCGTCACCGGGCTGTTCCGGTCCGACGACGGCGGCAGCGCCTGGGTCCGGATCAACGACGACCGCAACCAGTTCGGCGGCAGCTCCATCAGCGTCATCTCCGGCGACCCCGACATGTACGGCCGGGTCTACGTGGGCAGCTACGGCCGCGGCGTGGTGTACGGCGACCTCTCCTGACCGCGTCCCCCTGCGGGGCCAGGAGCGGAACGGCACGCCGCGTGCCGTTCCGCTCCGGTCCCGTTCGGCTGCCGCAGCCGCGGAACCCGCGGTGATTTCTGCGTTCCCCGCGCCGGAGCGGCAACCTTTCCGCCTCCGGCGGCCACTGAAGAACACCACGCCGACACGTAGAACCGAACGGATGGACCACACGGATGGGCCCGAGGACGACCACGCAGCACGGCACTCCCCCGCCACGGCGCAGACACGGACGCAAACCGGACCTCGGTGTTCCGCTGGTTCTGGGCACCCTCGCCCTTCTGGGCTGCCTGCTCCTCGCGTTCCTCCCCGGGAGCGGGAACGGCTCCGGGCACCCCGCCGGTGACTCCGCCGCGGTCGCCCCGGTGACCGTCCCGCCCCTGACCGGTTCCCCGGCCATGACGGCCGACCCCACGAACGTACCGACGAAGCCTCCGTCCACCGGCCCGTCGACTCCGCCGCCCACCGCGACCCCGACGCCGTCAACCGGGCCCGGCCCACGCAAGACGTCCGCCGCACCCCCGGCCGCCGCCGGGTCCGTGGCCGCCGCCGGGCCCGTGGCCTCCACCGGTTCCCTGGCCGGACGGATCAAGCCCGAGGTCGGCTACCGGGGCGTCGCGACCGCCTACGAGGCGGCCGACGGGAACGGCGCCTGCCTGTACGGCCCGGCCCCCGACCTCATGGTCGCGGCGATGAACCACACCGACTACGAGTCGGCCAGGGCCTGCGGGGCGTACGTCCGGATTCGCGCCGCAGGCGGAGCCTCCCTGACGGTACGGATCGTCAACGAGTGCCCGCTGCCCTGCGCGCCCGGACAACTCGATCTCAGCCGGCAGGCCTTCGCCGAACTCGCCGACCTCGAGGTGGGCCGCATCCCGATCACCTGGGAGCTGCTCAGCCCCGCCACCGCCGGGCCGATGTCCCTCCGGTACAAGACGGGTTCCAGCCCCCACTGGTGTGCCGTCCAGGTGATCGGTCACCGCAACCCGGTGGCCGCGCTCGAATTCCGTACGGCGGGCGGCTGGCGGCGGCTGCCTCGCTCCGCGTACAACTACTTCCTCTCGCCCGGCGGCAGCGGGTGCGGCGGGTCGATCAGGATCACCGACATCTACGGGCAGCGGCTGGTCGTCGACGGGATCGCGGTGAAACCGGACGTCGTCCAGCCGGCCCGCGTCCAGTTCGCCCGGCACTGACCGTGCCCCCGTCCAAGGTCTTCGAGGTCACGGCCGTGTCCCCGGAGCCCGTCCCGGGGAGCTCCGAGGGCGACCGTTGTTACGCTCAAGCCGGTATTTTTCACACAAAACGCAGGGAGAGGGCGACCGAGGGAGATGCTCCTCGACGACGCGTCCGCGGAGTTCCACGACTTCTTCGAACGCCACTACGCCGAACTGGCCCGTTTCGCCCATCTCCTCACCGGCGAGACGGACGCGGCCGACGACCTCGCCGCGGACGCGCTGGTCGCCCTCTGGCAGCACTGGGGCCGGCTCCGTCAGGCCGATCACCCGTTGGCGTACGCCCGTGGCGTGGTGGCCAACATGGCGCGCGCACGCATCCGCAGCGCGGTGCGCGAAAGACGCCGGGTCGCCCTGTTCTGGTCCCGCAGTCCGGAGCGGACCGAGAGCCCTGACGTGGCGTCCGTGCTGGACGTACGCGCAGCGCTCGACCGGCTGCCGTTCCGCAAGCGGGCATGCGTGGTGCTGCGGCACGCCTTCGACCTGTCGGAGAAGGACACCGCGGCAGCACTGGGCATATCGGTCGGTACGGTGAAGAGCCAGACCTCCAAGGGGATGGCGGAGCTGGAACGGACGCTCGGCGCACGAGCAGCCGGGGAACTGACGGCAGGGAGGAGGAACCGGTGAACGACGACATCAACCGGCGGCTGCGCGAGGCCGCCGAGGCCCACCAGCCCGACCGCGCGAAGATCCTGGCCCGGGTGGAACGCGGCGCGTCCGGCCCCGCCGTCCGGCACCGCGCCCCGGCGATCGCGAGGTCATGGCCCAAGGCCGCCCTCACCGGCTTCGCCGCCGCCGGCATCCTGGCGACCGGCACGCTCGCCGTCGCCGGGATCGTCCAGACCTCACCGCCGCCCGGCGCCCCCACCGCTCCGGCCGCCCCTCCTCCTTCTCCCACCACCGTCTCCCCCACCCCTGCCCCCACCCCCACTCCGCCGCCCCCCTCGCCTCCCCGCGACTCCACCGCCACCGCTCCCCCCGTCACCCATCCCCCCACCGGTTCGCATCCCACCAGCCCGCCCCCCTCGTCGGCGGCCCCCCGCACACAGAGCGGCCCCCTGTCGTCGAACGGCACGGTGGACTCGCACAGCACCCGCTACTGGGCCCAGAGCAACCTGCTCCTCACCACCACCCGGCCGCTCACCTCCCTCACCGTGGAACTCCGCATCGCTTTGACCGGCGGCGTGCGGGACACCGGGAACTGGCGCACGCTGCCGAGCGACGACTTCACCGTCACCGTGCGGCAGTCCGGCGGCGGACTGCTCTACCGCTGGGCCCTCAAACCTGGTCGCACCGTTCCGGCCTGGCAGCACACCTTCGCCGCCCAGTACAACCACGCCCCTGGCACACGCGACGCCTCGGCCGACAGCTACCGCGTCGACGCCCGGTCCTCGGACGGCCCCGTCTCGGTCCGGGGAGGGTTCGCACCGGCGCCGTGACCGCCGGCCGCCCGGGGCACATACGTCCCTCGACCGGGGAAGGCGGCGTCCGCCGACGCCGAGACCGCCCTGGGCGCGCCCCGGCTGAACGGTGAACTCACGGGTACATGCTGCCAGTTGAGATCCTTCGCGACGTCGTCGACGAGGGTTCCTTCCTCGACGTCATCATCAGCCACCCGGACGCCTCCGCGACTCCGCCCGTCCCCGATCTGAGCCGTTACAAGATTCCGCTCGGCGTCGTCGCCGTCCACTCCGCCTCCCACTCGGCGAGCGGGGCCGCCTGGACGCGGCTGGAGACCCGCGGCTCGGTGAGGATCGAGCTGACGTGGTCCTTGACGGTGCCCGCGCCCGGATGAATGCGGGCACCAATGTCGGCATTGGGCAATCCCTCTGCGATCTCATGCCGCTGCTGGACGCCATTCCGCCCGTCCGCGGCCGCCTCGACCCCCAACCGCGCAGGCCGGACGCGCTGTTCGCCGACCATGGCTACGACCACGACATCTACCGCGACCAGGTCCGGGCCCGCGGCATCGTCGCAGACGTCGCAGCCGTCGCACACCGAAGCACCCGCCACGGCACCGGACTTGGTGTCTACCAGTGGGTGGTGGAGCAGACCTTCGCCTGACTACACGGCTTCCGACGACTCCGCGCCCGTCGGGAACGCCGAGCAGACATCCACGAAGTTTTCCTCGATCCGACCTGCTGCCTCATCACCCACCGGCAGCTCAAGCCATTGTGTTGGCCGCCCTTGGCCCTTTCGCAGAATACAACCCACGCCTTCGCACTCCCGCGAGAGTTTGCTGATCACCCGCCGCTGCATCGCCACTCGTACCCACCTGCTCGATCGAGGCGAGAAGGAGGCCAACCGTGTCCTCGCCATCGGACTCGTACCGGTCGAGCACGGCTTCGTCCACCTCAGGAACTGGCGGGCCATCACCAAGCTCCGCACCAATTCCGCCCGCGCCACCCGCCTCCTGCGTGCCCTGACCGTCTTGACGAACCTCGAAATCAACCGCTGACGGATGATCTTCTCCGTGGACTCCCGCTCACGATCAGCACAAATACCCCAGGGGCCGGTCGCACCAGCCCTTTGACCTGCGCCCTCAGGCTGGCGGAGGCTCACTGAGCCCCGACCGGACGAAGGGGCGCTCAGCCTGTCGGTTCAGGACGGACGGCCTGCCGCCAGATGGTGGCGTCGAAGGTGAGGTACGAACTGGGAGCCGCGGCGTCGGGAAGCCCGCGTATCTCGATGAGTGCCACGTTCCCCTTGTTGACGACGCAGAGCTGAGTGCCCGGGGTCAGTTCGGCGACCTCCAGCCTGCTGACGTACCGGGTGTCGGAAGTGCAGACGTCCAATGAACCCTGCTGACCGGGGTCCAGCCGCACCACTGTGCCTCCGCTCGAGTTGATTTCTCCGTCACCGAGAGCGAAGAAGTTGAAGTCACCCTCTCCTTCGCGGGGTTTGACGGGATCCAAGGAGAACGACAGGTAGTACCGGATGGTCATGTGAATGTTCTTTTGGCGGATGGGCTCGACGGGGGCCGAAGGCGCACCCGTGTCCGCCGTCCCCGCAGTCGACCCGGCGCCCTGCCCACCGGCCCTGGTCGGCGCAGGCGCCGTGACCGTGACCGTCTCCTTGACGGTCACGGTTCTGGCGGTGGGGGAGTTCACCACCGTGGGAAGGCCGAAGAATCCCAGGAGGAGGCCGAGAACCGCGGTGACGGCGGAAACCAGTGCCGCCCATTCGGTGAGACGTCGTCGCGACGGGGCGGGGTGCGGATCTCCGTCGGGACGACCGGGGTCCGGAGCGGGTACGGGGGGTCGACCTGGCGGGGAGGTGGGAGGTACTCCGGATCCCGGCGGGGTCGGGGCCGCTCCGCTCATCCACTGCTCCCTCTGGCTCAGGAAGGACGCGGGACTCCCACGCACCTGAACTCGGTTCATTCACAAGGCTGTTGAGCCAATCTAATCCCATATCAACCGTGAGCAACAGATGGTCCGCCCCGGCTGTGGATCGAGGGACGGGCAGACCCCGCGGGCATGTCGGCCGTGACTGACCTGAATCCCGCCGTCACCCTCGCACAATGCGGCGGAAAGGGTGCCCCACGGGGTCGCCGAGGACCCGCAGTGGTGCGCGGACGGTGGCGGTGGTCAGCCACGGTGTGGCGGTCCGGGTCTGGCTCGCCTTCCGCCAGGGCGTCGAGGATCCCGTGCGTACGGGTAGCCGTCAGGTCGTGCGTGGAGCCGGACAAAGCGGGTGAGGCCCACAGCAGCCTTCCGAACGGATCGGTGAGGACCTGCACGTTCATGCCGTGGCGCTTGTGCTTCCCGGAGCAGTACGGGGTGTCGGCGGCGATCCGGTCGATCGGCGGCAGCGTGCCGTCCAGGATGACGAACGCCTTCGCACTCGCTGTCCTCATTGCCTCGGCGACGCTCCGAGCGAGCTCGGCCAGAGCATGGACGGCCTCGCTTACGCAGCGGTAGACGGTCGCGATGCCGATGCCGATGCCGGATCCAGCGGCGAGCTGGGCGTAGGTGTCACCGCACCGCAGGCGGGCCGGGGCCAGGAGGGCCTGCCGGCCTGCCGTCAGCCGCCGCCATCGGGCACCGATCGCCCGCCCGCGAAGACGGAGCTGGCCGGTCAGGTACCGCAGAGTGCGGGTGGACAGGTTGATCGAGGACGGGCGGACAAGCACGCGAAGCTCCTGGCGGCACGGTAGATCTTGGTCGAGACACCGTCCACCAGGAGCTTCATCTTTCTTCACGGGTAACCAACTCGCAGTAAGCCATGCCAGGTTGGAAAAGGCTCAGTACAACGTCACCAAGCAGACCGCACGCGAGGCCCTGGCCCCACTCGAAGCCGAAGGGCTCGTCGACGTCGTCCGCCGCCGCGGAACCGTCGTCCGCACCCGGTCTCCCCGCCGGGGCCCGACCCGCGGCCGCCAAGTCCACCGCGACGAACGCGGCTACTGCTTCGACGCCTCCGCACAACCGTGGGCCGCTCTCGAACCCCCACCATCGCCCGGGCGCCCGCCCTCCGTGACATCGCCGCCCTCCTCCGCCTCCCGACGGCGGGCCCCAGGAAGTCCTCGTCCGCGAGCGGCTCATGGGCGACGCCGCCACTCACACCCCGCACCGGCTCGCCACCAGCTTCCTCTCCGCCACCCTCGCCCGCGGCACCCGGATTGCCGAAGCCGTCAGCGCCCACAGGCCCACCCCCCGCCGAAGCCGACCGGCTCCACCTGGCCAAAGGCGTCCCGCTGCTGCGCATCACCCGTACCACTACCAACCCCGTCGGCATCCCAGCGCTCAGCTTCCTGGCGACTGCGGTGCCCCGGGAAACTCGTGACAGCGTCCCGCAGCCCAGCTGACCAGAACACGCAGCGCCCTCATGGCCCATGGACGAAAACGTCAACTCGCGGGCCGAACGGCTATGGAGGCCTTCGGCGCGCGAGTTGACGGTGCTGGAAGCAGTCGCTGTGGCTCAGGGCGCGGGGACAGCGGGTTGAAGGCGGGCGATGAGTGTGCGGCGTTCGTCGGTGACTGGGCCGCCCCATAGGTCGGGCTGGCTGGTGAGGCCCTCGACGTGGGCATTCGGCGGCACGGGATTGTCGGCGATGATGCCGCGGTGGCAGGGCAGAGGCGTGCGGTCGCACGAGCCCGCAGCCGTTCCACCCCGGCCCGCCCCCAGCCCGTCGATGACACCTCGGCGTCAAGGGCCGGCTTCGGGGGGCGGCGGCGATCAAACGGCCATGGGGCCGACCGGCTCGGACAGGACGTCTTCCATGGCGCGAACCCGATGACGGCGCCTTTATCGCCGATGACGGCGGCGAGATGGGTGCCGGCTGCCCGCATGACGGTGAGGGCGTCGTCGAGCGGGGTGCTTCAGGGGAGAGGGGAGTTTCCCTCACCCATAGTGAAGGAACGGTAAAGCCGCCTGAGGGACTGCTGGTCACGGTATGTTTCCGGACTTTTAACGTCCTCATGGCTCCGGAGTGTCCCGTGACTCGCCGGCCCGGCCCTATGCTTCTACAGTCGTGTAGAAAACACGGGGGGCGGTTGGGATACTTCCTGCCGCCCCTGGGTGCACACATGCAGCCGTCGCTTTCGGCGGTGGCTGCGCGGCCGCACGGCCGCGCACCGCTGGTTCGACTCGCTGTTGGCCTGGGAGGGCATACGTGGCTTCGATCGATCTGGACAAGGTGCTGGACAAGGCGTGGGCGGACAAGCCGCTGCCCGAGATCCTCGCCGCCCCCGTCGCGGCACTGAAGGGGGTGTCCGACCGTGACGGCGAGCTGCTGGAGGAGGCGTTCGGTGTCGCCACCGTCGCCGAGCTCGCCGAGCTGAAGTACGTCCGTTGGGCCCAGGCGCTGGCCGCGCTGGATTCGGCGAAGTAGTCACCATCCTCTGGCCGCGCGGTGCCGTCCGTGCCTCGGCAGAGGTTCCGCGGCGCCGCGCCGGCAGATCCCGTACATGAAGGAGTGAACGCCGCGATGGTGTTCAAGAAGTTGCTCGGCTCGCTCGGCGTGGGCGGCCCCACCGTGGACACGGTCCTCGACCCGGGTGCGGTTCGGCCCGGCTCCAGCCTGACCGGCCAGGTGCATCTGAAGGGCGGCAGCGCCGACTTCGACATCGAGCAGATCACCCTGGAACTGGTCGCCCGGGTGGAGGCAGAACACGACGGCGGAGAGACCGAGGGCGTGGCGGCCTTCGGCCGGTTCACCGTCGGCGGCGGCTTCCGCCTGGCCGCCGGTGAGCAGCGCAGTGTGCCGTTCGGCCTGGCCCTGCCGTGGGAGACGCCGATCACGGAGCTGTACGGGCAGGCGCTGGGCATCGTGCTCGGCGTACGCACGGAGCTGGCGGTGGCTGGCGCGAAGGACAAGGGCGACCTCGACCCGCTCGCCGTTGCCCCGCTGCCCGTGCAGGAGGCGGTCCTCGAAGCCCTCGGCCAGCTCGGCTTCGGCTTCAAGACGGCCGACCTGGAGTACGGCCACATCCGCGGCACCGGCCAGCAGCTGCCGTTCTACCAGGAGATCGAACTCGCACCCGCCCCGCAGTACGCGTACGCCATGCGGGAGCTGGAGGTCACCTTCCTGGCCCACCCCGGCGGGATGGAAGTCGTTCTGGAGGCCGACAAGCCCGGCGGATTCTTCTCTTCGGGCCGTGATGTCGTCAACCGGCACGTCGTCAGCCACGACGGTGCCGACCAGCGCGACTGGAACACCGTCGTCGACGCCTGGCTCCGCCAGATGGTCGCCAGCCACGGCCACCACAGCGCCCCCGCACCCTACGGGCACGCAGACCCGCACGGCGCCCATTACTCTCACGACGGCCACGGCGGTCACCGTTCCGGGCCCGGCATGGGAACGGCCGTCGCCGCGGGCGCTGCGGGCCTTGCTGTCGGCGTGGCCGGCGGCCTCGTCGCCGCCGAAGTCGTCGACGAGGTCGGTGACTTCTTCGAGGGCGACGACGAGGGCGACGACGAGGCCTGACCCACCCCCTTACAGGTGCGGGCCGGGCTGCCCCGGCCCGCACACCGCTCAACGAAGGAGTTACCCCGTGGCCCTGTGGGACCGCATCCGGGAATCGGCATCGACGATGCAGACCCAGCTGACGGCGAAGAAGAACGACCTGAAGTCCGGCGCGTTCCGGGACGCGTCCATGGCGATGTGCGCGCTCGTGGCGGCCGCCGACGGCACCATCGACCCGGCCGAGCGCCGGCGCGTGGCGCAGTTGATCGCCACTAACGAGGTACTGGGCAACTTCGACGCCGATGACCTGCGGCGGCGCTTCGAGGACAACCTGGCCAAGCTGACGGCCGACTTCGACTTCGGCAAGGTCAGCGTGCTGCAGGAGATCGCCAAGGCCAAGAAGAAGGCCGCCGAGGCCCGCGCCGTTGTCCAGATCGGCATCGTCATCGGCGGCGCCGACGGCGACTTCGACAAGTCCGAGCAGGCCGTGGTCCGCGAGGCGTGTTTCACCCTCGGCCTGCCGCCCCACGAGTTCGACCTGTAGGGCAGGCCCCCCCGTCGGTGTGCACCGTGCGCGAGGACGGGGCGGGCGGGCATCAGAAGCAGCGGAGCGCTTCGAGGAAGGGACAGCACGGAGGTCTCCGGCATCATCACCGCCATCATCATCGGCGCCATCGTCGGAGTGCTCGGCCGGCCGGCCCTGCCCGGCTGCCAGCGCACCGGCATCCCGTGGACCATCGGTGTCGGAATCGTCGCCGCCCTGGTCGGCACCGCGATCGCCGCCGGCGTGGGCGTCTCCGGCACCAAGGCATCGACTGGATCGAACTGGCCGTCCGGATCGCGCGCGCCGCAGCAGGCGTCGCCGCCGTCGAACGCCTCAAGGGCCGCCGCCGACCCACAAACGCGACCCGCCTCGGCCGCCCGGCATCCGGCCGGGCGGCCGAGGCGTCTTTGCTCCTGACTACAGCGGGGTGGCGGCCTTGAGCACGAAGAACAGCGTCACCGTCGCGTTCGCCGATGACAGCGCCGAAAGGGTGGTGCCCGCCGCGGCCGTCCACGCCGCCAGGCCCACCGCGGTGAACACCGACGGCCACCTGCGCACCGCCGGGGCCGGCTCCAGCAGCGCGCCCACCCGCCGGGGCACCGGCCCCGCCTGCGCGAAGTGGGCCGGCGTCACCGCGGGAGCGCCCTGGGAGACCAGGGCCGCCTTGCCGATCGCGCGGGCTGTCACCCAGCGGCTGCCGATCGTGCTGGCCGCTTCCTCGTCCGCCCAGCGCTCCGCCGTGAAGGTCACCGCGGTGCGCAGCGGCCGAAGGAACGGGTTGGCCCGGGCCGCCAGCTGCACGGCAAGTAGAAAACGGTGGTGCCGGCCCGCGAGGTGGGCGCGCTCGTGTGCGAACAGGGCCCGCCTCTCAGCGCTTTCCAGGCACGAGAGCATCGACGTCGACACCACCACCCGGCCCGCCCTGCCCCGTCGGCCAGGGAGCGCGTAGGCGTACGGTCCGGCGTCCGGCAGCACGACCACAGACGTCGGCAGGCCGGCCACAGCTCTTTCCGCCCGGCGCCGCACCCGCAGATGCACCCACAGCGTGCGGCAGCACGCTGCCACCACGGCTCCCAGCGCCGGGATGGCCAGGAGGCCGGCAACCTCGTCGTACGGGACCGCCTCACGCACCTCCTCATCCGACCAGCCATCGGGCAGCGGATTGCCCGGGAGCTGCGCGGTCCCCACCACCATCAACAGCGCCAGGCACACCATGCTGCACACCGCCAGCACCCCGGCCACCACCGACAGCAGCACCGTGGCGGTCCGCGGATGCAGACGCTGCTCAGCGAGCCTCGCCACCGGCCACGCCGTCAACGGCAACACCAGCGGCAGAAAGACGAAAACCCCCATGACCGCGTCAGTCCTCCGGATCTCGGGCGCATTCCAGCAGCTCCCGCAGCAACCGCTCGTCCCCCGCAGGAAGCGACGTCACAAAACTCGCCAGCACCGCCTCCCGGTCCCTCTCCTGATCCAGCAGCCGTCGCATCCGCAACGCCGCCAGATCCGCCTCATCGGCGACCGGGGACCACACGAACGCCCGCCCGGACTTCTCCCGGACCACCGCCCCCTTGGCCAGCAGCCGCGTCAAGATCGTGATCACGGTCGTGTACGCCAGATCGCCACCCACCCGCTCCTGCACCCAAGCGGTGTCCACAGGGCCCTCAGCCGCACGCAGCGCACCGAGCACCTGCGCCTCCAGCTCACCCTGACCACGCCGAGCACGCCCTTGCCCTCCCACCCCGTCTCCCTCCGTCGGAACACCCCGAACAATTCGAAGGGGCCGTTCATCGTATCCAGCACCCACAGCTTCTCTACAGTCTTGTAGATTCACTGATCGCTCAGGTCGGCGATCGGGTCGAGGGCTGCGGGCCGGGCCGCGCGGTATCCGGTGGCGAGCACCACCGCGTCCGTTCGGATCGTCCTCACCGTGTCGGTGCCGGTGTGGCGGCAGTGCAATTCGACGGCCCCTGCCGTGTCGGCGGTGGCGGATCCGATCGCCGTACCGGGGATGATCTCGACCGGTTCGGTGTCGACCGGCCGCCCGACGGTGGTCTCGTAGAGGTGGTTGTGGATCTCGGCGAGGGTCTCGGCGCTGGCTGCGAGGAGAGGAGGAGCGCCAGGTGTGGTCCCGCGACGCGGGCCGGGCGTTGCGCGCTCTTCGGGCTCTTGCGCACGACGCCGCGCACGGCCTCGGGGACGGGCGCTCGCCGCGAGCCGTCGCGGTGAACGCTGCGCCCGGGCGGAACACGATCCGTCTGCCTGCGGGGACCAGGACTCGTTCACCGGTCTGCGGATTGCGTGCGCGGCGCGCTGGGGTGTGGACCGCCTGGAGCCTGCCGAACCCGGTCGCGGAGGCGGTGTCGCCGTCCAGGACGCGCCGGACCAGAGTGTCCAGCACCGCTTCCAGTGCTTCGGCGGCAGCCGGCCCCGTACCGGCAAAGCCGTTGATCGCCTCTCCGGTCGGACCGTAGGTTCCGTCGCATGACGAATCTCCGGATCGGTGTGATGTACGACCGCGACTGGCTGCCCGAGGAGTTGCCCGCCTTCGCGCGGCGGGCCGAGGCGCTCGGCGCGGACGACCTGTGGGTGGTGGAGGACCTGCGCTGGAACGGCGGGGTGTCGGCGGCGGCC
>NZ_JBIVLB010000013.1:0-201304 GCF_044751045.1 Streptomyces sp. NPDC088745
TCAAGGAACGGACGCTTCCTTCGTACTCACCCCTGCGGGCTTTCCTCCGGACGTTTTCGTTCGGTGTTTCTGTTGTTCTTGCGTCTCCGACTCTACCAGATCGTTTCCGGCCTGATTCCCAGTCGAACTTGGGTTGTCTTTCCGGCCGTTGGGCCGTTCCGACGAGTGAGACATTAGCGGATTCCCGCGCCCCGAATCAAATCGGGGATTCGGCTTCCTCATTCCGCGAAAAGGCAACGAAAGGCCGCGCGACAGCGTCGCGGAGTTTGTCGTCATCTTGTTCTGCGGAATGGTCGTCCTGGGCCAGTCGAAACCGGTGCTCACATCGGACAACCCGAAGAACTATACGGGCCTCTTCCGGTCGCGTCAACCCCCGCCCGAACAGGCCCAGGTCGGCGGCCTGGTGGCAGCCGCGCGTTAATAAGTTTGCAGGGTCTGCATCTTTGCGTACTCTGCAAGTTGTGAAGAACAAGGACAGCGTGCCCGGGCTCCGTGAGCGCAAGAAGCAGGCGACCCGGGCGGCGTTGGCCGAAGCAGCGGTGCGGCTGGCTGCCGAGCACGGGGCGGAGAACGTCACCGTCGAGGCGATCAGCAGTGCGGCGGGCGTCTCGGCGCGCACGTTCTTCAACTACTTCGACAGCCACGACGACGCCTTCCTCATGGTCGACCCGGCGGTCGGCGAGCGGGTGCGGCGTGCGGTGCGCGAGGCGCCCGCCGCGCTGCCCGTGCTCGACGTTCTGCGCGAGGCGTTCGCGGCGGAGTTGGCGGACGTCGAGGAGCGCCACGAGATCTGGAGCCTGCGGGCCAAGGTCTTCCAGCGCTCTCCGTATCTCCTCGTCCGCGGGCTGGGGGCCCACATGGCCGAGGAGCAGGAGCTGGCCGCTGCGGTGGCCGAGCGGCTGGGGGGCGGCCCGGACGAACCCGTCGGTCTCTATCCCCGGCTCGTCGCCGCCGTCGCGACGACCGCGATCCGGGCCTCCATCGAGGACTGGGTCCAGCGGACACCGGACGTGGCCTTCATCGACGTGTTCCGGGAGGCCTTCGAACACCTGGGCTCCGGACTGGTCGCCCCCGCTGCGGACTCGCCGGACGTGTGAGTGCTTCGGCGCTCCTTCGTCCGTACGGACGTCGGCCCCTGCCGTAACCCCCCTTGAGATTTGTTCCTGCCCGATCCTGCCCGACCCTCGGACCGATTTCCCAGAAGGACACCGTGAGCGCAATCGAGGCGCCTGACCAGGCGCCCACCTCCATGGACCACAAGCAGATACTCCAGGCCATGTCCGGGCTGATGGCCGGCATGTTCGTCGCCATCCTGGCGGGCACGGTCGTGGCCAACGCACTCCCCCGGATCATCGCCGACCTCGGCGCGAGCCAGTCGTCGTACACCTGGGTCGTCACCTCCGAGCTGCTCGCCATGACGGCGACCGTCCCGCTGTGGGGCAAGCTCTCGGACCTCTACAACAAGAAGCTGCTGCTGCAGCTGTCGCTGGGCATGTTCGTGGTCGGCTCGCTGCTGGCCGGGTTCTCGCACGAGGTCGGGCTGCTGATCTTCAGCCGCGTCGTCCAGGGCATCGGCGCCGGTGGGCTCACCGCGCTCGCCCAGGTCGTCATGGCCGCGATCATCCCGCCGCGTCAGCTCGGCAAGTACGCCGGGATCTTCGGTGCCGTCTTCGCGGTCGGCACGGTCGCCGGACCGCTGATCGGCGGCGTGCTGGTGGACACCTCGTGGCTGGGGTGGCGCTGGTGCTTCTTCATCGGCGTCCCGTTCGCGCTGCTCGGGATCGTGCTGTTGCAGCGCACCTTGAAGCTGCCGACCGTACGGCGTGAAGTGAAGATCGACTTCCTGGGTGCGTTCCTGATCGTGGCGGGTGTCTGCGCGCTGCTGATCTGGACCTCGCTGGCGGGCCACCAGTTCGACTGGGCCTCGTGGCAGACGGCCGCGCTGACCGGTGGCGGTGTGCTGCTGCTGGTCGCGGCGGTGTTCGTCGAGGGCCGGGTGCCGGAGCCGATCATTCCGCTGACCATCTTCCGCAACCGCACGGTCACGCTGACCACGGTCGCGAGCCTGCTCGTCGGTGTGGCCATGTTCGGCGGCACCGTGTTCCTGTCGCAGTACTTCCAGATCGCGCTCGGCAAGTCGCCGACGGTGGCGGGGCTGATGAGTCTGCCGATGATCCTGGGTCTGCTGGTGTCGTCCACCGTCGCGGGTCAGATCATCAGCAAGACCGGCAAGTGGAAGGCGTACCTGGTCGCGGGTGCGGTCATCATGACCGCCGGCCTGGGGCTCCTGGCGACCATCGACGCGGACACCCACTTCGGGCTGCTCAGCCTCTACATGGCCATCCTCGGCATCGGCGTCGGCATGCTGATGCAGAACCTGGTGCTGGCCGCGCAGAACGACGTTCCCGCCACCGAGCTGGGTGCGGCCACCTCCGTGCTGTCCTTCTTCCGCAGCATGGGCGGCACGATCGGCACCAGTGCGCTGGGCGCGGTGCTGGCGAACCGGGTCGCGACCGAGATGACGAACGGCATGAAGGCGGCGGGCATTCCCGTTCCGCCGGGAGGCGGTGGCGAGTCCTCCGTGCCCGACGTGGCCAAGCTGCCTGCGCCGCTCCGCGAGATCGTGGAGAACGCGTACGGCCTGGCGACTGCCGACCTCTTCCTGCTGGCGGCGCCGTTCGCGGCGCTGGCGCTGGTGGCGGTGGTCTTCATCAAGGAGAAGCCGCTGAAGACCACGAGCGGTATGGAGCGGCTCGCCGAGGAGGCGGGTGCGGAGGAGGTCGTGGGTGCTGGTGCTGTTCCCGCGGACGCTGCGGCGAAGGACAAGCCGGTCGGGGACGAGGGCCAGGACGGCGGCAGCAGGAGCGCTGCGGCGACGCCGGTCGGCTGAGCCGGCGGATGTGTGCGTGAGTGAGTGAGGGGTGAGGCCCCGGTCGTTCCCTGGGAGGGGTGGGCCGGGGCCTTTCCCGTACGCCGACGAGGGGCGTCGGAGGGCGGGCGCCGGGGGTCAGCGGGTGCCGTGCGGCGGGCGGACCTCGGCGAACCAGCGGCGACGGGGGCCCCGGTACAGGAGGGCGTCCCAGCCGAGGGCGGTGAGTGTCTCCGCGCACCGGGTGAGCCGGTCGCGTTCCTCGGCGGCGGCCCCGCTGCCGGGCGGGCCGAGCCACTCGACGGCGACGGTCCGCGGCTCCTCGCCGGGGCGGACCCGGTAGCCGGTGGCGGTGCGGTTGCCGTCGGCGTCGGTGGCGGAGGGGGTGAAGGGGGCGGCTTCCAGGGCGAGGGCGACGGCGTGGGTGAGCTTGCGCAGTTCCCAGGCGGCGGGGACGGTCTCCGAGTCCTGGGTGAGGCGGCGGATCTGGAGGAGGCCGTCGAAGGCGGTGCGGACGGCGGCGGTCCGCCGGTCCCGGGGTTCCGCGGGCAGGGGGCCGTCGCCTGTGGCCGGGGTGAAGGGAGTCTCTGCCGGGGAGGGGGTGGGGGCGGCGGCCATGGGGTCGGTGTCCTCGTTCGGTGCGGGGCGGATGGGTGCGGGGCGGGTAGGTACGGGGCGGGTGGCGGGGGGCTGCTCCAGGTGCGGCTGGCCGGATACGCGCAGCTGCGGTTCGTCAACTTCTACCGGGGCGATCCCACGACGGAGGGCCGCTATCTCCTCACGGGGCGTCTGCCGGAGGCGGCGGGCGAGGTGATGGTGGGGCCGGCGCGGCGGGCCGGGCGGGCCGGGGTGGCGGGGGCCCTGCGCAACGAGTAGGGGCGCCCGCCGCCCCGGGCCGTTCGGAAGCCTCCGGGAGCGCGCGGTGTCCGGGCGGGACGGTGCGGTGCTCGGGGTTACGCGGTGCCGCCGATCCGGCGGAGGGGGTGGCCGTCGAGGTGGGCGCGGATGTTCTCGACGGCCTGGCCGTAGTACGTCGCGTAGTTGGCGTGGGTCACGTAGCCGAGGTGCGGGGTGGCCAGCAGGCGCGGGGCGGTGCGGAACGGGTGGTCGGCGGGGAGGGGTTCGGTGTCGAAGACGTCGACGGCGGCTCCGGCGAAGGCGCCCGCGCGCAGGGCCGCGAGCAGGGCGTCCTGGTCGACGAGACCGGCACGGGAGGTGTTGATCAAGTACGCCGTGGGCTTGAGCAGGGCGAGTTCGGCGGCCCCGAGGATGCCTCGGGTGCGGTCGCCGAGGACCAGGTGGAGGGAGACGAAGTCGCTGGTGGCGAGGAGGTCCTCCTTGGAGGGGGCGAGGGCGGCGCCTGCCGCTTCGGCGCGTTCCTCGGTGAGGTTCTGGCTCCAGGCGGTGACGTCCATGCCGAACGCGCCCGCGACGGCGGCGACACGGCTGCCGATCTTGCCGAGGCCGAGGAGGCCCAGGCGGCGGCCGTGCAGGTCGGCGCCGACGGTGGACTGCCAGGGGCCGTTGCTGCGGATGTTGTTGGCCTCGGTGACCAGTCCGCGGGCGAGGCCCAGGAGCAGCGCCCAGGTGAGCTCGACGGGCGGGGTGGGGGCGCTGGACGTGCCGCAGACGGTGACGCCGTGCTTCTCGGCGGCGGCGAAGTCGATGACGGAGTTGCGCATGCCGGAGGCGACGAGGAGGCGCAGGCGCGGCAGCCGGGCGAAGAGGGAGGCGGGGAAGGGGACGCGCTCGCGGAGGGTGACGACGATGTCGACATCGGCGAGGACGGCGACGAGTTCGTCCTCGGAGGAGAAGTGCGTGGGGAGGGGAACGAGGTCGACGTCGGGGTCGAGGGGAGACCAGTCGGCGGCGGCGAGGGCGGCGGACTGGTAGTCGTCGAGGAGGGCGCAGCGGAGTTTCATGGGGGCCTTGGGGGGTGTCGGGGGTGTGAGGGCTGGGGGTCGGGGGTCAGGGCCGACGGCCGAGGGTTGCCGGCTGGAGGGCGGGGGTGAGAGTCGGGGCCGGGGACTGGGGGCCAAGAGCTGGGCTGGAGGCCGGGGGTGGGAGTCGGATGCTGAAGGTCAGGAGGCTGAGGATGGGGGGCCAGGGACCGAGAGCTGAGGACCCTGGGGCGAGGGCTGGGGCCTGGGGGCCGTCGGCTGAGGGCCAAGGGCTGACGGCTGGGAGCCGAGGTCTGACGGC
Source organism: Streptomyces sp. NPDC088745 (assembly GCF_044751045.1). NCBI lineage: Bacteria > Bacillati > Actinomycetota > Actinomycetes > Kitasatosporales > Streptomycetaceae > Streptomyces > Streptomyces sp. NPDC088745. Next base: position 5,072 of record NZ_JBIVLB010000013.1, read on the forward strand.
TGGGGGCCAAGAACCGGGCTGGAGGGCCAAGCTGAAGGCCGCAGGCGAGAATCGGATGCTGGAAGTCGGGGGGCGAGGGCCGAGGCCCAGGAGCCAAGGCGAGGGTCGGGGGTTAAGAGCCGAGGGCTAGGAGACAGGGGCTGGGGGCCGGAGTCGGGGGCCAAGAGCCGGGCTGGAGGCCGGGGGTGGGAGTCGGATGCTGGAAGTCAGGAGGCTAGGGCCGAGGGCTGGGGCCCGGGGGTCCGGGGGCTGGAAATCAAGGGCTGGGAGGGCAGGGCGGGGCGCACAGTACCTGGTCAGGACGTGAGGGGCAGGGTGTTTTTCGGGCGGGGCGGGCGGCGGTGGTCCATCGGGTCGGCCCTTGCCGTGACGCCCCCTGAGGGTGTTCGGGTAGGGCTCTGGTCCCCTTTCCCGTGGTTGCGGCGTGCGGGCCCGCGCGCCCGCGCGCCAGAGAGGCTCTGCCCCGCACCCGCACCCGCGCCTGGCGTGGTCGTCGCGCGGCTGGTGAGCGGTTCTCGTGCGGATGTTCGCGGCCGGTCGCGTCCGCGCGGCGGAGCCGGGCCGTGACACGGTCCCTCGCCCTGGCGGGGAGCCGAGTCGGCCCGCGCCCCGGGTGCCGGGAATGCGGGATGTCGGCAACTTGCCGGGGCGGTGTCCGTGGGTCACCACGCGTGGCTAGCATGGCCATGGTCGACGGAGCGGAGCACGATATTCAACTTCCGCCCTTCGACCGCCCGTTCGTACGGCGCGAGCCGGGTTCCAGCCCCGACCCGCCGTCGCATCCACGTCAGAGGACCTGTGCCATGACATCGCCCGCCGCTCCCCGACCGCGCCACAGCCCACCTGGAGGGCAGCGGCGCCCGCCCTGGGCCGCGCCCCTGGCGAGCCTGGTCGTCGCGGCCGCGGCGGGCGCCGGCGCGGTGGCCGCCGCGCCCGGGACCGCGCGGGCCTGGGTACTGGGGGCGGCCCTCGTCGCCACGGTGTGCGTGGTCGTGGCGGTCGCCGTCGCCGGGTCCCGGGCCCGTCGGGCCGACCGGATGCGTGCCGAGAACGACGCACTGCGTCAGGAGGCGCTGCGCCGGGCCGGGGAGACCGCACATCTGCTCAACGTGTCACTGCCGGAGGTGGCGAAGCGGCTGCACGACGGCGTAGGAGCGGAGGCTGCGCTGCACGCCGTGCAGCGGCCCGCGGACCCGCAGCTCGCCCAACTGCTGTACGCGGTGGCCGCCCGCTGCGGCGATCTGTACGCCCGGGCCGCCGACGCCGACGCCGGGCGCGCCCGGGCGGAGCACGCGCTCGGCGACGTGGAACAGCTGGCGGCGGACGTGCTGCCGGAGGCGGTCGCCCGGCTGCGTACGGGCGCGTCGGCGGAGACCGTGCTCGCCGCGCTTCCGATGCCCGCCGATCCCCGGTTGCGCGGGCTCCTGGAGCGGACCGTGCGCGACTTCGCGGACAGCGAGCGCCGTGCCGTCGCCGCGCAGGCGGCGAGTGCCACCGGGCTCGGGCGGGTGCAGGCCAAGACGCTGCGGATACTCGCCGACCTGCGGGGGATGCAGGACAAGTACGGCGGCGAGGTCTTCGGCGACCTGCTGCAACTCGACCACACGACCTCCCAGTTGGGTCTGCTGACGGACCGTCTGGCGCTGCTGATGGGCGGCCGGTCCAGCCGGGCCTGGAACAAGCCGATCGTGATGGAGTCGATCCTCCGCGGCGCGGTGGGCCGGATCAGCGACTACCGGCGGGTGCGCCTGCACTCGACGTCGACGGCCGCGATCGCCGGGTTCGCGGCCGAGGGCGTGATGCACCTGCTGGCCGAGCTGATGGACAACGCGACGAACTTCTCGCCGCCGGTCAACGAGGTCCACGTGTACGTCGAGGAGGGCACCTCGGGTCTGGTGGTGACCGTCGAGGACAGCGGGCTGTGCATGCCCCCCGCCGCGATGCGCCGCGCGGTCGCCTCGGTGTCCGGGCAGTCCAACGACCTGGCCGCCCTCCAGGGCACCCGGCTCGGTCTCGCCGTGGTGGGTGTGCTCGCCGCGAAGTACGGGATCTCGGTGAACTACCGGCCCTCCTCGCGCGGCGGCACGGGCGTCGTGGTGCTGCTGCCGCCCCAGTTGCTGGCCCAGCAGCGCAGCGCCCCGGCCACGACCCCGGCACCGGCCCAGACCGCCGCCCCGGCTCCGGCCGGCCTGCCGCGTCCGGCCGCGTCGCAGGAGGCGTCCGTACCGCAGGAGGCGTCCGTACCGCAGGAGACGTCCGTACGGGATCAGCGGACGTCCGTACACGAGCAGCAGACGCCCGTGCGCGAGCAGGCCGCACCGGTGCAGGACCAGGTCGTTCCGGTACGCGAGCCCCAGCGGCCCGCGCCGGAAGCCCCGGAGCCCGCCGCCACCCCCAACGGTCTCCCGGTGCGGCCCCGCGGCCGGACCATGGAGGCCGCGGACCGCAAGCGGCTGGACGCCGACGAGGCTCCTGCCGCCCGGCCCGCTCCCCCGCTGCCCGGGCGGCCCGAGGCTCCCGCCAGGCCGCCGCGTCCCGATGCCGGGGCCCGGTTCGGCGCCTTCCACCGTTCGCAGAAGCGGCAGAGTCCGCCCTCCGAGTGACCCCTCCCCCCTTCCCCCCCTTACCGATTGCTCCCCCCGATTGGAGGCACGGGCCGGCCTTCCCCCGGCGGCCCTTGACCACCGTGCAGACCACTGACAACAGCCTCACCTGGCTCCTGGACAACCTCCTGGAGCGCACCCCCGGTTCCCGCCACGCCCTCGTGCTCTCCCGCGACGGGCTGAAGCTGTGCCGCAGCAGTCACCTCACGCTCGACCAGGCCGACCAGCTCTCGGCGATCGCGTCCGGGATGCAGTCCCTCGCGCACGGCGCGTCCGTCGAGTTCGGCGACGGGTCGGGCGGGGTGATGCATCTGATGACGGAGTTCCCCGGCGGGCTGCTGCTGATCGTGGAGGCCGGGCAGGGCGCCCACCTCGCGGTGGTGGCGGCGGCCGGGGCGGACCCGGGGATGATCGGGCACCACATGAGCGAGCTGGTCGAGCAGATCGGCGACCATCTGCGCGCCGATCCGCGGCAACCGTCCCCTGACGGCAGCCGGTCATGAGCCGGCCGCCCGTCGACACCGGGTCCCCGGACCGCCTCTACACCGTCACCGGCGGCCGCACGGAGCCCGACGGCCTGGTCTTCGACCTGGTGACCCTGGTGGTCAGCGAGCGCGAACCGGCGCCCGGGATGCCGTCGGAGCACGTCCGCATCCTCGAACTCTGCCGCCATCCCGCCGCCGTCGTCGAGATCGCCGCCCATCTCAAGCTGCCGATCACCGTCGTACGCATCCTGCTGGAGGATCTCCTGTCCGCCGGGTCGATCACCGCCCGCCGCCCCCGCGCGGCGGCCTCCGTGTCCCACATCCCCGAGTCCGAACTGCTGCTGGGGGTGCTCGATGGACTTCGCAACCTCTGAGGAGCCCCAGGCCCCGGAGCGCACTCCGCTCGGCGACACCGTCGACACCGGGTTGAAGATCGTGGTCGTCGGCGGGTTCGGCGTCGGCAAGACCACCCTGGTGAAGGCGGTCAGCGAGATCCGGCCGCTGAACACCGAGGAGCACATGACGCAGGCGGGCGCGGGCGTCGACGACCTGTCGCTGACCTCGGAGAAGACGACGACCACGGTCGCCTTCGACTTCGGGCGGATCACGCTCAACGAGCGGATGGTGCTGTACCTGTTCGGGGCGCCCGGCCAGGAGCGGTTCTGGTTCCTGTGGGACCGGCTGTTCGCGGGGACGCTGGGCGCGGTGGTGCTGGTGGACACCCGGCGGATGGCGGACTCCTGGTACGCCATCGACCGGCTCGAACACCACCGGACGCCGTTCATCGTGGCGGTGAACCGGTTCGACGACGGGGCGCACTTCTCGCTGGAGGAGATCCGGCAGGCCCTCGCCCTCTCCGACACCGTCCCCATGATCTCCTGCGACGCGCGGGTGCGGTCCTCGGGCAAGGCCGTGCTGACCACGCTCGTCGACCATCTCTACCGCCTCGCCCTGGCACGGGAGTTGACCACATGAGCAGCGGCACCGAAGGCTGCCCCGCACACGCCTCGGCCGTACGGCTGGGCGGACTGGAGTACCAGCAGACCCCCGCCGAGCTGTACCGGGGGCTGCGCCGGGAGCACGGTGCGGTCGCGCCCGTACTCCTGGACGGAGACGTTCCGGCGTGGCTGGTGCTCGGGTATCCGGAGGTCAGTTACGTCACCGCGCACGACGAGCTGTTCGCGCGGGACTCGCGGCGCTGGAACCAGTGGCCGAACATTCCGGCGGACTGGCCGCTGCTGCCGTTCGTCGGCTACCAGCCGTCGGTGCTGTTCACCGAGGGCCCCGAGCACGAGCGGCGGGCCGGGGTGATCAGCGAGGCGCTGGAGGCGGTGGACCAGTTCGAGCTGGGGCACGACTGCCGGCTGATCGCGGACGAGCTGATCGACGCGTTCGAGGGCAGCGGGCGGGCCGAGCTGATGAGCGCGTACGCGCACGCGCTGCCGATGCGGGCGGCGGTGCAGATGTGCGGGATGCCGGCCGGGTCGGCGGACACGGCGGATCTCGTGCACGATCTGCGGACGTCGCTGGACGCGGCGGAGGGGGACGATCCGGTCGCCGCGTACGTACGGGTGCAGGAGCGCATCCAGCGGCTGGTCAAGGACAAGCGGGCGGCGCCCGGGCCCGATGTGACCTCCCGGATGCTGCACCATCCGGCGGGGCTCGCGGACGAGGAGATCGTGCAGGACCTGATCTCGATCATCGCGGCGGCCCAGCAGCCGACGGCGAACTGGATCTGCAACACGCTGCGGCTGCTGCTCACCGACGACCGGTTTGCGCTGAACGTGTCGGGCGGGCGGCTGTCGGTGGGCGAGGCGCTGACGGAGATCCTGTGGCGGGACACCCCGACGCAGAACTTCATCGGCCGGTGGGCGGTGCGCGACACGCAGCTCGGGGGGCGGCACATCCGGGCGGGCGACTGCCTGGTGCTGGGGCTCGCGGCCGCGAACACGGATCCGCAGATATGGCCGCAGGGTCATGTGGGTGCGGAGGGCAACTCGGCGCACCTGTCGTTCAGCAACGGTGAGCACCGCTGCCCGTATCCGGCGCCGCAGTTGGCGGACGTCATGGCGCGCACGGCGATCGAGACGCTCCTCGAACGGCTGCCGGACGTGATGCTGTCGGTGCCGGCCGAGTCGCTGACCTGGCGTCCTTCGATCTGGATGCGGGGGCTGACCGCGCTTCCGGTGTCGTTCACGCCGGTGGCCCAGTAGGCGGCGGCGCGGCAGGCCGGTCGTCCGGTACGCGGCCGGGGGGGGCCGCCCCTCCCCCGGCCGCCGCGGGTCCTACCGTACGGGCGTGAAGGTGACCGGCACGGACTCCGGGCCGCGGGTGAACACGCCCCTCTCGACGGTCGCGGCGCCCTCCTTGAGACGGACGTCGGGCATGGCGTCCAGGAGGCGGCCGACGCCGATCTGGACCTCGGCGCGGGCGAGCAGCGCGCCGACGCAGAAGTGGCGGCCGAGCGCGAAGGCCAGGTGGTCGGCGGCGGCGGAGAACGCGTTGGTGGCGTTCAGGTCCTCGCGGAAGATGTCGAAGGTGTCGGGGTCGGCGTAGCGGCGCTCGTCGCGGTTAGCGGAGCCGATGAGGCAGGTGACGGTGGCGCCGGCCGGGATGGTGCCGCCGGTGACCCGCACGTCGACGGCGGTCTGACGCATGATCATGTGGACCGGCGGGGTGTACCGCAGGGTCTCGGCGAAGGCCCGGTCGATGAGGGTGCGGTCCTTCTGGACGGCGGCCAGCTGCTCGGGGTGCGCGAGGAGGTTGGCGAAGATCGCGGCTATCGCCTTGTCGGTGGTCTCGCCGCCGGCCGCCAGCAGGAGGCTGCAGAACGCCTTGATGTCCTCGTCGCTCATCCGTACGCCGTCGACCTCGGCGGCGCACAGGGACGAGAGCAGGTCGTCGCCGGGGTTGTTCCGGCGCTCCCTGATGATCGGGATCATGTACTCGGCGAACTCGACGCGGGTGCGCTCGCCCGCGGCGGCGACCTCGGGGTCGCCGGAGAGGTTGCCGAGGAAGGCGATGACGGTGGTGTACCAGCCGTGGAACTTGGCGTGGTCGCCCTTGTCGAGGCCGAGCATGTCGGCGATGACGTTGACGGGGAAGCGGGTGGCGAAGGCGTCCACCAGGTCGACCTCGCCCGTTTCCCGGAAGGTGTCGATCAGTTCACGGGCGTTGCGTTCGATGACCGGGACAAAGGTCTCCTGGAGTTCCCTGCCGCGGAAGGCGGGGGCCACCAGGGCGCGGCGCACCGCGTGCTCACGGCCGCTGAGCTGGAGGATCGTCTTTCCGTGGACGGGTTCTACCTGCCAGTCGTAGTTGTCGGTGGTGAACTGGCCCTCCTTGTCCTTGAAGATCCGCTCCACGTCTTCGTAGCGGGAGACTATCCAGCTCTGCATGGGCTCGTGCCAGAGCAGCGGCGTCCGCTCGCGCATCGCGCGGTACACGGGGTAGGGGTCGGTGGCGAACTCGGGCGAGAGGATGTCGGGGATCTCGTCGACTGCGGTCACGGGAGGGCTCCTTCGGCGGCGGGGGCTGCTGGACCGGCGGCTGCCGGTGCGGCGATGGGCTTGTCCGATCAGGTTATTGATCATTCATCAAGGCCGGAAGCCCTCCCTCCAGGGGGCCTTGGCCCGGAGGACCCGCCCCGGGGCCTCGTCCCGGGGTCTCGTCCCGCCCGGGGGCGAAGTCCCCTCCGTCGTCCTCCCGCCGGAGCCGCGCCCGACGGTCGCCGCCGTCGCCCTCTTCCCTTTTGCTGGTCGTTCTTGCAGCATTCCGTTTGCTTCTGATCCCCCACGATGAGGTTGCCCACCCATGTCCGACGTGCCAGAAGTCCCCTCGTCCACCGCGGTGAACCGCCGCCGCTTCCTCCAGATCGCGGGCGCCACCGCCGGTTTCGCCGCGCTGTCCGGCAGCATCGAGCGGGCCGCCGCCATTCCGGCCGCCCGGCGCACCGGCAGCATCAACGACGTCGAGCACATCGTGGTGCTGATGCAGGAGAACCGGTCCTTCGACCACTACTTCGGCACGATGAAGGGCGTACGGGGCTTCGGCGACCCGCGCCCGGTCGTGCCGCACGGGCTGAAGTCCGTCTTCCACCAGCCCGACGGGGCCAGGACGGTGCTGCCCTACCACCCGGAGGCCGACGACCTCGGGATGCAGTTCATCGCGGGCCTCAACCACGACTGGGCGGGCGGTCACCGGGCGTTCAACAACGGCTCGTACGACCGGTGGATACCCGCGAAGTCGGCGGGCACGATGGCGCACCTGACCCGGCAGGACATTCCGTTCCACTACGCGCTCGCGGACGCGTTCACGGTGTGCGACGCCTATCACTGCTCGTTCATCGGGGCCACCGACCCCAACCGCTACTACCTGCTGTCCGGCCACGTCGGCAACGACGGCAAGGGCGGCGGCCCGGTCCTGGGCAACGAGGAGGCGGGGTACGACTGGACGACGTACCCGGAGCGGCTGGAGCGGGCCGGGGTGTCCTGGAAGGTCTACCAAGACATCGGCGACGGCCTGGACGCGAAGGGCAAGTGGGGCTGGATCAACGACGCCTACCGGGGCAACTACGGCGACAACTCCCTGCTGTACTTCAACAAGTACCGCAACGCCAAGCCCGGTGACCCGCTCCACGACAAGGCCAGGACCGGCACGAACGTCAAGGCGGGCGACGGCTACTTCGACCGGCTGAGGGCCGACGTGAAGGCCGGCAGGCTGCCTCAGATCTCCTGGATCGCGGCCCCGGAGGCCTTCAGCGAGCACCCCAACTGGCCCGCCAACTACGGGGCCTGGTACATCTCCAAGGTGCTGGACGCGCTGACCTCCAATCCCGCGGTGTGGGCGAGGACGGCGCTGTTCATCACGTACGACGAGAACGACGGCTACTTCGACCACGTGGTGCCGCCCTATCCGCCGGCCTCGGCCGCGCAGGGCAGGTCGACGGTCGACACCGCGCTGGACTACTTCCGGGGCAACGCGGGCTACGCGGCGGGCGCCTACGGGCTCGGGCAGCGGGTGCCGATGCTGGTGGTGTCGCCGTGGAGCACGGGCGGTTACGTGTGCTCGGAGACCTTCGACCACACCTCGGTGATCCGGTTCATGGAGAAGCGCTTCGGCGTCCAGGAGCCCCACATCTCGCCGTGGCGCAGGACCGTCTGCGGCGACCTGACCTCGGCCTTCGACTTCGCCCTGCACGACACCGGCCCGGCGGCGCTGCCCGGCACCGACGCCTACGAGCCGCCGGACCGGGAGCGGCACGACAGTTACGTCCCCAAGCCCCCGGCGGCGGGAGCGCTGCCCCGGCAGGAGCGGGGTGCGCGGCCCTCGCGTCCGCTGCGGTACGCGCCGTACGCGGACGGGGCGGTGGACGCGGCGGCGGGGAGGTTCACGCTGACGATGAGCGGCGGCCCGTCGGCCGGGGCGTGCTTCCACGTGACGGCGGGCAACCGCACCGACGGGCCGTGGACGTACACCGCGGAGGCGGGCAAGGCGGTCGCCGACACCTGGAACGCGAAGTACTCCAAGGGGAGTTACGACCTGTCGGTGTTCGGCCCGAACGGCTTCCTGCGCACCTTCCGGGGCGCGAACGGCACGGCCGGACCCGAGGTCGCCGTCCGGCACAGCGCCGAGGGCGAGGGACGGCTCCTGCTGAGCGCGAGCAACGCGGGCACGGCGGCCTGCCGGCTGACCGTGGCCGACTCCTACGGCGGGCAGCCGGTGTCGTTCACCGTGCCCGCCGGCGGACGGGTCGAGCGGACGGTGGAGGTGCGGGCCGGCCGGGGCTGGTACGACCTGAGGGTGACGTCCGGGACGGACGCCGCCTTCCTGCGGCGGCTCGCGGGGCGTGTGGAGACGGGCCGGGCCGGAGTGAGCGACCCGGCCCTGGCCACGGTCTAACCGCGCGCCGCGACGCTGTAGTTGTAGGGCGTCGTGACGCTGATCTGGGCGAAGCCGAGGCGCTGGAGGATCGGGCGGCTGGTGTCCAGCACGGCGTCCGACTGGAGGTAGTGGTAGCCGCGGGCGGCGGCGGTGCGGGCACGGTGGGCGACGAGGGCGCGGTAGATGCCCCGGCCGCGCCACTCGGGCGCCGTGCCGCCGCCCCACAGGCTCGCGAACCGGGTACCGGGGTCGAATTCGGCGCGGGCGGCGCTCACCGGTTCGTCCCCAGCGAGGGCGACGACCACCGAGACCGTGTCCGGGGCCTCGGTGAGCCGGTCGAGCACCTGCTGGCCGATGCGCGTCCCGTCCGTGCCGAAGGCCAGGTCGTGGGCCCGCACCATCAGGTCGACCCCCGCCGCGTCGGTGACCTCGACGAGCCGCACTCCGTCGGGGAGCACCGGCGGCACGGCGAGTCCCGCGGTCTCGGCGACCATCACGGCCTCCGGGTCCTCGGGCACGAACCCGGCGGCGCGAAGCCGTCGCGGGAGGTCCTCGGGGCGGTCGTGGGAGTAGTGCTTCCACTCGAAGTCCAGGCCGAGGGCGGTGTAGTGCCGCACCTGTTCGGCGATGACGGCGTCCGCGGTCCGCTCGGTCAGGTCCGACCACAGGACGGCGTTCCAGCCCCGGGCGTCACTGGTGTGCCGGACGACGTGCCCGGCTGCGGGGCCGACGCGCTCGCCGGGGGCCCCGCGGCGCATCTCGGTGTCGAAGAGTTCTCGCACTGCGTCAAGGTTCATCCGCGTACCTGAGCACGGGGCCGGTCTCCGCGCCAGCGAATTCCGCCGCCGTGGCGCGTCGCCCGGTGCCGCGGGGTGTTCACGCGTCTGCCATGCGGGCGTTGCTCATTGCGCCCCGGCGAACTGGATCAAGCCCTCTAACGTCGCCGCTGTCCCGCCCGGACGACGATCCGACGAACCGACGAACCGACGACAGACAAGGCACAGCCCCATGAGATTCGCCCCGCTGGTGATCGCCACCGCTTCGGCCGCCCTCCTCGTACCGACCGCGCTCGCCGCCCCCGCGCCCGTGCCCGCCGCGGCGGGGCCGGCGACCCCCGCGCCGCCGGCCGTCGACAAGCCGGGCGGCCGTTACGAACACGGTGTCCGGCTCGCCTTCCGGGCGGAACGCGGCGCGGTCGTGCGGTACACCCTGGACGGGACGACACCGACGCGGCACAGCCGCCTGTACGTGCCCGGTGTCCCCGTGCGGATCACGCAGGACACCAACGTCACCGCCGTCGCCTTCCGGGGCGGCAGGGCCAGCGTCCCGGTCTCCCGCGGCTATCTGGTCAGGAGCGCCGAGAAGCCGGTCGCCCGCGTCGTGGTCATGTCGGACGTGCACATCGGCGACTACGCGAAGAACACCGGGAAGTGGGCGAGCTTCTTCGACACCATCGGCTCGGTCTTCCCCCGGCCCGACGCGATCCTCTCCAACGGCGACATGATCAACGACAACGGGGACGGCAAGGGGCCCGACCACGCCGTCGTGGCCCGCATCTTCCAGGAGAACCTGCGGCGCAAGGGCATGACCGGCACCCAGGTCCTGCTCTCCAACGGCAACCACGACGACTCCCTCGCCCAGATCCGCGCCCACTACCCGAAGGCCTGGTTCCCGGACGCGGGCGGCGGCTTCTACGAGTCCTCGGTGGGCGGCGTACCGCTGCTCACGCTCAACACGGAGACGTACAACTCCAGTACGGAGCAGCAGAACTGGCTGAAGAAGCGGATGGCGGAGCTGACCGCGAAGAGCCCGAACACGCCCGTGCTGGTCCAGGGGCACCGGCCCGCGTCGAACACGGTGATGGACGGGCAGCAGGCCGCCAACCCGAAGCTGACCGCCGACCTGAGCGCCTTCCCGCAGGCGGTGTTCTTCTCCGGGCACTCCCACCTCAACCTCAACGACGACCGGTCCGTGCACCAGAAGGACTTCACGGCCGTCAACGACGGGTCGATGAGCTACGTGGAGATGGACCACGGGTACCAGGCGGTCACCGAGGAGGGCCTCGCCAACCGGTTCGAGTCGCCCACCTCGCAGGCCCTGTTCGTCGAGGTGTACAAGGACCGCACCGAGATCGCCCGGGTGAACATGGCCGCCGACAAGCACGACATCTACACCGGCGGGAAGTGGTCGGCCGACTGGCAGCCGCCGTACGCGAGCGCCGGCACCCTCAGCGGCAGGAGCTGGACGGTACGGCTCAAGGGCCGCACCGCACAGCAGATCAAGGACAACTTCACCTACACCGCGGCGCACCGGAACACGACCGCTCCCGTCTTCACCGGCCGCCGTCCGCTGTCGGCGGTGCGGGACGCGAAGGGCGGCACGGCGCTGCGGATCGCACAGGCCCGGGACGACCAGATGGTGCACCACTACCGGGTCGACGTGACGGACGAGACGACCGGCGCCAAGGCCCTCTCCTCGAAGGTGCTCGCCGAGTACTACTACGCGCCGCTGCCGAACTCCCTGGACGTTCCGCTGCCGGCCGCCGCGCCGGGCACGCGGTACGCGGCCCGGGTGACGGCGGTCGACGCGTACGGCAACGCGTCGGCCGAGGTATCGCTGAAGTTCCGTAGGTAGCAGGACCGTTGGGGGTGGTGAGCGGGACGATTCAGTGATCAACTGTTCCGTCGTCCCGCTCCGCCTTTCCGAAGGACCCCCGTGAACCTCTCACTGCGGCTGCCCCGTTCCTCCTCCGGCTGGACCATGGCGGTCTTCGGTCTGCTCGCCGCCGCACTGGGCGTCGTGGGGCTCGTCGCCCCGGACGCCCAACTGGCGTTGATGGGCCTGGAGACGCCGGCCGGCGGTGTGCGGGCCGACGGGGACCACACCCTGATGTTCCTGACCGCCTCGTCCATGGCGGCGGTGAACATGGGCGTCTACTACGTGCTGGCCGCGCTCGCCGACTGGCGAGCCTTCTTCCGCTGGACGGTGCCGTTCCGGCTGCTCACCTTCACCGTGTTCACGCTCGCCGTGGTCACCGGGAGGGCTCCGGCCGGGTTCCTCGCGGTGGGCGTCTGGGAGGGAGTGGGCGCGCTGGCCACGGGGATCGCCCTGCGCACGGAGACGCGGAAGGCCGCGCACGGCCGGGCGGGTGACGGGATGCGCGCAGAGGTGCGGGACGCCACGCGCGGGGAGTCGGCGGCCGGTTCCGGGGCATACGACGAGAACACCCGTTCCCGCTGACGTACCACCCCAGACGGGGAGAAGCGCGACAACGGGTGAGAAGGTAGGCGCAGCCCACGCCCGACACGCCACGAAAGTACGCCCCATGCCGAGTGAGCCCATCGCACCGCCGACCGACCGGAGCGGTCCGTCTCCCGCCCCCGGCGTACTGGCCCGCTGCCGCACCGCGCTGCGCCGCACCCCCGTGTCGGTGTGGAACGACGACGTGTCCGACTGGGCGGCGGCGCTCACGTACTACGCGATCCTGGCGCTGCTGCCGTCGCTGCTGATCACGGTGACGTTGATCGGTCTCGCCAATCCGGACGCGGTGCAGTCGCTGATCGACGACATCGCCTCGGTGGCTCCGGCGGAGTCCAGCAAGGCGCTGCGTCAGGCGCTGGAGGACGCGGTCAACGGGAACTCCGCGGTGTGGCTGCTGATGGTCACGGGAACGGTGAGCGCCCTGTGGTCGGCGTCGAGTTATCTGGCGGTGTTCCGGCGGGCGATGCACGCCATGCATCACGTACGGGACGTCCGTCCGGCGCTGCGCAAGGCGCACCTGATCGTGGTCACGGCGGCCTGTCTGCTGCTGTTGCTGCTGGCCAGCGCGGCGGCGCTGGTGATCACCGGGCCGATGGCGCGGGGGCTGGCGGACAAGCTGGGGATGGGCGACGTGGGAGAGGCGGTGTGGTCGGGGCTGAAGTGGCCCGTGCTGGGGTTCCTGGTGGCGCTGCTGATCATGATCCTGTTCCACACCGGCCCGGCGGTGGCACGGGGCGTGCGCAGGGGGCTGCCGGGGGGTGTGCTGGCGGCGGTGCTGTGGCTGACGGCGTCGGCGGGGTTCGCGTTCTACACGACGCACATCGCCAGTTACAGCAGGCTGTACGGGTCGCTGGCCGGGATCGTGGTGTTCCTGGTGTGGGTGTGGTTCGCGAATCTGGCGCTGTTGGTGGGGGCGCAGTTCAACGTGGAGCTGGCGAGGCTGGAGGGGCGGGGGCCGGGGCGGCGGCATCCGAGGATGGGGCGGGGCTGAGGCGGGGCGAGGGGGATCGCCGCGTCGCCCGAGGGGGTAGGAGGTCAGGTGAGGGTGTCGAGGCCCAGGGGGGTGTTGGCGCCCTCCCGGAGGGCCTCGGACACCGGGGCCGGCAAGGGGGAGAGGCCCAGTAGTCCTGTTGTCAGGGTTGCCGTCGTCGTGTGCCACTCCCCCGCCCGGCGGAGCATCGCGTGGTCGCCGCCCTCGACGGTGATCACGCAGGTGCGGGCCCCGGCGCGGCGGGCGCGGGCCGCCAGTTCACGGGTGTCGCGGGGGCTGGTCGTACGGTCGCGGTCGCCGTGCAGCAGGACCACGTCGCGGTCCGCGAGGTGGTCGACCGGTTCGCCCGGCGGGCACCAGGGGGCGAGTCCGACCACTCCGGTGACCTGCGGGTGGCCCGCGACGCGCAGTGCCGCCCGGCCGCCCATGGAGTGGCCGACGAGGACCACGGGCACCGGCCCGAGTGCGTCGGTCAGCGCGTCGAGGGCGCGCAGGGCGTCGTGCACGGGGTCGGCACGGGCGCCGTTCCAGCCCCGGTGCCGGTAGACGGCCGTGCGCAGGGCGAGCGGGTGGGCCCCCGCCGCCCGCGCGATCGCCCGGCCGAAGGGGATCAGGCGGCGGCCCGGGAGGTTCAGCGCGGGCGGCGGCTCCAGGCCGTCGGCGCGGCCGCCGTGCAGGAGCAGGACGGCCGCCTCGGGTGCCGGCCGGCGGGCTGAAGCCCGTTGTCCCGCGCTCGCCCCTCGGGTTCGCATGTCCGCCTCCGCTTCTGGTGCCGGGCCCGACGGGCCCTCTCGGGGTGTTCCGGAGCGGACGGCGTCCCGGACGGGGCCGCCTCGTACCGCGTTCCCGCTCCCCTGCCCCGGCGGCCGCGTCGTCACACCCCCGCGGCCAGGACCCGGTCGGGGGTCAGCGGCAGCTCCCGGAAGCGGATGCCGGTCGCGTGGTGGACGGCGTTGCCGATGGCGGCCGCGGTGCCGACGATGCCGATCTCGCCGATGCCCTTGCTGCCCATCGGGTTGAGGTGGGGGTCCTCCTCCTCGATCCAGTGCGCCTCGATGTCGGGCACGTCGGCGTGGCAGGGGACGTGGTAGGAGGCCAGGTCGCGGGCGTCGAAGTCGCCGAACGCCGGGTCCAGGGAGCTGTGCTCGGTCAGGGCCATGCCCAGGCCCATGGTCATGCCGCCGACGAACTGGGCGCGCGCGGTGCGGGCGTTGAGGATGCGGCCCGCCGCGTACACGCCGAGCAGCCGGCTCACCCGGATCTCGCCGGTGACGGTGTCGACCCGTACGTCCGCGAAGTGCGCGCCGAAGGCGTGCCGGGCGTACGGGGAGTCCGCGTCGGCCGTGCCCGTGGTGTCGGCGGTCTCCGTCAGGCCGTCCGCCGGAAGCTGCCCGCGGTGCGCGGCGAGGCGGCCCGCGAGCGCCGTGCACGCCTGGTGGACGGCCCAGCCCCAGGAGGCGGTGCCCGAGGAGCCGCCGGCCAGCGGGGCCTTGGGCAGGGCGGTGCTGCCGATCTCCGTGCGCACCGTCTCCAGCGGCACGCCGAGCGCGTCGGCGGCGACCTGGGCGAGGACCGTGCGGGCGCCGGTGCCGATGTCGGTGGCGTTGATCCGTACGCGGTACGTGCCGTCCGGGAGCGCCTGCGCGGACGCGGCCGAGGGGGACGCCAGCACGGGGTAGGTGGCGGCGGCCACGCCGGTGCCGGTCAGCACGGAGCCCTCGCGGCGCACGCCGGGGCGCGGGTCGCGGGCGGCCCAGCCGAACCGGCGGGCGCCCTCGCGCAGGCACTCCACCAGGTGGCGGCTGCTGAAGGGCTTGCCGCTGTCGGGTTCGTGGCCGGTGTCGTTGCGCACCCGCAGGTCGATGGGGTCCAGGCCGGCGGCTTCGGCGAGTTCGTCCATGGCGGACTCCAGGACGTACATGCCGGGCGCCTCGCCGGGTGCGCGCATCCAGGAGGGGGTGGGCACGTCCAGCGGGACCACCCGGTGGGTGGTGCGGCTGTGCGGGGAGGGGTACATGACCCGGGCCGGTACGGCGGCCGTCTCGACGAACTCCTTGATCCGGGAGGTGTACGTGGTGACCTCGTGGTCCACGGACAGGAGGGCGCCGTCGGCGTCCGCGCCGAGCCTGATCCGGTGCAGGGTGGGGGCCCGGTGTCCGACGACGGCCGCCAGCTCCCGCCGGGACAGCGCGAGCTTGACGGGGCGGCCGACGTGGCGGGCGGCCATCGCGGCCAGGACGACCTGGGCGCGGGGGGTGCCCTTGGAGCCGAAGCCGCCGCCGACGTGTTCGGAGACGACGGTGATCCGCTCCTGCGGCAGGCCGAGGAGCCCGGCGAGCACCTCGCGGACGGTGCTCGCGCCCTGGCTGGAGTCGTACACGGTCAGCCGGTCGTCCTCCCAGCGGGCGGTGGCGGCGTGCGGCTCCATGGGGTGGTTGTGCAGGGGCGGTACGGAGTAGGAGGCGTCGACCCGGTGCTCCGCCGTGGCGAACGCCGCCGGGGCGTCGCCGCGTTCGCGGTGGGAGGGCTGGTCCTCGTCTTCGTCGTCGGGGGTGTACGCGTCCGGGTGGTCGGTGCGGACGGTGACGTCGTGGGGCTCGGCGGCGTACTCGACGCGCAGGGCCGCGGCGCCCTCGCGGGCGGCTTCCGGGGTGTCGGCGACGACCAGGGCGACGTACCAGCCGCGGTGCGGCACGGTGTCGTCCTGGAGGAGGCGAAGGGTGGCGTCGTCGGCGTCGCCGAGGCGGGGCGCGTTGCGCGGGGTGAGCACGGCGAGGACGCCGGGGACGGCCAGGGCGGCCTTGTCGTCGATCTCCGTGATCCGGCCGCGCGCGACCGTGGCCGGTACGGCGCGGGCGTACGCGCAGCCGGGCGGGGTGTGCTCGGCGGCGTAGCGGGCGGTGCCGGTGACCTTGTCCCGGCCCTCCCGGCGGGCGGCGGGGGCGCCGAGCGCGGTCGGGGTGTCGCTCATCGCGGGGGTGTCCTTCCAGGGGCGGGAATCGGGCCGGTGAGGGGCGGGGCTCAGGCCCGCGCGGCGGCGAGGCGCGTCAGCACGTCGTGGGCGACGCGGTGGGCGAGGGGGACCTTGAACGCGTTGTCGCGCAGCGGTTCGGCCTGCTCCAGCTCCGCGTCCAGCGCCCGGGTGAGGCGCTCGGGGTCCGGCGCGTGGCCGAGGAGTTCGGCCTCCGCGTGCCGGGCGCGCCACGGCCGGTGGGCGAGTCCGCCGAAGGCGAGCGCCGCGTGCCGCACCACTCCGTCGCGCACGTCGAGCACCGCCGCGACCGAGGCGAGCGCGAACGCGTACGAGGCGCGGTCGCGGGCCTTGCGGTAGGCGGAGGGCAGTCCGGCGGGGCCGGACGGCAGGGTGACCGCGGTGATCAGCTCGCCGTGCCGCAGGACGGTGTCCCGGTCGGGGCGGTCGCCGGGGAGGCGGTGGAAGTCGGTCACGGGGACGGTGCGGTCGCCGTCCGGGCCGTGCAGTTCGACGGAGGCGTCGAGGGCGGCGAGCGCCACGGCGAGGTCGGAGGGGTGGGTGGCGATGCACTGCGGCGAGTGGCCGAGGACGGCGTGGTCGCGGTGGATGCCGTCGCGGGCGGCGCAGCCGGTGCCGGGTTCGCGTTTGTTGCAGGGCTTGGCGGTGTCCTGGAAGTAGCCGCAGCGGGTGCGCTGGAGGAGGTTGCCGCCGGTGGTGGCCATGTTGCGGAGCTGGCCGGAGGCTCCGGCGAGCAGGGCCTGGGAGAGGACCGGATAGCGGTCGCGGACCAGGGGGTGGGCGGCGAGGTCGCTGTTGCGGACGGTCGCGCCGAGGTGCAGCGAGCCGTCGGGGCGTTCCTCGACGGTGTCCAGGGGGAGCCTGCTGACGTCGACGAGGAGGCCGGGGGTCTCGACGCCGAGCTTCATCAGGTCGACGAGGTTGGTGCCGCCGCCGAGGTAGCGGGCCTCGGGGTCCCCGGCGTGGGCGCGGGCGGCCTCTTCGACGGTGGCGGGGCGGACGTAGCCGACGGGCTTCACCGGGAGACCTCCTGCGCGGGGGCGGCCGCGTGGGCGTCCTCGACGGCGGCGACGATGTTGGGGTAGGCGCCGCAGCGGCAGAGGTTGCCGCTCAGCCGTTCGCGGATCTCGGTCCGGTCGAGGGCGGCGGGGCCGTTCGGGTGAGGGCCCGGGGCGGTGGCGGCGGAGGGGTGCCCCTGGGCGGCCTCGGCGAGCATGCCGACGGCGGAGCAGATCTGGCCGGGGGTGCAGTAGCCGCACTGGAAGGCGTCGCGTTCCAGGAACGCCTGCTGGAGGGGGTGCGGCTCCCGGCCGTCCGGGCCGTGGAGTCCTTCGACGGTGGTGATCTCCCGGTCGTCCTGGGCGACGGCGGGCAGCAGGCAGCTGTTGGCGCGCCGGCCGTCGACCAGGACGGTGCAGGCACCGCACTGGCCGTGGTCGCAGCCCTTCTTGGCGCCGGTCAGGCCGAGGTCCTCGCGCAGCACGTCCAGCAGGGTGGCGCGGTGGTCGACGGTCAGCGACCGGGTCTCCGCGTTGAGGTGCAGGGTGATGCGGGACCTGATGGCGACGGCGCTGCCGGGCACGTCGCGGTGGCCGCCCTCATCGGCGAAGTCGTCGGTTCCCATGTGCAGTGCGCGCCCTTCGTCCGGTCGGCGGCCGTCCCGTGCGTCGCACACGTCGGCCGCCCTCAGGTGTTCCGCTTTCGCGTTTCCAGGCTGGGCCAGGTCATTCGTCCCGGCATGTCGGAACCGGCCGGGACTCGGCCTGTCGCCGGTCCGGCGGGCATGACATCGTGCGTTGGTCCGGACCATTCGCAGGCCCCGGGAGAGCCCGGGAAGGAAGAGGCCAGCGCTCATGGAAACCCTGGAGAGAGCCGTTCCGCTGCACCGGCTCGACGTGCCCGCCCCGCAGCAGCTCCCCTTCGCCATCGGCTCGTTCGACAGCATCGGAGCGCTGTCGCGGGCCTCCTTCCCCCACCGCCACACCTTCTACGAGATCGTCTTCGTCACCGGCGGGCGCGGCGCGCACGTCATCGACCTCTCCCGCTGGGAGCTGCGCCCGCCGCACTTGTGCTTCGTCGTGCCCGGCCAGGTGCACTACTGGGAGAACGCGACCGGCCTCCAGGGCCGGGTCGTGCTCTTCACCGAGGACTTCCTGGTCGACCACCCGGGCGACCGCGACCTGCTGCGGACGCTCGGCGAGCGGCCCTGGTTCAGTCCCGCCGGGGAGGACGCCCCGGCCTTCGCCCGGCTGATCGGCGAGATGGAGCGCGAGCACCGGGCGGGCCAGGCGGGCTTCGCCTCGGTGCTGCGCTCCTATCTGCACGTGCTGATCGTGCGGGCCTCCCGGCTGGCGGGCCCGGCCCCCGCGCCCGCGGACCCGGCGGGCCGGCCCGCGCTGGTCACCCAGGAGTTCCTGCGGCTGCTGGCCCGGCCGGACCCCGAGGTGTGGGAGGTGCGGTCCTGCGCCCGCCGGATCGGTGTGAGCGTGGGCTACCTCAACGAGGCGGTGAAGCAGACCACCGGCCGCACACCCGGTCAACTGGTGCGCCAGGTCCGTACGCACGAGGCCAAACGCCTGCTGGTACGAACGGACTTGACGGTACGTCAGGTGGCGGCGGAGGTCGGCTTCGCGGACCCCGCGTACTTCTGCCGGTTCTTCCGGCGGGAGACCGGCATCAGCCCGGGCGCGTTCCGGCGCGGCAGCGGTGCAATGCACCACGACTACCGCGTCCCGTCCCTCGCGCACCCGCAGTCGCCGTCCTAGGTTCGAGGGGAGTTCCGGAGCGCGCCCGGAGCGTCCCGGGGCCTGCCCCACAGGTCCCGGCTCTCCCCCTTCCGCTCCCCCACTTGGAGGCGTCCCCGCCATGGACCAGCCCCAGCCGCCCGGCACCCCCGACCCGTCCGGGCCCCGTCCCTCCCGCAAGACCGTGCTGCGGGCCGCTCTCGCCGCCGGGG
Organism: Streptomyces sp. NPDC088745; assembly: GCF_044751045.1. NCBI lineage: Bacteria > Bacillati > Actinomycetota > Actinomycetes > Kitasatosporales > Streptomycetaceae > Streptomyces > Streptomyces sp. NPDC088745. The sequence continues at coordinate 24,243 of NZ_JBIVLB010000013.1, forward strand.
TGGCCCTGCCCACCGCCCTGATGGGTGTGCCCGCACTGGCCAGGACGGCCCGCGACAGCGACGTGCCGCCGCAGCTCACCCCCTCGTGCGACGACGGGGACGACCCGACCCCGGCGCAGACCGAGGGCCCGTACTTCAAGCCGAACTCGCCGCGCCGCACCTCGCTCCTGGACGGCAACCCGCCCGGGACCCGGCTGACCGTGACGGGATACGTGTTCGGGCTCGCCTGCCGTCCGATCGCCAACGCCCTGCTGGACTTCTGGCAGGCGGACGTCAACGGGGCGTACGACAACACCGGCTTCCGCTTCCGGGGCCACCAGTTCACCGACGCGCAGGGCGCGTTCACGCTGACGACGATCGTGCCGGGCCTCTACCCGGGGCGCACCCGGCACATCCACGTCAAGGTGCAGGCCCCCAACCGGCCCGTGCTGACCACGCAGTTGTACTTCCCGAATGAGCCGCGCAACAACACCGACAGCATCTTCGACGCCCGCCTGCTGATGACGATGCGCACCAACGGCCCGGCCAGGGAGGGCAGTTACGACTTCGTGCTCAACGTCCCGCAGGGGCCGGGCCCGACCGACCCGCCGACCACCCCGCCGCCGTCCGGCACCTGGCGGGCGGGCACGGCGTACAAGGCGGGCGACGGCGTGACGTACGGCGGGCGCTCCTGGGTCTGCCTCCAGGCGCACACCGCGAGCGCCGGCTGGGAGCCGCCGAACGTGCCGGCGCTCTGGCGCGCGGCGTAGGGGCCGACGCCCCGGGGCGCGGTGCGGAGCCGGCGCTCCCGCGCGCGGTGCGGGACCTGTTCACGGCCGGGGCGGCGGATGCGGCGCCCCGGCCGGCGGGGCGATCCTCGTCCGGGGCCCGGTGGGCACGGCGGTGTCCACCGGGTCCTCGGTCGTGACGCGGGCGTGCGTGCCGAGGGCGGCGTCGCGCCGGGCGCCCGGGTCCCAGCCGGTGTCCACGACCCGCTTCTGCACGACGATCGCGCCGGCCAGCAGCACCAGGCCGACCAGCAGGATCAGGGCGATCGCACCCGCACCGCCGATCTTGGCGACGTTGCCGACGACGGAGCCGAACCAGCCGAAGTCGGCGTCGCCGAAGGTGGTGTTCTCCTTCCCGAACGCGCCCAGGACCTTGAGGAGGAGGGCCGGGAGGAAGGTGATGAGGACGCCGTTGAGGAACGCGCCGACGACCGCTCCCCGGCGTCCGCCGGTGGCATTGCCGTAGACGCCCGCCGCGCCGCCGGTGAAGAAGTGCGGCACCAGGCCGGGCAGGACCAGGGCGAGGCCGAAGGCCGGGTGGAAGATCCAGGCGAGCAGGCCGAGGCTGATGAGGCCGCCGGTGAAGCTGGAGAGGAAGCCGATCAGGACGGCGTTCTGGGCGTACGGGAAGACGATCGGCGCGTCCAGTGAGGGCACCGCGCCGGGGACGAGCCTGCCCGCGATGCCCTGGAAGGCGGGGACCAGCTCGCCGAGGATCGTGCGGACGCCGAAGAGGATGACGGCGACGGCGATGCCGAACTGGAGGCCCTGCATCACGGACTTCATCAGGTAGTTGCCGACGTCGGTGGCGGCCGCCCCGTCGCCGAAGGCCCGGAAGGCGACGTCCTGGCCCGCCTTCACCAGGAGGACGACGGCCATGATCAGGTAGATCAGGACCATGGAGAGCGCGGTGGCGACCATGGAGTCGCGCAGGAAGCGCAGGCCCTCGGGGAGGTTCATCTCCTCGGTGCTGCGGCTGCGCCGGCCCACGAGCTGGCCGGCCGCCCCCGCCGTGATGTATCCGGCGGTGCCGAAGTGGCCGATGGCGACGCTGTTGCTGCCGGTGACGCGTTTGGTCCAGGGGTGCGCGAAGGCGGGCAGGGCCACCAGGAGGATGCCGAGCAGTATGCCGCCGACGAGGACGACGGCCACGGAGCCCTGGCCGGCGGTGGCCAGGACCATGGTCAGCAGGGTCGCCATGAAGAGCATGTGGTGGCCGGTCAGGAACACGTAGCGCAGCGGGGTGAAGCGGGCCAGCAGGAGGCTGACGGCGAAGCCCACGATCATCAGCCAGGCCACGCGCGCCCCGAACCGGGCCTGGGCGATGCCGACGATGGCCTCGTTGGTGGGGATGACGCCGTGCGCGCCGGTCGAGCCCTGGATCATCTCGCCCAGCGGGGCGAGCGAGCTGACGACGAGGCTCGCGCCGGCGCCGATCAGCAGGAAGCCCAGCGTCGCCTTGATGGCTCCGCCGACGACCTGCCCCGTCGACTTGCGCAGGGCGATCAGGCCGACGGCGGTGATGATGCCGATGAGGTAGGCGGGTTGGCTGAGGATCTCGTTGACGAGGAACTTCGCGAGGGGAACGAGCCAGTCCATGGGGCGGGGCCTCCGTGCCGTGGGTCCGTGGTCGGACGTCGCCGTGAGTCCGTGATCAGACGTCGCCGTGGGTCCGTGGTCAGACGTCGTACGTGTCGCGCAGGACGCCGTCGACCTCGGTGGTGCTGGTGAAGTCCTCGACGACCTTGACCGGCACGCCCACGTCGCCGAGGGTGCGGGCGATCTCGCGCGAGGTGAGGATCGCGACGGCCTCGGATGCCTTGCCCTTGGCGGAGATGGTGTCGGTGGCCTCCACCGTCACGAACCTCGACCACTTCCAGCGGTCCAGCACCTGTTCCAGGGTGTTCTTCAGGAAGAGGCTGGTGCCGACGCCGTTGCCGCAGACGGTGAGGATCTTGTGCATGCCGGGGGCGGCGGGGCGGTCCTGCGCCGGGGCGGCGGGCGCGGCCTGCTGCACCGGGCGTACGTCGCCCTGCCGCGCGAGCACGGCGTGCAGGGCCGTCGGCGTAGGCGCTTCGTGCAGGGCGCGGGAGGTTTCCGGGTCGCCCAGGAGGCGGGCCAGCGAGGCCATCGCGGCGGTGTGCGCGGCGGCGTCCGTCGCGGCCAGGGCGACCACCAGGGTCACCGGGTCGTTCGTCTCGTGCCCGAAGTCGACGGGCACCGCCAGGCGCACCCAGGACATTCCGGTTCGCCGCACGGCGGGCGACGGGCGGGCGTGCGCGAAGGCGAAACCGGGGGCGATGACGAGGTACGGCCCGTTCTCCTCCACGTTCCGGATCATCTCGTCCGTGTAGGCGGCGGTGGAGGTGCCGGTGGCGACGAGCAGGTCGCCCGCGTCCCGGACCGCGTGCTTCCAGTCCGTCGCACGGATATCGAGTCGTATCGCTTCTGGCGGAAGTAGATCACTCAATGCCGACATGAATCCGATATTTGCACAGTCCTGAACGTGCGGCGCGACCGGAGCACATGGGTAGAGAAAGAGGGCACTCGCTCCGCCGGTACGTAGATCGATGTCGGATTTCACGAGGATCACCGAGCCCGAGGGGGGCCGCCCGTGCGCAGTGTGGGAGTGGAAGAGGAACTGTTACTGGTCGACAGCGACGGAACGCCGAGGGCGGTGTCCGGCGTCGTGCTGGCGGCGTTGCCCGACGGATCGACCCTGGAGAAGGAACTGCACCGGGAACAACTGGAGATCGCGACCCGGCCGCGCCACACCATCGAGGGGCTGGCCGCGGAGGTACGGCGCTGGCGCGGGGAGGCGGCGGCCGGGGCGCGCCGCGCGGGGGCGGAACTCGCGGCGCTCGCGACCTCGCCGCTGCCGGTGAACCCCTCCATCAACTCCGGGGACCGCTACCGGCGGCTGGAGGAGGAGTTCGGGCTGACCGCGCTGGAGCAACTGACGTGCGGCTGCCATGTGCACGTGTCCGTGGAGTCCGACGACGAGGGCGTCGCGGTGCTCGACCGGATCCAGCCGTGGCTGCCCGTGCTGGTGGCACTGAGCGCGAACTCGCCGTTCTGGCAGGGGCGCGACACCCGGTACGCCTCGTACCGGAGCCGGGTGTGGGGGCGGTGGCCGTCCACCGGGGCCACCGAGCACTTCGGGTCCGCCGAGAACTACCACCGGCAGGTGCAGGGGATGCTCGCCACCGGCACCCTGCTCGACGAGGGGATGATCTACTTCGACGCCCGGCTGTCGCGGCACTACCCGACGGTGGAGGTACGGGTGCCGGACGTCTGCCTGGAGGCGGACGACACCGTGCTCATCGCGGCGCTGGTGCGGGCGCTGGTGGAGACCGCGGCCCGGGAGTGGGCCGCGGGCGGCCCGCCGGACGACACCGGGGTCGGGCTGCTGCGGCTGGCCTCGTGGCGGGCGGCGCGGTCGGGGCTGTGCGGGGAGCTGGTCGACCCGGTGACGCTAACGCCGGCGCCGGCGGAGACGGTGGTGCGGGCGCTGCTGGCGCACGTGGCGGAGGCGTTGCGGGACAGCGGGGACATGGAGCTGGTGAAGGAGCACTGGGAGGTGCTGCTGGAAAGGGGGAACGGGGCGCATGTGCAGCGGGAGCTGTTGAGGAGGACGGGGAGTTTGCGGGGGGTGGTGGAGGAGTGTGCGAGGCGGACGGTGGGGTGAGGGGGCGGGCCTCCTCCCGGTGCTCCCGGTACCGGGGAGCTGAGCTCCGCCCGCCCGGGCGAGGGGGTCCCCAGCCCCGCCCCTTCACCTGAACCCGCGGGGCAGTGGAGGGTTCCCGTGCGGGTGCGTCGTGGCTGAGCGCGGTTCCGCGCGCCCCTGAAGGGGTACGGAGGTGGCCGCCGCCCGCGCGGCGGAGTCGCAGATCGACACAGCCCCGCGCCCCTGAAGGGGTACGGAAGTGGCCGCGCCCGCGCGGCGGAGCCGCAGATCGACACAGCCCCGCGCCCCTGAAGGGGTACGGAAGTGGCCGCGCCCGCGCGGCGGAGTCGCAGATCGACACAGCCCCGCGCCCCTGACGGGGCGCGGCCAAGCAGGTCGGCCCCTGGCGGAGACCCCCCCGGGGGGCGGCTCAGCCCGAGGGTTCCTCGACGGAGTGGTCGTCGGAGGACGCGTCCTCCAGGCCCGGGCCGTCGACCGTCGCGCGGGGGTCGTCGTCGGGGGTGGCCTGCTGGTCCGGGAGGTCGCGGGGGATTCCCGGGGGCTGCTCCTCGGGGCCGTCCTGACGGCGGTCTTCCATGGGAGGGGTCCTTTCAGCGAGACGGTCGGCGGGGTGCCATCGCGCCGCGTACCCGGGCGGAGGCGGGCCATGCGTCCGGCGTCTGACCTGCCGTTCTGCGGAAAGGGCGCGCCTCGTAGAGTGCGGGGATGCCCCGCAGCAGCCTCCGTGGCGCCCCGCTCCCCCGCTTCTCCGCCCTCCGCTCCCCCTGGGCCGCGCTTCTCGTCTGGGGGCTGACCCGGCTCTGGCTGGTGCCCGCCGCGCTCAAGCTGGCGCCGCTGGACGGCGACGGAACGCTCGACCCGTCCGTGGACCGGGTGTACCGGGGGTGGTTCGAGGTCCTGTCGGGCGGGGCGTTCCCCGCGCACGACGTGAGCTGGCAGTACCCGCCGGGGGCCGCCCTGCCGATCCTCGCGCCCGGGGTTCTGCCGTCCCTGGACTACGGGCTCGCGTTCATCGTGACGGCCGCCGTGACGGACGCGCTGGTGATGGCGGGGCTGCTGTGGCTCGTGGTGCGGCGGGGGCGGTCGGTCGCGGCGCCCTGGCTGTGGGCGGTGGCGCTCGCGGTGCTCTCCACCGTGCCGTGGAACCGGTTCGACCTCCAGGTGACCGCGATCGCCATGGCCGCGCTCGCCGTCGCCGCCTCCCGGCGGGCCTGGGCGGACCGGGCGTTCGGGGCGCTGGTCGCGCTGGGGGCCCTGGTCAAGGTGTGGCCGGTGCTGCTGCTGGCGGGGACGGAGCGCGGGCGGCGCACCCGGCGGGCATGGGGCGCGGCGGCGGTCGCCGGGGCCGGGCTGCTCGCGGTGTTCGCGCTGGCCATGCCGCACGCGCTGTCGTTCCTCACGGCGCAGAAGTCCCGGGGTGTCCAGATCGAGTCGGTGGGGGCGCTGCCCTTCCACGTCGCCCGGCACCTGGGGTGGAGCGGGACGTGGAAGGCGAAGGACGGGTCGCACGAGTTCGTGGGGCCGGGGGTGGAGACGGTGTCGCTGGTGATGCAGGGGCTGACCGTGCTCGCGCTCGGCTGGCTGGTGCTCTGGCGGCTGCGGTCCCGCCGGTCCGCCCCCTGGCTGCTGCCGGACGCGGCGCTCACCGCCGTACTGCTGTTCGTCGTCACGAGCCGGGTGATCAGCCCGCAGTACCTGATCTGGCTGGTCGGGCTCGGCGCCGTGTGTCTGCTGTGCCGGGAGACCTCGCAGCGGCCCGTGGTGGCGCTGATCGCGGTGGCCTGCCTGTTCACGACGCTCGGCTTCCCGCTGCTGTACCGGGAGTTGCGGGACGACGCCGACCCGGTCGCGATCGCCAACCTGTTCGTGCGGGACGGCCTGCTGGTCGCCGCCGCGGGCTGGTCCGCCGTACGGCTGTGGCGGGCGGGGCGGGCGGGGCGGGTGGGGCACTGACGCCCGTCGGCGACCGAGGGCCTTTGGCATATGCCAGGTGCACCACCGGATCGAGTGTTGCCAAACGCCTTACGGGGCCCCCACCCCTGTGCCAGAGTCTTAACGGTCGACTTCCCGCAGACCGTCTCGTAGAGCTCGCACAGATCGTTTCGGCCACTGCCCGTATCGGAGTACGCCATGCCGTCCCCCCTGTTCGCGGACCGATCCGCGCCGCAGCCTCCCGAGCGGGGCGTGGTCGACGCACTGATCACGCAGACCCGCCGGCTGCGCGGGGACATGGACGCGGTCCGCAGGGACGCCCCGCTGGACCTCGGCGACGACGCACAGGTGCGCTGGCAGCGGGCACTGTGCGACCTGGCGGTCAGTCAGCTCGACGAACTCGGCGCGCACCTGGGGCAGTTGAAGGACGGCCTGCCGCCCCTCCCCTCCGCCGAGCTGCCCGAGCAGCGCGCGGGCGGCGGACAGCCCGCCCTCCTCTCCCGCGTCGGCAGCGCCGAGTGGAACCTGCTGACGGACGAGGTGAGCTGGTCCGACGAGCTGTACGAGATCTTCGGACGCACCCGCGCGGACGGCCCGCTCCCGCTGGACGAACTGCCGTCCATGCTGCTGCCCGACGACCAGTGCCTGCTGACCGCCATGGTCACCGACTGCCTGGTCGACGGAAAGCCGATCGACGGCGAGTTCCGCATCCTCCGCCACGGCGACGGCGCGGTGCGCACGCTGCACATGATGGGCGAGCCGGTCCTCGACGACGAGGGCTGCACGGCCTCCATGTGGGCGGTGCTGCGCGACGTGAGCACGCTGCGCCGCACCCAGCGGGCCGTCCGGGACAACCAGGACTCGCTCCAGCACGCCCGGCGCCTCGCCCAGGCCGAGCGCACCGTGGCCGTACAGCTCCAGGAAGCGGTGCTGCCCGCCTGGTGCGGCGCCGCGCCCCCGCTCCCGGTCACGGACACCCTCGACCTCGCCGCCCATTACCTCCCCTGCGCCAGCGGCGAACTCGTCGGCGGTGACTGGTACGACGCGATGGAGCTGCCCGACGGCAAGCGGATGCTGACCGTCGGCGGGCTCACCGGTCACGGCGTCACCGCCACCTCCTCCGTGGCGATGCTGCTGGGCGCGCTGCGCGGCCTGGCGCTCGCCGGTGTGCGGCCCGGGGCCCTGATGGGTCATCTCAACCAGTTGCTGGACTCCTCCTCCGCCCACCCGTCGCCGGGCAGTGCCGTGTGCTGTCAGTACGATCCCGCCACCCGCCTCCTCACCTGGGCGCAGGCCGGTCACCCCGCGCCGCTGCTGTTCCGCGACGGCCGGGGAACGGCTCTGACCCCGCCGCGCGGCGTCCTGCTGGGAGCGGCGAGCACGGCGGCGTACGAGCAGGCGCAGACGACCCTGCGGGCGGGCGACCTGCTGCTCCTGCACACGGACGGGCTGTCCCGGCGCAGCGCGACGGACGACGAGTGCCGCGGCAGGCTGCTGTCCCTGGCCCCCCGGTTCGCCGGCGCCCACAGTGCCCGCGAGTGCGTGCGGCTGGTGCTGGAGGAGTTCGGCGGGAGGGAACGGGAAGAGGACGCCTGTGTGCTGGCCGCCAGGATCGGCGGGTAGCCGCACGTCCGGACGAGCCGTGTCCTGACCCGTGTCGGCGTGCTGTCGGCGTGCCGTGCGGAGGGTGCGGTGCGGGTGTCCCGCAAGGGGGCCGCTAGACGGCTGCCCCCGCTCCCCTGGCCCCGCCGGCCTTCTTCGGCATCACACGCTCCAGTTCCTTGCGCAGGTCGTCGATCATGGGGTAGTCCGCGTACTGGGCGGTGAGCCGGTACATGCTGCGCAGCCGGTCCCAGGTGCGGTGCGAGGAGGTCTCGCCCATGGAGTTCAGCGCGAGCCGGGCGTAGCGGTCGGCCTGGTCGGGGTCGTTGCCGATGAAGCACGCCGAGGCCATCGAGATGTGGTCGAAGAGCTTCGAGCGCTGACGGCCGTCCGGCCGCAGCTCCAGGGCGAGCCGGGCGTGCCGCTGGGCGATGGCCGCGGCCGACGGCTCGTGCTCGGCGAGCGTACGGAACGCCAGGGCCTGCATGCCGTGCAGGTCCGCCTCGTCGAACATCTGCATCCAGTTCGGCGCCGGTGTCTTGCCGTCGTCGGAGACGAACAGCTCCTCGGCCTCGCCGAGCGTGCGCCGCATGGCCTGGCCCTGCCCCATGGAGGCCTGCGCCCAGGCCTCGATGGTGTGCAGCATGGCGCGCGTGCGGGGCAGGGCCTGTTCGCCGGAGCCGGACTTGGCGAGCTTCATCAGGTCCAGCGCGTCGTCGGGCTTGCCCAGGTGCACCATCTGGCGGGCCGCCCGGGACAACGCCTCGCCGGCGCGCGGACGGTCGCCGCCCTCGCGGGCCGCGTGGGCGGCGATGACGAAGTACTTCTGCGCGGTGGGCTCCAGGCCGACGTCGTGCGACATCCACCCGGCGAGGACCGCCAGATTGGCGGCCACCCCCCACAGCCGTCGTTGCAGATGGGCGGGCTGGCGGTAGGCGAGCATGCCGCTCACCTCATTGAGCTGGCCGACGACCGCCTTGCGCTGGAGCCCCCCGCCGCGCGAGGCGTCCCAGGCCCGGAAGACGTCGACCGAGCGCTCCAGGGCGGTGATCTCGTCGGCCCCCACGGGAGCCGCTTCGTACAGGTCGTACCCGGCGCGTTCCACGTGCAGGGGTTCGTTGACGCGCGGCCCGTCGGCCGCGAGCTTGGGGTCGGTGTGCAGCCAGTCGTACATGGCGCTGGTCAGTGCGGAGCCGGCGGCGAGCGCGGCGCCCACGCCCACCAGGCCGCGTCGGTTGAGCATGAGGTCCATTCCCGTGAATTCGGAGAGGATCTCGGCCAGTTGCTCTGACGTCCACGGCACGCCGTCGGGGTGCTCGGTCTTGCCCGGGGCCCGTCGTCGTCCCGTGCGGCCATGGCGAGTGAACCCGAGGTCCTCGATGGTCACGACACGGCCGAGCCGCTCGGTGAACAGGGCCTCCAGCACCCGGGGCACGGGATCGCGGGGGGACTCCCCCATGTCGATCCAGCGCCGTACCCGTGAGGTGTCGGTGGCCAGTTGGGGGTGGCCCATGGCCGCCGCCTTCCGGTTCACCATTCTCGCGAGTTCCCCCTTGGACCATCCGGTCAGTCCGAACAGGTCGTTCAGGCGGGTGTTGGGTTCTCCGCTCACGTCAAGCCCCCAGGTTCTCGGCTGACTTGACACTAACCCGCCGCGATATGCGTCGCGACTATTCGCCAGGGTTCGCCAGGGTGCGCCAGATGGTGTGCCACCCGCGGCCGGGTCTTAGGTAGAAGTGCGCCACCCCGGCCCGGCAGCCGGCTCGTACTCCCCAGGGTGCGGACCGTCCGCCGGGGCGGGTGGCGCACGCAACTCGTCGGCACACGAAGGGACCTGTACCGCCCATGTACACAGCATCGTCCTCCGTGTCCGCCCCGCCCCGGCCGCACCGTCCGCTGGTGGCGGGCAGCGGACCGTATCTCGATCCGCACCACGCCGCTGCGGGCACCGGGCGGGCGCGGCGCGCGGCGGGGACCGGATCCCAACCGCTGAGCGGGAGACTCGACTTGTCCGGCCCCCAGGGCGCACAGCTTCGGTCCGCTCTCGCGTCGGTGCACCGGATCTGCCCGGAGTTCCAGCCGGTGCAGGTGCTGCGCCGCAGCGGGCGGTCCGTCCTGCTCGTCGGCACCGTGGGCCGCACGACCGCGGTCGCCAAGTGTTTACTCGACAGGTCCGAGCAGTGGACCGAGAGGTTCCGGCACGAGATAGCTGCCTACCGCGCCTTCGTCCGGCACCGTCCACCGGTGCGGGTACCGCGGCTGATCGCGGCGGACCCCGACCACTGCACCCTGGTGATCGAACGGATGCCGGGCCGGGTGGCGGCCCTGACGCGGCACCCGGCGGAGGCTCCCCCGCGGGCCGACGTCCGGGCCGCGCTCGGCGCGATCGACAAGCTCAACCACTGGCGGCCGGCGGCCGAGATGTTCGGCCAGCCCCTCAACTACGGCAAGCGGCTCACCGACTTCCACGCGCTGGGCCTGTTCACCGACCGCGACCTGGGCGACCTGCAGAAGCTGCTGCACGGCATCTCCCGGTCCGCGCTGCCCTGGCAGTTCTGCCACGGCGACGCCCTGCTCTCCAACATGATCCTCTCCCCGGCCGGTCCCGTGCTGGTGGACTGGGAGCACGCGGGCTGGTACCTGCCGGGGTACGACCTGGCGACCCTCTGGATGATCCTCGGCGACGCCTCCCCGGTGGCACGTCGGCAGATCAGCCAGTTGGCGCAGGCCGCGGGCACGGCCGCCCGGGACGCGTTCCTGGTGAACCTGATGCTCGTGACGACGCGGGAGGTCCGCCGCTACGAGGCGAAGGTGCAGCGCACCATGCGCGAGGCCCCCTCGGCGGGCACGCCGACCGGCCCCGGTGTCCCGCCGGGCGAGGAGCAGCGGCTGCTGCTGCGCCGGCTGCACGACGACTGCGCGCTGGCCCGCCGGGCGGTGCGGGCGGCGGTCGGCACCCGCTGAGGACACCCGCCGCTTTCCGGGCCCGGGGTGGCCGGGGAGCAGCGGTGGTGGAGGGGAAGGGCGGAGGGCAGTGCCTGGGCGCGGGCACTGCCCTCCGCGCTGTGCGGACTCCCCCTTGGGGCGGCTCGGGCCTTGAGAGGGGTCGGGCCTTGTGGGGTTCCGGGTCTTGTGGGACTTCGGCTGGGACTTCGGCTCCTGTGAAGTCCCGGGCCGAAGGTCCTCCGGGGTTCGGGACCTTCGGCCCTTTGTGTGGCAGATGGGCCGCTTTGGTGCTTGTGATGCGTTTCGGGCTCCGGTGCGGGGAAAGCAGGAAGAAGCTCCGGCCGACGCCGGATTTCTTTTCGCACGGAGGTAGGAACACTGTGGGCATCATCGCGTGGATTCTGATCGGTCTGCTTGCCGGAGCCATCGCCAAGGCCCTGATGCCGGGCAAGGACCCGGGCGGCTGCCTGGTGACCATGCTGATCGGCATCGTGGGCGGACTGCTGGGCGGCTGGCTCGGCAAGGTGATCTTCGGGGTCAAGTCGATCGACGGCTTCTTCTCGCTGTCGACGTGGATCGCGGCCATCATCGGCTCGGTGATCGTGCTGGCGCTGTACCGGGTGGTCACGGGACGCAAGGGCTGACGTCCCGGCGGACGGCGCGTGCCGAGCTCCGCGCCGGGGGCGAGCCGTTGTCGTATCGTCCGATCAGGTGGCGTACGCCGACCGGCGGCCGCTGCCCAGCGGACCGCAACACCCTTGCCCCGCAAGGCTTTTGACGGGTAACAGGCCCGCTCACGACATGTCGCTATGCGACGTGCCGTGAGCGGGCCTGCGCCGTTCGCGGGCGGCCGGTGGGCATCATGAGCGGTTCCGCCGCCCGCTGACGTGCCACCGGAGGACGCCTTGCACCGTTCCGTCACCAGAACGGGGGGCGTCGTGGCAGCCGCCGCCCTCCTGCTCGCCCTCGCCCCGCTCGCCGCGTCCGCCGACGCCTTCGCCCCCGTCTCCGCCCTGCGGACGCGTACGGCCCACGCGGCGGCCGATTCCCTGCAACGCGCCTTCGGTACGGCCGCCGAACGGTACGGCGTCCCGGCGGACCTCCTGCTGGCGGTGTCCTACCTGCGGTCCCGCTGGGACTCGCACGGCGGCGCGCCCAGCGTCGGCGGCGGTTACGGGCCGATGCACCTGACGGACGCCCGGACCCCCTGGCCCCGGCTCGCCCCGGGCGCCGGGATGCTGGCGCAGGCCGCGGCGCTCACCGGGCTGCCCGAGGAGGAGCTGCGCACGGACCCGGCCGCCAACGTGCACGGCGGGGCGGCCCTGCTGGCCGCCGCGCACCGCCTGACCGGCGGTGCGCCCGGCACCGGCCCGGAGCACTGGCGGGGAGCGCTGGCCCGGTTCTCCGGGGCCCGGGAACCCGCCGCGGCACGGGCGTACGCGGACGAGGTGCACGCCGTACTGCGGGAGGGGCAGCGCCGTACGAACGACGACGGTCAGCACGTCGTCCTGCGGGCGGACCGCAGTGCCGCTCCCGCCACCGGGGCCGCCGCGCCCACCGGCTCCGCGGAGTGCCCGGCCACGGTGTCCTGCGAGTGGGTCCCCGCGCCGTACAAGAGACTTGACGGTTCGTCGGACGGTGATTTCGGCAATCACGACCTGGCTGACCGCGACCGAACGGGCAGCGTCGACTACATCGTCGTGCACGACACCGAGGGCTCCTGGAACACCGCGCTGCGGCTCGTGCAACGGCCCGACTACGTGTCCTGGCAGTACACCCTGCGCTCGTCCGACGGGCACGTCGCCCAGCACGTGCCGCTGAAGGACGTCGCCTGGCACGCCGGGAACTGGTACACGAACGCCACCTCGGTGGGGCTGGAGCACGAGGGATTCCTGACCGCGCCCGACGCCTGGTACACGGAGGCGATGTACCGCACGTCCGCCCGGCTGACCCGCCACCTCGCGGAGCGTTACGACATCCCGCTCGACCGGCTGCATGTCATCGGCCACGACAACGTGCCCGGCGGCACTCCGGAGGCGGTGCGCGGGATGCACACCGATCCCGGCCCGTACTGGGACTGGGCGCACTACTTCGAGCTGCTGGGCCGGCCCTTCGTGGCGACGGCGGGCCCGGACAGCGCGGTGGTGACCGTACGGCCGCGGTACGAGACGCACCGCCCGGCGTACACCGGCTGCGGCAAGCAGGCGGCGCAGCCGTGTCCCGGGCACGCGTCGGGCGCGGTGCGGCTGCACACCGCGCCGGACGCCGAGGCCCCGCTGGTGCGGGACGCAGGGCGCGGCCGGGACTCGACCATTCAGGTGAACGACACCGGGGCCCGGGCCTCGACCGGGCAGAGCTTCGCGGTGGCGGAGCGGCGCGGGGACTGGACGGCGATCTGGTACCTGGGGCAGAAGGCCTGGTTCGCGAACCCGGCCGCGCGGCCGACCGCGGTGAACACCGGGGCCCCGCTGCTCACCCCGCGCGAGGGGCGGGAGTCGATCGCGGTGTACGGCAGGGCCTACCCGGAGGAGTCCGCGTATCCGGCGGATGTGCCGGCGCAGCCGGTCGTCCCGCTGCCGTACCGCGTTCCCGCAGGTCAGCGGTACGTCATCGGGGAGCGTACGCGCGGTGCGTACTTCCACGCGAAGGAGTTCGGGAAGCCGGGGCGGGTGATCCGGGGCGAGGAGGTGTACTACGAGATCCAGTACGGGCACCGGATCGGGTACGTGAAGGAGTCCGACGTGCGGGTGCTGGGCGGCTGAGCCGCCCGGCCCGGGTGCGGACCGCCGCGGGTCAGCCCTGGAACATCTCCGCCGGGAGCGGCTTCAGCAGCGCGTACAGGTCGTCGGTGATCGGCCGGTCCCAGCTCGCGATGGTGACCAGCACGTTGTCGCTGCGGTCGAACTGCACGCAGGAGATCCGGCTCTCGGAGAGCTTGAGGCGACGCACGATGAGGAGGTTGTCGCCCTGCATGACGGGCACGTCCTCGGTGCTGACGACCTCGACCTCCTCGTCGTTCTCCAGCGCCAGCAGGAGCTGCGCGACCTCGAAGGGGACCTGCCTCTCGCCGAGCTCGCGGGCCGGGGCCCCCTCGGGGAGGTTTCCGATGACCATGGCGGGGCCGCGCCCGCCGAACAGGTCGTAGCGCAGGAAGACGCCCTGGCAGGTGCCGTCGGGGGCGGGCAGCAGCCCGGCGCCGAGGTTGCCCGGCCAGTCGCCCGGGTCCATCGCGAGGACGTCGAAATCCGGCCCCGTGGGCGTGGCGGAGGGGCGGCGGCGGAGGAAGGACATGCGGACATGGTACGTGGCCGGGGCGGGCGGCGTTCAAGTGGTGGGCCCTCCCCCGGCGGCCCCTCGGGGGGTGGGGGTCCCGGGCACGACGGCTGCCCCTCGTCCCGTGCGGTGCGGAGCGGGCGGCCGGTGCGGTCTTCGGGGCGGGAGGAGCGGGCGGTGGCCGGTGTGCGCCCCGGGGACCCGGTTCTCGTCCCGCTTCCGCGGCGCTCGCCGTGCGGGGCGTGCCGGGGTGCCCGCGCGGTTCCCCGCGCCCCTTTCCAGGGCTCTGCCCGCCCTCGGGCGCCGGCGGGCGGAGCGGACTGGATCATGGGGCCGGAAGGCGCCCGCACCCACCGTCGCCGTCCCGCCCGGGCGGTCGTCTCGTGCCCGTGCCTCCGGATCGACACCTACTTTTTTTCGTCAGGTTTCACATCAGGCACACAAATGCTGCACTCAGGAGTGAATATGTGAGTCAACAGCGTGCGTCGACGGCTCCCCGTGCGGGGGCCGCCGCCGTGACGGGGGTGGGGGGCCGCCCGGTGCCGCTGCACCGTGGGGTCCGTTCGGGAGGGAAGCACACCGCATGAAACGTCTCAGACGTCAACGCGCGCTCGGCACGGGGGCATTGCTGCTGGCCCTGGGCCTGTCGGCGGCACCGGCGGGCGCGCTCCCGCTTCCGGCCGGGACGGCCGAGGAGCAGCCGCGCGTCGACCTGCGCGTGCTCGTCGTCAGCGACGGCGGCCCCGGCACCGCCGCCGTCGCCGCCGAACTGGAGGGCGCGGGGACTCCGTACACGACCGTCGAACTCGGCGACGCGCACCGGCCGTTGATCGACGCGGCGTTCCTCGCCGACACGGTGGACGGGCGGCCCCGGGCGAAGTTCCAGGCGGTCGTGCTGCCGAACGACAACCCGTTCCCGGCCGGTTCCGCCGAGATGGCGGCGCTGGTGGCGTACGAGAAGACGTACGCGGTGCCGCAGGTGGACGCGTACACCTACGCCTCCCCGCAGAACGGTCTCCAGACGCCCCTCTACAGCGGGTCCGTGGACGGCGTGCGCGCCGAGGTGACGGCGGCGGGCCGCGGCGGGCCCTTCGGCTATCTCGAAGGGGCCGTGCCGTTCGAGGACAACTCGCCGACCGTGGGCGAGAGTTACGCGTTCCTGGCCCGTCCGGCGGCGGGGGCGGACTTCACGACGTACGTCGAGGCCCCGATCCCCGGCGGCACCGGCACGGGCAGTCTGGTCGGCGAGTACCGGCACGACGGGCGGCGCGAGCTGGTCGTCACCTTCGCGTACAACCAGTACCAGCAGCAGTTCCGCCTGCTGGCGCGCGGCATCGTCGACTGGATGACGCAGAACGTCCGGCTCGGCGCGGCCCGCAACTACTTCGCCGTGCACGTGGACGACGTGTTCGCCGCCGACGACCGCTGGGACGCCGCCCTCAACTGCACACCGGGCGACGTGGACTGCCCGCCGGGCCAGGGGCGGCCGAACCCGATCCGGATGACCGCGGCCGACGCCGGCCACGCCGCCGACTGGTCCCGCGCCCGGGACTTCACCCTGGACATGGCGTACAACGGCGGCGGCAGCGTCGAGCACCGGGAGAACAACAACGGGGCCGACCCGCTCACCGACGCGTTCGTGGCCCGGCGGGACGACTTCCGCTGGATCAACCACACCTACGACCACCCCTTCCTCGGCTGCGAGCAGAACGTCTCCTCGGTGCCGTGGACGTGCGCGAAGAACCCCGACGGGTCGGTGAAGTACGTCAGCCAGGCCGAGACGTCCCGGCAGATAGCCGACAACCGGCAGTGGGCGGCGGCCGCCCGACTGCCGGTGGCGAACGACGAGTTGGTGACCGGTGAGCACTCCGGGCTGAGGGTCTCGCCGCAGCAGCCCGAGGACAATCCGAACCTGGCCCCCGCGCTCGCCGCGCAGGGCATCGGCTGGCTCGGCTCCGACAGTTCGCGCGAGCCGCAGCAGCGGCAGGTGGGTCCGGCGAAGACCGTCTCGCGCCACCCGATCAACATCTTCTACAACGCGGGCAGGGTCGCCGAGCAGGTCGACGAGTACAACTGGATCTACACCAGGCGCTCCCAGGGCGGCAGCGGCCTCTGCGAGGACCTGGCGAACACGACCTGCCTGCCCGCCCCGCTGGACGCGGCGAGCGGGTTCGCGCGGTACATCGTGCCGCAGGAGATCTCCACCGCGCTGGGGCACGTGCTGGGCAACGACCCGCGCCCGCACTTCATCCACCAGTCCAACCTGGCCGAGGAACGCATCGCCTATCCGGTCCTGGACGGCACCCTGAAGCGCTACGACGACCTTTACACGGCGTCCGCGCCGCTGGTGAACCTGCGCATGCGCGACATCGGCGCCGAGCTGCGCGACCGGGCCGCCTGGAAGTCGGCCCTGGACGCCGGGCAGGTCACCGCGTACCGCGTCGGCGACACGGTGACCGTGCGGGCCCCGGCCGGCGTCCGGGCCACGGCCACCATGCCCGACGGCACCCGCCGGGTGACCGCCTCGGGCACGGACGCCTTCGGGCAGGCGTACGCGGGGACGGTCTCCGGGTGGGCCGCGCCGGACGGCGGGCAGAGCGCGGTGACGCTGCAACTGGCGGAGGCCCCGCGGGCCGGCGCCGCATCCGGGAGGGCCGCCCCGCTCACCTCCCCGCCGCTCCGGGTCCCGCCGCGCGCTCCGGTCCCGCCCGGGGTCGCCCGCCCGGTCCCGCACCAGGCGCAGCGCTAGCCACGCACCACCGGGGGCGCGCACGCCGCCCCCGCCACCGAGGGGTGCGCGCGCACCCCGGCCCCTTCCGCACCCCTTCCCGCCGTGGAGCGCATCGATGCCCGATCCGCACCGCGCACAGCACTCCGGTGCCGTGCGCGTCACCCTCCTCACCGAAGGCACCTACCCGCACCACCACGGCGGGGTGAGCGTCTGGTGCGACCAGCTCGTCACCGGGATGCCGGACATCGGCTTCGACGTCGTCGCGGTCACCGGCACCGGCCGCGAGCCCCGCGTCTGGGACGTTCCCGGCCATGTCCGCGACGTCCGGTCGGTGCCCATGTGGGGGCCCGCCCCCGTCGGCGCGCCGCCGCGCGGCCGTCGGCGGCGGCTGCTGATGGCGTCGTACGAGCGGTTCCTGACGGCGCTGCTCGACCCGGGCGCCGAGGACGGGTTCGCGCCCGCCCTGTACGAGCTGGCGCACGCCGCCCGGGACGGGCTGCTCAGCCCGGCGCTGCGCGGCGACGACGCGATCCGGGTGCTCACCGACGTGTGGAACCGGCCCGGTCTTCCGGTCGGCGAGGCGTCGCCGACCGTGCACGACGCGGTGACCGCCACCGGGCTCCTGGAGCACGCGCTGCGCCCGCTGTCCACGCCCCCGCCGCAGGCCGGCGTCTCGCACGCGGTCAGCGGCGGGGTGGCGGTCCTGCCGGGGCTGGCCGCGCTGCGACTCCACGGTGTGCCGCTGCTGTTGACGGAGCACGGGGTGTATCTGCGCGAGCGCTACCTCGGCTACCGCACCGGCCCCTACCGCTGGCCGGTCAAGGCGGTGCTGCTGGGCTTCTTCCGGCTGCTCGCCGAAGAGACGTACCGCAAGGCCGCGTTGATCACACCGGGCAACCGGTACAACCGGCTCTGGGAGGAACAGGGCGGCGCACCGCCGGAGTTGATCCGTACCGTCTACAACGGCGTCGATCCGGCCGCCTTCCCGCCCGCCGGACCCGAACCGGCCGGGCCCACCCTGAGCTGGGCGGGCCGGGTCGACCCGATCAAGGACCTGGAGACGCTGATCCGGGCCTTCGCCCAGGTGCGGGCGGAGCTGCCGGCCGCGCGGCTGCGGCTGTTCGGCGGCACCCCGCGCGGCGGGGAGGCGTACCGGGAGCGCTGCGAGGCGCTCGCCGCCGAGCTGGGGCACGGCGACGCGGTGACCTTCGAGGGCCGGGTCGACGACATCAAGGACGCGTACGCGGCGGGCAACGTGGTAATGCTCTCCAGCATCAGCGAGGGGTTCCCCTTCACGCTCATCGAGGCCATGTCCTGCGGGCGGGCCACCGTGTCCACGGACGTGGGCGGGGTGCGCGAGGCGGTCGGCGACACCGGTCTGGTGGTGCCGCCGCGCGACCCGTCCGCGATGGCGGCGGCCGCGCTGGAGCTGCTGCGGGCCCCGGCCCGGCGGGCGGCGATGGGCGAGGCGGCCCGGCTGCGGGTGATCGAGCAGTTCACGCTGCGGCAGACGGTCGACACCTTCCGGGAGATATACGTCGGCCTGGCGTCCGGCACCGCGCGCGCCGCCCGGTCCGACGCCGACCGCTCCGGGGCCGGGCGGCTGCGGCAGGTGGCCGGATGAGCGGCCCGGTCTCGCTGGAGCAGCACCGCGGCAAGGAGGACACGCTGACCCTGCGCCTGGCCTCCCCCTCGCAGGTCACCGCGGCGCTGCGGCTGCCGCGCATCGGCGCGGGCCGCCGGGTGCACCCCGACGACGCGGTGGACGAGCTGGCGGCCCGGCTCGCCGAGCGGATCGGGCCGGCGGTGCACCCGTACGAGGTGGCCGCCCTGCTGGAGTCCGAGGGCCTGACCGGTGAGGCGATCACCGAGAAGTACGGGCACCGGGACCTCTTCTCGCTGGCCGACGACCTCTTCACACGGGTGCCGCGCGACTTCCCGGAACCGCCGGGGGCCGTCGATCCGTGGACGCCGGACCCGGTGCGGTGCGCGTTGCGGGGGGCGTTGTTCGGGCTGCCGGGGCTGGCGTATCCGCTCACCTCCGGGCTGTGGTTCTCCGACGGTGCGGTGGCCGCGCTGGTCGTGGCGGGCCTCGTGTCCTGGGCGTGGAGCCAGGGGCTCGCGCACCGGGCGTACCTGCGGCTGGCCTCCGGGCGGCACGAGGCCGGGCGGACGCTGCTGTACGGGGCCCCGGCGGGCGCGCTGCTGGCGTCGGGGGCGGCCACCGCGCTGGCCGGGCCCTCCCCGGCGGCCCTGTTCGCGGTGTGGCAGTCGGTGTACCTCGCGGCGGCCGGGGTGCTGCTGGTGTTCGCCCGGGAGCGGCTGCTGCTGGCGACGCTGGTGCCGGTGATCGGCGGGGCGGCGGTGCTGCCGTGGGCGGACCCGGGGCCGTGGGTGCGGGCCGGGCTGCCGGCGCTGACCGCCGTGCTGGTGGTCGCCGCGGCGGGCCGGGCGACGCGTGCCGCGGTACGGGAGGACCCCGCGCCCGGTGCGCTGCGGCCCGGCGTGCTGGTGTCGTTGCCGTACGGGCTGTTCGGCCTGGGGGCGGGCGTGCTGGTGATGTGCGCGGGGCTCCGGCATCCGTGGGCGGTGATCGTGCTCACGCTCAGCATGGGCCCGGCCGAGTGGCTGCTCTTCCGCTACCGGGGGCTGTCGGTCGCGGCGCTGCGCCGGGCCAGGACACCGGCCGGATTCCGGCGCACGTCGGCGCTCGTGCTGGGCGGTTGTCTGGCCGTCTACCTGCTGCCGCTGGCGCCGGCGGCGTACGTCGCCGGGGCCGGGATCGCGCCGCTCCTCGCGCTGGCCGCCGTTCTGTGGACGGCGCTGCTCCTCCAGGCGTTCGGAATCGCCTGGATTCCGGCGGCGCTGACGCTGTGCGCGGCGGCCGGGGTGGCGGCGGACGCCCTCCTGCGACCACCGGCGGGCCCGCTGGTGCCGCTGCTGTGGTGCGGGGCCGCGGCCGCGGGGCTGCTGGCGTGCGCGCTGCACCTGCTCGGGCGTCCCACGGCGCACGCCTGAGCCCCTTCTCCCTCCCCGGTCTCCGGGACACCCCGGCCCCCGGGGCTCCTCCGGGGCGACTCCTGCCCCTTTCCTCCCGACAACCCGTAAGGACGCTCACCTTGACCACCTCACCGCTCGCCGCCGTCACCGGGGCCGAGGGCTTCATCGGCTCCCACCTCACCGAAGCGCTCGTGGCCGCCGGGTTCCGGGTGCGTGCCATGGCGCAGTACAACTCCTTCTCCTCCTTCGGCTGGCTGGAGACCCTCGCGCCGGACGTCCTGGACCAGGTCGAGATCGTCCTGGGCGACGTCCGCGACCCCGGTTCGGTGCGGGCCCTGGCGGAGGGCGCGGAGGCCGTCTACCACCTGGCGGCCCTCATCGCGATCCCGTACTCCTACCAGGCGCCGCACAGTTACGTGGACACCAACGTCACCGGCACCCTCAACGTCCTGGAAGCGGTGCGGGCGCTGGGCACCCCGCGCCTGGTGCACACCTCCACCAGCGAGACGTACGGCACCGCGCAGACCGTGCCAATCACCGAGGACCACCCGATCAACACCCAGTCCCCGTACGCCGCTTCGAAGGCGGGCGGCGACCGGCTGGCCGACAGTTACCACGCCAGCTTCGCCACCCCGGTCGTCACGCTGCGCCCCTTCAACACCTTCGGCCCCCGGCAGTCGATGCGGGCGGTCATCCCGACCGTGATCGGCCAGGTCGCGGCGGGCTCGCGCACCATCACCCTGGGCGACCTGCGCCCCACCCGGGACTTCACCTTCGTCAAGGACACCGCGCAGGCGTTCCTCGCGGTGGGCACCGCGCCCGCCGAGGACGTGGTGGGGCGGACCTTCAACGCCGGTACCGGCGGCGAAATCTCGGTCGGCGACCTGGTGCGGCTGATCGGCAAGGTGATGGAGGCCGACCTCGACGTGCGGGAGGACGAGCAGCGCATCCGGCCCGCGAACTCCGAGGTGATGCGCCTGGTCGCGGACGCGTCCCGGCTGGCCGCGGCCACCGGGTGGAGCCCGGCGTACGACCTGGAGCAGGGCCTTGCCGCCACGGCCCGATTCTTCGGCGACCCGGCGAACCTGGCCCGCTACAAGACGGACATCTACAACATCTGACGCAGCGTCACCTCACACGGCGTCACCCCTCGCTCGACTGCGCACAGCACCACTCACCCCGCCGGTTCCGCGTTCCACTCAGGGAGGCCACCATGCACGCTGTGATACTCGCCGGAGGCAAGGGCGTCCGGCTGCGGCCGTACACCACCGCCCTGCCCAAGCCGCTCGTTCCGATCGGCGACCAGCACGCCATCCTGGAGATCGTGCTGCGACAGCTGTCGTCCGCCGGATTCACCAGTGTCACGCTCGCGATCGGGCACCTCGGGCACATCATCCGCGCCTATGTCGGCGACGGCGAACAGTGGGGCCTGAAGGTCGACTACGCCACCGAGGACAGCCCGCTGGGCACCATCGGCCCGCTGCTCAACCTGCGCGACAAGCTCCCTGAGTCGTTCCTCGTGATGAACGGCGACATCCTCACCGACCTCGACTACGCGGACGTGCTGGCGAGCCACCGCGCCTCGGCCGCACCGCTCACCATCGCCACGTACGCCCGTCAAGTCCGCATCGACTTCGGGGTGCTGACCACGCGGGAGAGCGAGGTGGTGGCCTTCACGGAGAAGCCCAGCATGGACTACCGGGTCTCGATGGGGGTGTACGGCGTCTCCCGCGACACCCTCGCGAACTACACCGCCGGTCTGCCGCTCGGCTTCGACGAGCTGGTCCTCGACCTGCTGCGGGAGGGCACTCCCCCGCACGCCTACGCGTTCGACGGCTACTGGCTCGACATCGGCCGCCCGGACGACTACGACCGGGCGAACGCGGAGTTCACGACGCACCGCTCGCTGCTGCTCAAGGGAGCCTGAGGAACGATGCGCGTACTCGTACTGGGGGCGACCGGCTATCTGGGCCGGCACGTCGTGGAGCGGCTGGGGTCCCTCGCGGACGTCCGGCTGCTGTGCGGCGGCCGGGGGCCCGGGGCCGGTCTGCGGGTGGACCTGGGCTCGGTCGGCGTCGGTGAACTGTCGGACGCGGTCGGGGAGTTCGGTCCGGACGCGGTGGTCAACTGCGCGGGCGCGGTGGGCGGTGACGTGGTCACGCTGGCCGAGGTCAACGCGCGCGGCCCGGCCGTGCTGGCGGCGGCCCTGCGCCGGGCCGCGCCCGGGGCCCGCCTGGTCCAGCTGGGCTCGGCGGCCGAGTACGGGCCGACCTCCCACGGCATCCGGGTCACCGAGACCGACCCGACCCGCCCGGTGGGCCCGTACGGGGCCACCAAGCTCGCCGGGACGGTGGCTGTGGCGACCTCGGGCCTGGACGCGGTGGTGCTCCGGGTCGGCAATCCGGTGGGCCCCGGCGCACCGTCGGCGGGACTGCCGGGCAGGCTGGCCGGTGAACTCCTGGCGGCGGGCACGGACGCGGACGCGGTGATCCGGCTCGGCGACCTCTCCGCGTTCCGCGACTTCGTGGACGCGCGGGACGTGGCGGAGGCCGTGGCGCTCGCGGTCACGGCGCCGGGCCCGCTCCCGCCCGTCCTCAACGTCTCGGGCGGCCGGGCCCTGCCGGTGCGCGAGCTGGTCCAGTGCCTGGTCCGCGTCTCGGGCTTCCGGGGACGGCTGGCGGAGAACACGGGGGAGGCGCCCTCGCGCACGGCGGAGGTGTCCTGGCAGTGCTCGGACATCAGCTACACGGGCAGCACCCTGGGCTGGCGCCCCCGGCACTCGCTGGAGGAGTCGGCACGGGCGCTGTGGGAGGCGACGGCACGGCAGCAGGGGCGGCGGGAGTGCGCTCCTCGTGGGGGACACGGGGAGGCGGCGGACGCCGGTCCTGAGCACGGGCAGGGGGCTGGACCGGCCCCCGCGCCGGGTTCCGGGCAGGCCCACGCGCCCGCGGCCCCGCACACGCCGGGCCCGGGCACCGCTCACCGTCCGGGACCGCACGCCCCGGGGGTCAGGGCCGGCTCCCACCCGGACGCCCACGGGCCGGGGACGGCGGTGCGCTCCCGGACGGAATCCCCGGCCCGCAACGCCCGTGCCGGGGGGCCCGCCCGGACGCCGCTCCCGGACGCCCCGCGGTGAGCTACCTGCTGCCGCTGTACGCGCACCCCGCCGTGGACCCCGAGGCGTGGCGGCTCGCCGCGCGCGCCGGGGACCGGGTCCGCGGCGTGGTGCTGAACGCCGCCGACGGTCCCGGCGGGCAGCTCGACCCCGCGTTCGCCTCCGCCGCCGCCGACCTGCGCGCGGCGGGGGTGCCCGTGCTGGGCTACGTCGACCTGGACTACGGGGCGCGCCCGGCCCCCGAGGTCGCCGCCGACCTCGGCCGGCACCGGGAGTGGTTCGGCGTCGACGGCTGGTTCTTCGACCGGGCCCCCGCCGAGCGCGCCGGACTCGCGGCCTGCCGCAGGACGGTCCGCTCCGCACGCCGCACGGGTGCGCGGACCGTGGTCCTCAACCCGGGCGTGCACCCCTCCCCGGGGTACGCCCGCATCGCCGACCTGGTCGTCACCTTCGAGGGGCACTGGACGACGTACGTCGCCGGATTCCACCGCCCCCGCTGGACGGAACACCACCCTCCGGAACGCTTCTGTCATCTGGTGTACGGAGTCCCCCGCGCCCTGTCCGGGGTGGCGGCCCGCACCGCGCGCGCCCGGGGCGCGGCGGTGAGCTGCGCGGTCGGCGGCGAACTCCCCAACCCGTGGACGGCGCTGCCGCCCGAACTCCTGGAGCACGCGTCATGAACCCCCTGCCGCACCGGGCCGCTCCCGTACGGAAGAGGCGGGCGCGTCCGGTGCTTCCCGTGGTGCTCCTGGTGCTTCTGGTGCTGCTCGGGGTCGCGGGGTGCTCGTCCACCGGTACGGACGGCGATCCGGGCGGGTCCCCGGAGGCCGCAGGTACTGCTCCCGCACCCGTCACCCCCGCGCCGTCGCCCGCCACGTCCCCGCTCCCCACCGGCACGGCGGCCCCCGGCAGCGCCTCCCGCCCGCCGTCCTCCGCGCCGCCGCCCCGCAGGGACACGGCCACCCGTCCCGCCGCCCGCCGCATCTGGCAGCCCCGCCCGGGCACGGCCTGGCAGTGGCAGTTGGACGGGCGGGTGGACCCCCGTACCGACGTGCCCGTCTACGACATCGACGGCTTCGAGAACACCGCGGCCGACGTGGCACGGCTGCACGCGGACGGCCGGAAGGTGATCTGCTACATCAACGCGGGCGCGTGGGAGGACTTCCGGCCCGACAAGGGCGACTTCCCCGAGGCGGT
Source organism: Streptomyces sp. NPDC088745 (assembly GCF_044751045.1). Classification (NCBI taxonomy): domain Bacteria; kingdom Bacillati; phylum Actinomycetota; class Actinomycetes; order Kitasatosporales; family Streptomycetaceae; genus Streptomyces; species Streptomyces sp. NPDC088745. Next base: position 48,494 of record NZ_JBIVLB010000013.1, read on the forward strand.
CCTCGGCGGCGCGAACGGCTGGGCGGGCGAGCGCTGGCTCGACATCCGCCGCGTCGACGTGCTGCGCCCGCTCATGGAGAAACGCTTCGACATGTGCAGGGCGAAGGGCTTCGACGCGGTCGAGCCCGACCTGATGGACGGCTACCAGAACGACACCGGCTTTCCGCTGACCGCCGCCCACCAGCTCACGTACAACAGGATGCTCTCCACGATCGCCCACGAACGCGGCCTGGCCGTCGGCCTCAAGAACGACCTGGAGCACGTCCCGCAGCTCGTGCGCCACTTCGACTTCGCGGTCAACGAGCAGTGCGCGGAGTTCGACGAGTGCGAGCGCCTGCGCCCCTTCATCGCGGCGGGCAAGGCGGTCTTCCACGTCGAGTACGCCGTGCCCAACGGCGAGTTCTGCGCCGCCGCGCGCCGGCTCGGGCTGTCCTCGATGCGCAAGAACCTCGACTTGGACTCCTGGCGCAAGCCCTGCTGATCAGCGCACGTCGAAGCTCCCGGCCCGGGTGTTCAGCGCACGTCGAAGGCTCCGGCCCGGGCGTTCAGTACGAAGGTCCGCCACTGCGCGGGATCGAAGACGACCGAAGTCGCCACCGGATGCGCGGCGTTGCGCATCGCGATGAACCCTTCCACGAAGGCGATCTGCACGTCTCCCGCTCCCCCGGCCCCGGACTGCCAGTCCGCCCCGCTGAGATCGAGCTCCTGCCGCGCCCGCCCCACCGCCCCGTACCGCGTACTCGTCGCCACCGTCGTGCTCCTCCCGCATCGCCGTCGTCCGCGAGCCACCCTAGTCACCGCACCGGACGACGGACAGGGCGCGGTCGGCGGCCGGACCGGCAACGCGCTTTCCGGGGACGGCACTTGTCCCGCCCCGGCGGTGCCCTTTCGCTGTCCCGCACGGGGAACGGCCCCTACCATTCCCGGAAAACTCTGATCACGGACTCGACCGACCGGGGGCGGACATGGCGCGGTACAGCAGTGGCGGCGACACCAGGCGGGGCCTGGGGGCCATGGGCCTGGTCATCGGGGCGTTCCTCCTGCTGGGCGGCGGCTGCGCGGCGGCGGACTCCGAGTCCCCCCGGTGCGGCGGCGAGAGCATGAAGCCGGGGGACGCCTGTGTCGGCGGCGGGGCGTACGACGGCTACGAGGAGAAGCGGGAGCAGGCGGGCCAGGCCTCGTACTGGCTGCTGCGCGTGGGCGGCCTCGTCCTGGCCGGGGGCACGGCCCTGGCCGTCGGCCCCGTCGCCGACGCGGCAGGGAGCCTGCGCTCCGCCGCACGCCGCAGGTCCCGCGCACGGCCGGCCCCGCCGTCGTCTGCCTCCCCGACCCCTCTGGGCCCGGCCCCCGCAGCAATACGGCGCCCTGTGCGCCCGAGCCCGGCCGCCCGGCCCGCCCCCGGGCCGGTCCGCCCCGCCCCGCCTCGTACGCCGACCCTCCAGGAGCAGTTGGCCGAGGAACTGGCGGGCGTCCGGTTCCCGGCGTCACGCCTGCAGCCGGGGTACGACCAGGCGGAGGTCGACGCGTTCCTCGCCCGTATCCGCGCCGGTCTCCTGGGGACGGGCCCCGCCGTGAGCCCCGCGCGGATCGGCGGGGCCGTCTTCGGCACGGCGGGCCACCGGCAGGCGGGTTACGACCGGCACGCCGTCACCGCCTTCCTCACCGCTCTCGCGGGCTCCCTCCGCACCGGCTGACCCCCGCACCCCCGCTCACCCTCCAGGCTGCTCCGCCCCCACCACCCACATCGCGAAGAACTGCGACCCGCCGCCGTAGGCGTGCCCCAGCGCGGTGCGCGCGCCGTCGATCTGGTGCTCGCCCGCCCGGCCGCGCACCTGGAGGGCCGCCTCGGCGAAGCGGATCATGCCCGATGCGCCGATGGGATTGGTGGACAGGACGCCGCCCGAGGGGTTCACGGGAAGGTCGCCGTCGAGTCCGGTGACGCCGGCCTCGGTGAGTTTCCAGCCCTCGCCCTCGGCGGCGAAGCCCAGGTTCTCCAGCCACATGGGCTCGTACCAGGAGAACGGGACGTACATCTCGACCGCGTCGATCTGGCGGCGCGGATCGGTGATGCCCGCCTGCCGGTAGACGTCGGCGGCGCAGTCCTTGCCGGCCTGCGGCGAGACGAAGTCCTTGCCCGCGAAGAGGGTGGGCTCGCTGCGCATGGCGCCGCCGCGCACCCAGGCGGGCGGGTGCGGAGCGCGGGCCGCGCCCGCCCGGTCGGTCAGGACCATGGCGCAGGCGCCGTCGGACGAGGGGCAGGTCTCGGAGTAGCGGACGGGGTCCCACAGCATGGGGGACGCCTGGACCTTCTCCAGGGTGAGGGTGGGGTCCTTGAGGTGGGCGTAGGGGTTCTTGAGGGCGTTGCGGCGGTCCTTGTACGCGACGAGGGAGCCGATGTGGTCGGGCGCGCCCGAGCGGCGCATGTACGCGCGGACGTGCGGGGCGAAGAAGCCGCCCGCCCCGGCGAGGAGGGGCTGCTGGAAGGGGACGGGGAGGGACAGGCCCCACATGGCGTTGGACTCGGACTGCTTCTCGAAGGCGAGGGTGAGGACGGTGCCGTGCACACGGGCAGCGACCAGGTTGGCGGCGACGAGGGCGGTGGAGCCGCCGACGGAACCCGCCGTGTGCACGCGGAGCATGGGCTTGCCGACCGCGCCGAGCGCGTCGGCGAGGTAGAGCTCCGGCATCATGACGCCCTCGAAGAAGTCGGGGGCCTTGCCGATGACGACGGCGTCGATGTCCGCCCACGTCAACTCGGCGTCGGCGAGGGCGCGTTGGGCGGCCTCGCGGACCAGTCCCGCGATCGAGACGTCGTGCCGGGCGGAGACATGGGCGGTCTGGCCGACGCCGACGACGGCGACGGGCTCCTTGTGGCTAGCGCGTTCGGTGCTCACGGGGCTCCCCCTCCAGGACTGCTACCAGGTTCTGCTGAAGGCACGGGCCCGACGTGGCGTGCGCCAGCGCGGCGTCGGACGCGCCGCGGTGGATGCGGGCGGCGGCCTCGCCGATGCGGATGAGGCCGGCCGCCATGATCGGGTTGGCGGCGAGCGCCCCGCCGGAAGGGTTGACGGCGATGTCGTCGCCGAGGCCGAGCGCCTTGCGCAGGACGACTTCCTGGGAGGTGAAGGGGGTGTGCAGCTCGGCGGTGTCCAGGTCGATCTCGTACGCCCCGGCGCGTTCGGCGGCGAGCCGGGTGGACGGCGAGTCGGTGAGGTCGCGGACACCGAGGCCATGGGCCTCGATGCGGTGGTCGATGCCGCGTATCCAGGCGGGCCGCGCGCAGAGTTCGCGGGCGCGGTCGCCCGCCGCGAGGACGACGGCGGCGGCTCCGTCGGAGACGGGCGGACAGTCGGCGGTGCGCAGGGGGCGCACCAGGTAGTCGCCTGACGGGACGTCGCCCTTGAGCTGGGCGTGCGGGTTGGCGACGGCGTCCGCCCTGCTGCGGGAGGCGACGGCGGCGAGCGCGGGTTCGTCAGTGTCGCCGGCGTCGATGAGGGCCTGTGCCTGGAGGGCGGCGAGCGACACGGAGTCGGGCCACAGCGGGGCGAGGTAGTACGGGTCGAGCTGGCGGGTCAGGACGTCGCGGACCTGCCCGGGCGAGGACTTGCCGTACGCGTACACGAGCGCGGTGTCGGCCTCGCCGGTGAGGATCTTCACCCAGGCCTCGTACAGCGCCCAGGCCCCGTCCATCTCGACGTGGGACTCCGAGATCGGCGGCCAGGCGCCGACGCCGTCCAGGGCCATGGTGAAGGAGAAGGCGCGGCCCGCGAGGTAGTCGCTGGAACCGGAGCAGGTGAAGCCGATGTCGCTGGTCTTCAGGCCGGTCTCGGCGAGGACCCGGTGCAGGACCGGCATGAGCATCTCGACCTCGGAGAGCTCGTCGGTGCGTCGGCGGTGGTCGGTCTGCGCGAAGGCGACGACGGCGACGTCGCGCAGCGGCCGCGCGGGGGTGGCGGGCATGGCTCAGATCAGCTCCTTGAACGCGTCGTAGTCGGCGTCCGGTTCGCCGGTGGGCCGGTAGTGGTCGGGGTGGCGGGCGTCCCCGGTCCACACCGGTTCGACGCGCAGCCCCATCCGGACCTGGTCGTACGGGATGCCCGCGATGCGGCCGTGCAGGGCGAGGTCGGCGCCGTCGAGGGCGATGTGCGCGTAGACGTACGGCACCTCGATGTCCAGGTTCTTCGCCTTGATGTTGACGATGCAGAAGGTGGTGACGGTGCCCCTGGGGCCGACCTCGACGCGCTCGGCGGTGGCGACGCCGCAGGTGGGGCAGGCGCCGCGGGGCGGCACGTACACCTTGTGGCAGGAGGGGCAGCGTTCGCCGACGATGCGGTGGTCGGCGAGGGCGGTGAGGTGGTCGGTGGGGGCCCGGCCGGGGGTGTAGGTGTAGTCGAGTCGGGCGGGCGCGGTGAAGAGGGTGGTCATGTCGTCGAACTCGCCGCTGTGCGGGGCGGGTTGGTGCCCGTTCTCGCTCTCGTACGGTTCGAAGCAGGCGATGTCGGTGATGGCGCCGGTGCGTTCGCCGGCCCAGCGGACGCGGACGCGCATGCCCGAGTGGAGCTGCTCCGGCCCGGGGGCGTCGAGGGCGTGCAGGAGGGCGGTGTCGGCGCCGTCGAGCCGGACGAGGACCCAGGCGAAGGGGGTGGCGAGGGGCTGGAAGGGGCGGGGCCGCGGGTTCCAGGCCCAGGTGGTCACCGTGCCGGTGGGGGCGACCTCGACGAGGTCGCGGAGCTCGGCGGCGGTGGCGGGATCGTACTCGGTGGGCGGGCAGAGGACCTGCCCCGATGCGGTGCGCACGCCGAGGAGGGTGCGGTGGCGCAGCCCGGACAGGAAGGCGGACTGGACGGGCCCGAGGGAGCGGGTGAAGGGGAATTCGAGGGTGAGGGGGGCTTTCAGGGTGGGCATGGGAGGGGCCTCCGGTGTGCGGGGGGTATGTGTTGTTGGTTGTGCCGACGGGTGGGGCTGAGGGGGTGTGCAGAGCCTTTCGGCGGATCACCGCGGGTGCGGGCGGCTTCCGGCGGATCGGCCCCCCAGCCCCGCCCCTTCGTCCGAGGCCGAAGGCTTGGCGGCAGGGGCCGAGGTCGGGGCCGGGGCGGTCCCCCGGTCCGCCGCGCGGCCGCCGACCACGCGTCCCCGGCCGGCGGCCGGTCCGTCGACCGCCGGACGGCCCGTCGACCGCTGGACAGTCCGCACCGCCCCCCTACCGCCGCCGGAACACCGCCTCCCTCCCCTCCGCGAACGCCCGCGCCCCCTCTTTCGCGTCCTCGGTGTCGAAGACGGGCCACCCCCGCTTCAGCTCCGCCGCCAGACCCTCCTCCTCCGGCAGTTCCGCCGCCTCGTAGACCGACGCCTTCACCGCCTCCACCGCCAACGGACCGCAGGCATTGACCCGTTCGGCGATCTCCAGCGCCGCGTCCAGCGCCGTCCCGTCCGGGACCACCCGGCCGACCAGCCCGATCCGGGCCGCCTCCTCGGCCCCGTACGGCCGCCCCGTCAGCAGCATCTCCAGCGCGTGCGTGCGGGCGATCTGCCGCGGCAGCCGCACCGTCGAGCCGCCGATCGGGAACAGCCCCCGCCGCACCTCGAAGAGCCCGAAGGTGGCCGAAGCCCCCGCCACGCGGATGTCCGTGCCCTGGAGGATCTCCGTGCCGCCCGCCACGCAGTGGCCCTCGACGGCCGCGATCACCGGCTTGCGCGGCCGGTGGTGGCGCAGCATCGCCTTCCAGTGCAGGTCGGGATCGGCCTTCATCCGGGCGCGGTGGACGTCCGCGTCGCCGCCCGTCGCGCGCTGCCCGGCGAGCGCCTTGAGGTCCATGCCCGCGCAGAAGCAGCCGCCCGCCCCCGTCAGGACCACCGACCGCACGGAGTCGTCCGCGTCGGCCTCCAGCCAGCCGTCGTACAGCCCGACCAGCATCGGCAACGACAACGCGTTCTTCGCCTCCGGCCTGTTCAGGGTGAGCACCAGCGTGGCGCCCTCGCGCCGCACGGTGAGGTGTTCCGTACCCGAGTCCGTACCGGACATGACCGTCCTCCCGTCGTCAGACCTGGAACAGGTTGCAGGAGAGGACCCGCCACTTCAAGAGTTTTCTGACAGTCAGTCAGATTTGTTCGGCGTACGCCCTTCCCACTTGAGGCGCCCTTTGCTGTGATGACCGGCACGTCAACTCGCCCGTGCGCAACCGGGGTTCAGGAGGAACGGTGGAGTACAACCTTGCCGACCTGTTCGAGTCGGTCGTCGACGCGGTCCCCGACCGCGAGGCACTCGTGTACGTCGACCATCCCGGTACGGGCGCCGAACGCCGTCTCACCTACGCCGAGCTGGACGCGGCCGCGAACCGGCTCGCGCACCACCTGATGGATGCGGGCCTGAAGCCGGGCGAGCACCTGGGGCTGCACCTCTACAACGGCGTCGAGTACCTCCAGACGGTTCTCGCCTGCCTGAAGGCGCGCCTCGTCCCCGTGAACGTCAACTACCGCTACGTCGAGGAGGAGTTGGTCTACCTCTACCGCGACGCGGACCTCGCCGCGCTCGTCTTCGACGCGGAGTTCACCGAACGGGTGGCCGCCGCGCTCCCCCGCACGCGGAAGCTGCGCCATCTGCTGCGGGTGGGACCGCCGGCCGGTGACGCCCCGGACATCGGCTGTGTGGAGTTCACGGCGGCGGAGGCGTCCGGGTCCCCCGAGCGGGGCTTCCCGGAGCGCTCGGCCGACGACCTCTTCATCATCTACACGGGCGGCACGACCGGCATGCCCAAGGGGGTGATGTGGCGTCAGGAGGACCTGTTCTTCGCGGGGCTGTTCGGCGGCGACCCCACCGGCAACCCCGTCCGGCGGCCCGAGGAGCTGGCCGAGCGGGTCGCGGCCGGCGGTGCGGGCCTCGCCTTCTTCCCCGCTCCCCCGCTGATGCACGGCACCTCGACGCTCACCTCGTTCATCGCCTTCCACTACGGCCAGCGGGTCGTCATCCACCGCAAGTACGTGCCCGAGGAGGTGCTGCGGACGATCGAGAAGGAGCGCGTGTCGAGCGTGTCGCTGGTCGGCGACGCGATGCTGCGCCCCCTGGTGGACGCCCTGAACGGCCCCCTGAAGGGCACCGACCTCTCCTCGCTGTTCAGCGTCTCCTCCTCCGGGGCGATCATGTCGGAGACGGTCCGCGCCCAGTTCCAGGAGCTGGTGCCGAACGTACTGCTGCTGAACAACTTCGGCTCCTCCGAGTCCGGTTCCAACGGCAGGGCCACCGACGACTCCGGCCCCGAGAAGGGCTTCCGGCTGGAGGTCAACGAGCGGACGAAGGTGGTCGATCCGGCGACGTACGCACCCGTGGGCACCGGCGAGATCGGCCGCCTCGCCCAGTGCGGCCATGTCCCGCTCGGCTACTACAACGACCCGGGGAAGACGGCGGAGACCTTCTTCCAGCGCGACGGCGCGCGCTGGGTGCTCCTCGGCGACATGGCGACCGTCGACGCGGACGGCATCGTGACCGTCCTCGGCCGGGGCTCGCAGTGCATCAACACCGGCGGCGAGAAGGTCTATCCGGAGGAGGTCGAGCAGGCGCTGAAGTCCCATCCGGACGTGTACGACGCGCTGGTCACCGGAGTGCCGGACCCCACCTGGGGCAACCGGGTGGCGGCCGTCGTCCAGGTCCGCGAGGGCGCCGCCCCGCCGGACCTGGCCGCGATCCAGGACCACTGCCGCACCCGGCTCGCAGGTTACAAGATCCCCCGCAAGCTGGTGCTCACCGACCGTGTCCACCGCTCACCGAGCGGCAAGGCCGACTACCGCTGGGCGAAGGCGACGGCAGCCCGCCAGGACTGACCCCCGCCCGCCCCTCGCTCCTCCGGCAGTGTCCACACTGCCCGCCAGGACCGTCCCCCGCCCACCGCTCCTCCGGCAGCGCCCGCATCACCCGCCGGAACCGCGCCCCACCCTCCTACCGCTCCCCGAGCAGTGCCCGCATCGCCCGCCCGAACACCGCCCGGCCCGCCGCCGCCAGCAGCGGATCGCAGAACCGGGGCAGCCCGCGCAGCCGCAGGTCCTCGGTCCAGGTCACGTATGCCCCGGGCCCTCCCCCCGGCTCGGGGCGGACGTCGATCTCGGCCCAGCCCGTCACCACCCGCCCGCTCTTCTCCAGGCGGCAGTGCTCCGGGGGCCGCCACACCACGACCTCCATCGGGTCGTCGAACCCGATCCGGCCCAGCCGGGTGCGCGCCACGAAGCGGGTGCCCTGCCGGGTCGGCGGGTCGGTGCCGAAGACCATCCGGGTGAAGGGGACCTGGGCGGCATGCCGTTCCCAGGCGGTGAGCCTGCGCCACGCCTCGTCGGGAGTGAGGTCCGTGCGGTCGGTGATACGGAAGAGGGCCACGGGACCCACGGTACGCACTCCACGCGTCCGGCACCCGTCGGAGTGTCACGGCCTTGTCACACGAAAGGGTGGCACTCTCCCTGGAACAGCCCTTTCGGGCGCAGTATGGACATATGTACACGCACCAGCGTTTCCCCGCGGTCGGCGCGCTCGCCGCCGCCTTCCTGCTCGCCGCCTCGGCCACGGCCGCGGCCGCTGTCGCCCCGTCCACGAAGGCACCGCTTCCGCGCTGCGCGGAGCGGGACCTGTCCCTGAAGGTGACGGCCGTCCCGACCCCGGACGTCCTCTCCCTCCGCTTCACCAACCACGGCCGCCATGCCTGCGTCGTCGACCGCATCCCCACCGTCACCTTCGGCGACCTCGACGGCGCGGCCCGTCCGAATCCGCCGGCCGACAGCGGGCCGTACCGGGTGGCGGCCGGCGCGAGCGCGTACGCCACAGTCCGCACGGTCCTCGCCCCGCCGACGCCTGCCGACGTACGTGTCGTACGGGACATCGGGGTGGCTGCGGACCCGGCCCACCGCGGGGTCCGGATCACGGCCGCGGCGCTCGGCCTGCCGAAGGGCGTCAGGGTCTACGACCCGGTGACCACCTTGTGGCAGCCGAAGGCCCCGTAGCCTCTCAGGCCGTGCGCAACCTGCCCTCCTGCACCCGCAGTTGCAGGGTGGCCAGGTCGAGCAGCGGAGTGGGCACGCGCCGGGCGCGGGCCCTGGCCACCAGGTCGCCGAAGAGGTGCTCGGCCTCGGAGGGCAGGCCCGCCGCCACGTCCCGGTAGAGGGAGGTGGTCAGCGGGGACCCGGCCCCGGTCGCCATCCCGACCGCCATGTCCCGTACGTCCTGGGCCAGTTCGTGCCCCGAGGCGGCGGCCACCGCTGCCGCCTCGGCGAACACGGCCGGCCCGAGGGCGTCGCCGCCCGGCACGGCGACGACGTCACCGACGCTTCCGCGTCCGAGGATGTTGACGCTGCTGATCGTCACGATGAACGACCACTTGGCCCACATGTCGCCGACGATGTCCGCGGACGCCGTCGCCTCCATGCCCGCCACGGCGTCGAACAGAGCGGCCGTCCGCTCGGCCCGGCCGGGGTCGGCGCCGTCGAGCGGCCCGAAGCCGAGGGCGGCCATGGGCGCCAGCCGGACGATGTCGCCGTCGTCGCCGAGGGTGGTGATGACCTTGGCGACGCCGCCCCAGACGCGGTGCGCGCCGAAGCGGTCGGCGAGGAGGCCGAGGTGGGCGAGACCGTTGAGTACGGGCAGGATGACGGTGCCGGGCCCGACGAGGGGGGCGAAGTCCTCGACCGCGCGGGCGAGGCCGGTGGCCTTCACGGTCAGGAGAATGAGGTCGTACGGCTCGGCGCCGGACCCCTCGGAGACCTCGGCGGCGGTGAGCAGCCGTGGCTCGACGCGTTCCTCGGGCTCCCCGAGACCGGTGAGGCGCAGGCCCCGGCGACGGAGCGCGTCGGCGCGGGCCGGGCGGACCAGGAAGGTGACGTCGTGTCCGGCCTGGACGAGCCGGGCGCCGAAGTATCCGCCGGTGGCACCGGCGCCGATGACGAGTATGCGCATGGCACCAGCGTAGGCCGGGGGCCCGGGAGCGAGGCGCGCGGGCCCGGACGGAGCCCCGCGCATTGTTGCGCCGGAAGCGGCAATCCGTACGGCATTCGTCGGCCCTTCGCCCGAACCCGAGGAGTTCCCCGTGCCCCTGACCTTCCGCAAGAGCTTCCGCATCCTCCCCGGTGTCCGCCTGAACATCAACCGGCATTCCTGGTCCATCACCACCGGCGGCAGCCACGGCCCCCGCCACACCCACAGCAGCACCGGCCGCCGCACGACCTCGATGGACCTCCCGGGCCCCTTCGGCTGGCGCAGGACGACGACGAAGCGCCGCCGCAACCGCTGACCCGGCCCGAAGCAGGACAGCGCGCCGGAACGCCGCCGCCGGGGTGCGCCGTCAGTACACGCCGAACTCCTTGAGTTCCGCCAGGAATCCGGCCGGGTCATTCCGGTGGATCAGGTGCCCGACCGGAATCGTCACCCGCCGTGCGCCGGGGATCAGGTCCGTCAGCCTCTGCTGGCCCGCCTCGGGCAGGAAACTCGCCTTCCCGCCCGACACCACGAGCACCGGCGCGGTGATCCCCGCCAGGCCTGCCTGCCACGCGGGGTCGGGGTGGTTGGCTCCCTCGTCGGTCGCCGGTATCACGTCCCAGTCGAAGTCCAGGGCGTCGATCTCGTGCTGTGCGGGGCGCGGCTCGGGGTCTCGCGGCGGGTCCAGGGGGAACGGCGGCAGCGCGTCCTCGAGGACCATCCGGGCGACCTTCTCCGGCCGGGCCTGCGCCACCTGGAGCGCGATCGCACCGCCCATCGAATGCCCGACGAGGTCGACCCGGTCCAGCCCGAGGACGTCCAGGAACTCACAGATGTCGGCGGTCAGTCGGGGGTAGGTGTATCCGCCGGGCCAGTCGCTCAGGGCGTGTCCGCGCACGTCCGGGGCGTAGACCCGGCGGGTCGCGGACAGGGCTTCGGCGACGTCGGCCCAGTCGGCGCTGTTGGCGGTCCGGCCGTGCAGCAGGACGACCGGCGGGTCCGCCGGATCGCCCCACGTGCGGTAGGCGACCCGGTTCCCGGCGGCCAGCCGCACGCTCTCGACGGCCGGGTCGGGGTACGGACGCGTCTCCGGACCGGGCCGGTGGGCGGCGGGGCTCTCGTCGGAACTGGTGAAGGCAGACATACCGCTCATCCAAACAGACCCCCGGCCCCCTCCGCCGCCGGGCCCCCGATTCCCGCACACCCCGACGCCCCGGGCCCGCCCGGCCGAGCCCTACATCTCCGGTCCCCCGTCGTTCGCCGCCTGCACCGCCGCCAGGCCCTCCTGTGTCCATCCGCCGTCCGGTGCGACGTACCCCTTGGCCAGCCACTTGTCGAACTGCTGGAGCGCCGTCACCGGGTCGTCCGCGTACTCGATCTTGTCGGGGTTCCACCAGCCCGTCCCCTTCAGCCGCTCCAGCTCCTTGGAGGCGGCGTCCGGGTCCCCCGTGAGGGTCACGTCCGGCTTGCCCGAGCCCTGCGGGGGCTGCCCGGTGGGCGCCGCGGACGCGAGCGGCGGCTGGGTCGGCGTGGCCGGCGGGGTCGGCGTGGCCGTCACCGTGACGGTCGGGGCGGGAGCGGTCACCGTGGTCGTCACGGCGGGGGCGGGCTTGCCGCCGCCACAGGCGGCGAGTGCCGCCGCTCCCGCCATCCCCATCAGCAGGGCCACTGCGGTTCTGCGGAATCGACGCTGCGTCACGGGCAGGTGCATGTCTGGTCCTTGCCTTCGGTTCGGTTGTTCCCTGTTCTGCCGGTAACCGACAGTTTGAGGTGTTTTTCCTCGCCCGCCCGGCCGGGACACCCGCGAGTCCGCCGTTCCGCCCCGTACGCCTCTTGCCAGAAGCCCCGGTGTCCTGCATTACTGGCCCGGAAGCACCACGACCGAATGATCGGTCGTCCATTTTGGGAGTATGGACGGGACGCACTCCGGCAGGTGCGGAGAACGGGAGAGTGATCCATGAAGGCGCTGCTCGACGCGACGGAACGGCTCGGCCGCGAGGAGCTGGAGGTCCTCCAACTGGAGCGGTTGCGGAGCAGCCTGCGGCACGCCTACACCAACGTGCCGCACTACCGGGCGGCCTTCGACAAGGCGGGGCTCACGCCCGAGGACTGCCGCTCGCTCGCCGATCTCGCCCTCTTCCCGTTCACCACCAAGGCCGATCTGCGGGAGAACTACCCCTTCGGGATGTTCGCCGTGCCGCAGGACGAGATCCGTCGGCTGCACGCGTCCAGCGGCACCACGGGCCGCCCGACCGTCGTCGGGTACACCGGGAACGACCTCTCGATGTGGGCCGACGTGGTGGCCCGCTCCCTGCGGGCCGCCGGGGCCCGGCCCGGCCACAAGGTCCATGTGGCGTACGGGTACGGCCTGTTCACCGGCGGCCTCGGCGCGCACTACGGCGCGGAACGCCTGGGCTGTACGGTCGTCCCCGCGTCCGGCGGGATGACCGCTCGCCAGGTGCAGCTGATCCAGGACTTCCGGCCCGAGGTCATCATGCTGACCCCCTCGTACATGCTCACCCTGCTCGACGAGTTCGAACGCCAGGGCGTCGATCCCCGCTCCACCTCCCTCGAGGTGGGCGTCTTCGGGGCGGAGCCGTGGACGCAGGAGATGCGCCGGGAGATCGAGGAGCGGTTCGCGATCGACGCGGTGGACATATACGGGCTCTCCGAGGTCATCGGGCCCGGCGTCGCCCAGGAGTGCGTGGAGACCAAGGACGGGTTGCACATCTGGGAGGACCACTTCTACCCGGAGGTCGTGGACCCGGTCACCGGCGAGGTGCTGCCGGACGGCACGGAGGGGGAGCTGGTCTTCACCTCCCTGACCAAGGAGGCCATGCCGGTCGTCCGCTACCGGACCCGGGACCTGACGCGGCTCCTGCCGGGCACCGCGCGCGTCTTCCGCCGGATGGAGCGGATCACCGGGCGCAGCGACGACCTGGTCATCGTGCGCGGGGTGAATCTGTTCCCCACGCAGGTCGAGGAGATCGTGCTGCGCACCCCCGCCCTCGCTCCGCACTTCCAGCTGGTGCTGACCCGCGAGCGGCGGATGGACTGCCTGACGGTACGGGCCGAGGCGCGGGCCGACGCGAGCGGCGCGGAGCGCGAGGCCGCCGCGCGGGCGGTCACGGCGGCCGTCAAGGACGGCATCGGGGTGAGCGTGCGGGTCGAGGTGGTCGACCCGGAGACGCTGGAGCGGTCGGTCGGCAAGTTCAGGCGGATCGTCGACCGCCGCCCGAAGTAGCCGCCCCTACTCCGTGAGCCTGTCCCGCAGTTCCCGCTTGAGGATCTTCCCGCTCGCGTTGCGCGGCAGCGCGTCCACGAACACGACGCGCTTCGGCGCCTTGAAGTGGGCGAGCCTCTCGCGTGCGTACGACCGGAGCTGATCCTCCGTCAGGGAGGGGTCGCGCCGTACGACGACGGCTGTGACCGCCTCGATCCAGCGCTCGTCGGGGAGCCCGATCACGGCCGCCTCCGCCACGGCGGGGTGGGTGTAGAGCGCGTCCTCGACCTGCCGGGAGGCGACCAGCACTCCCCCGGAGTTGATGACGTCCTTCACCCGGTCGACGATCGTGAAGTACCCCTCGGCGTCCCGCACCGCGAGGTCGCCCGAGCGGAACCAGCCGTCGGCGAAGAGGTCAGGGTCGTCCACCCCCCAGTAGCCGAGGCAGAGCTGGGGCGAGCGGTAGGCGATCTCGCCCGCCGTGCCGTCGGGGACCTCCTCGCCCTGCTCGTCGACGATCCGTGCCTCGACGTGGCGCACGGGCCGTCCGCAGGAGTCCATCCGGCCCTCGTGCTCCTCGGGGCGCAGCACGGTGGCGAGCGGCCCGATCTCGCTCTGTCCGAAGCAGTTGTAGAAGGCCAGCGAGGGCAGGCGGGCGCGCAGCCGCTCCAGCACCGGTACGGGCATGACCGACGCCCCGTAGTAGGCCTTGCGGAGCCCGTCCAGCGTCCGGGTCGCGAACCCGGGGTGGTTCGCGATGCCGATCCACACGGTCGGCGGCGCGAAGAAGCTGTCGGCGCGGCCCGCCTCCACCAGGTCGAAGAGCCTGTCGGCGTCCGGGCCGTCCAGGAGGGTGTTCTCCGCGCCGACCGCGAGGTAGGGCAGCAGGAAGACGTGCGTCTGGGCGGAGTGGTAGAGCGGCAGCGCGTGGACCGGCCGGTCGGTCCCGGCGAGGTCCAGCGCCTCGACGGCACTGGCGTATTCGTGGACCAGGGCGCGGTGCGTCATGATCGCGCCCTTGGGGTCGGCGGTGGTGCCGGAGGTGTAGAGGAGCTGCACGGGGGCGAGCGGGTCGCTGTCCGAGGCGTACGGGACGGGCGTCGTCAGGGCGTCGAGGAAGGAGCCGGGCGCGTCCCGCAGCGGCAGGACCGGGAAGCCCTCGGGGACGCGGGCGGCGAGGTCCGGGTCGGCCAGGACCAGGGAGCTGCCGGACTGGCCGAGGAGGTGTGCCAGGTCGCCGCCGGTGAGGTTCTGGTTGACGGGGACGTGGACGAGTCCGGCGCGGGCGCAGCCCAGGTAGGCGATGAGGTACGCGTCCGAGTTGTGCCCGTAGGTCGCCACCCGGTCGCCCTCGGTCAGGCCGTGGGCGGTGCGCAGGTGGGCGGCGGCGGTGCTGACGGCCGCGTCGAGTGCGGCGTACGTCCAGGAACGGTCCCGGTAGTGCAGGGCGGGGCTGTCGGGGACGCGGTGGGCCGTACGGCGCAGTACGTCGTCCACGGTGCCGGTGAGCAGGCCGGGGGCTCCTGGTGTCGTCATGGCGTGATCCTGCGGTGCGGCGCGCGGCAAATCAAGGGAGTCGCATACCGCACGGGATGTTGACAGGTACCGGTCGGTAATGACTGAGTGGCGGGTGACATCACGGTCACCGATCGCAACGCCCGCGTTGCGACGCCCTGTTGGGAGGCACGTTGTCCCTCCGCACCCGTACGAGATCCTGCGCCGTCGCCGCGGTCGCCCTGCTCACGGCGGCCACCGCCCTCTCGCCGACGGCCTCCGCCGACCCCGGGGGTGCGGAGCTGCGCCCCTCGGGCGGCGGCCTGTCGGCCCTCATCCGGTACACCGAGTACGGCATTCCGCACATCCTCGCCAAGGACTACGCGAACCTGGGCTTCGGCAACGGGTGGGCGCAGGCCAATGACCAGGCCTGCACGCTGGCCGAGGGCTTCGCGACCGTCCGGGGCGAGCGCTCGCGCTTCTTCGGCGCGCAGGGGAAGCCGGACGGCTCGCTGTCGTCGGCGTCGACCAACCTGGCGAGCGACCTGTTCTTCCGGGGGATCCGGGACGCCGGCACCGTCGCCCGGCTGATGGCACGCCCGGCGCCGGTGGGTCCTGGCCGGCAGGTCGAGGAGCTGATGCGGGGCTGGACGGCCGGGTACAACGCCTGGCTGAAGCAGAACCGGGTCACCGACCCCGCGTGCCGGGGAGCCGCCTGGCTGCGCCCGGTGACCCTGTCCGACGTGCACCACCTGAACTACTCGTTCTCGGTGCTGGGCGGGCAGGGGCGCGGCGCGGACGGCATCACGGCCGCGCAGCCGCCGAGCGGCGCGGCGCCCCGGACGGCGGCCACGGACCCCGGCGAGGCGGCGCGGAGGTTCTTCGACACCTCGGACGCGGCGATGGGTTCCAACGCGGTCGCCTTCAGCGGGAGCACCACGGCGAACAAGCGGGGGCTGCTGCTGGGCAACCCGCACTACCCGTGGTCGGGCGGGCGGCGGTTCTGGCAGTCGCAGCAGACGATCCCCGGTGAGATCAACGTCTCGGGCGGTTCGCTGATCGGCTCCACGACGGTGTCCATCGGGCACACCGCGCGCATCGCCTGGAGCCACACCGTCGCCACCGGCACCACGATGAACCTGCACCAGCTCACGCTCGCACCCGGCGACCCGACGGCGTACGTCGTGGACGGCAGGCCCGAGAAGATGACCAGGCGGACGGTGACCGTGCAGGTCAAGGACGGCGCTCCGGTGACCCGCACCCAGTGGTGGACCCGGTACGGGCCGGTCGTCACCGGCCTCGGCGCCCAGCTCCCGCTGCCCTGGACGACCACGACGGCGTACGCGCTGAACGACCCGAACGCGACGAACCTGCGCGCCGGGGACACCGCGCTCGGCTTCAGCAGGGCGCGCGACGTGAACGGCGTCCAGGAGGCGCTGCGCCGCACCCAGGGCCTGCCGTGGGTGAACACGATCGCCGCCGACTCCTCGGGCGGCTCGTTCTTCTCGCAGTCGCAGGTGCTGCCGCGCATCACGGACGAGCTGGCGCAGCGGTGCTCGACGCCGCTCGGCAGGGCCACGTATCCCACGTCGGGTCTCGCGGTGCTGGACGGTTCGCGGACGGACTGCGCACTGGGCAGCGACCGGGACGCGATCGAGCCGGGGATCTTCGGCCCGTCGAAGATGCCGACGCTGAAGAACGCGCCGTACGCGGAGAACTCCAACGACAGTGCCTGGCTGACCAACGCGGACCGGCCGATCAGCGGGTACGAGCGGGTCTTCGGCTCGTACGGCACGCAGCGGTCGATGCGCACCCGGGGTGCGGTCGAGGACGTGGCGGCGATGGCGGGGAGGGGGCGGCTCACGGTGGCCGACCTCCAGCGGCAGCAGTTCGCCAACCGGGTCCCGGCCGCCGACCTGACCGTCGACGAGGTCGTCAAGGGCTGCGAGGACCTCCGGCTGGGCGCCCCCTGTGACGTCCTGCGGACGTGGGACCGGAAGACGGACACCGGGAGCCGGGGCGCGCTGCTCTTCGACCGGTTCTGGCGTGCGCTGCTCCCCTCGGTTCCGGCGGCCTCGCTGTGGCGGACGCCGTTCGACGCGGCCGATCCGGTGCGCACGCCGCGCGGGCTCAACACGGCGGCCCCGGGCTTCGCGACGGCCCTCAGGGGCGCGGTGGCGGAGTTGCGGGCGGCGGGCATCCCGCTGGACGCGCCGCTGGGCCGGCACCAGTTCGTCGTGCGCGGCGGCAAGCGCATCCCGGTCCACGGGGGCACGGAGTCGCTGGGCGTGTGGAACAAGGTCGAGCCCGTGTGGAACGCGGCCGGCGGGGGCTACACCGAGGTGACCACCGGGTCGAGCTACCTCCAGGCGGTCGGCTGGAACGGCGGGCCCTGCCCGGTGGCGAAGACCCTGCTGACGTACAGCCAGTCCTCGAACCCCGTCTCCCCGTACCACAGCGACCAGACCGAGCTGTACGCGGGCGAGAAGTGGGTGACGTCGCGGTTCTGCGAGGGGGACATCCTCACCTCGCCGAAGCTGAGGGTGGTGTGGGCGAGGGAGCGCTGAAGGTCCCCCGCGCGGAGGCGGTGAGCGGCCTCCTGCGCCACTGACAAGATCGTTAATCGGCCCCGGGCGCGGATTCACCACTTCGGAGGTGATCGTCCGGGGCCGGGATCGTTCTTCCTCCGACCTGCCTAGCGTGAAGCGGTCCGTTGTCGTACGGAAGGCGATCACCCGAACCATGCCCCAGCCCTTCACGCTGCCCGAGTTCTACATGCCGTATCCGGCCCGGCTCAATCCGCATCTGGAGCACGCGCGCACGCACTCCAAGGCGTGGGCGCGGGAGATGGTGATGATCGAGGGCTCGGACGTCTGGGACGAGCACGACTTCGACAGCCACGACTACGCGCTGCTGTGCGCGTACACCCATCCCGACTGCACGGCCGAGCAGTTGGCGCTGGTCACCGACTGGTACGTGTGGGTGTTCTTCTTCGACGACCACTTCGTGGAGCTGTACAAGCGCAGCCCCGACATGCGGGGGGCGAAGGCGTACCTGGACCGGCTGCCGATGTTCATGCCGGTGGACGCGGGCGCGGAGCCGCCGGAGCCGACGAACGCGGTGGAGGCGGGGCTCGCCGACCTGTGGCGGCGGACCTGTCCTTCGATGTCGCAGGCGTGGCGGAGGCGGTTCGCCGTCGCCACCGAGCACCTCCTCGAAGAGTCGATGTGGGAGCTGATGAACATCAGCGAGGGGCGGATCTCCAACCCCATCGAGTACATCGAGATGCGCCGCAAGGTGGGCGGCGCGCCGTGGTCGGCGGGCCTGGTGGAGTACGTGGCGAACGCGGAGGTCCCGGACGCGATCGCGGCGTCGCGGCCGATGTGCGTGCTGCGGGACGCGTTCTCCGACGGGGTGCACCTGCGCAACGACCTGTTCAGTTACGAGCGGGAGATCCTCGACGAGGGCGAGCTGTCCAACGGGGTGCTGGTCATGGAGACCTTCCTGGACTGCCCCACGCAGCAGGCGGCGGACCACGTCAACGACCTGCTGACCTCGCGCCTCCAGCAGTTCGAGACGACCGTCCTCACCGAACTGGAGCCGCTCTTCGCCGAGTTCGGCATCGGCCCCGCGGGGCGGCTCGACGTCCTCGCGTACGTCAAGGGGCTCCAGGACTGGCAGGCGGGCGGCCACGAGTGGCACCTGCGCTCCAGCCGGTACATGAACGGCGGGGGCGGCGCGCAGGCGTACGCGCCGGGCGGCCCCCAGGGCCTCGGGACGGCGGCCTCGCAACTGCTGGCGTCGCTCGCGGTGGGCGTTCCGGCCCGGCTGAGGAACGTGGCCGTGCACCGGTTCGAGAAGGTGGGCCACCTGGAGATCCCGGACCTGGGCATGCCGTACCGGACCCGGCTGAGCCCGTACCTGGAGGCGTCCCGGGAGAACGTCGTCGTCTGGGCCGCGGCCATGGGCATCCTGGACGAGGTGCCGGGCCTGCCGGGGTCGGGCGTCTGGAACGAGGCGAAGATCCGGGCGTACGACCTGCCGCTGTGCTCGGCCGGCATCCACCCGGACGCCACGCTCGCCGAACTGGACCTCACCTCGGGCTGGCTGGCCTGGGGCACGTACGGGGACGACCTTTTCCCCGTGCTGTACGGGCGGACGCTGGACCTCGCCGGGGCGAAGGCGGCCAACGACCGGCTCTCGCTGTTCATGCCGGTGGACGGCGAGCCGGTGCCGACGCCGGTGACGCCGCTGGAGCGGAGCCTGGACGACCTGTGGCGGCGGACCGCGGGGCCGATGGCGGGGGACGCCCGGCGGCGGTTCCGCAAGGCCGTCGAGGACATGACGGCGAGCTGGCTGTGGGAGCTGGCCAACCAGGCGCAGGACCGGGTGCCCGACCCGGTCGACTACTTCGAGATGCGCCGCTTCACCTTCGGCTCCGATCTGACGATGAGCCTGTCGCGGCTCTCCCACGGAAACACGCTGCCCCCCGAGATCTACCGCTCGCGGCCGTTCCTGACCATGGAACGCGCGGCGATGGATTACGCGTGCCTGCTGAACGACCTCTTCTCCTATCAGAAGGAGATCGAATTCGAAGGGGAAATGCACAACGGGGTGCTGGTCGTCCAGCACTTCCTGCAGTGCGGGGTCGAACAGGCGCGGGACGTCGTCGTCGATTTGATGAAGGCGCGCATGACGGAATTCCAGCACGTGCTGAGCGGGGAGATCCCCGCGCTGTGCGAGGAATACGAGCTGGACGCGGCGGCGCGCGGCGTGCTGATGCATTACGCGGAGGAGCTGAAGAACTGGCTCTCGGGAATTCTGACCTGGCACGAGGGGTGTGCGCGCTACCGGGAGGAGGATCTCGTACGGCACAACGCGCCGGCCCTGCCGCCGGCCGGGCCCGCCTGGGCGGGGCCCAGCGGGATCGGCACCTCGGCGGCGCGGGTCGGGGAACTGTGGGCGGGCCGGGTCGCCGTATCGGGATGAGGGGGTTTCCGGGCGGAATGCGGGGGCAGGCGATCTTCTGTCAGGGAAACGCCTCAAGACGCAAGGGAGCGCGCACACCATGACCGCGCAGAAGAAGACCAAGGCCAAGTCCGACCAGGTCCAGGGCGCCGTGAAGGAAACCGCGGGACGCCTCGTGGGCAATGAGCGGCTCACCGCCGAAGGCCGCGCACAGCGGGCCAAGGGCGACGGACGGGAGTCGGTCGAAAAGGCCAAGGACGCGTTCAAGCGGTGACGCTCTCCGGGCGTCATTGACAGGGTCACCGCGTCCCAGCGCACCGCGGTGATCTGAGGGCCACGGCCCGGCGGATTCTCCCCTTTCCGCCGGGACGTGGCCCTTTCTCGTGCGACCGGGCGGATGACGGCCCGCACGGCTCCGTCGGCCCGTGCCTAGGGCGTCCGGTCCTCGTCCTGCCAGTACGGCTCCCGCAGACGGCGCTTGTAGAGCTTGCCGTTGGGGTCGCGGGGCATCGAGGCGACGAAGTCCAGGGACTTCGGGTGTTTGAACGCCGCCAGGCGGCCCGCGCAGTGGTCGAGGATCGCGGCGGCCAGCGCTTGCGACGGGGCCTCGGCCGGCTCCACGACCGCCTTGACCTCCTCGCCCCAGTCGCCGTGCGGGATGCCGAAGACCGCCGCGTCCGCCACCCCGGGGTGGGAGAGCAGGACCGCCTCGATCTCGGCGGGGTAGATGTTCACCCCGCCCGAGATGATCATGTCTGTCTTGCGGTCGCGGAGGAAGAGGTAGCCGTCCTCGTCCAGCACTCCCAGGTCGCCGACCGTGAAGAAGTCGCCGATGCGGTTCTCGCGGGTCTTCGTCTCGTCCTTGTGGTAGCTGAAGCCGCCCGTGTTCATCTTCATGTAGACCGTGCCGAGCTCCCCCGGCGGCAGCCGTTTTCCGTCGTCGTCGAAGACGGCCAGTTCGCTGATCGGCCAGGCCCGGCCCACCGTCCCCGGCTTCTTCAGCCAGTCCTGCGCCGTGGCGAACGCCCCGCCGCCCTCGCTCGCCGCGTAGTACTCCTCGACGCAGTTGCCCCACCAGTCGATCATGGCGCGCTTGACGTGGTCCGGGCAGGGCGCGGCCCCGTGGATCGCGTGCCGCAGCGAGGAGACGTCGTACGCGCGCCGGGTCTCCTCGGGGAGGGCGAGCAGCCGGTGGAACTGGGTGGGGACCATGTGGGTGTGGGTGCAGCGGTGGGTGTCGATCAGGCGGAGCATCTCCCGGGGGGTCCACTTGTCCATGAGGACCAGGGGGTGGCCGATGTGCAGGGCCGCGCCCGCGAACTGGAGGACCGCCGTGTGGTAGAGCGGCGAGCAGACCAGGTGGACGTTCCCGTCGAAGGGCTTGATGCCGAAGATGCCGAGGAAGCCGCCCAGGTGGGACTCCTCGGGGAGCTTTCCCGGCAGCGGGCGGCGGATGCCGCGCGGGCGGCCGGTCGTGCCGGACGTGTAGTTCATGACCCAGCCGAGCGTGCGGTCGGGCGGCGGCGACGTCGGCTGCCCGTGCAGGAGCTCGGGGTACGGCCGGAGGCCGGGAGCCGCTCCGACGACGTACCGGTGGGTGGCGGGAAGGTCCGCCTCGTCGGCGGCGGCCGTCGCCGCGGGGGCGAAGCGTTCGTGGGCGATCAGGACCTTCGCGGCGGAGTCCGCGACGATCCAGGCGATCTCCGGGCCCGTCAGGTGGTGGTTGACGGGGACGAGGTAGAAGCCCGCCTGCGAGGCGGCCAGATAGGCGGTCAGGAACTCCACGCCGTTGGGCAGGACGACGGCGAAGGCGTCGCCCCGCGACAGGCCCGCCCGGCGCAGGCCGTGCACCAACTGGTTGGCGGCGGCGTGGAGTTCGGCGGCCGTCCAGCGCGTTCCGTCGGGGGCGGTGAGGACGGTGCGGCCGGGGTCGGCGGCCGCCTGCGCCCAGAAGCCGTTCGGGGGACGCGCCGTGTCGGCGGCGGCTGCGGTCATGCGCGCTCAGCTCCTTGCGGTCCTCGCGGCGATGCGGTGCCTGCGATGCGGTTGAGGCGGGCCATGGCCTTCTCGAAGCCCCGGGTGAGGTCGTCGAAGACGGCCTGGACGCTGCGTTCGGAGTTCATCCGGCCGACGATCTGCCCGACCGGGGTGCCCAGCAGCGGTCCCACTTCGTACTTCTGGATGCGGGAGTTGGCCTCGGCGACCAGCAGGCCCTGGAGCGGCATGGGCAGCGTGCCGGGCCCGTCGGGGTCGTCCCAGGCGTCGGTCCACCCGGTGCGCAACTGGCGTGCGGGCTTGCCGGTGAGGGCGCGGGAGCGGACCGTGTCGCCGCAGCCCGCGGCGAGGAGTTTGGCGGTGAGCGCGCGGGAGTGCAGGTCGGCCTCCTCGGTGGTGAGCCAGAGGGAGCCGAGCCAGGCGCCCTGCGCGCCGAGCGCGAAGGCCGCGGCGAGCTGCTCGCCGGTGCCGATCCCGCCGGCCGCGAGCACGGGCAGCTCCCCCACCGCGTCGACGACTTCGGGGACCAGGACCATGGTGGCGATCTCGCCGGTGTGGCCGCCCGCCTCGTACCCCTGCGCGACGACGACGTCGATGCCCGCCTCCGCGTGCCGCCGGGCGTGTTGGGGGCTTCCGGCGAGGGCGGCGACCAGGATGCCGTGGGAGTGGGCGCGGGCGACGACGTCGGCGGGCGGTGAGCCGAGGGCGTTGGCGAGGAGCTTGATCGGGTGGTCGAAGGCGACGTCGAGCTGGCCGCGGGCGACCTGTTCCATCCAGCCCGTGATGCGCCAGCCGGACGCCTCGCCGTCGGCGAGTTCGGGCACGCCGTGCCGGGCGAGGATCTTGCGTGCGTACGCCCGGTGCCCTTCGGGGATCATGGCCTCGACCTCGGCCTCGGTGACGCCCTCGACCTTCCTGGCGGGCATGACCACGTCCAGTCCGTAGGGCTTGCCCCCGGTGTGGGCGTCCAGCCAGTCGAGGTCGCGGGCGAGGTCGTCGGGGGCTGTGTAGCGGACCGCGCCCAGCACGCCGAATCCGCCCGCCCGGGTGAGGGCCGCCGCCACCGCGGGGAACGGCGTGAAGCCGAAGATGGCGTGCTCGACTCCCAGTTTCTGGCTCAGCTCCGTCTTCATGGGCGGCAGGATGCCGCAGGAGGGCGCAGAGCGGAAGAGTTTTTCTGATGCTGCGTCAGATATGCGTGGACGGCCGGGACCGTTGACACGGGCGGTGCGCTTTGGCCTGCTGGTGGCCATGACTGAGGATGGTGGGCACAGGGGTGACGGTCACGGAAGCGGTCGCCGGGGCATGGGGCGAAGGCACTTCGGGGGCGGGGCCCTGGCACTGGGAGGTGCGCTGATGCTGGGCCCGATTTCCGCCGCCCGGGCGGCGGACGGCGCGCGGGGCGGCCCCGGCGGCCGGCCCCGGCCGACCCTGCGGTACGGGTCGGCCGCGCGCGCCGGGCTGCTGCCCGCGCACCTGGACCGGGTGCTCGCCGAGGCCGAGCGGTTCCTGGGCCCCTCCCCCCGGCACCCGTGGTACGCGGGCGCGGTGGTGCTGGCCGGGCGCGGCGGCACGGTCGCGCTGCACGAGCCGGTCGGCATGGCGGTGCGCTACGCCGCGTACGACGAGAAGACGGACACGGCGGTGGAGTTCCCGCCGGAACGGCAGATCGCGATGGCCCGGGACACCGTCTTCGACCTGGCCTCGGTGTCCAAGCTGTTCACCTCGATGCTGGCGGTGCAGCAGATCGAGCGGGGCGCGCTGGAGCTGGAGGGCAGGGTCGCCGCGTACCTGCCGGAGTTCGGCGCGGCGGGCAAGGCGGACATCACCGTACGGCACCTGCTCACGCACACCTCGGGGTTCCGGGCGTGGCTTCCGCTGTACGCGCAGCCGACCCGCGAGGGGAAGCTGAGGATGCTGTGGAACGAGGTCCCGGCGAGCCCGCCGGGGACCGCGTACCTCTACTCGGACCTCAACCTGATCTCGCTCCAGCTCGTCCTGGAGAAGATCACCGCTCGCCCCCTGGACGCCCTGCTCCACGACGAGATCACTGCTCCGCTCGGGATGCGCCGCACGCGTTTCAACCCGCCGCCCTCCTGGAAACCGAAGATCGCCGCCACCGAGGACGCCCGCAAGCCGTGGTCGGGGCTCGACCGGGGGCTGGTGTGGGGCGAGGTGCACGACGAGAACGCGTACGGCTTCGGCGGGGTCGCGGGCCACGCCGGGGTCTTCTCCACGGCCTGGGACCTCGCGATCCTCGCCCGCACCCTCCTCAACGGCGGCGCCTACGGCCGCGCCCGCGTCCTGGAGCCGGCGTCCGTGGACCTGATGTTCACGGACTTCAACACCGCCTTCCCCGGCGACGAGCACGGCCTCGGCTTCGAGCTCCACCAGCACTGGTACATGGGCGCGATGGCCACCCCGCGCACCGCGGGCCACACGGGTTTCACCGGTACCAGCCTCGTCCTCGACCCGACCACCGACTCCTTCCTCGTCCTGCTCGGCAACTCCGTCCACCCGGTGCGCAGTTGGCGCTCCGGTTCGGCGCCCCGGGTGGCGACCGCGGACGCGCTGGCCCGCGCGGTCGCGGTGCGTCCGGAGCGCGGCCGTACCGCCTGGTTCTCCGGCATGGCCTCCGCGACGACGGCCACGCTCGCCCTGCCCGCGCTGCGGCTGGGCACCGCGCGGGGGCTGTTCCGCTGCGACCTGTGGTGGGACACCGAGCCCACCGCCGACACGCTCACGCTGGAGGCGTCGGCGGACGCGGGGGCGACCTGGCAGCCGGTGCCGTTCACGACCGTGCGCCCGGGGGAACGGCCGCGTCCGCACCCCGGGGGCACGGTGACGGGGTGGTCCGGCCGGGTCTGGCACCGCGCGGGCGCGGACCTCGCCGCGTACGAGGGAAAGGACCTCGTGCTGCGCTGGCGGTACACGACCGAGGTGCGTTACGTCGGGCGCGGGGTGTACGTCGACGGGCTGCGGGTCGAGGACGGGCGCCGGACGGTCTTCGACGAGGCCCGGCCCCGGGACGCCGCCCGCGTCCTGGCGCGGGGCTGGACGGCGTCCCGGGACTGAACCGGAGCGGGAGCAGCACGGCGGCTCCCGCCGCACGACCCCGTCCGCGGCCCCGCACGCGGCCCCGCACGCGGCCCCGCACGCGGCCCGGAACCCGTGCTACCGCCCCAGCACCGCCATCGCCGCGTTGTGCCCGCCGATCCCGCTGACGCCTCCGCCCCGCACGGCACCGGCCCCGCAGAGCAGGACGTTGGGATGCGCGGTGGCCACCCCCCAGCGGTCGCCGGGGCCGGCCGCGTACGGGAAGGTGAGGTCGCCGTGGAAGATGTGCCCGCCCGGCATGCGCAGGTCGCGTTCCAGGTCGAGGGGGGTCCTGGCCTCGACGCAGGGGTCGCCGTTCGCGTCCGTGGCCAGGCAGTCGGCGATCGGTTCGGCGAGGTGCTCGTCGAGCCGGGCGAGGGTGGTGCGCAGGAGTGCGGCGCGGGCGGCGTCGTTGTCGGCCGCGAAGAGACGGGCCGGGGTGTGCAGACCGAACAGGGTGAGGGTGTGGTGCCCGCTCGCCACCAGGTCCGGGCCGAGGACGGAGGGGTCGGTCAGCGAGTGGCAGTAGATCTCCGACGGCGGCGCGCTCGGCAGCCGCCCGTCCGCCGCCTGCGCGTACGCCGCACGCAACTCCTCGTACCCCTCCCCCACGTGGAAGGTCCCGGAGAACGCGTCGCGCGGGTCGACGGCGGGGTCCCGGAGCCTCGGCAGCCGCTTCAGCAGCATGTTGACCTTGAACTGGGCCCCCTCGGGAGGCGGAGCGAAGGACGAGCCGCCCTCGCCCCCGCCCTCGCCGAGCAGCGCGCCGAGGTGGCGCGGCGCCGCGTTGACCAGCACGTGACCGGCGCCGACGCTTCCGCTCGCCCCCTCGCCCGTCCGGTACGCGACCTCGGCACGGACCCCGTCGGTCTCGATCCGGGTCACGTCGTGCCCGGTGCGGAGGGTGGCGCCGGCCGCCCGCGCGGCGTGGGCGAGGGCGTCGGTGAGGGCGCCCATGCCGCCGACGGGCACGTCCCAGTCGCCGGTCCCGCCGCCGACGACGTGGTAGAGGAAGCAGCGGTTCTGGACCAGTGAGGGTTCGTGCGCGTCGGCGAACGTGCCGATCAGCGCGTCGGTGAGCACCACTCCCCGCACCAGGTCGTGGGCGAAGGCCGACTCGACGGCGACACCGATCGGTTCCTCGAAGAGCATCCGCCAGGCCACCGGGTCGTCCACCCGGCGGCGCAGTTCGTCGCGGGTGGGCAGCGGCTCGGTGAAGGTCGGGAAGACCCGCCCGGCGACCCGGCGCAGCCGCCCGTAGAACTCCTCCCAGGCACGGAACTCGGCGTCTCCCCCGGTCAGTTCCGCGAAGGAGGCCCGCGTACCGGAACCGCCGACCAGCAGACCGCCGTCCCCCTTGGGGGTGTACGAGGAGATTGTCCGCTTCCGGACGTCGAACGGGAGTCCGAGGTCGCGCACAATGGCTGCGGGGAGGAGAGACACGAGATACGAGTAGCGCGAGAGCCGCGCGTCCGTGCCGGCGAACGGCCGGGCGGACACGGCGGCGCCGCCGGTGGCATCGAGGCGCTCCAGCAGGAGCACCGAGCGACCGGCGCGGGCGAGGTAGGCGGCGGCGACGAGACCGTTGTGGCCGCCACCGACGATCACGACGTCGTACGAGGAACGGATCGGCGAGGGCATCGGCATGGCCGGACCCTATGCCGTACGTCACAGGTGCGACAGGGGGCGGTGACACAGATGGCCGTGGAGCGGCAGGAGTACAGACCGGGCGGGGACGACCGCGAGGGGGGTCGCTTTGTGCCACCTCGTCCGTATAGGGAAAATCAGAAGGTGACCTATCCGGAGCCTCCCACCCCGACCCACGACGACCGACGTCCGGACGCACCCCTGAGTGCGCCCCCCGGCGCACCCCTCAGCACACCGCTGAGCGCGCCGCTGCCCGCGCGCGAGGACTGGCGGCGGCGGGCACGGACGTTCACCACCCCGGCGGCGGCCGTCGCGGTACTCGTGGTCGTCGCCCTGCTGGGCATGGGCATCGTGTCGCGCGACACGGGCGAACTGCACATACCCGGCGCCGGGACCACGACGCTGCTGCGCTCGGTGTTCCTGGCCGTCCTCTTCCTCCACGTCGGCGAGGTCGTCGGCCACCGGATGGCGCGCACGGTCGCCGGCGCCCCGCAGGCCCGGCCGCCCATGTGGGGGGTCACGCTGTCACTGGCCGGGGCGGCGGCCTCGTTCGGCCAGATCGTCCAGATGGCCGACTACAGCGGGCTGACCTTCACGGAGACGTACGCGACCGAGCCGGGCGGCATGCTGCTGCTCCAGGCGAACGCGTTCCTGGCGGCGGCCGCCTGCGCCTGGCTCCTCAAGAAGCCGGTCTGGGCGCTCCTGCCGCTGGCGGCGGTGATCCTCTCCGAGGCGGTACGGGCCCACCCCGAGCAGGACACCCCCGAGATCGGCGTCCTCCTCACCACGATCCACCTGACGGCCTCGGCCCTGTGGACCGGCGGGCTGGTCTACGCGCTGCGCGCGATGCACCAGTGGCGCTCCCGCCCGGACGCCGAACCGGGCGCGGGCCGCCGCCTGCTGGCCCGCTACGCGCACCTGGCGGCCTACCTCTACGTGGCCCTGGCGGTGACGGGCACCTTCAGCACCCTGCGCCGGCTCCCCCTGGAGAACATCCTCATCACGGCCTACGGCCGCACCCTGCTGGTCAAGCTGGTCCTCTTCGCGGTCGTCAGCGTGCTGGCCCTGGTCGCCCGCTCCCGTCTGCACCGCAAGCAGTCGGCCCACCGCCGGGTGGACCCGGACGGCGCGGCGAAGGCGGCCCGCGCGGAAGTCGTGATGCTGGTGGGCGTCGTGGCCGTCTCCGCCCTCCTGACGGTGGTCCCCACCCCGACCTGGTAGCACCCCGGAAGGGGGCAGCGCCCCCGGCCCGCACCGCGGCCACGGGGCGCACCGCCCGGAAGCTACCCCCGCCCCCTCCGCAGCGCCGCCACCCGGCGGTAGATCTCCGCCGCCTCCGCCCCCCGCCCGAGCTGCTCCAGACACTGCGCCTCGTCGTTCCGGCTCGCCAGCGCGTCCGGGTGGTCCGCCCCCAGCACCCGCTCCCGCGACCGCGCCACCTCGCGGTACACCGCCAGCGCGTCCGCCCACCTCCCCAGCCACCCCAGCCCCACGGCCACCTCACGCCGCGAGACCAACGTGTCCGGGTGGTCGGGCCCGAGCACCCGCTCCCGTACCGCGCACACGTCCCGCGCCTCGGCGAGGGCCTCCTCCCAGCGCGCCAGGCGTCCCAAGTTGACCCCGAGCCCGTGCCGGGCCCGCAGGGTCTCCGCGTCGGCCGGGCCACCGGTGCGCGTCCGGTCGTCCACCAGGTCCCGGTACAGCTCCAGCGCCTCCGCGCTGCGCCCCAGCCGCCCCAGGCAGATGCCGACCTCGTACCGCGCCGACAGCGTGTCCGGGTGGTCGGCCCCCAGGGCCTGCGCCCGCGCGGCGGCCACCTCCCGGTACGTCTGCAGCGCCTCGGTCCACCGGCCGAGCTGCCCGAGCGCGTACGCCACCTCGTACCGCGTCACCAGGGTGTCCGGATGGGTCGCGCCGAGCACCCGCGCCCGCGCGGACGCGACGTCCCGGGCCATCCGGTAGGAGTCCTCCAGCCGGCCCAGACGGCTCAGGTTGAAGGCCAGGTTGTGCCGGCACCGCAAGGTGTCGACGTGGTCGGGGCCCATCGTCCGCTCGCGCGCCGCGAGCACCGCCGTGTACACCTGGTGGGCGTCGAAGTGCCGTCCCAGCTGTCCCAGGACGTACGCGGTCTCCTGCCGGGCGGCGAGGGTCTCCGGGTGGTCCGCGCCCATCGTCCGCGTGCGCCCCTCGGTGACCTTCGTGAACTCCCGCAGCGCGTCCGCCGGCCGTCCGGTCCGGCTGAGGGTGAACCCGACCTCGTAGTGGCTGGCCAGGGTGTCGGGGTGGTCGGGGCCCAGCGCGTGCTCGCGCTCGGCGGCGACCGAACGGTGCACCTCGCCCGCCTCCTCCCAGCGGCCGAGGCGGCCCAGGCTCAGGCCCGCGTTGTGCCGGTTGTCGAGGACCTCCAGGACCTCGGGCGGCGGAGTGGGCCGTTCGGTGCGGGCCGGGGGCGCCGCGGGCGCGCGCAGGCCGCCGCCGCTGGTCCACTCCCCCGTCAGCCCGGCCGCCGGGTCGCCGTGGGCCGGGGTGAGGGTGCCGGTGCCGCCGGCCTTGTGCCCCGTGGTCATGCCCCGGGTCCAGGACGGCAGCCGGGGCGCCCGGCCGGCCCGCTGCCCGGGCTGCTCGGCGGGCGGACGCAGCTCGGGCGGGGCCGCGGCCGGCACGGTGGCCGGGCGCCCGAGCAGGGCGACGCCGGCCGGGCCGGTCCGCCCGTCGGTGAGCCGCCGCCCGAGGTCCTTGGCGTCCGCGGGCCGCCCGTCGGGGGTCTTGGCCAGCAGGTCCAGGACTATCCGGTCGAAGAACTCGGGCAGTTCCTCGCGGTGGGTGCGCGGCGGTTCAGGCGCGGTGTCGCGGTGCCCGACGAGCACCGCCCAGGCGTCGTCCAGGTCGAAGGGCGGCACGCCGGTGGCGATCTCGTACAGCACGCAGCCCAGGGAGTACAGGTCACTGCGGTGGTCCACGTTCACCCCGCTGATCTGCTCGGGCGACATGTAGTGCGGGGTGCCCATGGCGATGCCGGTGCCGGTGAGGCGGGAGGTGAAGCCGATGTCGTGGCCCAGGCGCGCTATGCCGAAGTCGCAGATCTTCACGGTGCCGTCGGCGAGCCGCATGATGTTGGCGGGCTTCAGGTCGCGGTGGACGATGCCCTGTTCATGGGTGTAGGCCAGCGCCCAGGCGACCTGCTCGGCGATGTCGACGACGTCGTGGACGGGCAGCGGGTGCTGTTTGTTGTCCTCCAGGAGCTGGCTGAGGTTGCGTCCCTCCAGCAACTCCATCACCAGGTACAGCACGCCCTCGTACTCGCCTAAGTCGTGCACGACGGTGACGCCCCGGTGCTGGAGCGCGGCCGCCACCCGGGCCTCGCGCCGGAAGCGTTCCCGGAGCACCCCGGAGATCTGCTGGTCGTGCTGGGTTCCGATGGGCTTGAGGCACTTGACCGCGACCCGTCGGCCGAGCGATTCGTCGCGGGCACGCCACACTTCGCCCATGCCCCCGCGCCCGATCAGGTCGAGCAGCCGGTACCGGCCCTGGATCAGCCTGGTGTCCGCCATTTCCCGCTGTCGCCCCCGTCAGTTCCGCTGCGCCCTCCCCGGCCCGTCCAGTATGGCCGCCTGGCGCTTCAGTTTGTACGGGGCGGGGCGGCTGCCGGGTCCCGGACGGCCAACTGCCTTCAAGATGTGACCGGTCGGCGGCTCGGGTGCCGTGGGCGGTGGTACCGGCCGCCGGGCGGGCGGGCGCGCCCGCGCGCGGCGGTCGTCGCCGCCCGTCAACGCCGGACCCGCGGCATTCCCAGGCCGATCCAGGAGATGATCTCGCGCTGGATCTCGTTGTTGCCGCCGCCGAAGGTGAAGATCACGGCGGAGCGGTAGCCGCGTTCCAGCTCGCCGTGCAGGACGGCGCCGGCGGAGCCCTCCCGCAGCGGGCCGGCCGCGCCCACGACCTCCATGAGCCAGGCGTAGGCGTCCCGGCGGGCCTCGGAGCCGTACACCTTGACGGCGGAGGCGTCCTGTGGGGTGAGGGTGCCGTCGTGGACGGCGTTGACCATCCTCCAGTTGAGGAGCTTCATCGCGTCGAGCCGGGTGTGGGTGCGGGCGAGGCGGCCGCGCACCCAGGTGAGGTCGATGACGCGGCGGCCGTCGGAGAGCCGGGTGTCCATGGCCCAGCGCTGCACGTCGTGCAGGGCGCGCACGGCCATGGTGCCGTGGGCGGCGAGGGTGACGCGTTCGTGGTTGAGCTGGTTGGTGATGAGCCGCCAGCCCTCGTTCTCCTCGCCGACGCGCCGGGAGAGGGGCACGCGGACGTTCTCGTAGTAGCTCGCGGTGGTGTCGTGGGAGGCGAGGGTGTTGATGAGGGTGCAGGAGTAGCCGGGGTCGCTGGTGGGGACCAGGAGCATGGTGATGCCCTTGTGCGGCGGAACTCCTTCCTCCCGGGGGGTGGTGCGCACGGCGAGCCAGACCCAGTCGGCGGTGTCCCCGTTGGTGGTCCAGATCTTCTGACCGTTGACGACGTAATGGTCGCCCTCGCGGACGGCCCGCGTCTTCAGGGCCGCGAGGTCGGTGCCCGCGTCGGGCTCGCTGTAGCCGATGGCGAAGTCGAGTTCGCCGGCGAGGATCCCGGGCAGGAAGTACGTCTTCTGCTCGTCCGTGCCGTACTGCATGATCGTCGGCCCCACGGTGTTGAGGGCCATCAGCGGCAGCGGGACGCCCGCCTGGGCTGCCTCGTCGAAGAAGACGTACTGCTCCATCGGGGTCAGGCCCCGCCCGCCGTACTCCCGCGGCCAGCCGACGCCGAGCCAGCCGTCCGCGCCGAGCCTGCGGATCGTCTCGCGGTAGAACCGCTTCTGGGCGGCGGGATCGCCGTGGCGGGCCCGGGCGCGGGCCTCGTCGGGGACCAACTCGGCGAAATAGGCGCGCAGTTCGGTGCGCAGTCGCTGCTGTTCGGGGGTGTGGGCGAGATGCACGGGCCCTCCAGGCGTGTGGCACGGGGTTCCGTCGGCGGCGCACACAGTAGAACGTGTTGCAGGAATCCGGAAGGGGAGGGCCGCCCCCGGGCCCGGCCCGGGGGCGGCGCCGGTTCCGTCAGGAGTACGGGGCCGACTCGACCAGTTCGAGCGCCTCGGCCAGGCTGTGCGGCCGGTGCACGCCCTCGCTGGGGGCGGTGCGCGCCCAGCCGGGTCCGGCGGCGAGGACCGCCGGGTGGGTGCGGGCGCCCCGGATGCCGCGCACCGTGGAGCGGATCAGGCCGAGCACGGCCCGGTCGGCGGTGGGGCGGGTCTGGGACCACAGGACGACGGCGCGCGGGCCCGTCCGGCGCACCGCCTCGCCGAGCGCGCGCAGCGGTACGGCCGCGCCGAACATGCGTACCGGAAGCCCCCGTTCGGCGAGGGTCGCGGCGAGGGCCTCCAGGGCGAGGGTGTGCATCTCGCCGGGCAGGCAGGCCAGGAGGACGGGGTGGTCGCCGCCGGTCTCCTGCATGTCGGCACTGCGCCGCAGGGTGGTGGAGATGTGCCAGGAGAGCAGGTGCTCCGCCTCCACGTACCGTTCGGCCGCCGCGTCGCCCGAGCTCGCCCAGGTGCGGCCGATCGCCCGCAGGGCCGGGGACATCGCCCCCTCCCAGGAGGCGGTGAGGCCGTGCGCGTGGACGGTCGCCGCGAGCAGCCGGTCGATGAGCGGCGAGTCGAGGCGCACGGCGGCCTTGCGCAGCCCGCGCACGGTCCCGGCCGGAACGCCGTCCGCCGGGTCCCGGGGGGCGGGCACCCCCGCACCGCGGCCCGGCGGCCGGGGCGGCGGGGGGAGGGCGGGCCCGGCCGCGCTCTCCCCGGCCAGCCTGGCCGCCTCGGCCGGCGGGACGCCGCGCGCGGTCAGCGCGCACATGCGCTCCAGCAGTTCCACGTCCGCGGGGGACCAGCGGCGGTGCCTGCCGTCGTCACGGACCGCGGGGCCGATCCCGTAGCGGCGGTCCCAGGAACGCAGGGTGGTGGGGGCGACGCCGAGCCGACGGGCGACGTCCCCGGTGGTCATTCCCGCGCCGGGCGGGAGGGGACGCGACGGGACGCCGTTGCTGCGCCGACTGCCGTTCATGGGCCGACGATACGACGCACGAGCGACGCGAGTTGCCCGCTTCGCACAACTGCGGCGAAGGTGGGCCGCGCAGGAACAGCAGCCGGGTCCACGGCATGCGCGTCCTCCGTCGCCGGCGTTGCGGAGGAGGTGCGGAGCGCCCTTGCGGGGAGCTGAGCTGGGCGGACCGGGCTGCGGGGTGGTGTCACGGGCGGATGATCGGCCGCCCGTGGCCCGCCGGCATCCGTCCGGCGGGACGGCGATCCCCTCGTCGGACCTCCGGGGCGCGCGTGCCGCGCCGCCCGCCCTCGTCGGCGAAGCCCCTCCTCCCCCGGGCGTCACCCGTACGGCAGTGTGCGGTCGCCTTCGCGGGGAGGCCGCCGGAGCATGACGGTGCGTTCTTCCCACCGACATCCGGAGGCTCCCCATGACCACCGTCCGTGACCTGATGACCCCCGAAGTCCGGACCATCCCGGCGACCGAGAACCTCGACCGGGCCGCCCAGCTCATGCGGGAGCACCACATCGGTGCGCTTCCCGTCGAGGGCGGTGACGGCACGCTCACCGGCATCGTCACCGACCGCGACATCGTCGTGAAGTGCGTCGCGGCGGGGCACGACCCGTCGAAGAAGACCGCGGGCGACCTCGCCGAGGGCGCCCCCCTGTCCGTGGACGTCTCGGCGGACGCCGACGAGGCCGTACGGATCATGAGCGACGCGCGCATCCGGCGGCTGCTGGTGCTGGAGGACGGCGCGCCCGTCGGCATGGTCACCGAGGCCGACCTCGCCCGGGCGCTGCCCGCCGACCAACTGGTGACGTTCGTCAGCGCGGTGTACGCCGGGCGCTGAGGCCCGTACACCGCGGGTGTGCCCCGCCCGGTCGTCGTGTCCGGGCGGGGCACAGGCGCGCCGCGACGGAACGCGGCAGGCCGGGACTGGCGCGCGGCACTCCGGGACGGCCCGCGCGGCGGGCCGGGGCGGCTCGCGGCAGAGGTCAGGGCCGGTCGCGCGGCGGGCCGGGACGGATCGCGCGGCGGACAGGATCGCGGCCGGTCAGGGCAGTTCGCCCTCGATGGCGGCGCGGCCCTCCTTCTCCAGTCGCCGGCGCGCCCACTCCAGGTTCTCGGGGGTCAGGTCACGGCCCGACGCGAGCACCAGGTCCTCGGGGGTCGCGTCGTCGCTGCCGCCGCTGTGCAGCCGGCTGTCGGGGGTCACTTCGGACGGGTCGGGGCCCTGGGCGCTCATGCCGTCTCCTTCGGTGGTGTCGTCCGTTTTCTGCCTCTTCTGCCTCGATTCTTGTGCCCCTGCGCGCGGTCCGCACCTCCGGGATGCGTGCTCCGTCCGGGTGCGGCAGCGTGGGGTCATGAGCGACACGTACGACGGCGACGGCGGCCTCCCCGAGGACGACGGGGTGCTGGACGCCGAGGACACCCTGATCACCGACCGGCTGGACTACGACCCCCTGGACTCCGGCATCACGCCGCCGGACCACTGGTCGCCCGCCGAGTCCTTCGGCACGACCGCCGAGGAGGCCCGGCGCGGCGAGTCCCTGGACCAACTGCTCGCCGAGGAGGAACCGGAGCTTCCGCAGCCCGCGGGGGACGAGACCGGCGAGGAGTACGCCGACGAGCTGGACCTCGATTCGACGGACGGCGGCTGAGCCGCGGGTGGGACGGGGCCGCGTTCGCGAGTTCAGGTGAATGTGCCCGGTGACGGCTGAAATGTCCATGTCCGCGCGGTACGGTGCCGGGCATGGACGGGGTACGGGGCACACGCCCCCGCGAGGAATCCGGCGCGTTCGGGGCCGAGTTGAGGCGGTTGCGGGCCGAGCGCGGGATGTCGCTCTCCGCGCTGGCCCGGTCGGTCCACTACAGCAAGGGCTACCTCAGCAAGATCGAGACCGGGGGCAAGCCGCCGACCTGCGACGTGGCGCGCCGCTGCGACGACGTGCTGGGCGCGGGCGGCACCCTGCTGCGGCTCGTGCCGGACGTCCCGGCGCCGCGCACCTCCCCGGCGGAGCCCGACGCGGCGGGCGCGGCGGCCGACGCCTCCGCCGGGGAGTGCCCGTACCGGGGGCTCGCCTCCTTCGACGTACCGGACGCGCGGTGGTTCTTCGGACGGCAGCGGGCCACGGCCGCGCTGCTGGCCAGGCTGGCGGAGCGGGCCGGGACCGGGCCGCTGGTGGTGGCGGCGCCGTCGGGCGCGGGCAAGTCCTCGCTGCTGCGGGCCGGTCTGGTGCCGGCGCTGCGGCGCGGGGAACTGCCGGTGCCGGGGTCGCACGCGTGGCCGGTGGCGTTGTGCACGCCGACGGCGCACCCCCTGAGGGAGCTGCTGCGGTGCGTGGGCGAGGTCTTCGAGGCCGTACCGGACGACGTCACACCGGATTCGCTGGCGGTACGTCCGGAGCGGCTCGCCGAGGTGCTGCGCACGGCGGGGGGCCCGGGCGGCGGCTCACGCCCCGTCCTGCTCGTCGACCAGTTCGAGGAGGCCTTCACGCTGTGCGGCGACGCGCGGGAGCGGCAGGCCTTCGTCGGGGCGCTGTGCGCGCTCGCCGGGCCCGGCGGGCCGGCGGTCGTGGTGCTCGGACTGCGGGCGGACTTCACCGGGCGGTGCCTCGAAGTGCCCGCACTGGTACCGGTGTTCACGCACGGGCTGTTCGCCCTCGGGCCGATGAGCGAGGACGAGCTGCGCGAGGCGGTGACGCTGCCCGCCGACCGGTGCGGGCTGGCCCTGGAGCCGGGGCTCGTCGAGTTGCTGCTGCGCGACCTGGGGGCGGGGGCGGCCGCGGGGCGCGGGCCGGACGCCCCCGGGGCGCTGCCGCTGCTCGCGCACGCCCTGCGGGTGACCTGGCAGCACCGCACCGGGCACACCCTCACCGTCGCCGGGTACGAGCGGACCGGCGGCATCCGCGGGGCCGTCGCGCGCAGCGCGGAGGAGGTGTTCACCGCCCTGCTGCCCGGCGAGCGCGACATGGCGCGGCGGCTGCTGGTGCGGCTGGTGCACCTGGGGGACGACGGCAGCGAGTCGCGGCGGCGCAGCGGGCGGGAGCACCTGGTGGCCCGGCTGCCCGATCCGCGCGGCGCGCAGGCCGCGCTCGACGCGTTCGTCGCGGCCCGGCTGCTCACGGCCGGGGCGGACCGCGTGGAGATCACGCACGAGGCCCTGCTGCGGGCCTGGCCCCGGCTGCGGGACTGGATCGACGCCGACCGGGCGGGCCTGCTGCTGCGCCAGCAGCTCGCCGCTTCGGCCGCCGAGTGGACGCGGGCCGGCCGCGACCCGGCGCTCCTCCCCCGGGGTTCGCGGCTGCACCGGCTCACCCGGTGGGCCGAGCAGCGTGACGCCCGGGTCGAACTGGGGCCCGCCGAGGCCGAGTTCATCGCTGCGGGGCAGGCGGAGGAACGGGCCAGGCAGCGCACCGAGACGCTGCGGGTGCGTACCCGCCGGGTGCTGCTGGCCACGCTGGCGGCGCTGCTGGTGCTCGCGGTGGGGGCGGGCACGGTGGCGTACGAACAGCGCGAACGCGCCTATCGGGAGAGGCTGACCGCCCAGTCGCAGGCCATGGCGGTGCGGGCCCAGACACTCGCCGCCGGCCGGCCCGAGGAGGCGATGCGGCTGGCCCTGCGCGCGTACCGCACCGCGCCGACCGTGGAGGCGCGCGGCGCGCTGCTCAGCACCCAGGCGCAGCCCTTCGCGGGGCGGCTGCGGGGGCACACCGGGCCGGTGAACGCGGTCGCGTTCGCCCCCGACGGGCTGACGCTGGCGTCGGGCGGCAACGACGGCACCGTGCGGCTGTGGGGCGGTCCGGGGCACCGGCGGTCGCTGGCGGTGCTGACCGGGCACGGCGGACAGGTGCTGGGGCTCGCGTTCAGCCCGGACGGCGCGGTGCTCGCGTCGGCGGGCGTGGACGGGACCGTACGGCTGTGGCGGGTGCGGGACCACCAGGGGGCCGGGACGCTGCTCGGGCACAGCGGCGCGGTGCGGGCGGTGGCGTTCGCCCCGGACGGGCACACCCTGGTGACGGGCGGCGCGGACCGCACCGTACGCCTGTGGGACGCGCGGCGGCACACGCTGCGCACGACGTGGCACGGCCACACCGACGTGGTGATGGCCGTCGCCTGGTCGCCGGACGCGCGGCGCGTGGTGTCCGCCGGCACGGACCGGACGGTGCGCCTGTGGGAGGTGGCGCAGCGGGCGCCGGCGACGGTGCTCACGGGACACGGTGACGGGGTGCTGGGGGTCGCCTGGTCGCCGGACGGCCGGCAGGTCGCGTCCGGCGGCGCGGACCGCACCGTGCGCCTGTGGGACGTACGGCGGCGGCAGGTGCTCCAGGTGCTGGCGGGGCACAGCGACGACGTCAATTCCGTGGCGTACTTCCGGGACGGGACCACCGTGGTGAGCACCGGCGGTGACGGCGGCGCCCGCCTGTGGGACGTGGCGGGCCGGCGCACGGTGGCGACGCTGTCCGGGCACACCGACTACGTGCTGGGGGTCGCCGTCGGGAGCGGCACCGTCCTGGCGACGGCCGGTTTCGACGGGACGGTGGTGCGCTGGGACCTGGGGCGGGCGGCGCTGACCACGCGCCCGTTCGCGGAGTCCTGGCAGCCCGCGTTCTCGCCGGACGGGAGCCGGCTGGCGGCCGCGAGCGCCGATCGCACGGTGAAGCTGTGGGACGCCCGCGCGCACCGGCCCCGGGGGTCGCTGGACGGGCACACCGGGTCGGTGTTCCAGGTGGTGTGGTCGCCGGACGGCCGCCGGCTCGCCTCCGCGGGCGCGGACCGCACGGTGCGGGTGTGGGACATCGGCTCGCGCCGCCTGCTGAAGTCCCTCACCGGGCACACCGGTTCGGTGCTGGGTCTTGCCTGGTCGCCGGACGGGCACCGGCTGGCGTCGGCGAGCGCGGACCGCACGGTACGGCTCTGGGACGCCCGCACGCTGCGGCCCGCCGCGACGCTGACCGGGCACCGGGACTTCGCCAACGCGGTGGCCTTCGCCCCCGACGGGCGCACTCTCGCCAGTGGCGGCGACGATCTGACGGTACGTCTGTGGGGCGTCCGGGACGGGCGGCCGGGCGCGGTGCTGCACGGGCACACCGGGTCGGTGCGCGCGCTCGCCTTCGCCGGGGACGGCCGCACCCTGGCGTCGGGCGGCAACGACGGCGGCGTCCGGCTGTGGGACCTGGCGCGCGGTGCCACCGTCGCGGCGCTCACCGGGCACAGCGGCGCGGTGCGCGCGGTGGCCTTCGCGCCCGGCGGCGGCGACGTCCTGGCGAGCAGCGGCAGTGACGGCACGGTGCGCCTGTGGGACGCCGCCCGCCGGCTGCCGACGGCGACCCTCGCCGGCCACCAGGGCGCGGTGTGGGGCATCGCCTTCGACCGCGGCACGGGGCTGCTCGCCAGCAGCAGCAACGACGGCACGGTCCGGCTGTGGGACACCTCGGTGGACCGCCGGGAGAAGGCGGTGTGCGAGCTGGCCGGGTGCCCGCGGGACTGAGCGCGTGTCACGCGTCGTCGGCGGGGCTCGGCGGTCCGGCGGTCTCGGCGGCCCGGTGGTCTCAGCGTCCCGGCGGCTCAGCGGCCCGGTGACTTGGTGGCCCCGAGATCCCCGTACCCCGGTTTCCCTGGGCGTTTCCCGTTTCCCTTCGCGTCGGGAGACACCAGGAGTCTCGACAGTCACGGTGGCGGACGCCCAGTCTCGAAAGGGCCGGACACACCTCCGGCGACACGCTCACCACGACGAACGGGGACCTCCCATGCACAACCGCACCCGCCATCCCACCCGGACCGCCGCCGCCCTCCTCACCGCCCTCGCCCTCGCCGCGACCCCGCTGACGCTCGGTCAGGCGAGCGCGGCGGCACCGGCGCCGGCGGCCTGCGACGTCCTGTCCTCCGGCGCCTCCGCCGCCGCCGAGAAGGCGGTGCGGGCCGCCTGCACACAGCTCGGCGTCTGGTACTCCTGGGGCGGCGGGCACGGGCCGCAGCCCGGACCCACGTACGGGCAGGTCGACCCGAGCGACCCGGACAGCTCCCAGGACCCCTACCGCAAGGGGTTCGACTGCTCGGGCTTCGTGCGGTGGGCGTACGCGCAGGCCACCGGTCAGGACATCCTCAACGGCAACGCGCACAGCCAGTACAACTCCGGGCGGGTGAGCGCGCGTTTCACCGCCGCGCAGGGGCTCGGGCCGCTGCTGCCGGGTGACCTCGTCGTCTGGGGCAACGCCCGCAAGGTGCACCACATCGCGATCTACCTGGGCGCCGGGAAGATGGTCGAGGCCAGGGAGTCCGGCACCAAGATCATGGTCAGTGACGTCCGGCTGGGCGGCGACTACTTCGGCGCGGTGCGCGTCAGCGCCGCTCCCGGCCAGGGCACCCGCCACAGCACCTGGGGCACGGACGTGTGGACGCACACCGAGCCGTCCACGACGAGCCCGCGGGTGCACAAGTTCGCCGGGCCGACGGCGGTGCGCATCCAGTGCCAGAAGCGCGCCCAGCCGGTGACCGCCGAGGGCATCACCAACGACGCCTGGTCGTACCTGCCCGACCACAAGTCGTGGATCACCAACATCTACATCAAGGGACCGGCCTGGCTGGACGGCGTGCCGACCTGCCCGTGACTCCGCACGCCGGCTCTGCCGACATCCCGCAGGTCCCCCACCGACAGAGAAATCAGGAGCAGTTCATGAACCCCACCAAGAAGTTCGCCGTCGCCCTCGCCGCCGCCGCGCTCACCGCCGGGCTCACCGCGGCGAGCGCCCCCGGGGCCGCCGCCCCGCAGGCAGTCGCCGCCCCGCAGGGCGTCGCCGCCGAGTGCGGGGTGCGGTCCGACGGGAAGCTGTACTGCGGCAACAGGCCGGGCGCCAGGGGGTTCGCCCACCGTTCGTTCAACTCGGAGGTGCGCGGGCAGATGAACACGTCGTTCAGCTGGTTCCAGTGCTGGGGCCGCGGTGACCGCCACGACGGCGGCAACGACATCTGGTACTGGACCAAGCTCGACAACGGCCGGTGGGGCAACATGCCCGCTGTCGACGTGCACACCCCGGTCGACCCGGCGCCCCACCTGAAGGAGTGCTGAGGTCCTCGTCCGCCTGATCCGCCACCGGTCCGGCAGCCCCCGCACGGGCTGCCGGACGCGCCGCCCGTGGGCCGCCCTCCTCGCCGGGGGCGGAGCACGGGCGGCGTTGCGCCGTTCGGCGCACCACGATCAGGGGAAAACGGCGTCGGCGGGGCCGCCGCGGCGGCGCGCGGGGGGACCTGTGCCCCATGGCTTGCGTGCCCCTCCCTTCGCGGACGGTGCTCCGGCGCGTGCTCGTCGCGCTGCTGGCGTTCACCGCCGTGTGCGCGCTGCTGGTGGGCGCGGAGCCGGGCACGGACGGCGCGGTCGCCGGGGCCGACGCCCGGTCGGCGGGCGTGCTGCCGGGTCCGGGGCCCGCCGAGGGCGAGGGAGTCCCGGACGGTTCCGCCGACCCCGAACTGCGGCTGCTGCCGGGCGGTGGGCGCCGGGTTCAGCCCCCGCCCGCCCCGGGCCGGGCGCGGCTCCGCAACGGCCCGCCGACGCGGAGGGCGCGCACCTCGCCCGCCCGGCCGCCCCGCGCGTTCCCCGCCCGTGGCTCCGCGCCGCACGCGGCGCGGTGGGCGGTGCTGCGCTGCTGAGAGGGCCCCGTACCGGCTCCGGCTCGTCGCGGCCGGTACGTCGTGCCGGCCCGCGCCCGTCAGAGGTGCGCGGGGTCCCCTCCGTACCGCAAAGGACACATCAGCCATGCCCTTCGACCCGTTCGTCGCCCTGAACGCCATGATCCGCGCCGAGGTCCGCCGCTCCTCCGACACCGGCCCGTCACCGATCGCGCAGCGCACCCCCGAGGCCGTCCCGCGCCCGTCCGTCGAACGCCGGGCCGAACGCCTCCGCACGGAGCACCCGGACGGCGACCGGTCCGGTCCGGTCCGCCGCGCGGCGTCGGAGCCCGGCCGCGACCAGGGCTGATCCGGTTCCCCGCGGGGCCCTGGGTGCCGTACGGCGTCCAGGGCCCCGCGCGGTGTCCCAGTCCGCGTGCAGCGCGTCCAGCGCCGGCAGCACCACGCGGTCCAGCACGGTCCGTACGGACGCGGTCCCGGGCGCCCCCCGGGAGCCGGTCACAGCGCGCGGTACATGACGTGCAGGCCGACGTATCCGTGCTCCGGGTGCCGGAAGGCGTCCGGGACCGTACCGACGACGCCGAAGCCGAGGCGTTCGTAGAGCCGCACGGCGTGGGTGTTGGTGGCGGCGACGGCGTTGAACTGCATGCCCCGGAAGCCCTGGGCGCGGGCCCAGTCGAGGGTGTGCTCGACCAGGGCGCGGCCCACGCCGCGGCCGCCGTGGGCGGGGTCGACCATGTAGCTGGCACTGGCGACGTGGGCGCCGTTGCCGTGCTGGTTGTTGTTCATCTTGGCCGTGCCG
The DNA here is from genome assembly GCF_044751045.1 of Streptomyces sp. NPDC088745. Classification (NCBI taxonomy): domain Bacteria; kingdom Bacillati; phylum Actinomycetota; class Actinomycetes; order Kitasatosporales; family Streptomycetaceae; genus Streptomyces; species Streptomyces sp. NPDC088745. Next base: position 89,347 of record NZ_JBIVLB010000013.1, read on the forward strand.
AGGACGGTGCCGTCGTCGTCCACGGCCACGACCGTGCGGTTCGGGGCGTTCAGCATCCACCAGCCGCGGCCGCTCTCGCGGTCGAGGTCGACGGGGAAGGTGAAGGTGTCACCGGCCGCGGTGATCTCGTGGAAGAAGGGCCAGATCGCGGCCCAGTCGTCGGCGGTGGCTTCTCTGATCAGCATGGGGACAGGGTGCCGGTCGGAGGGGGCCCGCCACCAGCCCCTTTTTCCGTACCGGCGGCAGACGGGCGCGCGGCCCCCTCATAAAAAAAGTGGGACATTACTCTTCCGTGTGAGACACTGGCGTCTCATACGAGGCTGGCCAGTCTCGTCTCGACGCCCTTCTCACCGAAACGGATGTCTCATGTCCTCCCCCGCCGCCATCCGGCCCGACGCCGAGGCCGCCCCGTCGCCGGACCCCCGGCGCTGGATCGTTCTGGCGATCCTGTCGGGCAGCCTGCTGTTGATCTCGATGGACACCACGATCCTCAACGTGGCGTTCCCCTCGCTGGTGTCCGATCTGCAGCCGGGGTCGGTCGAGCAGTTGTGGATCATCGACGTGTACGCGCTCGCCCTGTCCGGACTGCTGGTGACGGCGGGCGCGCTGGGCGACCGGTTCGGCCGCAAGCGGATGCTGCTGACCGGCTTCGCGGTCTTCGCGCTGGCGTCGCTGCTCGCGGTGTTCGCCACCGAGGCGTGGCACGTGATCGGCGCGCGGGCGCTGCTCGGCGTCGGCGGCGCGGCGATCATGCCGTCCACCCTGTCGATCCTCCGGCACGTCTTCACCGACGCCAAGGAGCGGGCCTTCGCGTACGCCGTGTGGGCGGCGGTCTTCGGCGGCGGCATGGCGCTCGGCCCGGTGGTCGGCGGTCTGCTGGTGGAGGACTTCGGCTGGCAGTCGGCGTTCCTGCTGAACCTGCCGGTGGCCGCCCTGGTCATCGCGCTGGGCGCCTGGTTCCTGCCGGAGTCGCACGCGCCGCGCAGTGGCCGCTGGGACTGGTGGGGCGTCGGCCAGTCGGTCGTCGGCATGCTCGCCCTCGCGGGCGGCATCAAGCAGTTGGGCAAGAGCGGCTTCGCCGACCCGCTGCCGTGGGCGCTGCTGGTGCTCGCCGCCGTCGCGCTGACGGTCTTCGTGCGCCGTCAGCTCCGTCTGGAGAGCCCGCTGCTCCAGGTCCGGCTGTTCACCAACCGGTCCTTCTCCATCGCCGCCGTGTCGATCTTCCTGGGGATGGTCGGGATGGGCGCGGTGCTCTTCCTGGTGACGCAGTGGTTCCAGTACGGGCAGGGGTACACGCCCCTGGAGGCGGGCGTCCGCCTGCTGCCCGCCTCCCTCGGCCTGGTCGTCACCTCGATGGTGACCCCCGCCCTGATGCAGCGCTTCCCGATCCGGCACGTGCTGGGCCTCGGCCTGCTCGTGATGACGGCCGGGCTCGCCCTGCCGTGGACGGTGCAGCAGTTCGCCCCGATCGGCTATCCGGCGGTCGCCGTCGCGCTGGCGGTCCTCGGCATGGGCGTCGGCGTCGCCACCACGGTCGCCTCGGTGACCTTGATGGCGGCGACCCCGGCGCACGAGGTCGGCGGTGCCGCCGCCGTCGAGGAGACCTGTTACGAGCTGGGCGCGGCACTCGGCGTCGCCCTCCTGGGCAGCCTGGCCACCGCGCTGTACCGCGCGAACCTGCCCGCGCTGAGCCTGGACGGGGCGACGGCGGAGACCGTCCGGGGCTCGGTCGGCGAGGCCGCGCACGTGGCGCAGGGCCTGGGCGGCGAGGCGGGCCGCTCGCTGCTGGAGACGGTCTCGGCGGCGTACACGACGGCCATCACCCCGGCCTTCCTGATCGGCGCGCTGCTCACGCTAGGCGCGGCGGTGATCGCGTGGGTGTGGGTGCCGCGCGACCTGCGGCCGACGGAGAACGCCCACTGACCGGGCCTCGGCGGACAATGCCCGCCGAGGCCCGGGGGAACCTGCGGGACCGCGCCGGAGGGCCGCGCGGGGTGCCGTTAGCCTGGCGATCATGCGGATCGACGAGCCCACCGGCATCCTGCGCGGGACAGCCGCCGAGGCGGTGGGGCCCCGCCCGGCCGGCGGCCCCGCCGGACTCCCGGGGCTCCGCCCGGGCGACGGCCCCGCCGGGGCCGTACGCAGGCCGGACGGCATCCGCGCGCACCGGCCCGGTGACGGCCGCGGCGGGCCGCTGTCCGCCGCCGACACGCACGGCCGACGCACCGTCCGCGACCCGCTTCCGCCTCCCCTCCCCCGAAAGGCGCACGCATGACCGATCAGCAGACCCCGCCCCCGGTCCTCGTCCACGTCGAGGGCCGCGCCGGGCACCTCGTGCTCAACCGGCCCCGGGCCCTCAACTCCCTCACCCACCCCATGGTCCGCACCCTGGCCGCGACGCTCGACGCCTGGGCGCGGGACCCGGGCATCGACACCGTGGTCCTCTCCGGCGCGGGCGAACGCGGCCTGTGCGCGGGCGGCGACATCCGCGCCATGCACGACGACGCGCGCGACGGCGACGGGACGGCCACGGAGGAGTTCTGGCGGGACGAGTACCGGCTGAACGCGCGGATCGCCCGCTTCCCCAAGCCGTACGTCGCCCTCATGGACGGCATCGTGATGGGCGGCGGCGTCGGGGTCGGCGCGCACGGCAGCGTGCGCGTCGTCACCGAGCGTTCGCGGGTGGCGATGCCCGAGACCGGCATCGGCTTCGTACCGGACGTCGGCGGCACGTTCCTGCTGTCCCGCGCGCCCGGGGAACTGGGCATGCATCTCGCGCTGACGGGGGACGCGGTGGGCGCGGCGGACGCGCTGCTGTGCGGGCTGGCCGACCACTTCGTACCGGCGCGGCGGCTGGACGCGCTGCGGGCCGACCTGGCGTCCGTACCGGCGGCGGAGGCGGTACGGCGGCACGCGTCGGCTCCGGAGGAGGGGGTGCTCGCGCGGGCCCGTGCGTGGATCGACCACTGCTACGCGGCGGACACCGTCGAGGAGATCGTCCGGCGGCTGGCCGACAGCGGGGAGCGGGCGGCCAAGGAGGCGGCCGGGACGATCCTGGCGAAGTCCCCGACGTCGGTGAAGGTCACCCTGGAGGCCGTGCGGCGGGCCCGCGCGCTGGGCTCGCTGGAGGCGGTGCTGGAGCAGGAGTACCGGGTGTCGTGCGTGGCGCTGCGCCGGCCCGACATGGTGGAGGGCGTGCGCGCGCAGATCGTCGACAAGGACCGTGCCCCGCGGTGGTCGCCGGCCGCGCTGGAGGCGGTGGACGCGCAGACGGTGGCCGGGTTCTTCGCGCCGCGCGGGCCGGGGCGGGAGCTGACGTTCGGCTGAGTCCGTCGGCTGGGTCCGTCGGCTGGGCCTCGGCGCGGGCGGCCCGTGGGCGGAATGCGCGTGTCGGCGCCGGCAGGACCACGGGCCCGGGCGGGGATCATCCGGAAGGCGGCAGCGGGCCGGCCGCGGTGCCCGCGCCCGTGAACCCGCCCCGGAGCGCGCCGGAGAGGTGGCCGAGGAAGGCGCGGGCGGCCGGGCCCGCCGGTCCCCCGGCCGGGTGCGCGAGGGCCACGCGCGCCCGGGGGACGGGGTCGGTGAGGGCGACCGTGCGCAGCCCGGGGCCGCGCTGCCGGGCGATGCCCGCGGGCAGCACGGCCACCCCGAAACCTCGCGCGGCGAGATGCAGCAGGGCCTGCGGGGCGGACGCCTCGAAGGCGACGCGGGGCGCGAATCCGGCCTCGGCGCAAGCGCGTTGCCACACCGCCCGCACCCCCGTGCCGGACGGGAGGGTGATCAGCGGGCGGTCGCGGAGGGCGGCGAGCGGGACGGCCGCCGCCCCGGCCAGCGGGTCGGCGTCGGCGACCACCGCCACCAGCGGTTCGTCCAGCAGGATCTCCAGGTCCACGCCGGGCGGGGGCGTCTCCTCGGCCGGCGAGGCCAGCGCCATGTCCAGCGCGCCGCGCCGCACGGCCGCCAGCAGCCGCTCCGAGGTGTCCTCCGTCAGCGAGAACTCGACTCCCGGGTACGTGCGGTGGAAGTCGGCCAGCGCCTCCGCCAGGTCGAACGTCCCCGGCGGGGCGCCCAGCAGGGAGCCCAGCCTGACCCGCCCGCGCAGCAGGCCGCCGAACTGCGCGGCCGTCTCGCGCATCGCGTCGGCGGCGGCGAGCGCGGCCCGCGCGTGCGGCAGGATCGCCTCGCCCACCTCGGTGAGGACGACCGTGCGCCCCGACCTGTCGAGCAGTCGCTGCCCGAGCTCCTTCTCCAACTGCCGCACCTGGGCGCTGACCCCGGGCTGGGCGAGGTGCAGGCGGGCGGCGGCGCGGGTGAAGCCGGCCTCCTCCACCACGGTGACGAAGCAGTGCAGTTGGCGCAGTTCCATGCCGGTGATGCTAGAAGCCGAGCTGCTGACCGCCAGCAGGAACCCTTCTTGGACTTGTGCGCGTGGGCCGCCCACCCTTGTCGGCATGGCGAAGACGAAGCTGCGGGCCGACGACGCGACGATCAGGGAAGCCGTCGCGGCCGAACGCCGTGACCTGGCCGACCTGTTGGACCGGCTGCCGGAGGAACGCTGGGACGAGCCGACGCTGTGCGCCGGGTGGCGGGTGCGGGAGGTGGCGGCGCACCTGTCGTTCGGCTTCCGCCACCCCCTGCGCAGCGTGGTGCGGGAGCTGGTGGGCGCGCGCGGCAGCATGGACCGGATGGCCGACCGGGTCGCCCGCCGGGAGGCGCGGGGGATGTCCCGCGAGGAGATGGCGTCCGCGCTGCGGGAACACGCGCAGCACCCGTGGACGCCCCCGGTGGGCGGCGTCGCGGCGGCGCTGGGCCACGACGTGGTGCACGGCCTGGACATCACGATCCCGCTGGGCCTGGACCGGCGGGTGCCGCAGGACCGGCTGCGCGTGGTGCTGGGCACGGCGGGCCCGATGAGCGCGCGGTTCTTCGGGGCGAAGCTGGGCGGCGTACGGCTGCGGGCGGAGGACCTGGAGTGGTCGTACGGCAGCGGCAGCGAGGTGACCGGGGCGGCGCAGGACCTGGTGGCGGTGCTGTTCGGGCGGAAGGTGCCGCCGGGACGCCTGCGCGGCGAGGCGGCCGGGCGCTTCACCTCCGCGTGAGCCCGCACGGGATCGGGGAGCCGCACCCTCGTGGGCCCGTGCGGGGGCGGGGTGCCGCAGACTCGCGGGTCCGCACGGGGGCGGGGTGCCGCGTACGGGTGCCCCGCCGCCCCGGGAAGTCCGTCGCCCTCCCGATGGCGTTTCCCCGCCCGTCGGGGGTACCCGCAGCACACAGCGGTGTCGCACGACGGGCACGGCATCGCGCGGCTGAAGCAGAGACGGGGCTTGGACATGGCGGTGGAAAAGCGGACGGTACTGGTGCTGGACTGCTCGGAGGCGGACGAACTGGCCCAGTTCTACGCCCGGTTGTTCGACGCGGAGACCCGTCGGGGCGAGGACATGGACTTCGTGGAGATCGTCGGGCACAACGGGGTGCACCTGGCGATCCGGCGCGACCACGGGTACGCGCCGCCGAGCTGGCCGCGCCCCGACGACTCCCAGCAGGCGCACCTGCGCATCCTGGTGGCGACGGAGGACATGGACGAGGCGGAGCGCGAGGTGATCGGGCTGGGCGCCCGCCCGCTGGAGACCCCGAACAACACGGGTCTCAGCCGGGACGTGCGCCGCTTCTCCGACCCGGCCGGACACCCCTTCTCGCTGGTCGCCTCGCCGACCGGCGGCGGCCGGGAGCAGCCGGAGGGTGAACTGCGGCTGGCCTGAGCGCAGTTCGCGCCCCCCGGGCGCGGGGCCGGTTCCGGCGTCCGGCGTCCGGCGTCCGGAGAACGGCGCCCCGGGGGCTCCGGGGCCGGGCAGCCCCTTCCCGGGGCCGCCGGGTCGCGGGAAGGCCCGGCCTCCGCTCCCCTAGGGCATTCGGCCGAACGGATCAAGGCAGGTCAGGAGAGGTCAAGGTCACAACGGTTACCCCTGCTGCTCCTTTGCCGGGCTGCCCTAGCATCTGAGCATGACGGTCCTGCCTGACGACGGGCTCTCCCTGGCCGCCGAGTTCCCTGATGCGACCCATGAGCAGTGGCAGCGCCTGGTGGAAGGCGTGCTGCGCAAATCGGGTAAAGACGTCACGGGGCACGCGGCCGAAGAAGCCCTCTCCACTTCCCTCGACGACGGGCTGACGACACGCCCGCTGTACACCGCCGACGACGCCGTCCACCGGGGCGACTCGCCCGGACTGCCCGGTTTCGCACCTTTCACCCGAGGGGCGTTCGCCGCGGGCACGACGGCCGCGGGGGGCTGGGACGTACGGCAGCGGCACGAGCGCCCCGATCCGGCGCGTGCCAACGAAGCCGTGCTGGCGGACCTGGAGAACGGCGTGTCCTCGCTCTGGCTCGCCGTCGGCGGCGCCGGGCTCCCGGTGTCCGGCCTGGAGCGGGCACTGGAGGGCGTCCTTCTGGACCTGGCGCCCGTCGCCCTGGACGCGGGGGCCGAATTCGACACCGCCGCACGGGAGATGCTCCGGCTGTACGAGCTGCGCGGCCTGGCACCGCAGGACGTGCGCGGCAACCTGGGCGCGGACCCGCTGGGCTGCGCCGCCCGTACCGGCGTCCACGATCCCGCCCTGACGGCCTCGGCCACCGGGCTCGCACAGCTGACGACACGTCAGTACCCGTCACTGCGCGCCCTGGTGGTGGACGCCCTGCCGTACCACGAGGCGGGCGCGTCGGCCGCCCAGGAGCTGGGCTGCTCCCTGGCCACCGGGGTCGCCTATCTGCGGCAGCTCACCGAGGCCGGGCTCGGCGTCGAAGCGGCCTGCGGGCAGCTCGACTTCCGGTACGCGGCGACGGCCGACCAGTTCCTGACCATCGCCAAGTTCCGTGCGGCGCGCCGCCTGTGGGCGCGGGTCGCCGAGGCGTGCGGCGCACCGGAGGCCGGGGCCCAGCGGCAGCACGCGGTGACGTCGTCGGTGATGATGACGCGCCGCGACCCCTGGGTGAACATGCTCCGCACCACGATCGCCTGCATGGCGGCCGGGGTGGGCGGCGCCGACGCCGTCACCGTGCTCCCCTTCGACCAGGCGATCGGACTCCCCGACGCGTTCGCCCGCCGGATCGCCCGCAACACCTCGACGATCCTGGTCGAGGAGTCGCACCTGTCCCGGGTCGTCGACCCGGCGGGCGGTTCCTGGTACGTGGAGCAGCTCACGGACCAGGTGGCCGAGGCCGCCTGGGCGTGGTTCCAGGAGATCGAGCGGGCGGGCGGCCAGGCCGACGCCCTGCGCTCGGGCCTGGTCGCCGACCGGATCGCCGCCGCCTGGGAGCGCCGCTCGAAGGACCTCGCGCGGCGCAAGGAGCCCATCACCGGCGTCAGCGAGTTCCCGCTGCTCGCCGAGCGGGAGGTCAGCCGCGACCCCGCCCCCGAGCGGCCCGCCGGGGGGCTCCCCCGCGTCCGGCGCGACGAGGCGTACGAGGCGCTGCGGGCCCGCTCCGACGCGCACCTGGCACGGACCGGGGCGCGCCCGCGTGTCTTCCTGGCCGCGCTGGGCCCGGCCGCCGCGCACACCGGGCGGGTCACCTTCGCCGCGAACCTCTTCCAGGCGGGCGGCATCGAGCCGGTCCACGACCCGGTGACGGTGGACGCCGCGACGGCTGCGGAGGCGTTCGCCGCCAGCGGTGCGGGCGTCGCCTGCCTCTGCTCCAGCGACGCCCTGTACGCCGAGCAGGCGGCCGACGTGGCACGCGCCCTCAAGGACGCGGGGGCGCGGACGGTGTTCCTCGCCGGCCGCCCCGGGGAAGCCGAAGAGACGTACCGGAGTGCCGGCGTGGACGCGTTCGTCTTCGCGGGCTCGGACGCGGTGGCGACGCTCACCTCCGTCCTCGACCGCATGGAAGTGAAGTGATGGGCACCGACTCCCCGGGGATTCCCGACTTCTCCCAGGTTCCGCTCGCGTCCGGGAAGGCCGCTCCCGCCGAGGAGCAGTGGCAGGCCGCCGTCAAGGAGTCGACCGGGCGCGACGTGGCGGACCTCGTCTGGGACACGCCCGAGGGCATCCCGGTCAAGCCCCTCTACACCGACCGGGACACCGAGGGCCTGGACTTCCTGAACACCTACCCGGGTGTGGCCCCGTACCTGCGCGGCCCCTACCCGACCATGTACGTCAACCAGCCGTGGACGATCCGCCAGTACGCGGGCTTCTCCACCGCCGAGGAGTCCAACGCCTTCTACCGGCGCAACCTCGCGGCCGGGCAGAAGGGCCTCTCCGTCGCCTTCGACCTGCCGACGCACCGGGGGTACGACAGCGACCACCCGCGGGTGACCGGCGACGTCGGCATGGCGGGTGTCGCGATCGACTCCATCTACGACATGCGCCAGCTCTTCGACGGCATCCCGCTGGACAGGATGTCGGTGTCCATGACGATGAACGGCGCGGTGCTTCCCGTGCTGGCGCTGTACATCGTGGCGGCCGAAGAGCAGGGGGTGCCGCCCGAGAAGCTCGCGGGGACCATCCAGAACGACATCCTCAAGGAGTTCATGGTCCGCAACACCTACATCTATCCGCCGAAGCCCTCGATGCGGATCATCTCCGACATCTTCGCGTTCACCTCGCAGAAGATGCCGCGCTACAACTCCATCTCCATCTCCGGCTACCACATCCAGGAGGCGGGGGCGACGGCCGACCTGGAGCTGGCGTACACCCTCGCGGACGGGGTGGAGTACCTGCGCGCCGGGCTCGAAGTCGGCCTGGACGTCGACGCGTTCGCGCCCCGGCTGTCCTTCTTCTGGGCGATCGGCATGAACTTCTTCATGGAGGTCGCCAAGCTGCGGGCGGCGCGCCTGCTGTGGGCCAAGCTGGTCAAGCAGTTCGACCCGAAGAACCCCAAGTCCCTCTCGCTGCGCACCCATTCGCAGACCTCGGGCTGGTCGCTGACCGCGCAGGACGTCTTCAACAACGTGCCGCGCACCTGCATCGAGGCGATGGCCGCGACCCAGGGCCACACCCAGTCGCTGCACACCAACGCCCTCGACGAGGCCCTCGCGCTGCCGACGGACTTCTCGGCGCGCATCGCCCGCAACACGCAGCTGCTGCTCCAGCAGGAGTCGGGCACCGGCCGGGTCATCGACCCGTGGGGCGGTTCCGCGTACGTGGAGAAGCTGACGTACGACCTGGCGCGGCGCGCCTGGCAGCACATCGAGGAGGTGGAGGCGGCCGGCGGCATGGCGAAGGCGATCGACGCGGGCATCCCCAAGCTCCGCATCGAGGAGGCCGCGGCCCGCACCCAGGCGCGGATCGACTCGGGCCGTCAGCCGGTGATCGGCGTGAACAAGTACCGGGTGGAGACCGACGAGGAGATCGACGTCCTCAAGGTCGACAACAGCTCGGTGCGCGCCCAGCAGATCGCCAAGCTGAAGCGGCTGCGCGAGGAGCGCGACGAGGCGGCCTGCCAGGACGCCCTGCGCGCCCTGACGGCCTCCGCCGAGCGCGGCGCCTCCGGCGGCCTCGACGACAACCTCCTCGCGCTCGCCGTGAACGCGGCACGCGCGAAGGCCACCGTCGGCGAGATCTCGGACGCGCTGGAGAAGGTGTACGGGCGGCACGCGGGCCAGATCCGTACGATCGCCGGTGTGTACCGCAACGAGGCAGGAGAGTCCCCTTCCGTGGAGCGCACCCGTGCCCTGGTCGACGCCTTCGCCGAGGCGGAGGGCCGGCGGCCGCGCATCCTGGTCGCCAAGATGGGCCAGGACGGGCACGACCGCGGCCAGAAGGTGATCGCGACCGCCTTCGCCGACCTGGGCTTCGACGTGGACGTCGGCCCGCTGTTCCAGACCCCGGCGGAGGTGGCGCGGCAGGCCGTCGAGGCGGACGTGCACATCGTCGGCGTGTCGTCCCTCGCGGCCGGGCACCTCACCCTGGTCCCGGCGCTGCGGGAGGAGCTGGCGGCGGAGGGCCGGGAGGACGTGATGATCGTCGTCGGCGGTGTCATCCCGCCGCAGGACGTGCCCGCGCTGCACGAGGCGGGTGCGACGGCGGTCTTCCCGCCGGGCACGGTCATCCCGGACGCCGCGTTCGACCTGGTGCGGCGGCTGGCGGCGGACCTGGGCCACGAGCCGGCGGCGCCGGGCGGGGAGTGAGAACCGCATGCCCCCGAAGATCGACATCGAGGCGTACGCCAAGGGCGTGCTCGACGGGAAGCGGTCCTTCGTGGCCCGTGCGATCACCCTCGTCGAGTCGTCCCGCGCCGACCACCGGGTGCTCGCCCAGCAGCTCCTGACCGCGCTGCTGCCGCACTCCGGCTCGGCGCGCCGCGTCGGCATCAGCGGGGTCCCCGGTGTCGGCAAGTCGACGTTCATCGACGCGTTCGGCACGATGCTGACGGGGCTGGGCCACCGGGTGGCGGTGCTCGCCGTGGACCCCTCCTCCAGCCGTACCGGCGGCTCCATCCTGGGCGACAAGACCCGGATGGAGCGGCTGGCCGTCGATCCGGCCGCGTATGTCCGCCCCTCCCCCTCGGCGGGCACCCTGGGCGGGGTGGCGCGGGCGACGCGTGAGGCGATGGTGGTGGTGGAGGCCGCCGGGTACGACGTCGTACTGGTGGAGACGGTGGGCGTCGGGCAGTCGGAGACGGCCGTGGCGCACATGGTCGACACCTTCCTGCTGCTGACGCTGGCGCGCACCGGCGACCAGCTCCAGGGCATCAAGAAGGGCGTCCTGGAACTGGCGGACGTCGTCGCGGTGAACAAGGCGGACGGCCCGCACGAACGCGACGCGCGTTCCGCGGCACGGGAGTTGGCGGGCGCGCTGCGCCTCATGCACCCCGCCGACGCGGCCTGGACCCCGCCGGTGCTCAGTTGCAGCGCCCGCGAGTCGGCGGGGCTCGACACGGTGTGGGACCGGCTGGAGCAGCACCGTACGCTCCTGGACTCCACCGGCCGCCTGGCCGCCAAGCGCGCCGACCAGCAGGTCGACTGGGCGTGGTCGATGGTCCGCGACGAGCTCCTGGAGCGGCTGCGCTCGCATCCGGGAGTGCGTGACGTGACCCCCGGGGTGGAACGGGGCCTGCGGGACGGGGAGTTGACGGCGACGCTGGCGGCGGAAAGGATCCTGGAGGCGTTCGGCGAGCAGCCCGGCCGGTGACCCGGGGGGGCCGGGCGGCACACAGGTTCGGCGCACTCGAGGACACCGGGAGATCCCGCATGACCGCGGCTTCACGCATCGACACGACCCGCCCGCACACCGCCCGGATCTGGAACTACTGGCTGGACGGCAAGGACAACTACCCGGTCGACCAGGCGGCGGGCGACCGGATCCGCGCCCTGCACCCGGGCATCGGCGACTACGCCCGCGCGGACCGGGCGTTCCTCGGCCGGTCGGTGCGCCACCTCGCCGGCGAGGTGGGCATCCGCCAGTTCCTGGACGTCGGCACGGGCCTGCCCAGCGCGGACAACACGCACGAGGTGGCCCAGCGCGTCGCACCGGACGCCCGTGTGGTGTACGTCGACAACGACCCCGTCGTCCTCACCCACGCCCAGGCGCTGCTCACCGGCACGCCCGAGGGCCGCACCGCGTACGCGGACGCCGACCTGCGCGATGTCGACGGCGTCCTCGCGCACGCGGCCAGGACCCTCGACCTGTCGCAGCCGGTCGCCCTGATGCTGCTCGGCGTCGTGATCTTCATCGAGGACGAGGCCGAGTCGTACTCTCTCGTGCGCCGGCTGATGGACGCCCTGCCGTCCGGCAGCCACCTGGTGCTCTCGCACACGATCACCAGCCCGGCGATGCCGGACGTGGACGAGGCCGTCGCGTTCTGGAACGAGAACGGCACGCCGAAGCTCACCCAGCGCACCCCGGACCGGATCGCGCACTACTTCGACGGTCTCGACCTGCTCGCCCCCGGGCTGGTCTCGTGCAACCACTGGCGGCCCGAGGGCGACGGCCGGCTCCCCCCGGAGGTGGCCATGTTCGGCGGCGTCGGCCGCAAGCCGTGACCCCGGCGTCCGGGCCGCCGCCGCGGTCCCTCAGCGCCGGCCGCCGAACTGCCAGTGGTGCACCTCGATGTCCGTGTAGCGGTCCTCGGTCAGGACGGCGCGCGCCGAGTCCGCGTCCGGGGCGCTCACCAGCGCCGCCGTGCCCACCCAGGTGCCGCCGTCGTCGGACAGCAGCGATCCGTACGCGATGAGCCGGTCCCGGTCGGCCGGCGGTTCCAGGTCGGCGGCCGCCCCCTCGCCGAGCCCGAGCACCAGGTACCGGTCGCCGTCGTCGTCGGGGCCGCCCGGGAACTCCCACATGGTGCGCCCCAGCGCGTCGCGCCAGCGCCGGACCAGCACGTCCCGGTAGGCGCCCGCCTGGTAGCAGGGCTCGTCGAAGGCGAACGCGCGGGCGGCGTCCGGCCCCGGCAGGTCGACGATGTGCACACTGCCGACGAGGACGTCGTCGGCGGTGAACACCGGCCCCCGGGCGCGGAGTCGCTCCGCGTACGTGTCCATGTACGACCAGTGCGCCTCCCCCAGCGCCTCGCGCAGCGGCAGCGAGCCCGTGCGGTCCCGGTGGTAGCAGAAGAATTCCATGCCCCATGATCACCCACGGGGGACGGCCGGAACAGGTCTCAGCCCAGGTCCAGGTGCAGCCGCAGCACCAGTCCCCGCTCCGCCGCCCGGATCTCCACCAGGTCGCACAACTGGTGCATGATCCACACGCCGCGCCCGCCGTTCGCGGCGAACGGGTCGGGGCGGCGGCGTCCCGTCAGGGGGTCGGCGAGCAGGCCCCGGTCGCTGATCTCCGCGACCGCCGAGCCGCCGTCGCGCCACATGCGCAGCACCCCCCGGCCGCCGCCGTGGCGCACCGAGTTGCTGAGTGCCTCGCCGACGGCCAGCAGCCAGTCGGCACGCCGGGCACTGGTCAGGCCGGCGGCCCGCGCCCAGGCGTCGGCCTCGTCGCGGGCGTCCGCCAGCGCGTCCAGGTCGAAGTCGAGGGCGACGGCCTCGCGCGGTTCGGGCAGCGGCAGGTCGCAGTCGCGGCACACCTCGCGCGGGTCGCTGTAGCGCGGGCTGGCACGGTACGGCTCGGGGCCGCCGACGACCGGGTGCGTGCGGTAGGCCTGGGCCAGGACGTCGGCGGGCAGGGCGGTGTCGTAGGGACACAGGATGCCGACCTCGCGGCCCTCGAAGGCCAGGTTGATCAGGGCCTCGTGGCGGGTGGCCTCCAGGGCCTCGGCCGGGGTGCGGCCGACCCAGATCGGCTCGCCGACGATCGAGACCCGGCGTCCGTCGGTGCGGTCGGCGAACTCCTGGAGCATCGACAGGATGCGCCCGGGGTTGCGTCCGGCCCGGGTCATGTCGACCCAGGTGACGTCCGTGCCCGCGGCGCCGAGGAAGTCCTGCAGCAGGGCCAGGTTGGGCCCCGGCACGGCCACCAGGGCGGGCTGCCCCTCGGCCAGGGCGTCACGGAGGAAGCCGCCGACGCCGTCGAGGTAGGCGTCGGGGGTGGCGTAGAAGAGGGCCGGGTGGAAGAAGGGGGTCCTGCGGCCGGACGCGGCGGCCACGGGGGAGTCAGTGGTCATCGGACGACGACCTCCATCGTGGAGCCGAGCTCCGGGAACAGGTCGAGCAGGCGTCGCAGCGTCGGCGGCGCCTGCCTGATCCGCAGGGGGGCGCCGCCGGGACGGCGGGCGGCGGCCTGGGCGAGGGTGACCAGGGAGTCGGCGTCGAGGTGCTGGAGGGCGGAGAAGTCCAGCTCAGGGCGGGGGTGCGGAGTGCGGACGAGGGCGGCGGCAGCGGCGGCGACGGTGCGCCGCGTGTCCCAGCCCGCCGAGCCGTTGAGCAGGAAGCCGGGGGCGCCGTCCAGCGGTGCCACTTGCAGGGTGGGTTCGGCGACGGAGTCCCCCCGGTGCGTCAGATGGGCGCCCGCCAGCACGTTCAATCGCTCCTCGGACATCAGTCGCCGGTCGTAGAAACACCAGCCGGTCAGCGGCAGTCGCTCGAAGACCTCGTGGTGGACGCGCAGTTCGTACTCCAGCATGCGGTCGGCGTCGTCCGTGTCCCGCTCCGCCCAGGACATCTCACCGATCACCCGCAGGCCCCGGTAGCCGTCCGCGAAGGCCGCGTCCACTCCTTCGTGCCACTGGCCGATCAGGCCGTCGGGGTCGAAGACGGCGTCGCCCCGGTGCGGTGCGGCCACGTTCGTCACGGTCAACTGCCCGCTGCGCGCCGCCTCTTGGGCGTCGATGCCGGCGTCGCTCAGGGTGCGCAGCACCTGCGCGGGCTCGGTGGCGTACGCGAAGTAGCGCATCGCCTCGTGCCGGTCCAGGCCGTCCCGGACGAAGGCGCACAGGTGCTCGGCCCAGCGCCGGTCGTCGGAGTAGACGATGCTGGAGTGCCGCCCCACCGCCGCCCGGACGGGAGGCTCGACCGCCTTCGGCGCTTCGGCCACGCTGTACGTCCCCCGCCCGGCTTTCCCTGTGTTGTCCGACCCATGAAAACACACCGGCTGCACCCCTCGCGGGGCCTTCCGCTCCGGGCACCCGTCCACGCGACGTCGTCGGCGGCCGGCCGGGGCGCGGTCGCGGTGGGTGCATGCCGGGGCGTGATGCCGCATCGGGCCCCAGGTGGCACCACATGACACCACCGTGCCCCACCTCACCTCCATGACGCCTTCTCGGCACGAGGCGGAACCCTTTCACAGACGCAGGTCACAGCCCGCCAGTCCCTGCGATTCTGCGAATTCCTCCGGATCGCTTGCCTGTGATGCCAATGTGGTGCCATGATGACGCCATGGACCTCACCCCGTACGTCGACATCCTCCGCCGCGAACTCGCGGCGGCCGTCCGAGTCGGCGGTGTCGAGGCCCGGGAGCTCGCGGAACGGCTCACCGCCCCCCTCGACGCGGCGGCCCGGCTGACCCTGCTGCACGTCCTCTCGGCCGCGGCGAACGAGATCACCCGGGAGCTCGCCCCCGGGTCGGTGGACGTACGGATGCGAGGCCTCGAACCCGATTTCGTGGTGACGCTGCCGCCCGCCGACAGCGGCGCCCCGGTGCGCCCGGCCCCGCCGCAGTCCGGTGGTCCGGGCGACGACGCCGGGACCGCCCGCGTGAACCTGCGCCTCTCCCCGCGCCTCAAGGCCCGCACGGAGGAGGCCGCGGTCCGCGAGGGCCTGTCGCTCAACGCGTGGCTGGTGCGCGCCGCCGCGACCGCGCTCGACACCCGCACCCCGTCCCGTACGACGGAGGGCCCCCCGGCCGGGGACAGCGGTTTCACCGGCTGGGCCCGCTAGCACCGCACCAGCACAGCCCCCGCCCCACCCGCGGGGACGCCCGCCCGACCCAGGAGGACGGAACAGCCATGCCCACTTTCGACACCCCGGGCCCCATCATGACCACGGTCCGCGTGGAGGCCGGTTCGCTCCAGTTCACGGCGACCGACCGTACGGACACCGTCGTCGTCGTGCGGCCCCGCACCGCCGGGAAGGACGTGGACGCCCGCGCCGCCGAGCAGACGGAGGTCACCTTCACGAACGGCGTGCTGACGATCAGGACGCCCAAGCCCCACCTGCTCGGCCTCGGCATCGGCCGGGTCGGGAGCGTCGACGTGACGGTCGAGCTGCCCACGGGTTCGGACGTCGAGATGACCGGGTCCTGGACCCATGTGTTCGCCGAGGGACGGCTCGGGGAAGTGCGGGTGAAGACCTCCTCCGGCGACGTCCGCCTCGACGAGACCGGGCCGCTCGACCTGACCTCCGCCCACGGCTCGATCGCGGTGGACCGGGTCGCGGGCCGGGCCGAACTCACCACCAGTTCCGGCAGCGTACGCATCGGGTCCGTCGACGGCCCTGCCACCGTGAAGAACTCGCACGGCACCACCACCGTCGGCACCGTCACCGGCGAACTGCGGGTGCGCAACGCCGTCGGCGACATCGACGTCACCCGTGCCGAGGGCTCGGTCACCGCGGTCACCGCCCACGGGACGCTGCGCATCGCCGAGGTGGCGCGCGGCACCGTGCAGGTGGAGACGAGCCACGGCGCCATCGAGATCGGCGTCCGCGCGTCCACGGCCACCTGGCTCGACGCCGACGCGGGTGCGGGACGGGTGCACAACGCGCTCGCCGCGTCCGCGCCGCCGGCCGGGGCCGAGGAGACCGTCAAGATCCGTGCTCGTACCAAGTACGGCAACATCGCCGTCCGCCGCGCCAAGGCCTGACCCCCCGCCCAGTGCCCCGCTCCCGGAGAGCCGCCGCACGCGCGGAACCCGACCCCCTTCCGGAGACCGAAGCACCCCCGGAAGCCGCCCACCCCCCAGAACGGGAACTCCCATGCCTTCTCCTGCCGCGCCCCCAGCACCCCGGACCGACTCCCCCTCCGCCGTCGCCGCCACCGGACTGCGCAAGTCGTACGGCCGCAAGACCGTCCTCGACGGCATCGATCTGCACATCCCGGCCGGGTCCGTCTTCGCCCTCCTCGGGCCGAACGGCGCGGGCAAGACGACCGCCGTGAAGATCCTCTCCACCCTGATCGCCGCGGACGGCGGCCGGGCCCGCGTCGCGGGCCACGACCTCGCCGCGGACCCCCAGTCGGTGCGTGCCGCGATCGGCGTCACCGGGCAGTTCTCCGCCGTCGACGGCCTGATCACCGGGGAGGAGAACATGCTCCTGATGGCGGACCTGCACCACCTGCCCCGCCGCGAGGGCCGCCGGGTCACCGCGGAGCTCCTGGAGCGCTTCGACCTGGTGGAGGCCGCGAAGAAGCCCGCCCAGAGCTACTCCGGCGGCATGAGGCGCCGGCTGGACATCGCCATGACCCTGGTGGGCGGCCCGCGGATCATCTTCCTGGACGAGCCGACCACCGGGCTCGACCCGCGCAGCCGCCACCGCACCTGGCAGATCGTGCGCGAACTCGTCAAGGGCGGCGTCACCGTCTTCCTGACCACCCAGTACCTGGAAGAGGCCGACGAACTGGCCGACCGGATCGCGGTGCTGAACGGCGGCAGGATCGTCGCCGAGGGCACCGCCGACGAACTCAAGCGCACCGTCCCCGGCGGGCACGTGCGGATCCGCTTCACCGACCCGGCGGCGTACCGGTCGGCCGCCGCCGTCCTGCACGGGGCCGGCCGGGACGACGAGGCGCTGGCGCTCCAGCTCCCCAGCGACGGCAGCCAGCGCGAGCTGCGCTCCGTCCTGGACTGGCTGGACTCCGCCGGGATCGAGGCGGACGAGCTGACCGTGCACACCCCCGACCTCGACGACGTCTTCTTCGCCCTGACCAGCAGCACCGCCACCCCCGGCGCCGGCCCCGCCGCCGCTTCCCACCAGCCGAAGGAGGCTCTGCGATGAGCTCCCTGTCCCTCGCCGTGCGCGACTCCTCCACGATGCTGCGCCGCAACCTCCTGCACGCCCGCCGCTATCCGTCCCTCACCCTGAACCTGCTGCTCACGCCGGTCGTCCTACTGCTGCTCTTCGTCTACGTCTTCGGGGACGCGCTGAGCACGGGCATCGGCGGCGCCGGGGCCGGCCGAGCCGAGTACGTGGCGTACGTCGTGCCGGGAATCCTGCTGATGACCATCGGCGGCACCACGATCGGCAGCGCCGTGTCCGTCTCCACGGACATGTCCGAGGGCATCATCGCCCGCTTCCGGACGATGGCGATCCACCGCGGGTCGATCCTCGTCGGGCACGTCGTCGGCAGCGTGCTCCAGTGCGTGCTGAGCGTCGTCGTCGTGGGCGCGGTCGGCGTGGCCATCGGCTTCCGCTCGCACGACGCCACCGTCGTGGAGTGGCTCCTCGCCTTCGCGCTGCTGGTGCTGTTCTCGCTGGCGCTCACCTGGATCGCCGTCGGCATGGGCCTGATCAGCCCGAACGCCGAGGCGGCGAGCAACAACGCGCTGCCGCTGGTCTTCCTGCCGCTGATCTCCAGCACGTTCGTCCCCGTGGCGGCGATGCCGGGCTGGTTCCAGCCGATCGCCCAGTACCAGCCGTTCACCCCGGCCGTCGAGACGCTGCGCGGACTGCTGCGGGGCACCGGGATCGGGTACAACGGCTGGCTGGCCGCGGGATGGTGCCTGGGGCTCGCCGTCCTCGGCTACTTCTGGTCCAAGTCGGTGTTCCAGCGCGATCCCGCGTAGGGCGGGCCCTGGTGAGGTGCCTCCGAGTATTGCCTTCGGGGGCATCCATTGCAACGATCCATTGCATTCGACGCCAGCGTCATTGCATCAAATTGCGCCCGCTGACCTGCACTTGAGCCGTAGAGCCAATTGACCACATCACGAAGGCTACGTAGCTTTCAGCAAGCGCTGAACACATCGTGCCGCGCTCCCGCAGCACCGGCCCGAAGCCGCGGATGCCCGGGACACCCGGAAGCCGCAGAAGCCGCAGAAGCCGCAGAAGCCGCAGAACACACAACGGCCCAGACAGCCGCCCGAAGTCCGAGAAGAGGACCCGTCATGAGCGTGACCCCGCACACCCTCGCCCCGCTCCCCACCGAGCGCACCTCCGGCTGCCCCTTCGACCCGCCGAAGGAGCTGCTCGACGCCCGGGAGCAGGCCCCGCTGAGCCGCATCACCCACCCCGGCGGAGTGCCCGGCTGGATGGTCACCGGGTACGACCTGGTGCGGTCGGTACTGGCCGACCCCCGGTTCAGCTCGCGCAAGGACCTGTTGAACGTGGTCGACTTCCGGCTGCCGCCGGCGCCGCCCGGTGAGTTCCTGCTGATGGACGACCCGCAGCACTCGCGCTACCGCAAGCCGCTGACGGCCAGGTTCACCGCGCGGCGCATGCGGCTGCTGACCGAGCGGATCGAGCAGATCACCACCGAGTGCCTGGACGCCATGGAGAAGGCGGGCCCGTCGGCGGACCTGGTGACGGCGTTCGCCAAGCCCATCCCCACCATCGTGATCTGCGAGCTGCTGGGCGTTCCGTACGAGCAGCGGGCGTCCTTCGAGGAGCAGATCGCGCTGTTCATGAACGGGGAGCCCAGCGACGAGGAGCTGACCGCCGCGTACACGGCGATCCAGCGGTACCTCGCGGAACTGGTGACCGCCAAGCGCGCCCGCCCCACCGACGACGTGCTCAGCGAGCTCACGGACAGCGACCTGACCGACGAGGAGTTGCAGGGCGTCGCCCTGATCCTGCTGGCGGCCGGACTCGACACCACCGCGAACATGCTGGCCCTGGGCACCTTCGCGCTGCTCCAGCACCCGGAGCAACTGGCCGCGCTGCGCGCCGACTTCTCCCGCACCGACAAGGCCGTCGAGGAACTGCTGCGGTACCTGACCGTGGTCAAGACCTCCATGCGCACGGCCACGGAGGACGTCGAGCTGGGCGGCCGGACCATCGAGCGGGGGACCACGGTCCTGCTGTCGTACAACACCGCCGACCGCGACCCGGAGCGTTACCCCGACCCCCACACGCTGGACATCCACCGGGAGGCCGGCCGGCACCTGGCCTTCGGGCACGGAGTGCACCTGTGCCTGGGGGCGCAGCTCGCCCGCGTCGAGATGCGGGTCGCCTTCCCGGCACTGCTCAAGCGCTTCCCGACGCTGCGCCTGGCCGTACCGGCCGAGGAGGTGGCGCTGCGCCCCGAGACGGCGGACGTGTACGGCGTGAAGAGCCTGCCGGTGACCTGGGACGTGTGACACGACAGGTGGCGGGCGCCCCGGAGGGGCCCGCCACCTGTCGTGCCCCTGCCCCGTCACTCCTTGGCGGCCAGGGACTTGAGCGCGAGGTTCAGCTTGAGGACGTTCACCCGGGGCTCTCCGAGGAAGCCGAGCGTGCGGCCGTCGGTGTGCTCGGCGACGAGCCTGTCGACGGCGGCGACGTCGAGGTGGTTGCGGGCGGCGACCCGGTGCGTCTGGAGTTCCGCGTACGCCGGCGAGATGTGCGGGTCGAGTCCGGAGCCGGAGGAGGTGACCGCCTCGGCGGGGACGTCGGAGGGCTCGACCGTGTACCCGTTCACCGAGTTGTCCTCGATGACGGCCTGCCGGGCGCTGAGCACCTTGTAGCAGAGGGTGGCCCGTTCCTCCTCGGTCGGGTACGCGGAGAGCCTGGCCGGGCACTTCCCGTCGACGGCGCCGCTGTCGCCGGAGAGGTTGGTGGCGCCGGAGAGGATCAGCTCGTACTGGGTGTTGACGCTGTTGGCGCCGAGTCCGTTGGCCGGGCGCGGCTGGAACCAGCGCAGGTCGGCCCGCGGGGTGTCCTCCGCGTTCTTGAGCGGGAGGTTGTACGACTGCCCGATCAGCTCGGAGCCCACCACCTCGCCCGTGGCCGGGTCCTTGAGCTCGGAGCCGTTCGCCTTGGCGGGGAAGAGGGCCTGGGCGACGCCGGTGACCGCGAGCGGGTAGAGGACCCCGCACACGAGGGTGAGGACGAGCAGGGCGCGCAGGCCCGCTCCCAGCAGCCGGCCGGTGTTCACTGCGGAGTTGTTCATGACGCGATCAGCACGCTTTCTGGTTAACGCAGCCCGGGGACGAGGGAGAGGAGCAGGTCGATGATCTTGATGCCGACGAAGGGGGCGACCAGGCCGCCGAGTCCGTAGATCCCGAGGTTGCGCCGCAGCATCCGGTCCGCGCTCATCGGCCGGTAGCGGACGCCCTTGAGGGCGAGCGGGACCAGCGCGACGATGATCAGCGCGTTGAAGATCACGGCGGAGAGGATCGCGGACTGCGGGGAGGACAGGCCCATGATGTTGAGCGTGTCGAGCCCCGGGTAGACCACCGCGAACATCGCCGGGATGATCGCGAAGTACTTCGCCACGTCGTTGGCGATCGAGAAGGTGGTCAACGCGCCCCGGGTGATGAGGAGTTGCTTGCCGATCTCGACGATCTCGATGAGCTTGGTGGGGTTGGAGTCCAGGTCCACCATGTTCCCGGCCTCCTTGGCGGCCGAGGTTCCGGTGTTCATCGCCACGCCGACGTCGGCCTGGGCGAGGGCGGGGGCGTCGTTGGTGCCGTCGCCGGTCATGGCGACGAGCTTGCCGCCCGCCTGCTCGCGCTTGATGAGGGCCATCTTGTCCTCGGGGGTGGCCTCGGCGAGGAAGTCGTCCACGCCCGCCTCCTCGGCGATGGCCTTGGCGGTCAGCGGGTTGTCGCCCGTGATCATGACCGTCCTGATGCCCATCCGGCGCAGCTCCTCGAACCGCTCCCGCATGCCGTCCTTGACGACGTCCTTGAGGTGGACGACGCCGAGGACGCGTGCGCCGTCGGCGTCCTCCAGGGCCACCAGCAACGGCGTGCCGCCGGCCTGGGAGATCCGGTCGGTGAGTTCCTGCGCGTCGTCTGCGACCCGGCCGCCCCGCTCCTTCACCCAGGCCACGACCGACCCGGTGGCGCCCTTGCGCACCTTGCGTCCGTCCACGTCCACGCCCGACATGCGGGTCTGCGCCGTGAAGGCCACCCACTGCGCTCCGACCAGCTCGCCCTGGTGGCGCTCCCGCAGGCCGTACTCCTCCTTCGCCAGTACGACGACGGAGCGGCCCTCGGGGGTCTCGTCGGAGAGGGAGGAGAGCTGGGCCGCGTCGGCCAGCTCGGCGGCGGTCACCCCGCGCACCGGAAGGAACTCGGCCGCCTGCCGGTTGCCCAGGGTGATGGTGCCGGTCTTGTCGAGCAGCAGCGTCGACACGTCGCCCGCCGCCTCGACCGCCCGGCCGGACATGGCCAGGACGTTGCGCTGGACCAGGCGGTCCATGCCCGCGATGCCGATCGCGGAGAGCAGTGCGCCGATCGTCGTCGGGATCAGGCAGACCAGGAGCGCGACCAGCACGATCATCGACTGGGCGGCGCCCGCGTAGGCGGCGAACGGCTGGAGGGTGACGACGGCCAGCAGGAAGACGACGGTGAGCGACGCGAGGAGGATGTTCAGCGCGACCTCGTTGGGCGTCTTCTGCCGGGCGGCGCCCTCGACCAGGTTGATCATCCGGTCGATGAAGGTCTCCCCCGGCTTCGTCGTGATCCTGACGACGATCCGGTCGGAGAGGACCTTGGTGCCGCCGGTCACCGCGCACCGGTCACCGCCCGACTCCCGGATGACGGGGGCCGATTCGCCGGTGATCGCGGACTCGTCGACCGAGGCGACGCCTTCCACCACGTCGCCGTCGCCGGGTATGACGTCGCCCGCCTCGCAGACGACCAGGTCTCCGATGCGCAGCTCCGCGCCCGGCACCCGCTCCTCGTCGGGCCCGGTCATCCGGCGGGCCACGGTGTCCGACTTGGCCTTGCGCAGGGTGTCGGCCTGCGCCTTGCCCCGGCCCTCCGCGACGGCCTCGGCGAGGTTGGCGAAGAGGGTGGTGAGCCACAGCCAGGCGGTGATCGCCCAGCCGAACCAGTCCCCCGGGTTCAGGAGGGCGAAGACGGTCGTCAGCACGGAGCCGACCTCGACCACGAACATCACCGGTGACTTGACCATCACCCGGGGGTCGAGCTTGCGCAGCGCGTCCGGGAACGACTTCAGCAGCAGCTTCGGGTCGAAGAGCCCTCCGCCGACCCGGCCGCCACCGCCGTCAGGGGCGGGTCCCGCGGGGGTCTCCTGGTGCGGGGCCACGGTGGTCGTACTCATGAGGCGAGCCCTTCGGCAAGCGGTCCCAGCGCGAGCGCGGGGAAGTAGGTGAGACCGGTGATGATCATGATGGTGCCGGCCAGCAGGCCGGTGAACAGCGGCTTCTGGGTACGGAGCGTGCCCGCCGTCTCCGGGACCGGGGTCTGCTCGGCGAGCGAGCCGGCCAGGGCGAGGACGAAGACCATCGGCAGGAAGCGGCCCAGCAGCATCGCGATGCCGATGGTCGAGTTGAACCACTCGGTGTCCGCGCCGAGCCCGCCGAACGCGGAGCCGTTGTTGTTGGCGCCCGAGGTGTAGGCGTACAGGATCTCGGAGAAGCCGTGCGCCCCGGAGTTCAGCATCGAGTCGCGGGGGCCGTCCAGCGCCATCGCGACGGCGGTGAAGCCGAGGACGAGGGCCGGGGTGATCAGGATGTAGCAGGCGGCGAACTTGATCTGGCGGGTGCCGATCTTCTTGCCCAGGTACTCGGGCGTGCGTCCGACCATCAGCCCCGCGATGAAGACCGCGATGACCGCCATGACGAGCATGCCGTACAGGCCGGAGCCGACGCCGCCGGGGGCGATCTCGCCGAGCTGCATGCCCAGCAGGTTGAGGCCGCCGCCGAGGCCGGTGTTGGAGGAGTGGAAGGAGTTCACCGCGCCGGTGGAGGTGAGCGTGGTGGCGACCGAGAAGATCGCCGAGCCGCCGATGCCGAAGCGGGTCTCCTTGCCCTCCATGGCTCCGCCGGCCAGGTCGAACGCCGGTCCGTGGTGGGCGGACTCGGTCCACAGCATCAGCGCGGTGAAGCCGAGCCAGATCGTCGCCATCGTGGCGAGGACGGCGTACCCCTGCTTGAGCGAGCCGATCATGCGCCCGAAGGTGCGGGTCAGCGCGAAGGGGATGACGAGGATCAGGAAGACCTCGAAGAGGTTCGAGAACGCGGTGGGGTTCTCGAAGGGGTGGGCGGAGTTGGCGTTGAAGTAGCCGCCGCCGTTGGTGCCCAGCTCCTTGATGACCTCCTGGGAGGCGACCGCGCCGCCGTTCCACTGCTGGGCGGAGCCGTCGAACTGGCCGACCGCGTGGATGCCGGAGAAGTTCTGGACGGCACCGCAGGCGACCAGGACGAGGGCGCCGATCACCGAGATCGGCAGGAGGATGCGGACCGTGCCGCGCACCAGGTCGGCCCAGAAGTTGCCGAGTTCACCGGTGCGGGACCGGGCGAAGCCGCGGACGAGGGCGGCCGCGACCGCCATGCCGACGGCCGCCGACACGAAGTTCTGCACCGCGAGGCCGCCGGTCTGCACGACGTGGCCCATGGCCTGTTCGCCGGAGTACGACTGCCAGTTGGTGTTCGCCACGAAGGAGGCGGCGGTGTTGAAGGCCTGGTCCGGGTCGATCGAGGAGAAGCCGAGCGAGCCGGGCAGGCTGCCCTGCACCCGCTGCATCAGGTACAGGAAGAGGACGCTGACCAGGGAGAAGGCGAGGACGCCGCGCAGGTAGGCGGGCCAGCGCATCTCGGTGCCGGGGTCGGCGCCTATCGCCTTGTAGATCCACTTCTCGACGCGCAGATGCCGCGTCGAGGAGTAGACACCGGCCATGTGGTCGCCGAGCGGGCGGTACGCGAGCGCGAGGGCCGCGACGAGTGCGAGGAGCTGGAGCACTCCGGCGAGGACGGGAGACATATCGGGCTCAGAACCTCTCCGGGTACACAAGGGCGAGGATCAGATAGCCCAGCAGGGCGACGGCCACGATCAGGCCGACGACGTTCTCGGCGGTCACAGCTTCGTCACCCCCTTGGCGACGAGTGCCACCAGCGCGAAAACCGCGAGCGTGGTGACGACGAAGGCCAGATCGGCCATCGCGGACTCCTGGATGCAGTGGGTGAACAGAGGCAGGTCTCACGACCGGGGCCCACGACCTGCGCCGTGCGCCCCGGGATGAGCCAAGCCCCTCGCACCCCCCTTCTGACCTGCGTTGACGCACCCCTGACGCGGGTGGTGCCGCTCTTGACGCGTCCTGTACGAGCCTTGACGCCCTCCATACGCACCCCCGCCCCCGTCCGTGCCTGCGGGGCGCACGGGCAGGGCTCCGGGGCCGGCCCCGGAGCGCACGGGAGCCGGCCTCCTGGACCGCGGCCCGCCGGACCGGGCCGCCGGACTCGGCGCGGTCCCGTTGACCCGGGGGCCCGATTGAGCCAGCGTCGGTACCGGCCCGTCCCGCCCGCCCTTCCTGGAGGTACGCATGAGGATGCTGATCAACGTTCCCGAGAGTGTCGTCGGCGACGCGCTGCGGGGCATCGCCGCCGCGCATCCCGAACTCGCGGTCGACGTCAAGAACCGGGTGGTCGTACGGCGGGACGCGCCGGTGGCCGGGAAGGTGGGGCTGGTCTCCGGGGGCGGCAGCGGGCACGAGCCGCTGCACGCGGGGTTCGTGGGGCCGGGGATGCTGTCGGCGGCCTGCCCCGGGGAGGTCTTCACCTCGCCGGTGCCCGACCAGATGGTGCGCGCCGCGGCCGCCGTGGATTCCGGCGAGGGCGTCCTGTTCGTCGTCAAGAACTACACCGGTGACGTGCTCAACTTCGACATGGCCGCCGAGCTCGCCGAGGAGGAGGGCATCCGGGTGGCACGGGTGCTGGTGGACGACGACGTCGCCGTGACCGACAGCCTCTACACGGCGGGGCGGCGCGGCACCGGGGCGACCCTCTTCGTGGAGAAGATCGCCGGGGCGGCGGCGGACGGGGGCGCGCCCCTGGAGCGGGTCGCGGAGGCCGCCCGGAAGGTGAACGACTCGGCGCGCAGCTTCGGCGTGGCGTTGAGCGCCTGCTCGACTCCGGCCAAGGGCAGCCCGACCTTCGAACTCCCGCCGGGTCAGCTCGAATTGGGGATCGGCATCCACGGCGAGCCGGGCCGCGAGCGCCGCGCCATGATGACCGCTCGGGAGATCGCGGACTACACGGTGGACGTGCTCCTGGACGACCTCCGCCCGACCGGTCCGGTCCTGGCACTCGTGAACGGCATGGGGGCGACTCCCCTGTTGGAGCTGTACGGGTTCAATGCCGAGGTGCAGCGCGCCCTTTCGGGCCGGGGGGTGGCCGTGGCCCGTACCCTCGTCGGGAACTACGTCACGTCGCTCGACATGGCGGGCTGTTCGGTGACGCTGTGCCAGGTCGACGAGGAGCTGCTGCACTGGTGGGACGCACCGGTGCAGACGGCCGCCCTGCGCTGGGGACGGTGAGCCGACGTGCCGTCGGAAGCTTTCCAGGAGAGGACTGTGATGCTGGATTCCGCGTTCTTCCACCGCTGGACGGTCGCCGTGGCCGCCGCCGTGGACCGGGAGGCCGACCGGCTGACGGAGCTGGACTCCGCGATCGGGGACGCCGACCACGGCAGCAACCTGCGGCGGGGCTTCGCGGCCGTCGCCCGGGCGCAGGGCGAGGAGCCGCCGGGCTCCCCCGGCGCCGTGCTCGGCTCCGCGGGCCGGAAGCTGATCTCCACGGTGGGCGGGGCCTCCGGTCCGCTGTACGGAACCCTCCTGCGCCGCACGGGCAAGGCCCTGGGCGAGTCCGCCGAGGTCTCCCTGCCCGCGTTCGCGGCGGCACTGCGCGCCGGAACGGACGCCGTCGCCCAGTTGGGCGGTGCGGCTCCCGGCGACAAGACGATGCTGGACGCGCTGCTTCCGGCGGTGGACGCGCTGGAGGCGGCGGCGGAGCAGCAGGAGGACGTCGCGGCCGCTTTCCGCGCCGCCCGGGACGCCGCCGAGAGCGGTGCCCTCGCCACCGTGCCGCTGCGGGCGCGCAAGGGGCGGGCCAGCTATCTCGGGGAGCGCAGCGTCGGCCACCAGGACCCCGGGGCGGCGTCCGCCGCACTCCTCTTCCATACGCTCGCGGAGACCGCCGAGGCCGGCCGATGAGCGGCGCGAGGGTGGGCCTGGTGCTGGTCTCGCACAGTGCGGCGGTGGCCACGGCCGTCGCCGAGCTGGCGCGGGGCCTGGCGGGCGGCGGGCCGACCGCCCCCGTCGCGGCGGCGGGCGGCGACGTCGACGGGGGCCTGGGCACGAACGCGGACCTCGTCGCCCGGGCCGCCCACGAGGTGGACGAGGGCGCGGGGGTGGCGGTCCTGGCCGACCTGGGCAGCGCGGTCCTGACGGTGAAGTCCCTGCTCGCCGACGGGGACGAACTGCCCCCGAACACGCGCCTGCTGGACGCCCCCTTCGTGGAGGGCGCGGTCGCCGCCCTGGTCACCGCCTCGACGGGGGCGGACCTGGACATGGTGGCGGCGGCCGCCTCGGAGGCGTACACCTACCGGAAGACGTGAGCACGGCGCCCCCTCGGGGGCGCGGGGAACCGCGCGAGCAACCACCACCGACCGCCCCGCGCGGCCGCCCCCCTCAGTGCCCGGCGGGCGTGACCCCCACCCCCGCCACCCCCAGCGCGAACTCCCCCGGCTGCGCGAACCACGTCGGCTCGTCCGCCAGCGCCTGCTCGATCCGGAACGTCGCGAACTCCCGCATCCCGGGCAGTGCGTCGACCTCGAACCAGCCGACCTCCAGCGACTCGTCGTCGTTCACCCGGGCCTCGCCGCCGGTCGCCCGGCAGGCGACGGTCACGTCCATGAACTGGCAGATGTCGCCGTTCCCGTACTGCACGGCCCGCAGCGTCTGCACGAGCACGACCCGCTCGACGACGCACTCGACGCCGGTCTCCTCGTACACCTCCCGGACGGCGGCCTCGGCGGGCTGCTCCCCCGGCTCGGGAATGCCGCCGACGACGGACCACTCCCCGTTGTCCGACCGCCGCCCGAGCAGCACCCGCCCCCGCTCGTCGAAGACGACGGCGGTCACGCCGGGGAGGTAGAGAAGCTGGTGCCCGGCAGTGGCACGGATGTTCTTGATGAAGTCGGGAGTAGCCATGCTCCCGACCCTAAGGGACCGGACACGGCACCTCCTCAGGCGCCCTGCGCGCCCCGGCGCACCCGCACCCGCCGGACCACCGCCCCCACCACGCCCGCCGCCCCGAGCAGCCCGAGGAAGACCTCGGGCCCGATGCCCAGCCGGGTCGCCGGGGTCAGGGACGACCGCAGCGGCACCTTCGCGACCAGCGCGTCCGGCACGAACATGCCGGTCTGCTGGACGACCGTGCCGTCCGGCCGGATGACCGCGCTGACGCCGCTGGTCACCGGCACCAGGACCGCCCGCCCGTGCTCGGCGGCCCGCACCCGGCTCATCGCGAGCTGCTGGTAGGTCATCTCGCTGCGTCCGAAGGTGGCGTTGTTGCTGGGCACGGCGATGACCTGGCCCCCGTGCAGCACGGTGTCGCGCACGGCGTCGTCGAAAGCCGCCTCGTAACACGTCACCAGGCCGACCCGGGTGCCCGCCATGTCGAAGACGCCGACCTTCTCGCCGGGGCCGAAGTCGCGGCGCACCCGGTCGACGTCCTTGCTGAAGACGCGGGCGACCTCCCGCATCGGCATGTACTCGCCGAATGGCTGGATGTGCCGCTTGTCGTACGTGTCGACGGGGCCGCGTCGCGGGTCCCACTGGATGAGGGTGTTGCGCAGCGGGCCCTTCTCCGGCGTGAGCACCGCGCCGATCGCGACCGGGACGCCGATCTTGCGGACGGCCCGGTCGATGACGGCGCGTGCGTCGGCGTTGCGGTACGGGTCGAGGTCGGAGGAGTTCTCCGGCCAGACCACGAAGTCGGGCCCGGGCTTCGTACCGGCCGCGACTTCGTCGGCGAGCTGCTCCGTACGCCGGGCGTGGTTGTCGAGCACCGCACGCCGTTGGTCGTTGAAGTCCAGGCCCAGGCGGGGCACGTTGCCCTGGATGAGGGCGGCGGTCGCGGTGCCGTCCTCGGCGGAGTCGTCCAGCAGCGGACGCGTGGCCAGCGAGGCGATCAGCGGAACGACGACGGCCAGTGCCGCCGCCACCGCCCCGGCGCGCGGGAGCCGCTTCGTACGCCGGTACGCCAGGGCCTGCCTGACCGCCTCGTAGAGGCCGAAGCCGCACAGTGCGACCGCGAAGCCCACCAGCGGGGTGCCGCCGAGCGCGGCCAGCGACAGGAACACGCCGTCCGCCTGCCCGAAGGCGATCTTGCCCCAGGAGAAGCCCTCGAAGGGGAAGCGGGCCCGCGCGCCCTCCCCCACGATCCACAGCCCGGCCGCCCACACGGGCCAGGCGGGCAGCTTGGAGGTGCCCGCGACGCCCATGCCGACGAAGCCCACGAAGACCGCTTCGGCGATGGTCAGCGCGATCCACGGAACCGGCCCCACCTCCTCGCCGGTCCAGGACAGCAGCGGCAGCAGGAAGCCGAGCCCGGCCACCAGCCCGAGCCCGAACCCGGCCCGCGGCCTGCGCCCGTGCAGGGCCCAGCCGAGCAGGGCGAAGCCGGGCAGGGCCAGCCACCACAGGGGGCGGGGCGGGAAGCTCGCGTACAGCAGCAGCCCTGACACGGCGGCCGCGAGGGTGCGCACCAGCCACATTCCTCGGCGGGGTGCGGCCGGGGCAGGTTCCGGCGGGGCTGCTACGGGGGTGATGGTCGCGCTCACCCGGCGGAGTCTACGGTGGCCGCAGCCCGCGTGAGCAGGGCGGTCCCGCCCGTGGGCCGACCGGGAAGCATCGTTCCTGCGGTGTCCTGCGCGCTGCGTCCGCCCGGGGCCCGGGGCCGCTCCGCCCCGCGGCTCGCAGCATGGGCGCGACCGCTGCGCTCCGCGGGCGGACCTCCAGGGGCGCGACCAGCCACGACGCATCCGTCCCCGGCCCCGCCGGTCCGTTCCGGCCCCGCCGGTCCAGGGGCGGGCGGCCGGGGCGGCGGCCCGGCGACGACGGCCCCGCCCGCCCCGTGCCTCAGCGGTCCGCCGGGCCCAGCCCGCACCGGCTCCGGATCACCCGTACCGCCTCCGCCGCGCCGTCCACCGTCACGGTGAAGGTCCGCCCGTCGCCGAGTCTGAGCACCACCGCCTCGCCCCGCCGGACGACCACCGCCATCCCCTGCTCGGGCCGCCACCGGTAACCCCAGCCGCCCCACTGGCGGGGCGTGACCCGGGGGTCCAGTTCGGCCCCCACCACGTGCGACAGCGGAATCCGCCGCCGTGGCAGCCCGATGTGGCCGCAGCGCACCTCCAGGGCCTGGTCGTCGACCCTGACCGCGACGTGCACGAAGGCGAGCGTCCCGAAGATGACCAGCAGCCCGACCGCGATGCACCCCACCACGGACATGACCAGCGGCACGGCGCCGTGCGTCCCGGACGAGTCGACGGCCAGTTCGATGCCGAGGGCCAGGAACGCCGCGCCGGCGGCCGCGAGCAGCCACTGGGCGCGATTGGTGGCACGGCCCTGCCAGACGGCGGTGCCGGTGGGGGCGGACTCGCTCGGGAGACCGTCGGCGTCGTCAGCGCGGGGGAAGTCCCTCATGCGTAGCAGCGTACTCACGTTCCGCGGTCATGGCAGCGAGCAGACGGCCCTCGGTGTACGCGAGGGCCGGGGCGGTGAGGCCCGCGGAACGCCGTCCGCTCAGCAGAACCGTCAGGCGGGACGCCGGATCGGCGGCCGGCGCGGGCTCCAGACCGGCCCTGCGCAGAGCCTGCGCGGCCACCGCTTCCGCCGACCCCATGAGCGTGAGCGGGGCCGGGGAGCCGGGCCGCCGCAGCGCCGCCCGGATGCGGTCGGCGACCAGTTCGTAATGGGTGCATCCCAGGACGACGGTCCTCACCTGCGGCGGGGTCAGCGCGGCCGCGGCCGCCACCGCGCGGTCGATCGCCTCCTCGTCGGCGGTCTCCAGGGCGTCGGCGAGTCCGGGGCAGGGCACCTCGGTGACCTCCACGCCCTGCGCGAAGTCGCGGATCAGCCCGCGCTGGTACGGGCTTCCGGTGGTGGCCGGGGTCGCCCAGATCGCGAAGGGGCCGCCCGAAGCCGCGGCGGGCTTGATCGCGGGAACCGTCCCAATCACCGGAATCCCCGGCTCCAGTTCGGCCCGGATCGCGGGCAGGGCGTGCACGGTCGCGGTGTTGCAGCCGATGATCAGCGCGTCGGGCCCCTCGGCCGCCGCCGCGCGGGCGACGGCCAGCGCGTGCGCCCGGATGTCGTCGGGGGTACGCGGCCCCCAGGGCATTCCGTCGGGATCGGAGGCGACGACGAGGTCGGCGTCCGGGCGCATGCGGTGCACCGCCGCGGCCGCCGCGAGCAGGCCGATCCCGGAGTCCATGAGCGCGATCTTCACCCAGTCACCTTAGACGACCGGCCCGAAACTCCCCCGTGAGCCCTGCGCGCGCCCCCGGAAGCCGTCGCTCCTGCGGCAGACTGCGACGGGTGAGCGTCGTCGCGTGGATCGCCGTGGGATCACTGACCGTCTGGCTGTGGCTGCTGCTGTGCCGGGGCTTCTTCTGGCGCACCGACCAGCGCCTGCCGCCGCGCGCCCGCCCCGCCGAGGGGCAGTGGCCGTACGTGGCCGTGGTGGTGCCCGCGCGCGACGAGGCCGAGGTGCTCCCCGACAGCCTGCCCTCGCTGCTGGCCCAGGACTATCCGGGCGGCGCCGAGGTGATCCTGGTGGACGACGGCAGCAGCGACGGCACCGGCAAGCTGGCCCGCGCGCTGGCGGGGCGCCACGGCGGACTGCCGCTGACCGTGGTCGCCCCGGGCGAGCCGGAGCCGGGGTGGACGGGCAAGCTGTGGGCGGTGCGCCACGGGATGGCGGCCGCCCGGGAGAGCAGCCCCGCGTACCTGCTGCTCACGGACGCCGACATCGCCCACGAGCCGGACAGTCTGCGGGAGCTGGTGGCCGCGGCGCTGCCGGACGCCCAGGGGCGCGACGGCTTCGACATGGTCTCCCAGATGGCGCGGCTGCGGGTGAGGACCCCCTGGGAGCGGCTGATCGTCCCGGCCTTCGTGTATTTCTTCGCGCAGTTGTATCCCTTCCGGTGGGTCAACCGGGGCACGGGGCGCACGGCGGCCGCCGCGGGCGGCTGCGTGCTGCTGCGCACCGAGACGGCCGTGCGCGCACAGGTGCCCGAGTCCATTCGGGGAACGGTCATCGACGACGTGTCGCTGGCCCGTGCGGTGCGCCGGTGCGGCGGGCGGATCTGGCTGGGGCTGGCCGAGCGGGTGGACAGCGTGCGCCCGTACCCGGGCCTCGGCGACCTGTGGCGGATGGTCGCCCGCAGCGCGTACGCCCAACTGCGGCACAACCCCGTCCTGTTGCTCGGTACGGTCCTCGGCCTGGCCCTGGTGTACCTCGCGCCCCCGTACGCCCTGGCCACCGGGCTGCTGACCGGCGACACGGCGGCCGGGTGGGCGGGGCTCGGGGCCTGGGCGGTGATGGCGGCGACGTACCTGCCGATGCTGCGCTACTACCGCCAGAACCTGGCCCTGGCCCCGCTGCTGCCGGTCACGGCGCTGCTCTACGCGCTGATGACGGTGGACTCGGCCGTGCGGCACCACCGGGGCCGGGGCGCGGCCTGGAAGGGGCGGACGTACGCCCGTCCCGGGACCGCGCCCGACCGCTGATCCCGCGACGGGTGGGAAGCGGGGGCTACTTGCGGCCCGGGGTCCAGTTCATGCCCCAGCCGTAGGCCTGGTCGACGGTGCGCTGCGGGCTGACCCCGCGCTGCGGCACCAGGTACTGGGCCTCACGACGGACCGTCAGGTCGCCGTTCTCGTAACTGATCAGGGCGAGCGCGGCGACGGTGGAGGGCACCGTGCACTCGTCGAGGGAGAAGTCGATGGGCGCGCCGTTCTGCGGGGTGAGCGTGACGGTGGCGTGCAGGTCGGCGAAGGAGCGCGCGCCCTCGTAGATGGTGACGAAGATCAGGACGCGGCGCAGCCGGTCCTTGTGGTCGAGGTTGATGGTGAGGTTCTCGCCGGAGGAGACCGCTCCGGTGCGGTCGTCGCCGTCGAGGTGGATGTACGGCGGCTGGTTCAGCGCGCCGAAGGCGTTGCCCAGCGCCTGCACGACGCCCTTGCGGCCGTCGGTGAGTTCGTAGAGGGCGCACAGGTCGAGGTCGAGGTCGGCGTGCTGGGCCATGGCGCGGCCGAGCTTGCTGCCCCAGCCCTTGAACTGCTTGCGGGACTCCCAGTTGAGGTTGACGCGCATGGCGCCGCCGGTGCCGCCCTGCTTGGCCAGCGAGACGGTCGGCGAGGACTTGGTGAGCGTGACCTTGGTCAGCCGCACCGGGGAGGGGGCCGCGGCGGCGGGCGGCGGCGTCGCGTGCGAGGGCACCGGGGCGGACGGCACGGTGGGGGCCGCGGGCATGGTCGGAGCCGTGGGCACCGGCGCGGGCGGCGGGGTGGAGCCGGGCGCCGTCGGCCACACCGGGGCCTGGGGGGTGGCGGAGGCGGTGGCGGGCGTGGGCCAGGACGGGGCGGTGGGGATCGTGGGGGCCGGGGTCACCGGGGCGGGCGCCGGAGCCGGCTGCTGCGGTTCGTCGACCGTGATGCCGTAGTCCGTCGCGAGCCCCTCCAGACCGCTGCTGTACCCCTGGCCGACGGCGCGGAACTTCCAGGCGCCCTGCCGGCGGTAGAGCTCGCCGAGGACGAACGCCGTCTCCACGGTGGCGTCCCGGCTGTCGAAGCGGGCGAGCTCCGCGCCGTTCGCCGCGTCGAGGACGCGGATGTGGAGCCCGGGCACCTGCCCGAAGCTGCCGCCGTCGGCGGAGGCGGCGAGCACCACGGTCTCCACGGCGCTCTCCACGCGCGCCAGGTCGACCCACACGGTGTCCGTGACGATGCCGCCCGCGCCGGGCCGCTTGCCGTCGTGCCGGACCGCGCCCGAGGCGTGGACGGGCTGGTTGTAGAAGACGAAGTCGGCGTCGGAGCGCACCCGCCCGCCGGTGAGCAGCAGCGCCGACGCGTCGACGTCCGGCACCCCCGGCCCGGACCCGCGGCCCACTTCGATGCGCACGGACTGTGCCGGCACCGGCACATTGGTTCCCTTAAGCATGGACATGCTCGCCCCCAACGCGAGTCGAAATGAACCGTTCCTTACCCGATCCTGACGCCACAAGACGACCGATTTTCCCAAGTTCGCTCTGATTAGTGACCCAGGGCTACCCAGAACGCGCGAAACAACACTCTTACCGGACTCCCCTTACAGAACATCTTGGGCTTAACTTATGTGCCATGACCTCCCCCCGCTCCACCTATGGCGGCGGTTACTATTCCGCCCCGTCCTTCCCGGACACCCCGATCTACGACTCTCTCGTCGCGGAGCGCGGTACGCCCCAGATCGCCCCGATCCGGGTGCCCGCCATGTACGACACCGGCAACAGCCATCTGCCGGCCCTGCCGGCTCTGTCGTCGGGCCTTCCCGCACTGCCGGCCGCACCCTCCCACCCGCAGCCCGGGTACGGCTATCCCCAGCCCGCACAGGCGCAGCCCCCGGCCGCTTACCAGCAGGCGCCGCACCTCCAGCAGGCCCCGGCGCCGCAGCTGCAGAACGCGCCCGCCCCGTACATCCCGCAGCAGGCGGCCCCGCCGCGCGGCTACCAGGGCGCACAGCAGCCCCCGCAGATGCAGCGCCCGCAGCCGCAGCGACCGGTCGCGCCGCAGATGCAGCAGATGCAGACGCAGATGCAGCAGCCCCAGCAGCAGCCGCAGCGCCCGGTCGCGCCCTCCGGGTACGAGGCGATGCGCCCGGTGGCCCCGCGCCCCGCACCGGCCGCGGCGCCGTACGAGGACCCGTACAACCGCCAGTACCAGCAGGGCGGTCGGGGCTACTAGCCCCTGTCGGCAGCGGCGCACCGGAGGCTCGCAGCAGGCTCGGACAGATGTCCGAGCCTGCTGGCAGGATGGGCCCATGACCAACGACGTGTCGGTGCACGCGCTGCACTTCTATCCGGTGAAGGCGACGCGGGGCTGCGCTCCCCGCGAGATGGCGATCGAGCCGTGGGGGCCGGCGGGAGACCGCCGCTGGCTGGTGACCGACGCGTCGGGCAGGGCCGTCACCCAGCGCGAGTACGCGCGGATGGCGCTCGCCTCCTCGGAGCCGCTGCCGGGCGGTGCGGTCCGGGTGTCCGCCCCCGGCCGCGAACCCCTCGACGTTCCCGTGCCGCAGCCCGTGCGCACGGTGCCGGTGGTCCTCTTCGGCGAGACGTACGAGGCGGTGCCCGCCGGTTCCGCGGCCGACGCGTGGTGGAGCGCGTACCTGGGCGTCGAGGCCCGCCTGGTGCACCTGGACGATCCGGCCGTCCGCCGCCCGGTCGACCCGGCCTTCGCCGAGCCGGGCGAGACGGTGAGCTTCGCCGACGGCTTCCCGCTCCTGGTCACCACGCTGGCCTCGCTGGACGCCCTCAACTCCCTGATCGCGCAGGGCGATCTGCCCGACGAGGGCCCCCTTCCGATGAACCGGTTCCGGCCGAACGTGGTGCTCGCGGGAGCCGCCCCGTGGGCCGAGGACCAGTGGCGGCGGATCACGATCGGCGGTCTCGCCTTCCGGGTGGCGAAGCCGTGCGGGCGCTGCGTCGTCACCACCACCGACCAGGCCACCGCCGAGCGCGGCAAGGAACCGCTGCGCTCGCTGGCCCGGCACCGCAAGTTCGGCAAGAGCCTGGTGTTCGGCCAGAACCTGATCCCCGAGACGGCCGGTGTGCTGCGGATCGGGGACCCGGTGGTGGCCGAGGCGCCATAGAGTTCTGTCCCGATTCGGCCGAATGAGCGGGCCCCTCGCCGGGAACTCGCCGATGCGGCAGGCGCGTTGAGCCGGCGCGGAAGGGGATCGGGACGGTGCGAGCAGCGGACGGGCCGCGAGGGCCCGCGACGGAAGCGCGGCGGGTCCCGCCGGCCCGCGCCCGCCGGACGGCTTCGGGCGTGTGGCGCTGGCGGCACAGTCCGCTGTGCCGCCCCACCGACCGGGCCGAGGCCTGGGTGGCGCTGGTCGCCCTGGTGCTGATCGGCGTCGCCGCCCCCGCCGTCGGACTGGTGACGGGCCTGCGGGCGAACGCCTCGCTCCAGCGGGAGGTGGTCGAACAGCACCGGGAGCGGCACGCGACGACGGGCACCGTGCTGCGGCCGGCGCGCGAGGGAAGCCGCCCCGGCGGCGCGCAGGCGGGCGCCGGGTACGCCGGGCCGGTCACCGTGCCGGCGAGCTGGACGGCGCCCGACGGCAGCGCACGCACCGGGCGGGTCGCCACGGTCCGCGGCAGCGCCGAGCCGGGCGACACCTTCCCGCTGTGGACGGACGACCGGGGCCGGCTCGTGAACCGTCCCGTGACCGCCTCGACGGCCACCGAGCAGGCGGCCCTGACGGGCTTCGGGGCGGGCGCCGTGTCGGCCGGACTCGCCCACTGCGTACGGCTGCTGGTCGTACGACGGCTCATGCGTCGGCGGTACGAGCGGCTCGACCGGGCGTGGGCGAAGGTCGGCCCCGAGTGGGGCAGGGCGGGCACGGGCGGCTGACGCCGCGGCGACCCGGTCAACCGCGCCTCCCCCGCGCGCTACGGTGGTGCAGCGAGATCAGCGCGAGCAGCGGGACGCACGAGGTGGGGGCACGCACACGCCATGGCACAGGGCACGGTCCAGGTGACGCACTCCGGCACTTCCAGGTGGCGGCGCCGCACGGGTGAGTACGACTCCCTCGCCGCCGCCCTGGAGGCCGCGGGGGACGGCGACGTCCTCACCATCGCTCCGGGAACGTACCGGGAGAACCTCGTGGTGCGGCGCGCGGTGACGCTGCGCGGTGTGGAGGGTGCGGCCGGGTCGGTGCGGATCGCTCCGACGGACGGTGTGGCGCTGACGGTGCGCGCCTCCGCGGTGGTGCAGGACCTGAGTCTGGAGGGCCAGGACTCGGCGGCGCCCGCCCTGTCGGTGGAGGACGGCACCCCGGAGTTCGAGGGGCTGCGGATCGTGACGCGCTCGGCCGTCGGCATCGAGGTGCGCGGGGCGGCCCGGCCGACGGTGCGCCGGTGCACGGTGGACAATCCGGGCGGCGTCGGCATCGGCGTACTGGACGGCGCGGGCGGCCTGTTCGAGGAGTGCGAGGTCGTCGCGGCCGGACAGGCGGGGGTGTCGGTCAGCGGCGGGGCGCATCCCCGGCTGGAGCGGTGCTCGATCCATCACACGTCGGGCTCGGGGCTCGCGGTGACCGGCGACGGCTCCGGGGTGGAGGCGATCGGCTGCGAGATCTACGAGGTCAAGGGCACCGGCGTGCAGGTCTCCTCGCGCGGCGCGGGCCACCTGACGGAGTGCTCGGTGCACCGGACCTCGGCGGACGGCCTCACGCTCGACTCGGACGCGGTGCTCACGCTCTCCGACTGCGACATCCACGACATCCCGGAGAACGCGATCGACCTGCGCGGCCGCGCGGTCCTGACGCTGTCGCGCACGACGGTGCGCCGCTTCGGCCGCAACGGGCTGTCCGTGTGGGACCCCGGCACCCGGGTCGACGCCAACGGGTGCGAGATCCACGACAGCACGGGCGATTACCCGGCGGTGTGGGTCAGCGACGGCGCGACCGTCGTGCTGGACTCCTGCCGGGTGCACGACGTGCCCGACGCGGTCTTCGTCCTGGACCGGGGTTCGCGCGCGGACATCGTCGACAGCGACCTCTTCCAGGTGCGCAACACCGCCGTGTCGGTGAGCGACGGGGCGACCGCGCAGCTCGACGACTGCCGGATCAAGGAGGCGTCCACGGGCGCCTGGTTCCGCGACCACGGCAGCGGCGGCACCCTCGCGGGCTGCACCATCGACGCCGTGCAGACCGGCGTCATCGTCACCAAGGGCGCCGACCCCCGGATAGAGCGCACCACGGTCAACTCCCCCGCCGAATCCGGTTTCTACGTCTCCGCGGAGGGCCGCGGCACCTTCCACGCCTGCCGGGTCGCGGGCAGCAGCGGCTACGGCTTCCACGTCATGGACGGCTGCCGTACGACGCTGACGCGCTGCCGCACCGAGCGGTGCGTGCGCGGCGGTTACGAGTTCGCCGAGGACGGCCCCCTGGTCGAGGACTGCACCAGCGACGAGAGCGCCGTCAGGGCGGCGGCGGTCGAACCGCCGCCCGCCGTCCGCACGGCCGTCCAGATCCCCGGGCTGCTCTCCACCGTCCCGGTGGCGCGGCCCGTGACGGCCGTCCCTGCCGCACCGGTCGACCCTCAGGACGCCCGTTCCTCGCAGGACGTGCTCGGGGAGCTCGACGCGCTGGTCGGCCTGGAGAGCGTGAAGCGCGAGGTGCGGGCGCTCACCGACATGATCGAGATCGGCCGGCGCCGCCAGGAGGCGGGCCTGAAGGCCGCGTCCGTCCGCCGCCACCTGGTCTTCACCGGCTCCCCCGGCACCGGCAAGACGACCGTGGCCCGGCTGTACGGAGAGATCCTGGCCTCCCTCGGGGTGCTGGAGCGCGGGCACCTCGTGGAGGTGTCCCGGGTGGACCTGGTCGGCGAGCACATCGGGTCCACCGCGATCCGCACCCAGGAGGCCTTCGACAAGGCGCGCGGCGGGGTGCTGTTCATCGACGAGGCGTACGCGCTCTCGCCCGAGGACTCCGGCCGGGATTTCGGCAAGGAGGCCATCGACACCCTGGTGAAGCTGATGGAGGACCACCGGGAGGCGGTGGTGGTGATCGTCGCGGGCTACACGGACGAGATGGAGCGCTTCCTGACCGTCAACCCCGGTGTGGCGTCCCGTTTCTCACGGACCATCACCTTCTCCGACTACGAGCCGGACGAGCTGCTCAGGATCGTCCGGCAGCAGGCCGACGACCACGAGTACCGGCTCGGGACGGGCACGCCGGAGGCACTGCTGAAGTACTTCACGGCGCTGCCCAAGGGCCCCGCGTTCGGCAACGGCCGTACCGCCCGGCAGACGTTCGAGTCGATGGTGGAGCGGCACGCGGGCCGGGTCGCCCAGTTCACCGAGGTGTCCACGGACGACCTGACCCTGCTCTACCCGGACGACCTGCCCGAACTCCCTTAGCCGTGCGGGGTGTTCTGCCGGGGCAGGTTCGTCTCCGGCAGCCGGTCGAGGAGTGCGTCGCGCTCGGCGGCGAAGACGGGGTCGGCCTGGTAGTCGGAGTGGCCGAGGATCGGTGCGGGCAGGGGGTGCGTACGGGTGCGCCCGTAGGCGAGGGGGTCGAGGAGCGCGTCGTGGTCCACGGGGTGGCGGCCCTCGTCGGGGACGACGCGGACCGGGCCTCCTATCGGGTCGGTGTGCCGCCAGAGGTTGCGCCAGCAGTCGACCTCGTCGTGCAGGTGGCGCAGGCAGGCCGGGCCGAAGTAGGCCGGGAACCAGCGTCCGTACAGCCGCTCCAGCGGAGCGCCGTACGTCAGCAGGGCCACCCGGCGGCGGGTGCGCCGCGGGAGCTGCCACACGGCGGCCGCGGCCAGCACGCTGCCCTGGGAGTGGCCGGAGATGACCAGGCGGCCCCGGGTGCGTTCGGTCCAGGTGGCCATCCGCCAGGTGAGGTCGGGCACCGCGCGTTCCGCGTAGCAGGGCGGGGCGAAGGGGTGGGCGGCGCGCGGCCAGAACGTGCCGACGTCCCACAGGATGCCTATGGTGCGGCGCGCCTTGGGGTCGCGGTAGGCGCGCCGCCCCCAGGTGACCAGGAGCAGGAAGCCGAAGCCGATCAGCCAGGAGCCGAGCGACTGCGCGGTGTGCGCGACGGCCTCCACCGGTGACGGGGTGCCCTCGGCGGCGCGGCCGGGCACCTCGTCGTACAGGACGGCCCCGGTCAGGGCGATGCCGCCGAGGACGAGGGTGGCTCCGGACAGTGCGGCGAGCATGCGGGGGGCGTGGTCGGTGAGCTCGGCGGCGGCGCGGGCGAGGGCGATGCGGCCGGTGCGCACGGGGTCGGGCCGCTCGGTGGGGTGTCCGGCCTCGACGACGGGGCGCAGCGCGGCGCGCAGCCGCCAGGTGCGCACCCCGTAGTACAGGGCGAGCGCGAGCAGGACCAGCAGCAGCGGCGGGATGACGGAGGCCTGCCAGGTCAGCAGGACCGGCGGACCGGCGAGGGGTGCGTCGGGTCCGGTGGCCATGCCGGGGGTGCCGGAACCGTCGAGCCAGTCGGCGACGCGCTGGGCGACACCGCCGGTCATGACGCCGCCGAGCGCGCAGGCCAGCATGGCGACGGCGGGTCCGCCGAGTCCGCGCATGGCGGTGCGGGCGACGGGCGCGCGGCGGTCGAGGAGCACGGCGGTCACGGCCAGCGCGAGGACCAGCAGCAGTTGGGCGAGGGTGAGCAGGCCGAACGACCGGGCCCCGCCGTCGAGCCGGCCCACCGAACTCCACGCCGGCCGGGACCAGCCCGCGTACAGGACGGCGAGGACCAGCCCGACGAGCGCGCCGGCCGGGAGCAGGCCGACCAGGGCGCGGTCCAGGGCGGTGTCGAAGCGGGACTCGGTGCGGCCGCGCCGGCACACCACCCAGACCACGACGGCCGCACCGGCCAGGAGTGCTCCTTGGAGGGCCCAGCCGCACACGTCCAGGACGGTGCTGTCCGCCGCGCGGTCGTGGCGGGCGGTGGCGGCGGTGAGGGCCGCGGCCACGACGAGGAATCCGGCGGCGGTGTGCGCGGCGCGCAGCCGGGCGACGAGGCGGCGCCCGTACCAGAAGCCGGGGCGGCCGAGTGCGGGCCCGGCCGCGTCCTCCTCGGCGCCCGGCAGCGGCTGCTGGGACTCGTAGGCGCTCCAGGTGCGGTGCGAGAGGTACCAGAGCAGCCCGGTGAGGGCGGCGGGGACGAGCGCCGCCAGCGCGATCCGGCGGCCCGGCTGGCTCCACCAGCCGCCGTGCGCGGTGGACAGGAAGCCCAGCCAGGACTTCTCGCCGGAGCAGGACGCGGAGCCCGCGCACTGCCAGGCGGTGAGGTCGAGGGCCACCTCGCAGGCCGCGGCGACGAGCAGGAGGGTGAGGGTGAGGGCGACGAGGCGCACCAGGACGCCGTAGAAGCGGACGGTGCGGGCGCTCCCCCCGGCGGTGGGGCGCATCCAGTGCGCGAGGTTGACGACCATGAAGGGCAGCAGGAGGAGCCACAGCGCCCGGATGCCGTTGCCCGAGGTGAGGTTGGACCAGACGTACGCCTCGGGGATCGGCTTGTTCCGGTGGTCCCCGGGGCGGTCCTCGGCGTCGACGTCCTCGGTGCGGCGGAACACGGCGGCGGTGGCGTCGCCGGTGACGCGGGTGGTGCGCGGGTCGCCGAGCATCTCCTCGGGGGTGGCTCCGCCGACGCCGTGCACCAGGAGTTCCAGGGCGGGGGCGTCGGGGTTGGTGTCGGGATCGGGGGCTTCGGGGACACGGGGTCCGGGGGTGTGGGCGGGGGCGCGGCGGGTCTGCGGAGGGGGGCCGTCCGGGGCGGCGGGGGCAGCGGGCACTGCGGGACTCGCTCTCGTGCGTGTGCGAGGGGGCTCTCGTGCGGGTGCGGGTATGGGAGGCGCGGGTGGAGGGGAGGCGGGTGCGGCACACGGGGCCGTGGGCCGGCGGGTCGCCGTACCCCTGTTGTACCCGTCCGCCGTACCCGGCCACTCCCGGTCGCACCAGGGGTTTTCAGCATCCCGGACGCGTCTCCCGCCGCCCGCCCCACCACGGTTTCTTCGCGCGTCGCCCCCGCCGTCGCACGCCCGGGCGCCCTTCACACCGGTCGTGGAGGCGT
Source organism: Streptomyces sp. NPDC088745 (assembly GCF_044751045.1). Classification (NCBI taxonomy): domain Bacteria; kingdom Bacillati; phylum Actinomycetota; class Actinomycetes; order Kitasatosporales; family Streptomycetaceae; genus Streptomyces; species Streptomyces sp. NPDC088745. The sequence continues at coordinate 130,402 of NZ_JBIVLB010000013.1, forward strand.
GTTGGCGCCCCGTGCGAGGATGAACAGCTCCTGACAGCGTCGTGGAAAGGACCCGGGCCCGCAGTGACCGAGAATCAGAACCTGCTCGCCGAACAGCGCCGTGCCCTCATCCTCGACGAGGTGCGCCGGCGCGGCGGGGTGCGGGTCAACGAGCTGACCCGGCGGCTGAACGTGTCGGACATGACGGTCCGCCGCGACCTCGACGCGCTGGCCCGCCAGGGGGTCGTCGAGAAGGTGCACGGCGGCGCGGTCCCGGTGGCGGAGGCGAGCACGCACGAGCCCGGTTTCGAGGCCAAGTCGGCGCTGGAGCTCTCCGCGAAGGAGGACATCGCGCGGGCGGCGGCCGCGATGGCGGTGCCGGGCAGCGCGGTGGCGCTGTCGGGGGGCACGACGACGTACGCGCTGGCCAGGCACCTGCTGGACGTGCCGGACCTGACGGTGGTGACCAACTCGGTGCGGGTGGCGGACGTGTTCCACACCGCGCGCCAGGCGGGCGGGGACACCGGCGGTGCGGCAACGGTGGTGCTGACCGGCGGGGTGCGCACGCCGTCGGACGCGCTGGTGGGTCCGGTCGCCGACCGGGCGATCGCCTCGCTCCACTTCGACGTGCTCTTCCTGGGGGTGCACGGGATATCTGCCGAGGCGGGCCTGTCCACGCCGAACATCGCGGAGGCGGAGACCAACCGCCGGCTGGTGGGCTCGGCGCGCCGGGTGGTGGTGGTCGCGGACCACACCAAGTGGGGGACGGTGGGCCTGAGTTCGTTCGCCGCGCTGGACCAGGTGGACGCGTTCGTGACGGACCGGGGCCTGTCGGCCGCGGCGCGCGAGGAGCTGGCGGAGCATCTGCCGGGGCTGGTGGTGGCGGGCGAGAGCCCCGACGATCCCGACGGCTCCGAAGACTTCTGACGGTACGTCAACTACCCTGGCGCGCAATCGTCTTCCGCCGATCCCCGGAGGTGCGCACCGCATGGTCCGCCGACTGCGGGGTGTCGGGCTCGACTTCGCCGAGTCCGCGCCCGTACGCCTGGTCTTCGCCGCCGAGGTCGCGGCCGGGCCCGATGACGTGTACCGGGCGCTGGCCGAGGAGACGCAGGCGTGGCCGCGCTGGTTCACCGCCGTGACCTTCGCCCGGCCGACGGACGGGGGCCGCGAGGTGCACCTCAGGGGCGGCACCAGGTTCCTGGAGACCGTCGTGGCGGCCGAGCCGGGCCTGCGGTACGCGTACCGGATCGACGTCACCAACGCCCCGGGCGTCACCGCGATGCTGGAGGAGTGGCGCATGTGGCCCACCGGGGCGGCCACCCGGGTGCAGTGGACCATGGCCGCCGACGGCCCGGCCCCGCTGCGGCTGGTGCTGCGGGCGGCGCGCCCCGGGGTGGGGCGCTCCTTCCGGGCCGCGGTCCGCGCGCTGGACCGCCGGCTGGCGGCCCGCGACAGGGGCTAGGGCCAGACCCCCGTACGGAGGAACTCCGCCATGGCCGTCGCGTACGGCTCGATGTCCAGCCCCTGCTCGGCCAGCCACGCGTCGGAGTAGTACTTGTCGAGGTAGCGGTCGCCGGGGTCGCAGATCAGCGTCACCACACTGCCCCTGCGGCCCTGTTCCACCATCTCCCCGACGATCTTCAGCGCGCTCCACAGGCCGGTGCCGGTCGAGCCGCCCGCCTTGCGGCCCAGGGCCGCCTCCAGGGCGCGTACGGCCGCCACGCTCGCCGCGTCGGGGACCTTCATCATGCGGTCGACGGCTCCGGTGACGAACGAGGGCTCCATCCGGGGGCGGCCGATGCCCTCGATGCGGGAGCCGCAGTCGCTGGTGGCGAGCGGGTCGTGGTCGTTCCAGCCGTCGAAGAAGCAGGAGTTCTCCGGGTCGGGCACGCAGATGAAGGTGTCGTACTGCATGTAGTGCACGTAGCGGGCGATGGTGGCGGAGGTGCCGCCCGTGCCGGCGGTGGCGACGATCCAGCTCGGCTCGGGGTAGCGCTCAAGACGCAGCTGCTGGTAGATCGACTCGGCGATGTTGTTGTTGCCGCGCCAGTCGGTGGCCCGCTCGGCGTAGGTGAACTGGTCCATGTAATGTCCGCCGGTCTCGGCCGCGAGGCGGGCGGACTCCTCGTACATCTTGCGGGAGTCGTCCACGAAGTGGCACTGGCCGCCGTGGAACTCGATCAGGCGGCACTTCTCGGCGCTCGTGGTGCGCGGCATCACCGCGATGAAGGGCACCCCGATGAGCTTCGCGAAGTACGCCTCGGAGACGGCGGTGGACCCGCTGGAGGCCTCGATGACGGGGCGGTCCGGCCGGATCCAGCCGTTGCACAGCCCGTACAGGAACAGCGAGCGGGCCAGGCGGTGCTTGAGGCTGCCGGTGGGATGCGTCGACTCGTCCTTGAGGTAGAGGTCGATGCCCCACTGCTCCGGCAGCGGGAAGCGCAGCAGATGGGTGTCGGCCGACCGGTTGGCGTCCGCCTGCACCTTGCGCACCGCCTCCTTCAGCCAGGCGCGGTAGGCGGGGTCGCTCCGGTCGACGTCGACCGTCGGCACCGCGGTGCTGCCCGCCGGGGGGCCGGCCGGGGGTGCGTCGGCCCCCGCGGCGGGGCCGCGTCGTGCCGGTTCGCTGCTGCTCATCCGCGCCACTCCTCGTGCTGCTCTGTGCTGTCCCGTGCGGTGTCGTACGGCCTCCGCGGGACCCGACGGGGTCCTGTGGGGCGCGGTCCGGAGACTGCTGTGCCTGCGGCATGCGCGCCCGGCACAGCGATCTCCCACTTGCCACTGTAAGCCGCCCACCTGCACAAACGTTCACTTTGGGCAGCCATAGCACTCCCTTGTGTCACGGCTCGGGGCGCACTGGGGGCGCAGAGGTGGAATGCCCCCTTCAGTGCGCCTGCCCCCCTGGTGTGCACGCCCCCCGCCGTGCAGACTGCCCAGAGACAGCGGGGGTACGAACGGGGGCGAACCACGACGTCCGCACCGGCACAGCAGCACGGAAAGGAGACGAACAGCCCATGGCGGAACCCGACTTCAGCGTGCGGGGAGTGAGGATCGAGCGGTGGCCCCGCTCACTCACCAGGGCAGGACAGGTCGTCGTACGGGACGGCGTACTGGCGTTGCTGCGAAGCGACGGCCAGTTGATCGACAGCGCGCCGCTGGGCACGGTGACCGCGGGCAAACCGTGGTTCGCCGGCGGCGACCGCACGGTGGCCCGCCTCAACGGCATCCGCTACCGGCTCACCTCCGCCGAGGTGGGCGGACGCCTGCTGAACGCGCTCCGGTCGGTGGGGATGCCGGGCGGCGCGCGGGGCGGTACGGCACGTGGCTGAGGGGGCGCGCCGGACGGAGCCGCCGCCGCGGACCGGAGGAACGCGAGTTGCGTGGTGCCGTCCATGGGTCCACTCTGGCGGTATCTCACTCCGGGTGCTTCCGCGGTGACGCTGCGAAGCAGCCCGCCGCTCAGCTCGAACCGCACCCCTCACACCGAAGCTCTTCGACCGCCTTCCGGACCTCACCCCGGGGAGTCGCAGCAGTGATCAACCATCCCAGCAGGCACTGCACGGTGAAGCTCCAAGCTGCACCGGCGCGGATCGGCCAAGTCCGCAGGATCGTTTCCGCACAATTGCGCTATTGGCAACTGGACCCGTTGATCGGCCCGGCGGCACTCGGCGTGACCGAGCTGCTGACCAACGTCCATCAGCACGCACAGCCCGACAAGACGTGCACCGTGGAGATCGAGCTGCTCTTCGACCGGCTCACGGTGTCCGTCCACGACCACGACCCCCGGCCGCCCACGGTGTGCGCGGCGGAGCCGCTCGACACCGGCGGGCGCGGGCTCGCGCTCATCGCGGCCGTCAGCGACGACTGGGGCGTGCGCCAGGAGGGCGAGAAGGGCAAGACCGTGTGGTTCGCGCTGCCCGCCTCCGCTCCCCCGCCCGCCGCCGACACCGCCCTGGAGCCCGCGACGGTGGTGGCGCTGACGCAGCGCCCGGAGCGCGAGCGCAGCAAACGCGGCCGGAAGGCCCGGACCGCGGCGGTGGGCTGACCGAAAACCGTGTTCCGCGACGGCCGGCCCGGGTCCCGGGCCGGCCGCTCGGCATGGGGCGGCACCCCTCCGGGCATGGGGCGGCACCCCTCCGGAGGAAGGGTCTGCCCTCGGCGCGGGGGAATCCTTTCCGCGCGCCGGGTCTTTCTCCGGCGCGCGGAGTCTCCTTCCAGCGCGAGGGGTGGCCCCTCAGCGTCTTCCTCCGACGCGAGGGGCCTCCCTCAGCGCGGGGCGCCGTACCAGCGCCATTCCGCCAGGCGCTCGCGGCCCGCGAGGTCTCCGCGTCCGGTGGCCCACAGCAGGGTGGGCCAGGGGTCGGCGCCGCCGGGGACGTGCGGGAAGAGGCGGTACAGGGCGCGGGCGCACAGGTCGGCGGGTGGTTCCCAGGCGGCGAGGCCGAGACCGGTCGTCAGGTCGTGGGTGTGCACGAGGATCTCCACGACGCTCATGGCGATGAAGCCCTCGGGGTCGGAATCGCCGTAGACGTGGTACGCCCTGGCCTCGGGCGGCTTCACCGACACCACCGCGTGCATGATCGCGGCGGCCGCCTCGAACGCGGCCAGCATTCCCTCGGGGCCCGCGGCGCGCTCGACGTGCACGGCGTTGTCGGGGCCGCCCGGGCTTCCGGTGGTCCGCCGGTAGGGCACGTTGGAGCCGGTGCGCTCGGCGGCGAGCTTGGCGGCGTACGAGAACAGGTCGTCGATCAGGTGCTCGGCCGTCTCCCAGCAGTCCCACTCCAGCCCCCCGGCCGGGACGCTCCAGTCGGCGTCGCGGGCGGGGCGCAGGGCGGCGACGGCCAGGTCGGCGGCCAGTCGCAGGTCGGCGGGGGTGAGCCGGGTGCCGGGGGCGTCGGCGGGGGTGAGGGTCATGCGCGGACCGTACCAAGCCCGCCGAACGCGGTCACCGTCCCTTTCCGGCGCCGGCCGCCAGCGCGGCGAGCGGATCGTCCAGCACCGGCTGCCAGGCCAACTCCGCCGCTCCGACCAGGGAGTTGTGGTCGAGGGTGCCGGGGAGGATCGGCACCCCGCCGCTGCGCCCCCACAGGCTGCGGTCGGCGACGACGGCGCGCAGCCGCTCGGGGGCGGCGGCCAGCAGGGCCTGGTGAAGGCCGCCGAGGACGATCCGGTCCGGGTTGAGGATGTTGACGAGCCCGGCGAGACCGAGGCCGAGCCGGTCCACGAGGGCCTCGGCGGCCGCCCGTACCGCCTTGTCCGCGTACTCCTCGCGGAGCAGGTCACGGGACTGCTGGAGCAGCGAGACCTCGGGGCCCGGGGTGCGGCCGGCCTCCGCGAGGAAGGCGAGCGGGTCGGTCTCCACGTCGAGGCAGCCCCGGCTACCGCAGTGGCAGGGGCGTCCCGCCGGGTTGACGGTGAGGTGGCCGACCTCCAGGGCGAGGCCCGAACTCCCGCTGTGCAGGCGGCCGTCGAGGACGAGGGCGCCGCCGACGCCGCGGTGTCCGGTGGCGACGCAGAGCAGGTGCCGCGCGCCGCGGCCCGCGCCGTGCCGGTGTTCGGCCAGCGCGGTCAGGTTGACGTCGTTGCCGGTGAAGGCGGGGCCGTCGATCCCGGCGGCGGCGACGTGCTGGGCGAAGATCTCGCGGACCGGGGCGCCGGGGGGCCAGGCGAGGTGGAGGGGGTTGAGGGCGGTGCCTTCGGGCTCCGCGACGGCGGAGGGGACGGCGAGCCCGGCTCCGGCGCAGCGGCGGCCGGACTCCGCCAGCAGGCGGGCGCCCGCGTCGACGACCGCGCCGATGACCTGGGCGGGATCGGCGTCGACGTCCTGGCAGCCGGGGGCGGTGGCCACGATCCGTCCGCCGAGGCCGACGAGGGCGGCCCGGTAGCCGTCGGAGTGCACCTGGGCGGCGAGCACGACCGGGCCGGTGTCGTCGACGGTCAGCCGGTGCGAGGGGCGGCCCTGCGATCCGGCGGCGGCGCCGGGGTTGGAGTCGACGCGGATCAGGCCGAGCGCTTCCAGTTCGGCGGCGACCGCGCCGGCCGTGGCGCGGGTCACGCCGAGTTCGGCGGTGAGGACGGCGCGGGTCGGGGCGCGGCCCGTGTGCACGAGCTCCAGCGCGGGTCCCAGCGCTCCTCTCCCCCGGTCCAACTTCGTCCTGGCGCTGGCCACCCTGGTCCCCTCGGCGTTCATGAAGCCGAGTCTGCCACGCTCCGGAAGCGCCTTGCCCCGCCCGGGCGGCTCCCCCTATGCTGATTTTGTGCCGAACCTAAACAAAGTCCGGACGACCGCGGCGGGACGACCCGGCGAAAGCCCCGCCACCCCTTCTCTCTCCCGTCTGCGCACCGCGCTGACCCTCTTCTTCGCCCTCGACGGCTTCCTCTTCGCCGGGTGGGTGGTGCGCATCCCGGCCATCAAGGAGCAGACCTCCGCGTCGGCCGGCGCACTGGGCCTGGCCCTGCTCGGGGTGTCGGCGGGCGCGGTGATCACGATGACGCTGACCGGCCGCCTGTGCGGCCGCTTCGGCAGCTTCCGGGTGACGGTGGCGTGCGCGGCGCTGCTCTCGCTGAGCATCGCGCTGCCGCCGCTGACGCGTTCGCCGCTGGCGCTGGGGCTGGTCCTGCTGGTGTTCGGTGCGCTGTACGGAGGCATCAGCGTCGCGATGAACAGCGCGGCGGTGGATGTGGTGGCCGCGCTGCGCCGCCCGGTGATGCCGAGCTTCCACGCGGCGTTCAGCCTGGGCGGCATGATCGGCGCAGGGCTCGGCGGACTGGTGGCGGGCGGGCTGTCACCGCTGGCGCACCTGTCACTGCTGACACTGGCCGGACTGCTGCTGACGGTGGCGGCGGGGCCGACGCTGCTGCGTGAGTCGAAGAGGCTGGTGCCTGCGGTGGCAGAGGTGCCCAAGGTGCGGGAGGCGCCCGGGGCGACGGAGGTGCGGGACCGTACGGAGGTACCGGGTGTACCGGATCGTACGGAGGTACCGGGTGTACGGGACCGTACGCAGGTACCGGACGTGCGGGCCCGTACGGAAACGGAGCGGCGGGCGGCACCCGTCGGCTCGCGCCGCGTCGTCGCGCTCTTCGGGATGATCGCCCTGTGCACGGCGTACGGCGAGGGGGCGATCGCCGACTGGGGGCCGCTGCACCTCCAGGAGGACCTGGGCGCGCACCCGGGCGCGGCAGCCGCCGGCTACTCGCTCTTCGCGCTGGCCATGACGATCGGCCGGTTCTCCGGCACCACGCTCCTCGAACGGCTCGGCCAGACCAGGACCCTGGTGCTGGGCGGGGCGACGGCCGCCGTCGGCATGCTGCTCGGCTCCCTCGCGCCCACACTGTGGCTCGCGCTCCTCGGCTTCGCGGTGACGGGCCTGGGGCTGGCGAACATCTTCCCGGTGGCGATCTCGCGGGCGGGCGAGCTGGCCGGCCCCGGCGGGGTGGCGGCCGCGTCGACCCTCGGTTACGGCGGGATGCTGCTGGGCCCGCCGGCGATCGGGTTCCTCGCGGACTGGCTGTCGCTGCCGGCCGCGCTGACGACGGTGGCGGTGCTGGCGGCCGGGGCCTCGTGCCTGGGTCTGCTGGCGCGGACGGCGGGGCAGACGGCCGGGCGGTCCGCGGCCCCGGGTGGCCGAACGGGCAGCTCCGAGCAGGACCGCTCAGGCGGGACCCAGGACCCCGGGGCGCGTTGAGGGTCCGCCGTCGAGCCGTCCGGGGGGGGACGGCAGGAAGGACGCACGGGCGAGGGCCGTGTCAGGATCGGCCGCATGAACACCGGTGAACACATCGAATCCCTGTCCCGCGAGGGGCAGTTGCTGGCGCGGTCGGCCGAGGCCGCGGGCACCTCGGCCCAGGTGCCCACCTGTCCCGGCTGGCGGGTGCGCGATCTGGTGCGGCACACCGGGATGGTGCACCGCTGGGCCACGGAGTACGTGACGCGCGGCCACCGGGAGTACCGGCCCGGCGCGGGGGAGCCGGACCTGGACGGCCCCGAGCTGCTGTCCTGGTTCCGCGAGGGCCATGCCGGGCTGGTGGCGGCGCTGCGCGGGGCCCCGGCGGACCTGGAGTGCTGGACCTTCCTGCCCGCACCGTCACCGCTCGCGTTCTGGGTCCGCCGCCAGGCGCACGAGACGGCCGTGCACCGGATGGACGCGGCGTCGGCGGCCGGCCGCGAAGTGGGCGACGTGCCAGCGGAGTTCGCGGCGGACGGCATCGACGAGCTGCTGGTCGCGTTCCACGCGCGGGACCGCAGCCGGGTGCGCCCGGCGAAGCCGGGGACGCTGCGGATACGGCCGACGGACGGGCCGCCGGGCACGGTGTGGACCGTACGCCTGTCGCCCGACGGTCCGCCCCGTACCGTGCGCGACGACCGGGGCCCGGCGGACACCGAGCTGAGCGGCAGCGCCGGGGCACTGTACGCGGTGCTGTGGAACCGGGCCCCGGTGGACGCGGTGTCACTGAGCGGGAATCCGCGACTGGCCGCCCTGTGGCGCGAGTCGTCGCCCATCACCTGGCACTGAGGACCCTCACCGCCCGCACCGGGGAGGCTTCACCGCGCCCCTGCCGAGGAAGACTCACGGACATGGAGAGCAGCAGAACACGGGCACAGCGGGACGCCATCACCATCGAGATCGGGTACGCCCTGGTCAGCGCCTTCGTGCTGGCCCTGGTGACGTTCGTGGCGGTGGCCGCCCCGGCGGATCTCCTGCTCGACCTCCCGGGGACGTGGGCGCGGCGGGTGCGGATCGGGGCGGGGGCGCTGGCCGTGATCGTCTTCGTCGTACGGGTCGTCCATGTGCTGTGGGGCTACCGGGGTGCGCCGGGAACGCAGCCGAACCAGCCCGGCCGCACCAGCGCCGACCCCTAGGCCCCCGCTCCCCCACGCCCCGGCTACTCCCCCAGGACGCCCGCCACCGCGGCCATTCCCTCCACGGCGTGCACGAAGAACGCCTCCCGCTCCTCGACCACCCGGTGGAAGTGCCCGAACACCTCGAAGGAGACGAGCCCGAACAGCTCCGCCCACACCCGTACGAACCCGATCACCGCAGCCGCCGGCAGATCCGGCGCGATGTCCCCCGCCAACCGCTCCGCCTCGGCCCGCAGCTCCTGGCCCCCAAGCACCCGGTCTTCCGCGTCACGGTCGCCGGCGCCGGGGCAGGCACCACCTCCAGCACCGGCACAGGTGCCGGCGATGCCGCCCGCACGCACGCCGCGCCGCCCGCGAACACGAAGTGACCCGCCGCCCCGCACGGGGCCGACGGGTCACCTCGTCACTCGTACGTCATCCGGTCACTCGTACGTCATCCGCGCGAGCGCCTCAGCCCTCGCCGCCCTTGCGCGCCTCGTCCGGCATTCCGTCGGCCTCGCCCGGCTTCCCGGCGGCCTCATCCGGCTTCTCAGCGGCCCCGTCCGGCTTCTCAGCGGCCTCGCCCGGCTTCCCGGCGACCTCGTCCGGCTTGCGCTGGGCCTCCGCCTTGTGCACCGCGTTCAGCGCCCACTGTGCCGCGGGGTGCATCCGTACCAGCTCGGCGAGGGTCGTCTGCCCCCGGGTGATCCGCGCGAAGGCCTTCCACGCGGGCCGCAGGCCCGTGATCGCGGCGTGCAGCAGCGCCGGGTGGCGTTCGAACTGGGTCAGCATCCGCCTGCCGACGCCCATCTCGACGCCCAGCCCCGCCTTGATGGCGAAGGCGTAGTTCAGGGCCTGCCGCCGCGCGTCGACCGCGTCCTGCGCCTCGGCGATCCGCACCGCCCACTCCCCCGCCAACCGCCCGGACCGCAGCGCGAAGGAGATCCCCTCACGGGTCCACGGCTCCAGCAGCCCCGCCGCGTCCCCGCACACCAGCACCCTGCCGCGCGACAGCGGCGAACCGGCCGCCCGGCAGCGCGTCAAGTGCCCCGAGGACACCGAGGGTTCGAACCCGGCGAGTCCCTGCCGGGCGATGAAGTCCGTCAAGTACTGCTTGGTGGCGGCCCCCTCGCCCTTCGCGGCGATCACGCCGACCGTCAGCGTGTCCCCCTTGGGGAACACCCATCCGTAACTGCCCGGAAGGGGACCCCAGTCGATCAGGACGCGGCCCGCCCAGTCCTCGGCGACCGTCTTGGGCACCGGGATCTCGACCTCCAGGCCGAGGTCGACCTGGTCGAGTTCGACGCCGACGTGTGCTCCTATCCGGCTGGCGCTGCCGTCCGCGCCGACGACCGCCCGTGCCAGGACGGTCTCGCCGTCGGCCAGCACCACGGCCGCCGTGCGCCGGTCGGGCACGGCCGCACCGTGCTGTTCGACGCGGGCGACGGTCGCTCCGGTACGGAGCACCGCGCCGGCCTGTTGCGCGGCCTCGACCAGCGCCTGGTCGAACTCGGGCCGGTTGACCAGCCCGAACAGCATCTTCCGGGACTTCCTGGTGCGGGTCAGCTTCCCGTTCAGGGAGAAGGTGACCGCGTGGACGCGGTCCTGGAGCGGCAGCACGAACCCGGGCGGCAGGCTGTCCCGGGAGGGGCCGATGATGCCGCCGCCGCACGTCTTGTACCGGGGCAGTTCGGCCTTCTCCAGCAGCAGGACCCGGCGCCCGGCGCTCGCCGCGGCGTGAGCGGCGGAGGCCCCGGCCGGTCCCGCCCCGACCACCACGACGTCCCACACGGGCCCGCCGTCCTCGTCCCGCTCGTGTCCGGCGTCTGCTGCGGCGTCTGCGTTCTCGCTGCTCACGATGTGCTTCTGCTCCTGATCCGACCCGTGGCCATGCTGTCCTGCGGCATCCTACGGCGCGGAGGAGGACTGATCCGCTGTGGGAGGATCGGTCGTGTCTTCCCCGTACACACACCTGTGCGGGAAGGGTCCCCGAAGAACCCGACGCGGGCCGGAGCGCGCGCGTCGTACCCGAAGCCTCGTGCCCGGAGTGTCGTGCACGAGGCCTCGTGCCCGCAGCGTCGTACCCGAAGCGTCGTGCTCGTAAGCCCGACCCGTCGTCCGCACCCACAAGGAGCGTGCCCATGACCGCCACCCACCCGATCGCCGCACCCGTCGCCGCGTCCGTCGCCGCGCTGATGCCCCGCGCCAAGGCGGAGCTCGCCGAACTGGTGGCCTTCCAGTCGGTGGCGGACCCCGCGCAGTTCCCCAGGAGCGAGTGCGAGGCCGCCGCGAACTGGTGCGCCGACGCGCTGCGCGCCGAGGGCTTCCAGGACGTGGCCCTGCTCGACACGCCCGACGGCACGCAGTCGGTGTACGGCTTCCTGCCGGGCCCCGAGGGCGCGCCGACCGTGCTGCTGTACGCGCACTACGACGTACAGCCGCCGCTCGGCGAGGAGAAGTGGACGTCCCCGCCGTTCGAGCTGACCGAGCGGAACGGCCGCTGGTACGGGCGCGGCGCGGCCGACTGCAAGGGCGGGTTCATCATGCACCTGCTCGCGTTGCGCGCGCTGCGGGAGAACGGCGGCGTCCCGGTCGGCGTCAAGGTCATCGCCGAGGGCTCGGAGGAGCAGGGCACGGGCGGTCTGGAGCGGTACGCGGAGGCGCACCCGGACCTCCTGGCCGCCGACACCGTCGTGATCGGCGACACCGGCAACTTCCGTGTCGGTCTGCCGACCGTGACCGCGACGCTGCGCGGCATGACGATGCTGCGGGTCACCCTGGACACGCTCGAGGGCAACCTGCACTCGGGCCAGTTCGGCGGCGCGGCGCCCGACGCGCTGGCCGCGATGATCCACCTGCTGGCCTCGCTGCGCGACGCCGACGGCTCCACCACGGTCGACGGCCTCACCGCCGACGGCGCCTGGACGGGCCTGCAGTACCCCGAGGACGAGTTCCGCGCCGACGCGAAGGTCCACGAGGGCGTCGAGCTGATCGGCACCGGCACGGTCGCCGACCGCATCTGGGCGCGCCCCGCCGTCACCGTCGTCGGCATCGACTGCCCGCCGGTGGTCGGCGCCACGCCGTCCCTCCAGGCGAGCGCGCGGGCGCAGATCAGCCTGCGGGTGCCGCCGGGCCAGGACGCGGCCGAGGCGACGAAGCTGCTCACCGCGCACCTGCGGGCGCACGCCCCGTGGGGTGCGCGGGTCACGGTCGAGCAGGTCGGCCAGGGGCAGCCGTTCCAGGCGGACACCTCCAGCCCGGCGTACACGTCGATGGCGGAGGCGATGCGCTTCGCGTACCCCGACGAGGAGATGCAGGTCTCCGGCATGGGCGGCTCCATCCCGCTGTGCAACACCCTGGCCGCCCTCTACCCGCAGGCGGAGATCCTGCTCATCGGCCTGAGCGAGCCGGAGGCGCAGATCCACGCGGTGAACGAGAGCGTCTCCCCCCAGGAGCTGGAGCGCCTCTCGGTGGCGGAGGCCCTCTTCCTCACCCACTACGCGGAGTCGAAGAAGGTCTGACGCGCCCTGCGCCCCGCCGGCGGTCGGCACGGGGCCGAACTATGCGCTGGGCGAACTATGCGCTGAGCGAAGTCCCATGGCGGCGGACGTACGCGCCCTCGTACGTTCGCCGCATGGACCTCGTAGAGATACTCCCGCAACTGCACATGCTGCGTTTCCCGATCGGCCAGGCCTACCTGTGGCGCGAAGTGACGCCCGGCGGTACCGAGTTGACGCTGATCGACGCCGGGAACCGGGACGCCGCCGCCGACATCGAGGAGGCCGTACGGAGCCTGGGCGCCGATCCGCGCGACCTGCGCCGCATCGTGCTCACCCACTGCCACCGCGACCACGTGGGCTGCGCCGGGGAGCTGGCCGACCGGTACGGCGCCGAGGTGCTGGCGCACCGACTGGACGCCCCCGTGGTGCGCGGCGTCGCCCCCATGCCGCAGCCGGTGCTGCTGGACTGGGAACTCCCCCTGTACGAGCACGGGTTGACGGTGCCCGAGGCCCCGGCCACCCGGGTGGACCGGGAGCTGGAGGAGGGCGACGTCCTCGACTTCGGCGGCGGCGCGCGCATCGTGCACGCGCCCGGGCACACGGACGGTTCCCTCGCGGTCCATCTCCCGCACCACGGGGTCCTGTTCACGGGTGACTGCGTGGCGGCGGTGGGCGAGGTGATGCTGGGCGTGTTCAACGTGGACCGGGACCAGGCGCTGGCCACCATGCGCCGGCTTGCCTCCCTGGCCCCGTCCGTGGCCTGCTTCGGACACGGCGACCCGCTGACGGAGGACACCGCGACCCGGTTGATCGCGGCGGCGGACACGGCGTCGGCGGGGCAGTAGGCGGCGGACCGCGCGTCGGTGGCGCAGCCGGGGCCGCCCGGCACCGGGTGGCCTGCCGCCGCGCCTGGCCTCAGTGCCCCGCGGCCGGTTCCCCGCCCACCGGAACGCCGTCCTCCAGGTTGAGCACGGTGCCCTCGGCCCGGGCACGCAGCGCCCAGCGCAGACGTTCGTACCGCTCGGGGGGCAGGAGCCCGGACGCCTCCTCCTCGGTGACGAAGCGCCACTGCCTCAGCTCGGGGCCGGGCAGGACCACGCGCCGGGCCGCCCCGTCCGCCAGCCGGCCGCCGTCGAAGAGCATCCTGATGCCGCCGAACGCGGGCGGCCGGGGCGGCTCCCAGTCGACGACCAGCAGCCGGGGCGTGCGGTCGAGCCGTATCCCCGTCTCCTCGGCCACCTCCCGCAGCCCCGCCGTCGCGGGCGGCTCGCCGCTCTCCACGACCCCGCCGGGGAACTCCCAGCCCGGCTTGTACGTCGGGTCCACGAGGAGCACCCGGTCCTCGGTGTCGAAGAGGAGCACCCCGGCCGCGAGGGTCTCGGCGGTCGGCGGCGGCGTCTGGACGATCGCGCAGGGCCGGGCCGTCCCGCTGCGCACCGCTTCGGCGACGGCCTCCGCGATCTCGTACGGGGTGCGGCGACCGGCGTCGACGACGTGGGCGTCGCCGGTGAGCCAGCCGAGGGCGGCGCGGTACGCCTCGATGTGGTCGTACGCCCACTGGCGTACCCGCGTCCCGGTGTCGGCCTCGCTCACGCCGGGCTCCTCGCGGGCGGCGATCCGCTCGCGCAGGATCGTTTCCTCCACCTGGAGCAGCACATGCCGCACCGGTATCCGCCGGGAGGCGAGCCCGCCGAAGATCTCGTCCCGGTACTCCTGCCGCAGCAGCGTCATCGGCACCACCAGCACTCCCCCGACCTCGGCGAGCAGGGCCGCGGCCGTGTCGACGACCAGGCGCCGCCAGATCGGCAGGTCCTGGTAGTCGCTCACCTCGGCGAGCCGCTTGGGCGGCAGGAGGTGGCGGAGCCCGGCGCCGATCACCTCCGGGTCGTACAGAGTGCTGTTCGGGATCAGTTCGACCAGTTCGCGCGCGGTGCTGGTCTTGCCCGCCCCGAACGCACCGTTCACCCACACAATCACGGTTCCCCCTCTGCCGTGGCCCTCGGTGGACTGCCCGCAACACCCTGCCACGGATGCCCGGTCCGGCGGCATGGGGCCTTTCACGGGCTCGCGTACGCACCGCGACGGTTCACGGACACAACCGTGGCCGATCCGTGGCCCGCGCCGGGCAACGCCCGCCCGTCCACGCGCGTCAATGCGGACAACGGGGGCGCTCCCGGGACGACTGCGGCCGTGACCGCTGGTGACGGAGTCTCGTTGGGCGCACAGAGGTACAGCAGGAGCACGGACGAAGGAGGTGCGGCATGAACCGCACTGTATTGCGACGTTTTCCGGCCGGTGGACCGCGCGGCAGTTGGCCCGCCGAGGAGTACGCCCACGCGCGCCGCGCGGAGGGGTGTCCCGCGGAGGTCGTCATGGACCTCGACGCGGACTGCTTCCTCGTGGTCGAGGTGCGGCGGGCCCCGGCGGAGGCCGCCGTGCTCTGAGCGCGCGCTACCAGGTGGGGGCGGCGCTCACTCCGCCGTCCACCACCAGGTTCGTGCCGCTGATCCAGGCGGCGGCGTCCGAGGCCAGGAAGACACAGGCGTTGCCGATGTCGGCGGGGCTGCCGAGGCGGTCCAGGGGCGCGGCCCCGGTCCAGCGGCGCACGCCGTCGGGCCAGTCCCCGGCGAGGCCGGGGCGGTCGATCAGGCCCGGTGAGACGGTGTTGACGCGAACCGCGTCGGGCCCGTACTCCAGGGCGGCAGAGCGGGCGAACATGATGAGGGCGGCCTTGGACGCGCAGTAGTGCGCGTGCCCGGGGGTGGCCATGGTCCCCTCGATCGAGGCGATGTGGGTGATGCTGCCGCCGCCGCGCGCGGCGAGCAGGGGCGCGGCGGCGCGGGTGCAGGCGAAGGCGCTGGTGGTGTTGGCGTCGTACACCGCCCGCCAGTCCTCGGCCGTCATCGTGCCCAGTGCCTGCACCGGCTGGACCCCGGCGTTGTTGACGAGCGCGTCCAGCCCGCCCTGCCAGTCGGCGGCCGTCTCCACGAGCCGCGCGCACTCCGACTCCCGCGTCAGGTCCGCCTGTACGGGAAGAGCCCTGCCGCCGCGCTCCGCGATCCGGGTGGCGAGGGCGTGGGCCGCCTTCTCGTTCTGCCGGAAGTGGACGACGACCGCGGCCCCCGCGGCGGCGAACCGCTCGGCGATCCCTCCCCCGATGAGCCCGCCGGCCCCGGTGACGAGGGCGACGCGGCGGGTGAGGTCGGGGAGGGAGGTGTCGCGGGAGGGCGTCTCAGGCATGGGCGTCGTCACTTTCGGTCATGGTCAGTGAAGCCCCGGCCCGGCACAACTGCCTGACTAGCTCGGCGTGTTCGGGATACGAAGCACTCAACTCCCCCGCGTCACCGCCCTCGTAGTCCGTCGGGAGGAAGCCGGGGGCCATGGTCGTGCCGAACAGGGACCACACCCCGCCGGGCGCGACGCGGGCGCCCATCCAGGTGCCCGCCTCGACGACGTGCTGCACGGCTCCTTCGGCGCCTCCGAGGCGTAGGCGGTGGCCGGTGCCGTCGGGCGCGAGGAGCAGGAGCTCCAGCGGGTCCCCCTGGTAGAAGTGCCAGACCTCGTCGGTGGGCAGCCGGTGCAGGGCGGAGAAGTCACCGGGCGCGGAGGTCAGCAGCACCGTGATCGCCGTCCCGGCGGGCCGCCCGGCACCGTCCGGCTTCCCCGCCCAGGTCTGCCGGAACAACCCGCCTTCGACGGGGAGGGGTCGGAGCTGGTGGAGCGCGGCGATACGGTGCGCTTCGGCATACGGACTTCCGGTGTCCTTCACGCGCCGAACGTACCCACCCCCGAACGACCTACGCCTGCGACGCCCCGTTCAGGGGCGCGGGAAACCGCGCGCCCGGCCATGACGCACCTGCACGGAACCGTGCACCGGCCGCGCGGCGAGCGCTTCAGGGAAAGGACGGGGTCTCCCCTGCTCGGACGAAGTCGAGAGCTTGGGGAAGGGTCCGGGGCCTCTCCTGCCCGAGCCGGGCGGGGCTGACGCATCCGGCACGGGGGCTGGGCTCACGGCCTGGCGGGGCCGCGCATCCGGCACAGGCGCTTGCGTGGGGGGCGGCACCCGGGCGGGCCAGGGGGCGGGGGCGGAGGAGGGGCTGCGCCGCACAAGGTGCTTACTGATCATTTCGGAAGGAGACTCGAAGTCGATGACGCCCATACGTGCTGCGGGAACCGCGCACGCCACTCCCGTCGCTCCGGTGGCGGAGGGTCTGACTGCCGCTCTGCCACTGCGGGGGCGGCGCCCCCCTCCGGGTTCGCCGCCGCCCCCGCCGTGGGCGTCCTCTGCCGGGGCGCGGGGAGTGCGGGAGGACTCCCCGGCCTGGACCGGCAGTGGACGCGGCGGGAGCCGCCTTCTCGGTGAGGTGGCTCCGGCCCTTCACAGTGGTCGGTCGACCGGCCCGGGGGCAGGGAGCCAGAAGGTGCTCGTAACCGCCGCCATCTCAGCCTGGCGCGGGTGGAGAACACCTTGTCCGGAGCATAACCGCGCCCGCGACGGTGCGACAGGTGCGAACAGGCCGCAGTCTCCGCGCCTCCAGCAGGTGCACGTCTCACCGGCGGCAAAGGAGGCCGGGCATGCGGGGCGCAAGGCCGGAACGTTCCAGCGGCACATCCGGGAGACGGCCGCGGGTGTGCCGCTGCATGGTGTGGTCAGCGGCGGGGGGCCGGGGGGAAGCCCTGGGGCGGCTTGTTGTCGATGATCTGGGAGGCGAGGTCGGTGATGCGCAGTTGGTGGTGGCGTGCGTAGCTGCGCAGGGTGTCGAACGCGGCGTCGAGTTCGAGGCTGTGGCGTTCCGCGAGGATGCCCTTGGCCTGTTCGATGACGATGCGCGAGTGCAGGGCGTACTGGAGCTGGGCGCGTTCGACGTCGCCGCGGGCGATGGTGCGCTGCTGGAGGATGGCGATGGTGGCCACGTCGGAGAGGGCCTGGCCGACGGTGAGGTCCTGGGCGCTGAGGCGTTCGGGGCGGGTGCTGAAGAGGTTGAGGGCGCCGATGACCTGTTCGCGCAGCCGCATGGGCAGGGCGTGCGTGCTGACGAAGCCGCGCTCGCGGGCCCGTTGCGCGAAGGGCCCGAAGTCGGCGGTGGCGGCAGCCGAGGTGAGGTCGATGTTCAGCTGGCCCTGCCCGGTGTGGTAGCAGGACACGCAAGGCCCCTGCTCGTGCTGGAGCGCGAAGAGTTCCAGGAGCCGGGTGCGCTCGTCGGAAGCGGCGATCAGCTGGAGCTGGCCGAACTCATCGACCAGCAGCACCCCCGCTGCGTCCACGTCGAGGAGCTCCACGCAGCGTGTGCTGAGCCGGTGCAGGAAATCGATCAGGTCGAAGTCATGGGTCAGGGTGTCCACGGCTTCGACCAGGATGTCCATCACGCGTTGCTGGCTGCTCATCGCCGTCATCCCTCTGTCCCGGACGGAAGTGCCGTCCCCTCGTAAGTGTCCCGGAAATGCAAGCGCCGCGTCACCACTTCATCGGCAACGACCTCCAGCGTCCGCTCCCGCCGGAAGGCGTGGGCGCGCAGCAGAGCCAGCGCCTGGTCCAGCGGAAGGGACGCCTGCACACTGACCATGCCGGTGGCCTGATGGATCACGGCCCGGTGCAGCCCGCCCCCGGTGCCGTCCTGCTGCAGGAAGGGATGGCCCGGGGCCGCCCCCCGGGGCAGGACCGCGGTGAGCGTGGCTGCCAGGATCAGCGCGTTGTCGGTCTGCGTGGACGTCAGGGGGCCCGGAGAGCTCCGCTGCACGGTGAACACCCCGAGGCAGGCCCCTCCGATCCGCAACGGGAAGCAGAACACAGCCCGCACGCCCAGCTCCTGCAGGGCCGGCAGCAGCAGCGGCCACCGGTCGGCGGGCACGGTGGCAAGGTCGGGGACCAGCACGAGCGAGCGGGAGCGGGCGGAGTCCGCCCCCGGGCCCTCGCCGACCGTGAACTGGACGTCCTCCAGCAGAGAGCTGGTCCCCGGGCTCGACCACACCCGCTCGAACCCGTCCGTATCCGTGAGGACCGAGACGGCGACCCCGTCCGCTCCCAGAACCGTCGCGCACAGCTGCGGGTCCCCACCCACCAGCTCGCCGGAACCCGACGAGACCAGGGCAGCCAGTACAGCGGCCAGTCGTGCGTCCTGCCCCACCGTGTCACCGCTTCCCAGGCCGCCGAACGCCCCGCTCCCATCGAGCAGCCCGCACCGTCAGCCTACCGGCGCACCCCCCGATCCCACCCGGCAGCGGCCCGGCCGGCCGGACCCGCCGGAAAGGCGACTGGTGAGTGATCGGTGGCGCGCCGATTCGGAATGAGTTCGATTGTGCAGCTCCGCAGTCGGCCCGGTGGCAGGCAGAGTGGCACGGACGACGGATGGTCTTGTGCCTGATGACCTGTGGGAACATGTGGCCCTGCTACCGCCTTCGCGTCCGCCGAAAGGACCGGGTCCCGGAAGAGGACGCGGGGCCCGGAGAGGGCCGGGAGCGGCGCCCTCAGCACGGATCCAGCAGCACCGCCCCCGCCGCCCCCACCAACCCCGCCTCCGTCCCCATCCTCGCCGGCACCACCCGCAGCCCCCGCACGAAGGACAGCTTCGCGTACTCCCCCAGCGCCCTCCGCAACGGCGTGAAGAGGACCTCGCCCGCCCCCGCCACTCCCCCGCCGACCACCGCGATCTCCACCTCCACCAGCGTCGCCGTCGCCGCGATCCCCGCGGCCAGCGCCCGGGCGGCGCGCTCGAAGGACGCGATGGCGACCGGGTCACCGGCCGCGGCCGCCGCCGCGACCGCCGCCGCCGTCGTGTCGCCGTCGGGGCCCGGCCGCCACCCCTGTTCCACCGCGCGGCGCGCGATGTTGGGGCCGCTGGCGATGCGCTCCACGCAGCCGCGCGAGCCGCACGGGCACAGGTCGCCCGCCAACTCCACGCTGATGTGGCCGATATGGCCCGCGTTGCCGGTGGGGCCCGGGTGGAGCCGGCCGTTGAGGACCAGCCCTCCGCCCACCCCGGTCGAGACCACCAGGCACAGGGCGTTGTCGTAGCCGCGCGCCGCGCCCTGCCAGTGTTCGGCCGCGGTCATCGCCACGCCGTCGCCCACGAGGCGTACGGGAAGCCCGTCGACCACCGCGCCGACCCGTGCGACCAGCGGAAACCCGCGCCAGCCAAGGACGTTGACCGGGCTGACCGTTCCGGCGGACGCGTCGACGGGGCCCGCGCTGCCGATGCCCACGGCCCGCGCCCCGGCCCAGAGCGGGGACGTGCGCAGTTCGGCGATGACCTCCTCGACCGCGCCCATCACCGCGTCCGCGTCCTCCTGCGCCGGGGTCGCCCGTTGTGCCTTGACATGGATCCGGCCGGTGTCGTCGACGAGCGCGCCCGCGATCTTGGTTCCGCCGATGTCGAGCGCGGCGACGAGGTCGGTGAACTCGGAGGACATCGGCGAACATCTCCAGTAGGAAGAGGAACAGGAAAGATCAAACGACGGAGTCAGTCTCCATTTTGCTGACAACGTTGTCCAGATGGCGGGGCCCTATGCTCGATGCCACACCGACACCCACCCGCCCACACCGGCACCGCCGCCCCGCGATCCCCTCCTCCGACCGACAGGACAGCGCACCGTGGCCGACACCGCTCCTCCGCCTTCCGCCGCAGGGAGGTCCCAGTCCTCCGACGCGGGGAAACACTTCCGCCCCGTCCCGCCGCAACGCCGTTACGGCAACCGGCCGACGATGAAGGACGTCGCCGCCCGCGCGGGCGTCGGCCTCAAGACGGTGTCCCGCGTCGTCAACGCCGAACCGGGCGTCACCCCCGACACCGAACGGCGCGTCAAGGAGGCCATCGACGCCCTGGGCTTCCGCCGCAACGACAGCGCCCGGGTCCTGCGCAAGGGCCGCACGGCCAGCATCGGGCTGGTCCTGGAGGACCTCGCCGACCCCTTCTACGGGCCGCTGAACCGCGCCGTGGAGGAGGTCGCCCGCGCGCACGGGGCGCTGCTCATCAACGGTTCCAGCGCCGAAGACCCGGACCGCGAGCAGGAGTTGGTGCTCGCGCTGTGCGCGCGCCGGGTCGACGGACTGATCGTGATCCCCGCCGGGGACGACCACCGCTATCTGGAGCCGGAGATGGCGGCGGGGGTGGCCACCGTGTTCGTGGACCGCCCGGCGGGCCGGATCGACGCCGATGTCGTACGGTCCGACAGCTTCGGCGGCGCACGAGCGGGGGTCGCCCATCTCATCGCCCACGGGCACCGCAGGATCGGCTTCATTGGCGACCAGCCGCGCATCCACACCGCGACCGAGCGCCTGCGCGGCTACCACGCGGCGATGGCGGACGCGGGGCTCGCGGTGGCACCGGAGTGGGTCGCCCTCGGCAGCACGCGACCGGAGCGGGTGCGGGCCGCGGCACGGACGATGCTGGACGCGCCGCACGAGCCGGTGACCGCGGTGTTCACCGGCAACAACCGGGTGACGGTCACGGCCGTACGGGTCCTGGCCGAGCGCGAACGGCCGGTCGCCCTGGTCGGGTTCGACGACTTCGAGCTCGCGGACCTGCTGGTCCCCGGGGTCACCGTCGTCGCCCAGGACGCGGCGACGCTCGGCCGCACCGCCGCCGACCTGCTGTTCAGCCGGCTCGACGGGGCGGGCGGCGCACCGTCGCACGTGGTGCTGGAGACGCGGCTGGTGGCCCGGGGCTCGGGCGAGATCCCGCCGTGGGACGCCTGCTGATCCGCCCGGCGGGGGCGGGCCGGGTCAGCAGGTGGGCAGTCCGGGCAGCGGCTTGTCGTTGTCGCCGCCCTTGAGGTAGACCACGCTGACGTACACCCCGGTGTTGCCGCTGTCGTCGTCGGTCCTGGCCCACCAGACGTTCGTCCACTTCCCGTAGGTGACCCGGCGGCCCAGATCGGCCTGGCAGTAGAAGTAGTTGGTGCCCGCGTTGAGCGTCCCCGCGCGCTCGCCGCCCGCGCGGATCGACTCCGCGGTGCGCCAGACGTCGCAGTTGTACTTGCCGCCGCCCGCGCCGTGACACGCCGGTGCCGCGGGCGGCGGGGGCGGGTTGTTCCCCCCGGTGATGCGGCCGGGGTCGCCGCCGGCGGAGCCGCCGCCGGAACCGGAGGAGCCGCCGCCCGGCTTGCCGCCGGCGGAACCGCCGGTCGCCGCACCGCCGTTCCTGCCGCCGGAGGTCTTGCCCTCGTCGGTGTCGTCCCGCTTCTTGCCGTCCTTGGCGGGCGGCGGCGTCTTCTTCCCGGTGTCCTTGCTCTTGCCGGGGGGCGTGGGCAGCGCGGTCTTCAGGCCGGCGTCGGTCGGCAGGGCCCCCGGCGGCAGCGCGCCGTCCTGGCGCGGCGCGCCGTCGCCGGACACGGGCGCGGTGGCCGTCGGACCGCCGGACGCCCGGGTGTCGCCGCCGTCCCGCTGGCTCACCGCGTAGGTGACGCCCGCGCCGACCAGCAGCACCCCGGCCACGCCTGCCGCGACCACGGCTTTGCGCCGGCCGCCGGACGCGGCGTCGGCCTGCGCCCGCCGTCGGCCGGACGGCTCCGCCGCCGGGACTCCGACGGAGGGGCCTGGCCCGGGAACGTAACTCCGGCCCGGAGGCACCGGTCCCCCCGGGAACGCGGGCGGTTGCCCGCCGACGGAGTCCGGGCCGGTCCCGTAGGGGGGATGCGCGGCGGCGGGGCCGGGCCCGGTCCCGTGGGCCGGGGCGTTCGGACCGTAGGCGGCACCGTGTGCCGGGGACGGCGAGGGGGACGGCGGGCCGAAGCCCGGCGCCTGCTGCCCGTACGACGCGGCGGGGCCGAACCCCCGCGGGGCCGCGGACGTCCCGTCGGCGACGGCGGTGAGCAGCCGGGCGGCTTCCTCCGCGTCGGGGCGCCGCGCCGGGTCCTTGCACAGCAGCCGTTCCAGCACGGGCGCGAGCGGTCCGGAGCGCACCGGCTCCGGCAGCGGTTCCACGACGATCGCGGTCAGCGTCGACCAGGTCGACGTGCGGCGGAACGGCGAACCGCCCTCCACCGCCGCGTACAGCGTGGCGCCCAGCGCCCAGACGTCGGAGGCGGGCCCCGGCTCCTGCCCCTGGGCGCGTTCGGGCGCCAAGTAGTCGAGGGAGCCGACCAGTTCGCCGCTGCGCGTGAGGTGGGTGGCCGAGCCGTCGCCGGGGTCGTCCATGGCGGCGATGCCGAAGTCGGTGAGGACGACGCGGCCGCCGCGCTCCAGCAGGATGTTGCCGGGCTTGACGTCGCGGTGCAGCACGCCGACGCGGTGGGCGGCGGCCAGCGACTCCAGCACCTTCGCGCCGATGCCCGCCGCCTCGCGGGGGTCGAGGGGGCCTCGCTCGCCGAGGACGTCGTCGAGCGAAGGGCCGTCGACCAGTTCCATCACGATGACGGGGCGGCCGTCGTGCTCGGTGACGTCGTGGACGGCGACGACTCCGGGGTGCCGGACCCGGGCGGCGGCCCGTGCCTCGCGCTGCATGCGCAGCTTCAGGTCGGCCAGTTCGGGCGCGGAGGAGTCGTTGTACGTACGGAGTTCCTTGACGGCGACCTCGCGGCCCAGCACCTCGTCCACGGCGCGCCAGACGACGCCCATGCCGCCGCGCCCCAGCTGCTCGATCACCCGGTAGCGGCCGGCCAGCCGCTCGTTGTCCCCCGTGGCCACCACTGCCCCGTTCCGTCACGCCAAAAGTGGTCGTGCACAGAGTACGGGGCAGCGGCGACAGCCGGGCGGGCGGTTACCGGGCGGACGCCGTGAGGTCCCCGCGGCGCGGTGCGGCGAAGCCCTCCAGGTCGGCCTGGGTCAGGCCGCTGAGCCCGGCCACCTCGGCGGCGTCGAGGGCGCCGCACTGCACGCCGCGCAGCAGGTAGGAGGCGAGCGCCTTGGCGGAGGCGGGCTCGTCGGCGACGTCGCCGCCGGTGACCTGGTTGGCGTACGCGGCCAGGCGCGCGGCGGCCTGCTCGAAGCCCTCGCGGTAGTAGGTGAAGACGGCCGCGTAGCGGGTCGGCAGGTGGCCGGGGTGCATGTCCCAGCCCTGGAAGTAGGCGCGGGCCAGGGCGCGGCGGGTGAGGCCGTAGTGCAGGCGCCAGGCGTCGTGCACCTTCTCGGTGGAGCCGACGGGCAGGACGTTGGTGGAGCCGTCCGAGACGCGCACGCCGGTGCCGGCGGCCGCGACCTGCATGACCGCCTTGGCGTGGTCGGCAGCCGGGTGGTCGCTGGCCTGGTAGGCGGCGCTGACGCCGAGGCAGGCGCTGTAGTCGAAGGTGCCGTAGTGCAGGCCGGTGGCGCGGCCCTCGGCGGCGTCGATCATGCGGGCGACGGTGGCGGTGCCGTCGGCGCCGAGGATGGACTGGCTGGTCTCGATCTGGATCTCGAAGCCGATCCGGCCCCCGGGCAGCCCGTGCGCCTTCTCGAAGGCCTCCACCAGGCGCACCATCGCGGTGACCTGCTCGCAGTACGTCACCTTGGGAAGCGTGAGTACGAGGCCGTCGGGCAGGCCGCCGTTCTCCATCAGGCCGGTGAGGAAGACGTCCAGCGTGCGGATGGCCCGCTCGCGTACCGGAGCCTCGAAGCACTTCATGCGGATGCCGGTGTACGGAGCGGCCGTGCCGTCCCGGTACGAGGCGGCCACCAGGCGCGCGGCCCGGGCGGCGTAGGCGTCCTCCTCGGCGGCGGGGCCGGTGTAGCCGTCCTCGAAGTCGACCCGGAGGTCCTCGACCGGCTCGCGCTCCAGCTTGGCGCGCACACGGTCGTGGACGGCGTCGGCGAGGGAGGGGTCGAGGCCGAGCACCTCGGCGAACACGCCGGCGTTCGGCGCGTGCTCGTCGAGCATCTTCAGCGCCTGGTCGCCCCAGGAGCGGAGGGTGCCGGCGTCGTAGAGGTTGCCGGGAACGTACACGGTGTGGACGGGCTGCCGGGTTCCGGGGTCTCCGGGGTAGCGGCGTTCGAGCTCCGCGTCCACGGACGCGAGGGACGCGCTGATCCCCTCGCTGACCGCACCGGCGAGGCTCGTTGCCACCTTCTCCTGCTGACCCATTCCAACCCTCCAAGTTTCCGCTTCACGGAATCAACAATCCGCATAGTGAAGTTAATGCGGCTCACGACGGGAGTCAATGGGTGCCTGACACACGTACCGGAACGGCTCGGGGCCGCCCGGCGGCACATGCCGGGCGGCCCCGAGTCGTACGGAATGCGCAGGTCAGCCCTTGCGGGTTTCGACCTCGGCGGTGAGCTGGGGGACGACCTCGAAGAGGTCGCCGACGACGCCGTAGTCGACGAGTTCGAAGATCGGGGCCTCGGCGTCCTTGTTGATCGCCACGATCGTCTTGGAGGTCTGCATGCCGGCCCGGTGCTGGATGGCGCCGGAGATGCCGGAGGCGATGTAGAGCTGCGGGGAGACGGACTTGCCGGTCTGGCCGACCTGGCTGGAGTGCGGGTACCAGCCGGCGTCGACCGCGGCGCGGGAGGCGCCGACGGCCGCGCCCAGGGAGTCGGCGAGCTTCTCGATGACCGCGAAGTTCTCCGCCCCGTTCACCCCGCGCCCGCCGGAGACCACGATCGCGGCCTCGGTCAGCTCCGGACGCCCGGTCGACTCGCGCGGGGTGCGCGAGGTGACCTTCGTGCCCCGCGCGGCATCCGTGAACGACACGGTGAGAGTCTCGACCGCACCCGCGGCCGCGGCGGCCTCGACGGGCGCGGAGTTCGGCTTGACCGTGATGACCGGGGTGCCGGACGAGACACGGGACGTGGTGGTGTACGAGGCGGCGAACACCGCCTGCGTGGCCACCGGACCCTCCGGCCCGGCCTCCAGATCGACGGCGTCGGTGATGAGGCCCGACTGGATGCGTACCGCGAGCCGGGCGGCGATCTCCTTGCCCTCCGCGGAGGACGGCACCAGCACCGCCACCGGGGAGACCGCCTCGCAGGCGGCCTGGAGCGCTTCGACCTTCGGCACGACGAGGTAGTCGGCGAACTCGGGGGCGTCGACGGCAAGGACACGCGTCGCACCGTGCTCACCGAGCACCGCCGCGGCGCCATCGGCGCCGGCGCCGAGGAACACCGCGACCGGGTCACCGATCCGGCGGGCCAGCGTCAGCAGCTCCAGAGTGGGCTTGCGGACGGCGCCGTCCACGTGGTCGACATAGACGAGAACTTCAGCCATGGGAATTTGCTCTCCTGCACAGACGAGGGGAAGAAGGGGAAGGAGCGGAGGGCTCTAGATGAACTTCTGGCCCGCGAGGAACTCGGCGAGCTGCTTGCCGCCCTCGCCCTCGTCCTTGACGATCGTGCCCGCCGTGCGCTCGGGACGCTTGTCCGCGGACTCGACCCGGGTCCAGGAACCCGCCAGGCCCACCAGCCCGGCCTCCACGTCCAGATCGTCCAGGTCCAGGGACTCCACCGGCTTCTTCTTCGCCGCCATGATCCCCTTGAACGACGGGTAGCGCGCCTCACCCGACTGGTCCGTCACCGACACCACCGCCGGCAGCGACGCCTCCAGGTGCTCGGTGGCCGCGTCCCCGTCACGCCGGCCCCTGACCACACCGCCCTCCACCGACACCTCCGACAGCAGCGTCACCTGCGGGACGCCCAGCCGCTCCGCCAGGACCGCCGGGAGCACACCCATCGCGGCGTCCGTGGACGCCATGCCCGCGAGGACCAGGTCGTAGCCGGTCTTCTCCACCGCCCTGGCCAACACCAGCGACGTCGCCATCACGTCCGAGCCGTGCAGGCCGTCGTCCTCCACGTGCACGGCCTTGTCCGCACCCATCGACAGCGCCTTGCGCAACGCGTCCTTCGCGTCCTCCGGACCCACCGTCAGCACGGTGACCTCCGCGTCGTCGGCCGCCTCCGCGATCTGCAGCGCCTGCTCGACCGCGTACTCGTCCAGCTCCGACAGCAGACCGTCCACATCGTCCCGGTCGACCGTCAGGTCATCGGCGAAGTGCCGGTCGCCAGTGGCATCGGGCACGTACTTCACACAGACAACGATCCTCAAGCTCACGCCGGGTCTCCTACTGCATCGTCTATTTGTCGGCTGCCTCGTTGCAGGCAGCATAGGCGCCTGAAGGGGCGGTTTCCGGTCGGGGCGGGTTGCGCTCCAGCCGAAATATTACTCGTCAGTACACCCAGAGGGTTCCCGCCAGGCAAGCGCAGGCAACTGTGACCTTGCCAACGCTGTGCGATCGCCGACAAAAGCGGCGCATTCGGGAACTCTCAGTCGCGCAGCGCGTTGAAGCGCCCCTGGTGGTAGAGGAGCGGCCGCCCCTCCCCCGCCGGGTCCCCCGCGACGGCCTGGGCGAGCACGATGCGGTGGTCCCCGGCGGGCACCCGGGCCACCACGCGGCACACCAGCCACGCGAGGACGCCGTCCAGTACGGGAACGCCCTCGGGCCCCGCCCGCCACCGGGTGGGCGCGCCGAAACGGTCGGCGCCGCTGCGGGCGAACGTCGCGGCGAGGGCCTCCTGGTGATCGCCGAGTATGTGGACGCCGACGCAGTCGGCGTCGGCCACCACGGGCCAGCTCGAGGACCCCGTGCCGATGCCGAAGGAGATCAACGGCGGCTCCGCTGCGACGGAGTTGAGAGAGGTGGCGGTGAACCCCACGGGACGGCCGTCACGGCCGGCCGCGGTGATGACGGCGACGCCCGCGGCGTGCCGTCGGAAGACCGAGCGGAGCAGCTCGGGAGCGGCCTGCCGGGGAGCGGCGGGGGTCGGCTGGAGCGTCATGGAGCTGTCCCTCGGCGGAAACGGAGTGCGCACTTCTCGAGTCCGCGGCTGTTCAGACACCCGGACAGCGCGCACTCGCGTGGCGGACCGGGTTCACCTGGGCCCGCCCGGGGGGACGGAGTTCCGGCGGCATGACGTCAGACTGACGATTCCGGGTGCGCACCGTCAAGCGCGCACCGGCCGCCGACCGGTGGGATTGATCACGTCGCCTCTCGCCCGGCGGCACCCCGCCTCCCGCACACCGCCCGCTCACGCCACCAGGCGCCCTCACGCCACGGCCCGCCCGAGCGCCGCGATGACGTCCACCCGGCGCGGCTGCCCCACCGCCCGGCGCACGATCCGCCCCCGCGCGTCCAGGACGAGCACGGTGGGCGTCTGCCGGATGTCCAGTTCCCGTACGAGCGCGAGGTTGTCCTCCGCGTCGATCTCGACGTGCGCGACGCCGTCCACCATCGCCGCGACCTCCTCCAGGGTCCTGCGGGTGGCCCGGCAGGGCTGGCAGAAGGCGCTGGAGAACTGCACGAGGGTGGCCCGCTCCCCCGGCTCGACGCCGAGTTCGGCCGCGCCCAGTCGTCGCCCGCCGTCTCGTTCCGGCATATTTCACCCTCCCCTTACGCACTGCTTGTCACAGTGTGCAGCGTGCGGCGCGGTGCGGCGATTCCCGCGGACGTACGACACTTGTCAGCGGCCCGCAGCAGGTCAGGGCGGGAACAGACATCGTTCGACGTGATGAGAATCTCGCGTCGCGGGTACCCGGGGACTGGCTACTCGGGCGCTCATGGGGCACGATCTGCCCAACGCCGAAAACCTACGGCAGCGTAACTTTCGTACCGGGAGAGCCCTCCCCGGTCAGAGAAGGGTCCCCGTCATGGCAGAACTCGTCTATCGGCCGGTCGTCGGCGCCGCGCGCACGCTCTTCAAGGCGCTCGACCTGAAGATCGACACGCAGGGTTCTGAGAACATCCCCCGCTCCGGCGGAGCCGTGCTGGTCAGCAACCACATCAGCTATCTCGACTTCGTCTTCAACGGCCTGGCCGCCCTGCCGCAGAAGCGCCTGGTGCGCTTCATGGCGAAGGAGTCGGTGTTCCGGCACAAGGTGTCGGGCCCGCTGATGCGCGGCATGAAGCACATCCCGGTGGACCGCAAGCAGGGCGAGAACGCGTACCGGCACGCGCTGGAGTCGTTGCGCTCGGGCGAGATCATCGGTGTGTTCCCGGAGGCGACCATCTCCGAGTCGTTCACGCTCAAGAGCTTCAAGTCGGGTGCGGCCCGGCTCGCCCAGGAGGCGGGCGTGCCCCTGATCCCGATGGCGGTCTGGGGCACCCAGCGCATCTGGACCAAGGGCAGGCCGCGCAACTTCGGCCGCAACCACATCCCGATCACGATCCGGGTGGGCAAGCCCGTGGAGGCCGCCGCCGGCGAGTACGCGGGCGCGGTCACCCGCCGGTTGCGCGAGCGCGTCCAGGAGCTGCTGGAAGCCGCTCAGCGGGCCTACCCGGTGCGCCCGAAGGACGACAAGGACACCTGGTGGATCCCGGCCCACCTGGGCGGCACCGCGCCCACGCCGGCCCAGTTGCGCGAGGCGACCGGCTGAGAGGCCGCACTACAGGGCGTCCGGCAGGGCCTCCCACAGGCGGGGCCGGTCGGGCGCCTCCCGCAGGGCGCGCACGACCTCCGGGTGGGGCGCGGCGTACAGGAGTGGGAAGTCCTCCTCGCCGCGCCCCTCCCGCGGCACCCACGCGAGCCGTTCCCCGTCGAGCGAGAAGCGCGCGTCGACGCCCTCCTTGTTTCCGCGCGGGTCCTGGCGGTGCCAGGTGCCGCGGAACCGTACGGCGACGAGCCCGTGCAGGCAGTGCCCCTGCGCCCCGTCGTACTCCAGCCGCTGGTAGCACAGGGCCGTGGGGACGTCCTCGGCCCGCAGCAGGGCCGCGAGCGCGTGTGCCTTGGCGTGGCAGATGCCGGTGCCCCGCGCCAGGACGTCGGAGGCCCGCCAGGTGACGCGGAGGTCACCGGTGTCCGCCGAGTGCGGAATGGTGTCACGTACGAACTCATAGGCCAGCCGCGCATATTCATACGAGTCCGCCGCGTCCACGGCGAGCCGGGCAGCCGTCTCGCGGACGGTGGGGTGGTGATGGTCGATGACGTCGTCAGCAGCCAAGTAGGCGGAAAGGTCCGGGGTTTGCTGGATCAGCTCCATGGCGTACGAGCATAGAAATGCGACCACCCGCGAGTCAATGACTTTACGGGCAGCCGCATATTCATGCAGACGGTACGGCGGGAGCCTAGCGCGCCATCTCTTCCTTGAGCGCCTGGACGAAGGCGTCCACGTCGTCCTCCGTCGTGTCGTACGCGCACATCCAGCGCACGTCACCCGCCGCCTCGTCCCAGAAGTAGAAGCGGAAGCGCTTCTGGAGGCGCTCGCTCACCTCGTGCGGCAGGCGCGCGAACACCGCGTTGGCCTGCACCTCGTAGAGGACCTCCACGCCGTCGACACCGCGCACGCCGGCGGCGAGCCGCTGGGCCATCGCGTTGGAGTGCCGGGCGTTGCGCAGCCACAGGTCGCGGGCGAGCAGCGCCTCCAACTGCACCGACACGAAGCGCATCTTCGACGCGAGCTGCATGGAGGACTTGCGCAGCCGCTTCATCGCCGTGGGGCGCACCGCGTCCGGGTTCAGGACGACGACGGCCTCGCCGAACAGCATGCCGTTCTTGGTGCCGCCGTACGACAGCATGTCGACGCCCACCGCGTTGGTGAAGGCGCGCATGGGCACGTCCAGGGAGGCCGCCGCGTTGGCGATCCGGGCGCCGTCGAGGTGGACCTTCATGCCGTGCTGGTGGGCGTGGTCGCAGATCGCGCGTATCTCGTCGACCGTGTAGACGGTGCCGAGTTCGGTGTTCTGGGTGATCGAGACGACCTGGGGCATCGCCCGGTGCTCGTCGTCGAATCCCCAGGCCTGCCGGTCGATCAGCTCGGGGGTGAGCTTGCCGTCCGGGGTGGGCACGGTGAGCAGCTTGAGGCCGCCGCTGCGCTCGGGCGCGCCGCCCTCGTCCACGTTGATGTGGGCGCTCTCGGCGGCGATCACCGCGCCCCAGCGGTCGGTAAGCGCCTGGAGGGCGACCAGGTTCGCCCCGGTTCCGTTGAAGACCGGGAAGGCCTCGGCGGACGGGCCGAAGTGCGAGCGGATCACCTGCTGGAGGTGGGCGGTGTAGTCGTCCTCGCCGTACGCGACCTGGTGGCCGCCGTTGGCGAGCGCGAGCGCGGCCAGGACCTCCGGGTGGGCGCCCGCGTAGTTGTCGCTGGCGAAACCGCGTACCGCGGGGTCGTGGTGGCGGCGGGCGTCCGTGCGCGGCGGGTTGCGGGGGGTGTCGGTGGTGACCGTCGTGGTCGTGGTGGTCACGGTGGTCGTGGTGGTCACGGCTCCGGTCACCGGGTCCGCGGTGTGGTCCGTCACGGCTTGGGGGTCAGCCACAGGCGCTGTCCATTCACTTCCGGGGCGGGCTTCTCCCAGACTCCGGCGATGGCGTCCGCCAGTTCCGTCACGTCGGTGAAGCCCGCGAACTTCGCATTCGGGCGCTCGGCGCGCATCGCGTCGTGCACCAGTGCCTTGATCACCAGGATGGCAGCGGCGGTGCGCGGACCGTCCTCGCCCCCCGCCTTGCGGAAGGCGTCGCCGAGCGCGAGCGTCCACGCCTCGGCGGCGGCCTTGGCGGCGGCGTACGCGGCGTTCCCGGCGGTCGGCTTGGTGGCGCCGGCGGCGCTGATCAGCAGGTAGCGGCCGTTGTCGCTGCGCTGGAGGCCCGCCTGGAAGGCGAGCGAGGTGTGCTGGACGGTGCGGATCAGCAGCTTCTCGAGCAGTTCCCAGTCGGCGAGGTCGGTCTCCGCGAAGGTCGCGGAGCCGCGCCAGCCGCCCACCAGGTGGACCATGCCGTCGATCCGGCCGAACTCCTTCTCGGTCTTCTCCGCCCAGGCCCGGGTGGCGTCGAGGTCGAGCAGGTCGACGGTCTCGCCGATGACGGTGGCGCCGCCGTGCGCGTACCGGGCGGCGTCGACGGCCTCGGCGAGGCGGGCCACGTCGGCGTCCGCGCCCACGACGGTGGCGCCCGCTTCGGCGAGCCTCAGCAGGGTGGCGCGGCCCGCCGGGCCGGCCGCTCCGGCCACGGCGATGACGGCTCCGTCCAAGGGGCCCTCGGGGGGGTTGGTCGCGTTCATGTCGGTCGCCTCCTGGGCGCGGGGGCTCACGCGGCCACCCGCTCGGCGCCCGCCGCGGTGATCCCCTTGGTCGAGGCGATCACTGACTTGAGCTTCTTGGAAAGCGCCTCATAGAACATGCTGAGCGGAAACTCGTCCGGAAGCACGTCGTCGACCAGCTTCCGCGGCGGCAGCGACAGGTCCAGCGCGTCGGGGCCCTTGGCCCAGCGCGATCCCGGGTGCGGGGCCAGGTACGTCGACACCAGGTCGTACGCGGCGAACCAGTGCACCAGCTTCGGGCGGTCGATGCCCGCGCGGTACAGGTCCTCGATCTCGGCGCAGAGCTGGTTGGTGACCTGCGGGGCCCGCTCCCAGTCGATCTTCAGGGTGTTGTCGGTCCAGCGCACCACGTCGTGCTTGTGCAGGTACGCGAAGAGGAGCTGGCCGCCGAGTCCGTCGTAGTTGCGGACGCGCTCGCCGGTGACGGGGAAGCGGAACATGCGGTCGAAGAGCACGGCGAACTGCACGTCGCGGCCCTGCGGGACGCCGTCGGCCTCCAGCTTCACGGCCTCCTTGAAGGCGGTGAGGTCGCAGCGCAGCTCTTCGAGGCCGTACATCCAGAACGGCTGGCGCTGCTTGATCATGAAGGGGTCGAACGGCAGGTCGCCGTGGCTGTGCGTGCGGTCGTGGACCATGTCCCAGAGCACGAAGGCCTGCTGGCAGCGGTCCTGGTCGGCGACCAGCGCGCGGATGTCGTCGGGCAGGTCGACGCCGAGGATGTCGACGGCGGCCTCGGTGACGCGGCGGAAGCGGGCCGCCTCGCGGTCGCAGAAGATGCCGCCCCAGGTGAACCGTTCCGGCGCCTGGCGCACGGCGATCGTCTCGGGGAAGAGGACCGCGGAGTTGGTGTCGTAGCCCGAGGTGAAGTCCTCGAAGGTGATGCCGCAGAACAGCGGGTTGTCGTAGCGGGTGCGCTCCAGTTCGGCCAGCCACTCGGGCCACACCATGCGCAGCACGACCGCTTCGAGGTTGCGGTCGGGGTTGCCGTTCTGGGTGTACATCGGGAAGACGACGAGGTGCTGGAGGCCGTCGGCGCGCGACTGGGCGGGCTGGAAGGCCAGCAGGGAGTCCAGGAAGTCCGGTACGTCGTACCCGGACGCGGCCCAGGCGCGCAGGTCGGCGACCAGGGCGCGGTGGTAGGCGGCGTCGTGCGGCAGCAGCGGGGAGAGCTCCTCGACCCCGGTGATCACCCGCTCCACGGCGGCGTCCACGGCGGTACGGGCCGGGGCACCCTCGGCGTCCAGGTCGACGGAGCCGTCGGGGCTCTGCCAGGGGCGGATCTCCTCGACCGCGGCCCTGAGCGCGCCCCAGGCCGGGTGGTCGACCACTCGCGAGGCCTCGGCTATGCCTTCACCAGCAATGTCCTGCACCAACATCTGCGTCATGTCACTTCCTCCACGGGAGAACCTCGCGTCAAGAAACCGTATCCACGCGAGGTTCTTCCGCACAAGAGGAGCCGGGATAAATTATCCTGCGCAACCCCCCAGATCACCGGAATTCTTCCTGTCGTACCGTCCTGCGGCGGCGATGGCTCCCGTCCCGCGGGTCGGCCTCCGGGGCCGTCCGGTTCTCGCGCGCCCGTGGGCGGACGGGGCGCACGGCGCGGGAGCTCCGGTGCTGGAGCATCCGCTCGTGCTGCGCGTCCGGCTGGGCTGCCCCGCGGAACCGGAGCCGGCCCGGGCGGTGCTGGAGGACCCGGACCGGTCGGGCCCGCCGGACGCCCGGAGCGGGACGGGCCCGCCGGACGCCGGCGGTCAACCTCTGTCCGGCACGACCTCGGACGGGTGATGTGGCGCGGTCCCGGCCACGAGCGGGGGTAGGACGGACGCACCCTGTCCTCCTCGCCGTCCGCGCGCGCTGTGCGCCGGTCGCGCGGAGGTCACTTCCCGATGTGCCTGGAGCCGTCCCCCATGAGCATGCGCGCCGTCCTTCTCGCCGCCGTCGTCACCGGTCTTCTGCTGGGCATCGCGAACGCCCCGGCGGAAGACTCCGGTTCCTCGCGCCGGACGGGTTCCGTCGCGGAGGCAGGCCGCTAATCTCGCTGTGAGTTCCGAGCCCGGCGCTCCGGGCTCTGTGCCGCCGTCGACGGAAGCGAGATCGCCGTGTCCTTCCTCACCATCGGTCATCGCGGAGTCATGGGTGTCGAGCCCGAGAACACCCTGAGCTCCTTCCTCCACGCCCAGCGGGCGGGCATGGACGTCATCGAACTCGACCTGCACCTGAGCAAGGACGGCGCGCTCGTCGTCCTGCACGACGCCGACGTCGACCGCACCACGGACGGCCACGGCCCGGTCGCCGCCCTGTCGCTCGCCGAACTGCGCGCCCTGAACGCGGGCGACGGCGAGCGCATCCCGCTCTTCGAGGAGGTGCTCGACGCGGTCTCCGCGCCGATCCAGGCGGAGATCAAGGACGTGTCCGTCGCCCGGACGCTCGCCGAGGTGATGCTGCGGCGCGAGCTGGTGGAGCGCGTGGAGGTGCTGTCGTTCCACGACGAGGCGCTGACGCGGATCGCGGCGCTGGTGCCCGGGGTGCGGACGGCGCTGGTCGCCGAGTTCTACGGCCCCGAGGTGGTGGACCGGGCGGTGGCCGCGGGGGCGGCGGCCGTGGTGCTCGACCTGCAGCGGCTCACCCTGGAGACCGTGCGGCGGGCGCACGGGCAGAAGCTGCGCGTCATCGGCTGGGTGGTGAACACCACGGAGGAACTGCGGCTCGCCCACGCGCTGGAGCTGGACGGGGTGACCACGGACTTCCCCGAGATCCGCAGGACCGGCCGCTTCATGGCGTGAGCGCGGGTCCGCCCGGCCCCGGAGGCCCCTCAGAGCTCCTTGACCAGGAGTTCGAAGGCGAGGTCGTCGCGCCGCGGGATGCCGAAGCGCTCCTCGCCGTACGGGAAGGGGCTCATCCTCCCCGTACGGCGGTAGCCGCGGCGCTCGTACCAGGCGATCAGGTCGTTCCGTACGGAGATCACCGTCATGTGCATCTCCGTGGCGCCCCAGGTCTCCCGCACCTGCCGCTCCGCCTCAGCGATGATCCGCTTGCCGAGGCCGCCGCCCTGGTGCCCGGGGCGGACCGCGAACATCCCGAAGTACGCGGCCGGGCCCCGGTGTTCGAGCTGGCAGCACGCGACGAGTTCGCCGTCGCGCTCCACGGTGAGCAGACGGCTGCCGGGGGCGGTGATGACGGCGAGGACGCCCTCGGGATCGGTGCGCGGCCCTTCGATGAGGTCGGCCTCGGTGGTCCAGCCCGCGCGGCTGCTGTCGCCCCGGTACGCGGACTCGACGAGCGCGACGAGCGCCGGCGCGTCGCTCTCGGCGGCGTCGCGGAAGACGAGTTCCCCGGGGGCCGGGCGCGAAGTGGTGTCCATGGTGGGTGTGCCCCTCTGTTCTCTTGTCCGGTCCCGTGCGGTTCCACGTGACTGTGTTCAGGCTCCGTGCGGCTCCGTACGGCTCCCTGGGACGGCGATCCTGCTGACCCTAACGCCACCGCGCGCTCCCCCCGTGTGCCGTTGCGCGTGCGTGCGCCCCGGCCGTTGCGGGCATCGACTCCTCGACCTGTCGACATGTGGTGGTGGACCCGAACGGGGAGGTACGCCGTGCACGGACCGGCGATGTCCGGCTGGCTGCTGGTGGTGCTGTGCGGGGTGACGAGCGCCTACTGCCTGCTGCGGTCGCGCAGCGGCCCCCGACAGGAGCGCGGGGTGGCCCGCGGCGAGGCGCTGATGGGCGTGGGGATGGCCGTGATGGCGGTGCCCGCGGCCGTCTTCGCGCCGCCGCGGTGGAGCGGTCTGGTGTACGTCGCGGTGTTCGGCGCCGCTGCGCTGCGGGCGCTGTGGTGGGTGCGCGGCGGGGTCCGGGGCTCGCACCACGGGCACCACCTGATCGGCTCCGCCGCGATGGTCTACATGGCGGTGGCGATGACCCACCCGGCCGACGGCGGTGGCGGGCACGGCGCGCACGGGGCCCAGTCGGGTGGAGTGCCGCTGCTGACGGGCCTGTTGCTGGCGTACTACGTGGTGTACGTACTGCGCGTGGGGGCGCGGCTGATGCCGGTTCCGGCGGCGGCGTCCCCCGCGGGCGGAACGGTGTCCTGGGGAGCACGGCCGGAGCTGGCGCTCGCCTGCCGGTTGTCCATGGCCCTGGGCATGCTGACGATGCTGCTGACGCTGTGAACCGCGTGCCGCGCCGCCGAACGGGCCGCGCACGGCGGTGAGTCGTACGTCACTCCCCCACCGGGCCCGTACCCGGGGGTGGGCCCGCCCTCATAGGCTGGGGCCCATGATGGTCTCCCTGTCGCTGCTGCTGCTCGGCCTGCTGACCGCCGTGCTGGCCCCGCGTCTGCTCGCGGGCGCCCACTGGCGCGACCGGGAACCCGTGGTCGCGCTGTGGATGTGGCAGTGCGTGGTGGGGGCGGTGCTGCTGTGCTTCGCGCTGGCCATGACGTTCAGCGCCGCCGCGGCCTGGCAGTTGGTGCGCGGGCACGTCTTCGCGTCGGCGCCGCGCGGGGTCGTCGAGGCGTACGCGCTGGGCGCGTACGGTCCGTGGTCGGCGGTGCTCGCGGTGGTGCTGGCCGGCTGCGGCGTGTGGACCGGCGCGATGCTGGTCCGGGAGATCCACCGGGCGCGGACGCGGCGCCGGCAGCACCGGGCTGAGCTGCTGGTACGGGCTCCGGCGCTGCCCGGCGAGGAGTCCGGCGGCCGTCTGGTCGTCCTGGAGGGCGAGCGTCCGGACGTGCGGTGGCTGCCCGGCGCCCGGCCCCGGCTGGTCATCACCACGGCGGCCCTGCGCCGCCTGGAGGGCCGCCAACTGGACGCGGTGGTGGCACACGAGCAGGGGCACGCCCGGGCCCGGCACGACTGGCTGCTGCACTGCTCGTCGGCGCTGGCGAACGGCTTCCCGCAGATCCCGGTGTTCGCGGCGTTCCGCGACGAGATGCACCGGCTGGTGGAGCTGGCCGCCGACGACATGGCCTCCCGCCGCTTCGGCCGTCTGACGACGGCGCTGGCGCTGGTGGAGCTGAACGAGGACCGGGGCGTGTTCGGGCCCGCCTCCGCGCCGGACGCGGGCCTCCCGCAGCGGGTGAACCGGCTGCTGGCCCCGGTGCCCCGGCTCTCCCCGGGACAGCGGCTGCGGCTGACGGCGACGTCGGCGCTGGTGCCGGCGGTGCCGCTGGTGGTCGCCTTCATACCGGGGCTGCGGGCGCTGGGATAGCGACTTCGGCCGGTGAATCGGCGTGCTGATGGGGCGTGATCGGCCGCATGTCGGCAAGGATCCCCCCATGTCGTCACCTCCCGGTCCCCCCGCGCCGCCCCCTCCCCCCGGTTCGCCGCCGCCGCCCGGTCTCCCTTCGCCGCCGCCTTCCGGCGCCCCCGCGGCGTCGCGCGCGCCGGTGTTCGTCGCGGGCGCCGTGCTGACTGCCGCGTCCGCCGTGCTGCTCGTGCTGGTGGCCGTCTCCTGGGGGCCGCTGGTCTCCCTCGACCGCGGCATCGCGGACGGTCTGCACCGCTGGGCGGTCGGCGACCCCGCGACGACCGGGGTCATGCGGGTGCTGTCCGACTGGGTGTGGGACCCGTGGGCGATGCGTGCGGTGATCGCGGTGCTCTTCTGCTGGCTGCTGGCGCACGGGGAGCGCACGCTCGCCGTGTGGATCGCGGTGACCAGTGCGGTGGCCGCGTTCGTGCAGCAGGCGCTCAAGGCCGCTGTCGGCCGGGAGCGCCCGGTGTGGTCCGATCCGGTCGACACCGCTCACTACGCCGCCTTCCCCTCCGGTCACGCGATGACGGCGACGGTCACGTTCGGTCTGCTGCTGTGGCTGCTGGCGCGGTTCACGGCCTCGCGGGTGGCGCTGGCGGCGCTGCTGGTGCTCGCGGCGGTGTCGGTGCTGGGGGTCGGGTTCACCCGTGTCTACCTGGGGGTGCACTGGTTCACCGACGTGCTGGGCGGCTGGCTGCTCGGCGCGGCGGTCGCGCTGACGGCGGCCGGCCTGCACGCGCGGCGGGAGGCGCGGCGGTCGCGCTGACGGCGGCCGGCCTGCACGCGCGCCGGGAGGCGCGGCGGGCACGACCTCGGCCCTGACGGCCCGGACGTGGTGCGCGGACATGGCGCTGCCCGCCTCGGACGATCCCCCGCGTCGCCCGAGGCGGGCAGCTGTTCCGCGCCCACCCGGTGAGGGGTGCGCACGAACCGCGATGAGTATATTGGCTCGGAGCCAGTCAACGCAGGAGTTAACAGGATGTCCCCGCGCAGCGCATCGGTCAACGAGGAACTGCGCAGACGTTCGCGCGAACGGATTCTGCGGGCGACCGTGGAACTGGTCGGCGAGCGCGGTTACGAGGCCACCACGCTCGGCGCCATCG
Source organism: Streptomyces sp. NPDC088745 (assembly GCF_044751045.1). Lineage (NCBI taxonomy): Bacteria > Bacillati > Actinomycetota > Actinomycetes > Kitasatosporales > Streptomycetaceae > Streptomyces > Streptomyces sp. NPDC088745. The sequence continues at coordinate 168,007 of NZ_JBIVLB010000013.1, forward strand.
CCGACCGGGCCGGCTCCGCGCGGGGTCTGGTGTCGTACTACTTCCCCGGCAAGCGGCAGTTGCTCCAGTCCGCGGTGCACCGGCTGATGCACCTGACGGTCCGGGCGGCCGTCGAGCGCGCACCGGAACCGGCGGACGGCCGCGAGGTCCTGGCGCGGGCGATGGACGCCGTGCTGGGGCTGGCGCTGGAGAACCCGGTGCTGATGCGCACGCACATGGCGGGCATCCTCCAGGCCGAGGGCTTCGTGCGGTGTCCCGAGCAGCAGCGGCTGGCCGAGGTGCTGCGGGGCGCGATGATCCGCTACGGGGTGCGTGATCCGGACAGTGAGTACCCGCTGCTGCGGGCGCTGTTGATGGGCGCGGTGTTCGCCCTGCTGCTGCCCGGCGCGCCGATGCCGCTGGTACGGCTGCGCGCGGAGCTGTTCCAGCGGTACGGGCTGGACTGGGAGCTCGGTGTGCCGCCGGACGGTGGCCCGCCCGGCGGCACGGAGGCCGGAACCACCGCGTGACCGCCGGGTGGTCAGAGGTAGTCGGGCTGCGTCTGCACGTTGAGTTCGCGCTGGTGGAACCACTTCGCCGGGTCGGTCCGACGGTCGTTGATCCTCAGGACGTCGAAGCCCTTGGCGATGTCGTTGGAGTAGACGTGGCCGTTGTAGTAGTACGCCGACCAGGAGCCGGCGGTGGAGAGGGTCGTCGTGGAGAGCGGGCCGCGCTCGAAGTAGCCGATCTCCCTCGGGTTCGAGGAGTCGGTGAAGTCCCAGAAGGAGACACCGCCCTGGTACCAGGCCTGGACCATGATGTCGCGGCCCGGAACGGGGATCAGTGAGCTGTTGTGGGCGACGCAGTTCTCGGTGTCGGCCTGGTGGCGCGGGATCTTGAAGTAGCTCTTGAAGGCGAGCCTGCGCTTGTCGCCGTGGCCCTTGATCTCGTAGATGCCGTTGGCGCCGCGCTTGGGGCCGACCTCCGCGTTGCAGGTGGCACCGCTGCCGCCGCCGAGCTCGTCGGTGAAGACGACCTTGTCGGCGCGCTCGTTGAAGGTCGCCGAGTGCCAGAACGCGAAGTTCACGTTGTCCTGGACGCGGTCGATGACCTTGGGCTTCTCCGGGTCCTTGATGGAGAAGAGGATGCCGTCGCCCATGCACGCGCCGGCCGCCAGGTCCTTCGAGGGGAGCACCGTGATGTCGTGGCAGCCGGTGGTCTCGGAGAGGTCCGGGTTGGCCGGGCCGCCGCCGGGGTTGCCGCCGCCGGGGAAGAGCACCGGGAAGTCGACGACCGCGGCCTTCTGGGGCGCCTTGCGGGGCACCTTGATGATCGAGATGCCGTCGTGCGGGGGCTGGCAGTCCGGGTACGCGGCGAGCGGCGCGTACGAGGAGACGTACACGTAGACGTTCTTGCGCTCGGGCACCAGGGTGTGGGTGTGCGAACCGCAGGCGGTCTCGACGGCGGCGACGTACTTCGGGTTCCGGATGTCGCTGATGTCGAAGATCTTCATGCCCTCCCAGGAGGACTTCTCCGTGGCGGGCTGCGTGGTGCTGGAGCACGAGTTGTCGCTGCGCGAGGAGTCCGTGGAGAGGAAGACCAGGTTCCCGGAGACGGAGATGTCGTTCTGCGATCCGGGGCACAGGACCTGGGTGACGGTCTTCGGCTTCTTCGGGTTGCTGATGTCGAAGATCCGGAAGCCGTCGTAGTTGCCCGCGAAGGCGTACTTGCCCTGGAAGGCGAGGTCCGTGTTGAGGCCCTTGAGGGCGTCTTTGGGGATGTTCGCCAGGTGCTCGACGTTCTTGCTGTGGACGATCTCGTCCACGCCGGGTGTCTCGCCGCTCCGGATGGCCTCGCGGACCTCTTCCTGCTGCGAGGCGGAGACGCCCTGCCGCTTGGCGGGGGTGTCGCCGGGCTCGGGGGTCGCGGCGGCGGGGCCCGCCGTGAGGAGCGCCGCGAGCAGGCCGGCCGCGGCTGCTGCCACGCCGATTCGTCTGCGTCTCGTGACGTGGGGATTGTTCAACGATGCCACTGCGTACTCCCTTGCTTCGGTTCGCAGTTGGACGGGTGCGGGACGTGCGAAGTATCTGCCTTCTCATGTACATCTCAACAGATGGCAACAGAGATGTAATGCAGTTCTCTGATCATCCGTGTGCGGAAGCGTGCTAGACCGGTCACCAACTGCCCCGTGCGACTGAGGAGGTTGCCGTGCACACGCGTCGATTCGGCGGGCTTCGGTGCGGGTTGGCCGTGACGGCCCTGCTCGCGACCGGCGCCCTGCTCGCCCTGTCCGGCTGCGACGGGGCCCCGGAGGACGACAACCGGGCGAAGCCGCAGGGCGCGTCCTCGGTCGTCGCCCCGGGAAGGCCCGGCGAGCCCGCGCGCACCCTCAGCGCGGAGGAGGCACGCGAGGAGGCCCCCGGCGACAAGCCCAACTCGGCGGACTTCGCCTACACGGAGATGATGGTCGTCCACCACGGGCAGGCCCTGGTGATGACGGATCTCGTCCCGGCGCGCGCCTCGTCGGAGGGCGTCAAGCAGCTCGCGCTGCGCATCGCCGCGGCCCAGAAGCCGGAGATCGGGGCGATGAGGGCCTGGGAGACCCGCAACGGGGCGGACGAACGGCCGAAGACCCCGCACGACCACGCGTCCATGGCGGGCATGGCGACCCCGCAGCAGCTCGCCGCTCTGAAGGCCGCCGAGGGCAAGGCCTTCGACAGGCTGTTCCTGGAGCTGATGATCACGCACCACAAGGGGGCGCTGACCATGGCCGGTGAGGTCCTGTCGGACGGCAACGACGTGACGATCGAGGAGATGGCGACGGAACTGGTCGCCCAGCAGACGACCGAGATCAACCGGATGGCCCGGATGCTCAGGTCCGGCTGACGCCGGGGCCGGTCGACGCCCGGGCCACGGGCGCGCCCCGGCCGCGTCGGGCACGCCGCCCCGCCCCGCTCCCCGGCACCTTCCGGAACGCAGAGCCGTACGGCCCGCCCCCGCGGCGGCCCTCGCACGCTGCACGCCTCTGCCGCCGCGGCTCCCGCGGTGGGATGCTGGAAGCACCCTGCGGAAGGGAGCTCCGCCGTGCTTCGCGTCGCAGTCGTCGGTTCGGGGCCCAGCGGCCTCTACACGGCCCAGGCCCTCGTCCAGCAGTCCGCCGTGCCCGATGTGCGGGTGCACGTGCTGGACCGGCTGCCGTGCCCGTACGGACTCGTGCGGTACGGGGTCGCCCCCGACCACGAGAAGATCAAGTCCCTGCAGGGGTCGCTGCGCACGGTCCTGGAGCACGAGCGGATCACCTTCGTCGGCAACGTGGAGGCCTGCACGCCGCAACTGCCCGCGCGACGGCTGCGGGAGCTCTACCACGCGGTGGTGTACTGCGTCGGCGCGGCCGCCGACCGCAGGCTCGGGATACCGGGCGAGGACCTGACCGGCAGCTTCTCGGCCACCGAGTTCGTCTCCTGGTACAGCGCGCACCCGGACGCCGACCCGGGCGGCTTCGCGCTCGGAGTGCGTTCCGCCGTGGTGATCGGCGTCGGCAACGTGGCGGTGGACGTGGCGCGGATACTGGCGCGCGGGGCCGGTGAGCTGCTGCCCACGGACATGCCGCAGGGGGCCCTGGACCTGCTCGGGGGCTCCACCGTGCGCGAGGTGCACGTGGTGGGCCGCCGGGGCCCCTCGCAGGCGCGGTTCACCACCAAGGAGCTGCGGGAGCTGGGCGGCCTGCCGGACGCCTCGGTGTCCGTGGAGCCGTCGGAGCTGGAGCTCGACCCCGGCTACGGCGACCCGTCGGCGCTGCCCGGCGCCCTGCGCCGCAACGTGGAGGTGCTGCGCGGCTGGGCGCTGCGACCGCCCCCGGCGCGGGCGCGCTCGCTGCGGCTGCGCTTCCACCTGCGGCCGGTGGAGATCCTCGGGGAGGCGGGCCGGGTGGCCGCCGTACGGTTCGAGCGGACCGTGCCGGACGGCGCGGGCGGGGTGTGCGGCACGGGAACGCACGAGGACATCGAGGCGCAGTTGGTACTGCGCTCGGTGGGCTACCGGGGCGTGCCGCTGCCCGGCCTGCCCTTCGACGAGGGGAGGGGAACGGTGCCGCACGCGGGCGGACGGGTGCTGCGGGACGGGGTTCCCTCCGCCGGGGAGTACGTGGCCGGGTGGATCAAACGCGGTCCGACGGGCGTGATCGGAACGAACCGGCCGTGCGCCAAGGAGACGGCGGCCTCCCTCCTCGCGGACGCCGACGCCCTGACGCGCCGCACGCTGCCGGGCGACCCCTTGGACGCGCTGCGCGCGTCGGGGCTGCGGCCGGTGGAATGGCCCGGGTGGCTGGCGATCGAGGCGGCGGAGGCCGCGCTCGGGGCGTCCCTGGGGCGGCGCTCGGTGAAGCTCCACGACTGGGCGGGGCTCCTGGGGGCGGCGGGCGGCACCGGCACCTGAGCGTTCAGGCTCCGTCGCGCGCCTCCTGGAGGTCCGCGGCCTCCAGCACCGCCGCGAGCAGCCCCGGGAACAGCTCCTCCAGGTCGTCGCGGCGCAGTGCGCTCTTCTTCGCGGTGCCCCGGTAGACCTGCACGATGACGCCGCTCTCGCGCAGGACGCGGAAGTGGTGCGTGGTCGTCGACTTGGAGACGGGCAGCTCGAAGGCGGAGCAGGCCAGTTCGTCGTCGGTGCGGGCGAGGTCGCGGACGATGAGCAGCCGCATCGGGTCGGAGAGGGCGTGCAGCACGTTCTCCAGCCGCATCTCCGCGCGGTCGGGGTGCGCGAGTTCACGGCCGGCGTGCACTGCTGCGGTGGCCACGGTGGTCTCCTTCGGGGCGGCGTCGGCGACGGTTCCCGTCATTGTACGAGACCTCTCGTAGTTTGACAGATGCCGTACTACGATGGGTATCGTACAAGCAGCAACAGGCCCTTCACCGATACGGAGTTCGCCGTGAGCAGCAGCCTCTTCCAGCCCTTCACCCTGCGCGATGTGACCTTCCCCAACCGGATCTGGATGGCCCCGATGTGCCAGTACAGCGCCGAGACGTCCGGCCCGGACGCCGGCGTGGCGAACGACTGGCACTTCGCCCACTACGCGGCCCGCGCCACCGGCGGCACGGGCCTGGTCCTGGTCGAGGCGACCGCCGTGTCACCGGAGGGGCGCATCAGCCCGGCCGACCTGGGCCTGTGGAACGACGCCCAGAAGGACGCCTTCCGGCGGATCACCGGCTTCCTCACGGCGCACGGCACCGTGCCCGGCATCCAGCTCGCCCACGCGGGCCGCAAGGCCTCGACCGACCGCCCGTGGCGGGGCGGCGGGCCGGTGGGCGCGGAGACGGAGGGCTGGCAGCCGGTGGGGCCGAGCCCGGTGCCGTTCAAGGACGGCCATCCCGTGCCGACCGAGCTGACGGCCGAGCAGATCCGGGAGATCGTGGGGCAGTTCGCCGACGCCGCGCGGCGGGCCCTGGAGGCGGGCTTCCAGGTCGCCGAGGTGCACGGCGCGCACGGCTACCTGATCGGTGAGTTCCTCTCCCCGCACTCCAACAAGCGCACCGACGAGTACGGAGGATCGTTCGACAACCGGGTCCGGTTCGCCCTGGAGGTCGTGGACGCGGTGCGCGCCGTGTGGCCCGAGAACCTGCCGCTGTTCTTCCGCGTCTCGGCGACCGACTGGCTGGAGGCCGGCGGCTGGGACGCCGACGACACCGTTCGGTTCGCGCGGTTGCTCCAGGAGCACGGCGTGGACCTGCTGGACGTCTCGTCCGGCGGCAACGCCGCAACTGTCCGCATCCCGGTCGGCCCCGGCTACCAGGTGCCCTTCGCCGCCCGGGTCAAGGCGGAGACCACCCTGCCGGTGGCCGCGGTGGGCCTGATCACCGAACCCGCGCAGGCCGACAAGGTCCTCGCCAACGCGGAGGCCGACGCCGTCCTGCTCGGCCGGGAACTCCTGCGCGATCCGTCCTGGGCCCGCCGCGCGGCCCGGGAACTGGGCGGCGCGGTGGCCGCCCCGGACCAGTACGGCTGGGCGATCTGAGCGCCCTCAGGGCAGGTCGAACGGCTCCGTCGCACCGCTGAAGGGTTCGTCCGCCGCGCTGTTGCCGAAGTAGCGCAGCCGGTAGGCGCCCGCAGGGGTGTCCGCCGGGACGGTCCAGGTCACCGTCGCGGCGGACGTGCCACGGCCGGTGCGCGTCCAGCGGAAGGCGGTCGACCAGTCGCCGTCGTCGGCGACACGGGTCCAGGCGCCGTCGGCGGTGCGGCGTTCGACGGCGAGGTACGTGTCGCCCCTGCGCAGGTCGTTGGCGGGGTGGGCGGCCACGAAGGCGGCGGTCACCCGGTCGCCGACGCGGGCGAAGGAGAGCAGGTCGCCGTACGCCTGGCCGGGGGGCGGCCGGTCCGCGGGCGCGGCACGCCGCCGGGGGCGGGCCCTCGGCAGGGGCTCGGGCGTACCGGGGTCGGCCGGGCGGCCGTCGCGCATGGCGGCGGCGAGGGCGGCCGCCGTCTGGCAGAGCGCGGGGAGCTGCCAGCGGCCGAAGAGGGTGCTGCCGCCCTCGTACTCCTGGGCGTCGTACTCCTCGGGAGTGGTGACGTAGTGGAAGTAGCCGTTGCTGTAGCCCGCGACGAGGACGTCGGCGAGGTCCGCGCCGACGACGGCCGCCACGGTGCGGCGCAGGCGCAGCCCGGCCACGACGGTGACCTCTCCGGGAATGCCGATGAGGTACAGCCGGCCGATCCGCAGGAGCTGGACGGGCACGCGCTCCTGGACCATGGGGCGGAGCCTGTTGAGCGGCCCCGCGGGCAGGACCAGCGCCTTGGGGGCCTGGGCGTCGCGCAGGACCGGCGAGAGGGCGTACACGACACGTCGCGAGAGGGCGTCCCAGAGGGGGTTGCGGCCCTCGCGGAAGCCCGCGAAGCCCCTGCCGTCGGCCCAGGCCCCGGCGAGGGCCGCCGCACCGCCCACGGGAGCGCCCGTACGGTGCGCGCGGCCGTCTCCGGTGTACTGCGGGCCCACGTCGGCGCGGGAGAGGTCGAGGTGGGTGACGCGGTGGTCGAGGGGACCGGTGAGCGGGACGGCCTCCGCGATCAGCGCGGTGGCGGACTCCTGCTGGCGGGCGCCCGTGATGCGGGTGTTGTCGTACTCGTTCTCGGTGGGTCCGCTGCCGGGGCGCAGGTTGAGGTTGGGCGACATGTCGGCCGCGTTGGTCTGGGCGAAGGCGGTGATCAGCGCGGGCGGCTCGGGAGCGAGGTAGTCCGCGCCGCCGTCCAGGCGCTCCCAGGCGTAGGCGGCGTAGCCCTTGTTGTCGCTGCTGATCAGGGTGTTGGCGTTGGTCATGCTGGTGTTGTGGACCGGGAACCAGTGGACGGCGCCCACGGACGCGCCGCCCCGGGCGATGCGCAGCAGCGTGGTGTGCGGGTCGACGCCCTCGGGGAAGTGGGCGCGGTCGGCCTCGGGGTTGCGGTCGAAGGCGCGGCGGGAGCGGTTGGCGCTGGTGCCGTGGAGTTCGCCGTGGGCGAGGGAGAGTTCGGCGGGGGCGAGGTCGTCGAGGGCCGCGAGGGCGGCTTCGGTGATGCCGTCGACGACGGCCGTGTACGTCTTGGGGCGGAAACCGCCGGTGTTGCTGTTGTACAGCGCGTGGTGGAAGTAGCCGCCGGGGCCGCAGTGGGTGTGGGTGGCGGTGAGCATGACGTTGGACTCGGTCCACTCGGGCGGCAGTCTGCGCACGACCTCCCGGACGATCCCGCCGGACATCAGCGGGAGTTCGCACACCACCAGCAGGACGCGTCTGTCGCCGGGGCCGGCGCCCTCGGCGAAGGCGAAGGCCCGCGCGCGCAGGCGGGTGTGCAGCCCGGTGGTCTGCTGGCCGGCCTTTCCGTAGCCGAGCATGCCGCACTCGGCGGCCTCCCCGGTGATGTCGGAGATGCCCCGGCCGGCCAGGTGGGTCATGGACGCTCGCTCTCGGGAAGTGCGTGGTCGGGTACGGAGGCCGCTTTCCCCGGACGGTCGGGGGCGGGGGCCGCTTTCCCCGGATGGTCGGGGGCGGGAGCCGCCTTCGCCGCGTCGTCGGGTACGGGGGCCGCTCCCCCGGCGTCGGAGGTGCGCGCCGCTCTGCGCAGGAGGAGTCCGGCGACGGCGGCGGCGAAGAACATCAGCACCCCGTACGTGGCTCCGGGCACGGCCATCTCGGTGTTGCGCAGAATGCCCATGGCGATGGTGATGGCCAGGGTGGTGTTGTGCAGCCCGATCTCCATGCAGGAGGCGATCGCCTGGCCGCGCTCCACCCGGCACAGGCGCGGCACCCAGTACCCGACGGCGAGGCTGAGCACCAGCAGGGCGACGGCGACGGGTCCGGTGGAGCGCAGGTAGTCGAGGAGGTTCGCGCGCTCCTGGAGGGCGGCGCCGAGGATGATCGCCACCAGGATGACCACCGAGGCGATCTTCACCGGCCGGTCCATGCGCCGCGCGAAGGCCCCGGCACGCGCGCGCACGCACATGCCGACGACCACGGGGACCAGGACGACGGCGAACACCTGGAGGGTCTTGGCGAACTGGAGGCCGAGCTCCGTGCCCTCACCGAGGAAGTGCCGCGCCGAGAGGTTGAACACCAGGGGCAGGGTGACGACGGAGATCACCGAGTTGACGGCGGTCAGCGTGACGTTGAGGGCGACGTCACCGCCGTAGAGGTGGCTGAAGAGGTTGGCCGCGGTGCCGCCGGGCGAGGCGACGACCAGCATCATGCCCACCGCCAGGACCGGCGGCAGCCCGAAGGCGTTCACCAGGCCGAAGCAGACCGCGGGCAGCAGGACCACCTGGCAGCCCAGGGCGACGAGGGTGGCCTTCGGGTGGGCCAGGACGCGGCGGAAGTCGGCGGGGGTGAGGCCGAGCCCGAGGCCCAGCATGATGACCGCGAGGGCGACCGGCAGGGCGACGGCGGCGAGATCCACGGGAGGACGGCCCGCTGCCCGGTCAGCCGGACAGGCCGGGCGCGGGGACGGCGGTGTGGTCCGCGGCGGTGACCTGGTCCAGGGTGGGGGACGTCATGGCTGACTCTCCTCGTCGGTCGGGTCGTGGTCGGACCGTCGGCCGGGGTGCGCTGCGGGCCGTCCGGGGCGTACCGGCTGGATGGTCGTCAAGCGGGGAGGCGCTGTCAAGGAGTTCGGCCGGAAACCCGGAAACCCGCGGAGCGCGGTGCGCACCGGGCCCGCGCGGAGGCCCCCCGCAATCCCGGCTTACCGCTCTGAACTGGGCGGACGCGGGATCCCGGGGCCATTGTCAGTGGTGGGGTGCAGACTGGCCGATACCTGGAGACAACGACGTCTGGGAGGTGTCGGCCATGTCCGACGTACTGCTCGCGGTAGGCACACGCAAGGGACTCTTCCTCGGCCGCAGGCGCGGCGGCGGGGAGTGGGAGTTCGACGGCCCGCACTTCAACGCGCAGGCCGTGTACTCGGTGGGGATCGACCGCGGCGGGGACCGCCCCCGGCTGCTGGTCGGCGGGGACAGCGCGCACTGGGGCCCCTCGGTCTTCCACTCCGACGACCTGGGAAGGACGTGGACCGAGCCGGACGAACCGGCGGTGAAGTTCCCGAAGGACACCGGCACTTCGCTGGAGCGGGTCTGGCAACTGCATCCGGCGGGGCCCGCCGCCCCGGGGGTGGTCTACGCGGGGACGGAGCCCGCCGCGCTGTACCGGTCGGCGGACCGGGGCGAGACCTTCGAACTCGTACGGCCGCTGTGGGAGCACCCGACGCGCGCGCAGTGGGTGCCCGGCGGGGGCGGCGAGGCCGTGCACACCGTGGTCACGGACCCGCGGGACGCGGACCTGGTGACGGTGGCGGTGTCCACGGCAGGGGTGTTCCGCACCCGGGACGGCGGGGCGAGCTGGGCGCCGTCCAACAAGGGGGTGTCGGCGGTCTTCCTGCCGGACCCGAACCCGGAGTTCGGGCAGTGCGTGCACAAGATCGCCCAGGACGCGGCCGATCCGGACCGGCTATATCTGCAGAACCACTGGGGTGTGTTCCGCAGCGACGACGCCGGGGCCAACTGGTCGGACATCGGCGAGGGGCTGCCGTCCACGTTCGGGTTCGCGGTGGCCGCGCACCCGCACCGGGGGGACACCGCGTACGTCTTCCCCATCACCGCGGACTCCGACCGGGTGCCCGCGGACCGCAGGTGCCGGGTCTACCGGACCCGGGACGCGGGCAAGAGCTGGGAGCCGCTGACGGCGGGCCTGCCGCAGGAGGAGCACTTCGGCACGGTGCTGCGCGACGCCCTCTGCACGGACGACAACGCGCCCGCCGCCGGGGTGTACTTCGGCAACCGCAACGGTGAGGTGTTCGCGAGCGACGACGACGGGGACAACTGGCGGCAGCTCGCCTCACACCTGCCGGACGTGCTGTGCGTGCGGGCGGCGGTGATCGGCTGAAGGGGACGACAAGCCGGGAGCCCGGGCCGGCGGCGGGAGCGCGGGGGCCGTTGTCGGACTGGCCCAGTAGAGTGACGCGCTGTGGCAGCAAGATCATTGAAAGAGAGCGTCGAGCCCGGCTGGGCGGACGCGCTGGAGCCCGTGGCCGGACAGATCGCCGCGATGGGCGACTTCCTGCGCGCGGAGGTCGCCGCGGGACGCCGTTACGTCCCGGCGGGACCCGACATCCTGCGGGCGTTCCAGCAGCCGTTCGACGAGGTACGGGTGCTGATCGTGGGTCAGGACCCGTATCCGACACCGGGGCACGCGGTGGGGCTGAGCTTCTCGGTCGCGCCCGACGTCCGCCCGGTGCCGCCGAGCCTGGACAACATCTTCTGGGAGATGCACACCGACCTCGGACATCCCCGCCCGTCCAACGGGGACCTCACCCCCTGGACGCGGCAGGGGGTGCTCCTGCTCAACAGGGCGCTCACCACCGCGCCCCGCAGGCCCAACGCCCATCAGGGAAAGGGCTGGGAGCAGGTCACCGAGCAGGCCATCACAGCGCTGGCGGCGCGCGGCAAGCCGCTGGTGGCGGTGTTGTGGGGCAGCAACGCGCGCAGCCTCAAGCGGCTGCTGGGCAGCGTGCCCGTGGTCGAGTCGGTGCACCCGTCGCCCCGGTCGGCGGACAACGGGTTCTTCGGTTCGCGGCCGTTCAGCCGGACCAACGAACTGCTCGCCCAGCAGGGGGCCGCTCCGATCGACTGGAAGCTGCCGTAGCAGAGGGGCGTCATGGGGTCCGGTGAGAGGTACGCGCTCGGGGTCGACTCGGGCGGCTCCGGTGTGCGCGTCGCGCTCGCACCCGTACGGGACGACGGGAGGACGGTGACGCACGCGTCGCCGCCCGTGGTGTCGGGCGTGCCCGTGCCCACCGGGCCCGGCGGGCTCGACGCCGACGCCCTGGCCGGGCATCTGGTGCCCGCCGCCCGGGAGTTGCTGGCACGCGTGGGCGGCGGCCGCCTGGCGGCGGTCTGCGTCGGCGCGGCCGGACTGGCGACCCTGGGCGACCAGGTGCGGGCGCGGCTGCCCGGGGTGCTGGCGCAGGAGTTCGGGGTGCGGCGGGTGGCACTCGCCGCCGACGCGGTGACCGCATACGCGGGAGCACTGGGGCAGCGGCCGGGGGCGGTCCTCGCCGCGGGCACCGGGCTCATCGGCGTGGGCACCGATCTCACCGCGTGGCGGCGGGCCGACGGCTGGGGCCACCTGCTGGGCGACTGCGGCGGCGGGGCGTGGATCGGCCGGGCCGGGCTGGAGGCGGCGATGCGCGCGCACGACGGCCGCGCGGGTGGTTCCGCCGCGCTGCTGCGGCGGCTGGAGGCGGTGTTCGGGCCGCCGGGCGAGCTGCCGGGACTGCTCTATCCGCGGACCGACCGCCCGGCGGTCCTCGCGTCGTTCGCGCCGGAGGTCGCCGCGTGCGCCGCCGAGGGGGACCCGGTGGCCGCGGGGGTGATGGCGGAGGCGGCCGGGCACATCGCCGTGACGGCGGCCGCGGTGTGCCCACGGCCCGTCGCCGGGGTGGTGCCCGAGGTCGCGTTCACCGGCGGGCTGCTGCGACTGGGCGCGCCCCTCCTCGTACCGCTGTACGAACGGTTCGCACGGGCGCTGCCGTACGCGCGGCGGGCGGAGGCGCTGGGGAGCCCGCTCGACGGTGCGCTGCTGATCGGCGTCGCGCTCGCCGCCGACCGCCTGGCATTTCCGTACGATCCACGCATGTTGCACGTATCCGGACAGTGAAACTGTTGAATTCGCGTGCATTCGCCGTCATTCCCTGGATAAAACGGGACAGATACCTCTCGAATACACCCTCCCCGAACGGCCGCACCCGCAAAGCCAGTAGCATGCGGCGCCATGAGCTCCCCCACTGGGCCCGCTTCCGGCCTGCCTGTACGAATGCCGCGCCCCCGCCAGCCCGGGCGACACCGCCGCCCGGAGCCCGTGGCGGCTCCCGAGGGCGCGCCCGCACTTCTCCTCGCCGTTCCCGGCGAGCCGACCACCGCCACCCGCAGCCTGGCGGAAGAACTTCTGAGCATCGCCCGTTCCGAGCTGCCGGGCCTCGACGCCCGCATCGGCTACCTGGACGGCGACGACCGGGGCGACTACCCCGAGTACCCGACGCTGGACGCCGTGCTCGCGCACACCGCGAACGAGCGCACCGCCCGGTACGAGCTGGCCCTGGCCGCCGGCCGCGAGGTGGCGGCCCCCGAGGGCCCCGTCGCCGTCGTGGTGCCGCTGCTGGCCGGGCCCGAGGCGTCCACGATGCGGCGGATACGGCAGGCTCTCGTGGACAGCCACGCGGCCGCCGAGCTGACCGACGTCCTCGGCCCGCACCCGCTGCTCGCCGAAGCGCTGCACGTCCGTCTGTCCGAGGCCGGGCTCTCGCGCGCCGACCGCGCCCGCCTGTTCACGGTCACCACCGCGGCCGACGGCATCGTCCTGGCCACCGTGGGCGGCGAGGAGGCCGTGCGGGCCGCCGGAATCACCGGCATGCTGCTGGCCGCCCGTCTGGCCGTGCCGGTGATGGCCGCCGCGCTCGACCAGGAGGGCTCCATCGCCTCGGTCGCCGAGCAGCTCCGCGCTTCGGGCTCCGGGAACCTGGCGCTGGCCCCGTACCTGATCGGCCCGGAGGTCGCCGGCGACCTGCTGGAGACCGCCGCGAAGGAGGCGGGCTGCGCGTTCGCCGAGCCGCTCGGCGCCTACCCGGCGATCGGCAAGCTGGTGCTGTCGCAGTACGCGTCGGTGCTGGGCATCACGCCGCAGCAGGCGGCGCCGGTCCACTGACGGACGTACCCGTACGCGTGCGAAAGGCCCGCCCCCCGCCACCGGGGGTGCGGGCCTTTCGCGCGCGTACGGCCGACGGGCCGTGCGGCGCACGAGCTTGCGCGCGCGTACGGCCGGGCAGCCGGGCGGCGTACGAACGACGAATCAGCCGAAGACCACGCAGGACGCCGCCGGGGCCGCCACCGAGCCCGCCCGGCGCGGAACGCCCGTCGCCGGGTCGATGTCGAACCAGGTGACGTCGCCGGAGCGCTCGTTGGCCGCGTACAGGCGGCTGCCCGTCGGGTCCAGCGCCAGGTCGCGCGGCCAGTGGCCGCCGCACGGCACGGTGGTGCGCAGGACGGCCCGCTCGCCCTCCGCGGTCAGCTCCAGGACGGAGATGCTGTCGTGGCCCCGGTTGGCGACCCACAGGAAGCGGCCGTCGTGCGCGACCACCCCCTCGGACGCGTAGCTGCGCTCCGCGGGCTCCTCGGACAGCAGGGATGCCTCCGAGAGCGGCGTGAGGGTGCCCGTGGCGGCCTCCCAGCGGCAGAGGGTGACGGTGGGGGTCAGCTCGTTCACGACGTACGCGTACGCGCCCGTGGGGTGGAAGGCCAGGTGGCGCGGTCCGGTGCCCGGGCGCAGCGCCACCTCGGCGTGCACCGTGAGGGTGCCCGCGTCGGGGTCCGGCGCGCAGACCCGCACCGAGTCGGTGCCGAGGTCCACGCTGAGCACCCAGCGGCCGGACGGGTCGGGGCGCACCTGGTGGGCGTGCGGGCCCTCCTGCCGGCCGGTGTCGGGCCCGCTGCCCCGGTGGTGCAGCACGCAGGACGCCTGGCCGGGGGTGCCGTCGGCGCGCAGCGGCAGGACGGAGACGCTGCCGGAGCCGTAGTTGGCGGCGACGAGGTGACCCGCGGCCAGCGCCAGGTGGGTGGGCGAGCCGCCGCCGACCGGCACCGGCTCCCCCGCCGGGCGGGGCAACGCGTCGCTCACGTCGAACGCGGCCACCGCGCCCTGTTCGGTCTCGCTGACCGCGTACAGCAGCCGCCCGCCGGGGGCGAGCGCCAGGTACGAGGGGTCGGCGACGGCGTCGCTCGCGCCGAGCACGGTGAGCGCGCCCGTCCTCGGGTCGACGGCCGCCGACAGGACGCCGCGTCCGCCCGCCGAGGTGAACGAACCGATGAAGGCGCGTGCCTCCTGGGACGGCGACCCCGATGCGCTGCTGCTGCTCACCGTGCAGCCCCTTTCCACGAGTTGGTGTGTGCGTGTGCGTGGGGCGACGGTAGCAGGGGGTCTAGACCAGCGGCTCGGCCGCTCGCACGGGCGCTAGAGCAGCGCCTCGCCCCGCGCCCGTGCCAGGGCGTCGTCGTGGTGCGTGAACAGCGGCGTGAGCTCGGTGTTGTCGTACGTGCGGTGGAAGACGCCCGTCGCCGCGCTCGACATCGGCGGCACGATCCACGACCAGTCGGCCCCGACCTGGCGGCCCTTGCTCTCCTCGCGGTCGAGGTGGGTGAGGAAACGTTCCGACTCGGTGTGGTGGTCGGTGATGCTGATGCCCGCGCGGTCGAAGGAGTGCAGGACGGCCCGGTTGAGCTCGACCAGCGCCCGGTCCTTCCACAGCGAGCGGTCGCTGCTGACGTCGAGACCGAGGTGCTCGGCGAGGCGCGGCAGCAGGTTGTACCTGTCGGTGTCGGCCAGGTCGCGGGCGCCGATCTCGGTGCCCATGTACCACCCGTTGAAGGGGGCGCACGGGTAGCAGATGCCGCCGATCTCCAGGCACATGTGCGAGATCGCGGGGACGGCGTGCCAGCGCAGGCCCCAGTCCTGGGCCCAGGTGTCCTCGGGGTGCTGGAGCGGCACTTCGAGCACGGCCTCGTCGGGCAGTTCGTACAACCGCGGCTTGTCGTCGCTGCCCTGCACGATCAGGGGCAGTACGTCGAAGGGGCTGCCGGGGTCGCCCCGCCAGCCCAGCCGCTCGGCGAGGCCGGTGAGGCCGGTGTTGCGCGGGTCGCCGACGATCCGGCCGTCGGCGCCGGTGTGGCCCGCGTACCGGATGAGCTGTTCGTTCCAGATCCTCGGCCCCGGCCGGGCGGGGGTGTCCGGGGCGAACACGGTGATGAGGGGGCGTATTCGGCCGCCGTTGCCCGCCTCCTTGAGGTGCTCGACGCACTCCTGGGCGACGGTGTCGGCGTCGCTGACGTGGCGGCGGTCGCGCACGCGCAGGGAGTTCCAGTAGAGGCGGCCGATGCAGCGGTTGCTGTTGCGCCAGGCGACGCGCGCGCCGAAGGCGAGTTCGCCGGGGGTGTGCCGGTACGTCCCGGTGGCGTCGATCTCGGCGTGCACGGCGGCCAGGCGCGGCCCCGGGTCGCCGTGGGCGGGGACCTCGCGGTGGTGCAGCCGGACGAAGTCGTCGGCGAGGCGGTGCAGGGTGTCGAGACCGAGGGCGTACGCCCGGTTCTCGGGCTGCCCGGCCGCCGCCCGGCGCGGCTCGGGCAGCGGCCCGCCGTGCGCGACGGGACACCGGGCGGCGCTCTCCCCGCCGGAGCCGGTGCGGGCGGCCGCCGCGGCACCGGAGACGGCCTCGTCCCGGTCGTGGCGCTCCGGGGCGACCGGGAGACGCGGGACCGGATCGTGGGCCGGGGCGTCCGTTCCGGAGGGGGCGGGGAGGGACGGAGGCCACGGCGACCCCGGGCGGTCGGGGGCGGGGTGCGGGACACGCGGCGGGTCGATGCCGGGGTGCGGGGCACTCGCCCGGTCGGGGGCGGCGTGCGGGGCGAGGGGGGACCGCTCGGGCGCGGCCGGGCCGGATGCCGGTGTTCCGGGCAGCTTGGCCGCGTGGAGCGGGGTGACGGGGCCCTGCCCGGCCCATGACGGGACAGGCCGACCGGGGAGGCCCGGGAGGCCCTGCGGCGTGGCGGGGCAGCTCGCGGCGCCCTGGGCGGGGAGCCCGTGCGGCGCGGCGGCGGAGGGCCCGGAGGAGGCGGGCCGCGGCCCGCGGTCCTGGCGGGGCACCCCGGGGGCGGGGAACACGGCTGGGGGCGTCCCGGGCAGCGCCTGGTGCGTCTCTGCGCCCGACGGGCCCGGAGGCTGGGCTCCGGCGGGACCCGGGAGCTCCGGGTGCGTGATCCCCTGCGGGACGGGCCCGGGCCGTGCGGCTTCCGGCCGGGCGTCACCGGTGTCGCCGGGCCAGGAAGAGCAGGACCCGGACTCGGGTTCGCCGCTCGCGGTGACGCCTTCGGCCGCGGCCGACGCAGAAGGGCGGGTCGTGCGGTCCGTCGGCAGGCCCGGCGCTCCCGAGTCGTGAGCGGCGCCGGAAGCAGGCCCCGGTGGGGTGGGGCCCGGCTGCGCCCCGTTCACCGAGCCGTCGGCGAAGTCCGCGTTCGCCCCGTCCAGTGGCCCGGGGCCGAGCCCCGCGCCGACCGCGCCGCCCGGGCCGGAGGCGAAGCCCGGATCGGAGGCGGGGACCGGGCAGCTCACGTCCGTGAGAGCGCCGGGGGCTGCCCCGGCAGCCCTCTCGGGGGCCGGTGTTCTGCCGGATATCCGGTCCTCGGCTCGCTGAAGATCATTGCGCATCCTGCTCGCATCCCCGGGCATCGACGATTCACGCCCGGCAAAAGCGACACGTTCGCCTCCGCGGGCCGTTCCTCCCGCATGATGCCGCCGGGTTTACCCCCGATGCGGGCGGATCATCCGATTACGCGTTCACCAGGGGTGAGCGTGGAGAAGTGCGCAGGGGCGCGGCGAGCGCGGCGAGCGCCCCTTCCAATTCGGCGAGGTGCGAGAGCGCCGCCTCCGCTCCGGGGTGGTGCTGCCGCTGCACCGGAAGCGGCACGACCGCCACCACGGCCGGTGCCGGCGCCGTCAACGGCGCGGGCGTGGACGCCGGTTCGGACACCGGTGCCGGGGCGACCAGGGCCGCCACTGCCGCCTCCACCCGCTCGCACGCGGCGGTCAGCCGTGCGTCGTGCGAGGCGTCGGGGTCGGCGGCCACGGCGGCGAACGCCCGGACCAGGCGCGCGCAGTCGTCGAGGAGTTCCAGCACCTGACGGGCCCTGGCCTTGCGGGCCCGCAGCGGGCTCAGGGGGTGGACGAGCGGGGCCAGCGAGAGCCGGACCCGACCGAGCAGCAGTTCCAGTTCGGCGGCGTGCGGGGCCGGATCGGCGGCGGCGTGACCGGCCAGCCGGCGGGCGGCCTCACTGGTGCACGCGCGTACGCAGTGCAGGGCCCGCTGGATCCACGCGTCGGTGCAGGCGTGCGTGGTCACGGGGAGGACGACCGCGACGGCCAGGGCCGCGCCGAGCGCGCCGACCACCGTCTCCTGCACTCGCAGAGCCAGCAGCCCGGGGTGCAGGACGCCCAGGAGCCCGTACAGCAGTCCGGCCATGACGGTGACGAAGAACATCATCCAGGAGTAGCTGGGGCCTGCCGTGTAGAAGATGCCGAAGACGCAGACCGCGACGAGGGCCGCCGTGGGGGCGGGGGCCCCGTCGAGCGGGATCGCGACGAGGAAGCCGGCCGCGATGCCGGCGACCGTGCCGAGCACCCGGCGGAAGCCGCGCACCAGGGTCTCGCCGCGCGAGACGGTGTTGACGAAGATCCACCAGGCCGCGCCCACCGCCCAGTACCAGCGGTCCTCCGAAAGCACCTGCCCGATCGCGAGTGCGAACGCGCAGGCGGCGGTGACCTGGAAGGCCTGCCGCGTGGTCGGCCGGGCGAATCCGAGCCCGGTGAGCGGCGCGGGTCCGGCCGGCGGCGGGGTGCGGCGCTCGATGGGCCAGAGCCCGAAGCGGACCACGGCGGACACGGCGATCGCGAGTGCGACCGCTCCGTACAGCTCGGGCAGCTGACCGGGCACCGCGTGCAGGAACTGCGTGACGAAGAACATCATGAAGCCGAACGTGCCGAGCGCGTGCCCGCGCGGCCCCCACCGCCGTGCGTACGCGCCCGTCAGGACCACCGCGAGGAAGGCCAGGTCGCGCGGCAGCGGGTGGTCGTGCAGGAGGGTGGCCAGGGCGAGGACGGGGAAGCCGACGACCGGCAGCAGGAACGTGGTGAGTGCCTGGCGGGGCACGGTCGGGTCCTGGACGGTGAAGAGCGCCAGCAGGGCCGCGAGGCCGCCGACGATGGACGCGGTCAGGGACATGCCGCACAGTTCGGCGACGGCGACCGCGCCGCCGATGCCGATGACGGCGCGGGAGGAGACCCGCAGTCGCAGCAGCCCCGGGTCCGGTGCGTGGAACATCCTCTTCACAGCGGCAGCCCCGCCCCCTCGGTCGTGTACGGAATCCTCACCGTTTCGGACATGGAAAAGGCGCCGCTGGTCCGGTCCGGCGGCGTCGCCGGGCCGGACGCTGCGCGGCGCCATCAGTAGGCACAGGAAAGCATCACGTGGGACAGTGGCTCAACTCGTCCTGCGTGGGCTGTGCCATTGGCCCAGTCATCGCGCGGAACGATGAGCCACGAGGAGGCCAACGGACCATGGTGGTGCGACTTGTCCGTCGATGAGCTGGACACCCGGATTCTGCGACTGCTGATCGAGGAGCCGCGTACGAGCGTGCGCGAGTACGCCCGGCTCCTGGGCATCGCGCGCGGCACGCTCCAGGCGCGGCTGGACCGGCTGGAGCGGGAGGGGGTGATCACCGGCTCCGGGCCCACCCTCTCCCCCGCCGCGCTCGGGCATCCGGTACTGGCGTTCGTGCACGTCGAGGTGACGCAGGGGCATCTGGACGAGGTGGGGGAAGCGCTCGCCGGGGTGCCGGAGATCGTCGAGGCGTTCTCGATCACCGGCGGCGGTGACCTGATGACGCGGGTGGTGGCCCGGGACGCCGGTCATCTGGAGGACGTGATCCAGCGGCTGATCCAGGTGCCGGGCGTGGTGCGCACGCGGACGGAGGTCGCGCTGCGGGAGCGGGTGCCGCACCGGCTGCTGCCGCTGGTGGAGGCGATCGGGAGGGCCGCGAAGGGGCGGTGATCGCCTGGGCCATGCTTGACCCATGAGCACTCCGCGGCCCCTTTCGGTCCTCTTCGATCTCGACGGCACCCTGGTCGACAGCGAGCCCAACTACTACGAGACGGGCCGCAGGCTCCTGGAGCGGTACGGCGTGCCCGACTTCACCTGGGAGGAGAACGCCCGGTTCATCGGCATCGGGACGCGCGAGACGCTGGAGACCCTGCGGGAGAGGTACGCGATCGACGTCGGCCTCGACGCGCTGCTGGCCGAGTACAACGGGCTGTACCTGGAGCTCGCCCGCGCCTCCACCGAGGTCTTCCCGGAGATGCGCAAGCTGGTGGAGCGGCTGCACGCGCGGGGCGTGCCGACGGCGGTGGCGTCGGGTTCCTCGCGCGAGGCGATCGTGGCGGTGCTGGAGGGCACCGGTCTCGACGCGTACCTGGGCGAGGCGGCGGGCGGGGTGGTCGTGTCGGCGGACGAGGTGCCGCACGGCAAACCCGCCCCGGACGTCTTCCTGGCGGCTGCGGCCCGGCTACGCGCCGAGCCCGGCTACTGCGCGGTGTTCGAGGACGCCGCCCCGGGCGTCACTGCGGCGCTCGCGGCGGGGATGCGGTGCGCGGCGATCCCGTATCTCGGCGGCCGGGGTGACTGGGGCGGCTGGAGCGATCCGAGTGATTCCAGTGACCCGAGCGGCCTGGGTGATCCGGGCGACCCGAGTGGTTCTGGTGCCCTGAGTGAACCGGGCACTACGGAACCCGCCCCGCTCGACCCCGCCTTCGACACCGCCGACCTGCTCTTCACCGGTGGCCAGGCCGACTTCACCGCCGAGGCCGCCTGGGTCTGGCTGGGCCTGTCCTGAACGGACGCGGGCCCTCCCGTCGGCCGACAGGGCCCGCGTCCGCCACTCCCCCTCCGCACCGGCTCGGCGAGCCCGCCCCCCGGCGCGCGTCCTCACGGGGGCCGGCCGCCACGACCGCGCCGGGCCCATAACGCGTGGCGTATGCCCTTCCGGGATGATCCAGGTCGTCATGTCCACGCCCATACTCGCGACGTACATGTGAAGCGCGTGTGACGTACGGGTCATGCCGCGCACCCGACCGCGGGCACGGCACCCCGTCACCCGCGCGTACGGCAACGCACAGCTCTCCCACCCCCACCCATGAACGGAGTGGACGTTGCGACCCACCAGATGGACGGCGACAGTGGCGGCGCTCGCGCTGACCACGGGGCTCGTGAGCACCCTCGCGAGCCCCGCGGCGGCTGCGGCGAAGCCCCCGCCCGCACCCCAGTCAGGCGCCACCCCCGCGGCCCGCGCGATCGCCGCGGCCGACGCCGCCGTGCGCAGCGGCTTCGACGCCGCTGTCAACGCGGCATCCGAGACGTATGAGAGACAGCAGGTCACGCCCTGGGTGAAAGGCCTGTACTCGGTGGCGTACGAGCGAAGATACCGGGGGCTTCCGGTGGTCGGCGGCGACGCGGTCGTGCTCGCCGACGGCGAGGGGAACGTACGCTCCCTCCAGTCGGCCTCGCAGACCCGCATCGACGTGTCGGTCCAGCCGTCGGTCTCCGCGCGGCGCGCCGAGTCGGTGGCGCGCACCCAGTTGGCGAAGACCGACCGGGTGGGCGGCAGCCGCCTCGTCGTCAGGCTGAAGGACGGCAGGCAGGTCCTGGCCTGGGAAACCACCCTGACCGGCCGTCAGGCGAAGGCGCCGAGCAAGCTGCACGTCTTCGTGGACGCGCGGACGGGGAAGATCGTCGACCGGTACGACGAGGTCGTCGCGGGCACCGGGAACAGCAAGTGGAACGGACCGAACCCGCTCCAGATCGACACCACCGCCTCCAACGGCGCCTACAGCCTGCGCGACCCGAACCGTCCCGGGCTCAGTTGCGCCGACTACAACGGCGGCCAGGTCTTCTCGAAGACGACGGACAGCTGGGGCACCGGCAACCCCACGTCCAAGGAGACCGGCTGCACCGACCTGATGTTCGGCGCGCAGAAGCAGTGGGACATGCTCTCCCAGTGGCTCGGCCGCAACGGCGTCAACGGACAGGGCCGCTCCTTCCCCGCCAAGGTGGGGCTGAACGAACTCAACGCCTACTGGGACGGCAGCTCCGTCACCATCGGCCGCAACAGCGCGGGCGAGTGGATAGCGGGCACCGACGTCGTCGCCCACGAGTACGGGCACGCGATCGACTCCACCACCCCGGGCGGCACCAGCGGCCAGGAGTCCGGGCTCGGCGAGGCGACCGGTGACATCTTCGGGGCGCTGACCGAGGCGTACATGAACCAGCCGGCCCCGTACGACGTCCCCGACTACACCGTCGGCGAGATGATCAACCTCCAGGGGCGCGGCCCGATCCGCAACATGTACAACCCGCCGGCCGTCAACAACGACCCCGCCTGCTACAGCTCCTCGATCCCCGGCACCGAGACGCACGCCGCCGCGGGTCCGATGAACCACTGGTTCTACCTGCTCGCCGAGGGCACCAGCCCCGGCGGCGGCAAGCCGAACTCCAGCACCTGCAACCAGTCGACGCTGACCGGCGTCGGCATCCAGAACGCCGGCAAGATCTTCTACGGGGGGATGCTGCTCAAGACCAGCAGCATGTCGTACAAGAAGTACCGCACGGCGACGCTGACCTCGGCGAAGAACCTGGACCTGGCCACCTGCAACCTGTTCAACAAGACCAAAGCGGCCTGGGACGCGATCAGCGTGCCCGCCCAGGCCGGTGATCCGACCTGTACGCCCAGCGGCCAGAACAACGACTTCTCGATGGCCCTGAATCCGGCCTCGGGCACCGTCCAGCAGGGTGCTTCGGTCACCACCACGGTCACCACCAACACCACGACCGGCAACGCCCAGTCGGTGGCGCTGACCGCGAGCGGCCTGCCCGCCGGGGTCACCGCGTCCTTCAGCCCGGCGACCGTGCAGTCCGGCCAGTCCTCCGTGCTGACGCTGACCGCGTCGGCGAACGCCGCTCCGGGCGCGACCACGATCAGCGTCAAGGGCCAGGGCGCCACGCTCTCCCACACGGTCGACTACGTGCTGAACGTCGGCGGCACCGTGCCGTCCACCGACCCGCCGGACATCGACGTCGCCAAGGTCCGGGCGCACCTCGCCCAGTTCGGCACGATCGCCTCGCAGAACGGCGGAAACCGCCGTGCGGGCAGCGCCGGTTACACCCAGTCCCTGGCCTACGTGAAGGGCAAGCTGACGGCCGCCGGCTACCAGGTGTCCGAGCAGACCTGCACCACCTGCACGTACCCCTCGAACAACCTGATCGCCGACTGGCCGGGCGGTCCGGCGGACCAGACGATCATGCTGGGCGCGCACCTGGACGGCGTCTCGGCGGGTCCGGGCATCAACGACAACGCCTCGGGCTCGGCGGCCCTGCTGGAGAACGCGCTCGTCCTCGCGCAGAAGAACCCGACGATGACCAAGCACGTGCGCTTCGCCTGGTGGACGGACGAGGAGCAGGGCCTCAACGGCTCCGAGTTCTACGTGGCCCGCCTGACGGCGGCGCAGCGCTCGGCGATCAAGGGCTACTACAACTTCGACATGGTCGGCTCGACCAACGCGGGCTACTTCGTCAACAACGTCAACTCGGCCCTCTCCGCCCCCCTGAAGGCCTACTGGGCCTCCCTCAACCTCGCCCCCGAGGAGAACGTCGAGGGCCAGGGCCGCAGTGACGACGCCTCCTTCCAGGCCGTCGGCGTCCCGACCTCGGGGTACGCGGCCGGGGCGAGCGCCCGCAAGACCGCCGCGCAGGCACAGAAGTGGGGCGGCACGGCGAACGCCGCGTACGACTCCTGCTACCACAGCGCCTGCGACACCGTGAACAACATCAACGCGACGGCGCTGGACCGCAGCGCCGACGGCATCGCGCACGGCATCTGGAAGACCTCGGTGGGCACCGGCACACCGGCCCAGGACTTCTCGGTCGGCGTCGACCCGGCGGCGGGCAGCGCCAGTCCGGGCGGCAGCACCACCGCGACGGTCACCACCCGGACGGTGAGCGGCGATCCGCAGCAGATCGCCCTCGCGGTCTCCGGAGCGCCGGCGGGCGTGACCGCCACCGTGAGCCCCGCCTCCGTGCAGTCCGGCGGCAGCGCGACGCTGTCCGTGGCGGTGGGCACGAGCGCGGCTCCCGGCACGTACACGCTGAACGTCACCGGTACGGGAACGGCCGCCCGCAGCACCACCTACACGCTCACCGTGGGCGGCGGCACCGGCTGCACACCGGGCCAACTGGTCGCCAACGGCGGCTTCGAGAGCGGCCAGAGCGGCTGGACCGCCACGAGCGGTGTCATCACGACCCAGGCGGGCCAGCCCCCGCACGGCGGCAGCTACAAGGCGTGGCTGAACGGCTGGGGCACCCCGCGCACCGACAACGTGGCCCAGACGCTGACGATTCCGGCCGGCTGCGCCTCGTACAAGCTCTCCTTCTTCCTCCACATCGACACGGACGAGAACGAGAACGTGGCGTACGACAAGTTCACCGTCTCGGTCGGCAGCCAGACGCTCCAGTCCTTCTCCAACGTGGACGCCACCACCGGCTACGTGGAGAAGACCTATGACCTGGCGCAGTTCGCCGGGCAGACGGTCGCGCTGAAGTTCGACGGCACGGAGGACCAGTCGCTCCAGACCTCCTTCGTGGTGGACGACGTGACGGTGCGGGTGAGCTGACCTCACGCGTCACGCGTCACGGGTTCGTCGCGACAGCTCTTCCCCCGGCCTCCGAGTCGGGGGAAGAGCTGCTTTTCGTGCGTCGTTTTCCAGCCAAGAGCCGTGTGGTGCCTGCGAGTTGCAGGCGAATGTGACCGGAGCCACACCTTCCGGCGTCGCCACTTAGGCAAGCCTAAGCTAAGTTAACCCCTGTCCGCCTCCCACCCGGAGGCACTTGACGTATCGGAGATCGACTCGGCATGTCCACCATCACCCGCCGCTTCCGTCGCACCGCAGCCACCGCCGTCGCCCTCGCCGCGGGCAGCTCCCTCGCCCTGACGGGCACCGCCACCGCGCAGGGCAAACCGGCCGCCGGTTCGACGGTGACCTCCGCCCAGCTCACCGCGGGTCTCTACCAGTCCTCGTACTCGGAGCGGAACCACGTGCTGTGGGCGACCGCCGCCGTGGGCCGCCCGCCGGTCACCAAGTCCTCGCTGATGAAGGTCGATCCGTACTCGCTGAAGGTGAAGGCGACGTACACCCCGCCGGTCACCGACGCGGCGACCGGCGCGGTCGAGGCCGTCTACGGCGTCGCGGTCGACGACGAGCACAACACCGTCTGGACGACCAACACCCGCAACAACTCGGTCTCCGTCTACAGCCAGCGCGACGGCAAGCACCTGGCGAGCCTGCCGAACGTGGCGCACGCCCGGGAGGTCGTCGTCGACGAGCGCCGCAACACGGTGTGGGCGAGCGCGTTCGGCGACGGCACGCTGGTGGCCTTCGACTCCCGTACGTTCAAGGAGAAGAAGCGCGTCACGGTGGCGGGCACCCAGCCCACGGGCCTCGCCCTGAACAAGCGGACGGGCACGGTGTACGCGGCCGACCTGGGCGGCGACCGTCTCGTCGAGGTCTCCCCCTACGCCAAGGAGCCGCGCCTGATCCCGACCGGCGACGGCCCGATCTCGGTCGCCCTGTCGGCCGACGGCCGTACCGCGTACACCGCCGACCAGGCCGCGGGCACCCTCTCGGTCCTGAACCTGCGCGAGGGCAAGGTCACCAAGACCGTCCCGACGGGCGCCGGCGCGCTCTCGGTCGCGGCGGACACCCGCACGGGCAAGGTCTTGGTCGCGAACCGCGGCGCGGGCAACGTCACGGTCGTCGACCCCCGCAAGGGCGCGGTCGTGGAGACCCTGGCGACGGGCGCCAACCCGAACCACGTGACGGCGACGCGCGGCACGGCGTTCGTCGTGGACAAGTCCGCCGTGGGCCCGGAGCGCCAGGACCAGGCCCACCGCATCCGCGTCTCCCGCTGAGCCGGCGGAGCCGGTGACCGGCCGGCCCGCAGGCCACCGGCTCCGCTGAATTCCCCGGCTGTGCCCGGGACCCGAGGTGACGGGTCCCGGGCACAGTCATGTCCGCGCTCCGGGACGGGCCAGGGGCGGGAACCTGACGGAGGCGGGCCGGGCGACAGGGAAGGGCCCCGGGACGGCACGGCACGGCACGGCAAAGGGACCCGGCCATCGGCCTGCGGCGCGGCGCAAAAGGGCTCGGCGCGGCGGCCCGCGGCGGCACGGCGAAGGGGCCCGGCGCGCTCCCCGCACCGGGCCCCTCAACTCACGAGCTCAAGCCGGAACCTAGGCCCCGCTCTCCCTCAGCATGTCCTCCCGCTCGACGTACTTCACCCGCTCACGCCCCTCCGGCGCGCCCAGCGCCTTCTCGGCCGCGTCGAGCTTGTACCAGCCCTCCCACGTCGTGAACCGCACGTTCCGCTCGCCGAGGAACGCCTCGACGGCCGCCGGCTCCGGCGCGGCCGGCTCGTGCAGCCGCCCGCCGGCGAAGTCCTCCAGCAGGTTCGCGACCGTCTCGTTCGCGTCGCCCTTGGTGTGCCCGATCAGGCCGACCGGCCCGCGCCGGATCCACCCGGTGACGTACGTCGACTGAAGGTGCTGCCCGGACTCCTCGATGACGCGCCCGCCCTCGTCCGGAACGGTGCCCGACGCGACGTCCCACGGCAGCTTCGGCAGCTCGTCCGACAGGTAGCCGACGGCGCGGTACACGGCGCCGAATTCCCAGTCCTTGAACTCGCCGGTGCCCTTCACGTTGCCCGTGCCGTCCAGCGCCGTGCGCTCGGTGCGCAGGCCCACGACCTTGCCGTCCTCGCCGAGGATCTCGGCCGGGTTCTCGAAGAAGTGCAGGAACAGCTTGTGCGGGCGGTCGCCGATGTCGCGGATCGCCCAGTTCTCCAGGGTCTTGGCGACCATGTCGGCCTGCTTGTTGCCGCGCCGGGTGGCGATGGAGCCCTCGTCGTAGTCGATGTCCTCGGGGTCGACGATGACCTCGATGTTCGGCGAGTGGTCGAGCTCGCGCAGCTCCATGGGGCTGAACTTGGCCTGCGCGGGGCCACGGCGGCCGAACACGTGGACCTCGAGCGCCTTGTTGGCCTTGAGCCCCTCGTGGACGTTCGGCGGGATCTCGGTCGGCAGCAGTTCCTCGGCGGTCTTGGCGAGGATGCGCGCGACGTCGAGCGCCACGTTGCCGACGCCCAGGACGGCGACCTTCTCGGCCTCCAGCGGCCAGGTGCGGGGGACGTCCGGGTGGCCGTCGTACCAGGAGACGAAGTCGGCGGCGCCGTAGGACCCGTCGAGGTCGACGCCCTTGATGTCGAGGGCCCGGTCGGCCGTCGCGCCGGTGGAGAAGATCACCGCGTCGTAGAAGGACCGCAGGTCGTCGAGGCTGATGTCGCTCGGGTAGTCGACATTCCCGAACAGCCGCACCTGCGGCTTGTCGAGCACCTGGTGCAGGGCGGTGATGATGCCCTTGATGCGCGGGTGGTCGGGGGCGACGCCGTACCGGATCAGGCCGAAGGGGGCCGGCATTCGCTCGAAGAGGTCGATGGACACGCCGGGTTCGACCGCCACGGCGGATTTCAGCAGCGCGTCGGCAGCGTAGATCCCGGCGGGGCCGGCTCCGACAATTGCTACCCGCAGGGGGCGAGGCATGATCAGTTTCCCTTCGAGGAACGGCAGGCGGAATCAAGCTGCGGCGAGCTGGATCACCCCGAAGCCTAAACTAAGGCAAACCTAAGTCAGTAGCCGGGTCGGATCTATGACCTCATAAGGCCGACTTATGGCACCTCAAAGAATCCCTGACCCCCTCCCCCGCCCTCCCGACACCTCTTGACTGCATACCCCCCAGGGGTATGGTGAGTGCTGCGGCAGCACCACGGACCGGCCGACCGCACCGCACCCGCATTCCACCCCCCTGACGTCGAGGAGACCGCCATGAACACAGGACTGAGGATCGCCGCCTTCGGCACGGCCGTCGCCGCGACCTTCGGCGCGGCCTACGGAGTCGGCAAGGGCGTCGGCCCGCTCGGCGAGGACACCCGGCCCGCCCATGCCGCCGGACCGCACACGGAACCGGGCCCCGGCGACCGGAAGGCGGCCTCCTCCGCGGGCGGCCTCCAGGTCTCGGCGGCCGGGTACACCCTCGTCCTGGACACCCCCCGGGTCTCCCCCGGCGAGCGCACTCCGCTCCGCTTCTCCATCAGGGACGCGCGGGGCCGCAAGGTCACCGCGTACACCCGGGAGCACGAGAAGGAGCTGCACTTCATCGTGGCCTCACGCGACCTGACGGTCTTCCGCCATCTGCACCCGACCCGCGCCGCCGACGGCACCTGGTCGACCACCGCCGACCTCCCGGCAGCGGGCGGCTACCGCGCCTTCGCCGACTTCAAGCCCGCGAAGAAGGGGGCCGAGGCCCTCACCCTGGGCGCGGACCTGGCCGTCTCCGGCACCTACGCGCCCAACCCCCTGCCCGCCCCCTCCCGTACGGCGGAGGTCGACGGTTACGAGGTGACCCTGGCCGGCGCCCTCAAGCCCGCCAAGAGCAGCACCCTCACCCTCAAGGTCTCCCGGAACGGCGAACCCGTCACCGACCTCCAGCCGTACCTGGGCGCCTACGGTCACCTCGTCGCCCTGCGCTCGGGCGACCTCGCCCACCTCCACGTCCACCCGCACGGCGCCCCCGGCGACGGCGCCACCCGCCCGGGCCCGGAGGTCGCGTTCAGCGTGACGGCCCCGAGCCCGGGAACGTACCGCCTCTTCCTGGACTTCCAGCACGGGGGCACGGTCCGCACGGCGGCCTTCACGGTCGAGGCGGGCCCGGCCGCACAGCACGGCGACCCGGTTGCCCCGGAAGCGGGCCACGACGACGCGCACGGCACGGCGGACCGGCACTGAGATCGCCCGCGTGGCCGCGCGGTCGGTCCCGGAATCGCGACATCCGCTCGTTTCGCGCCCGGGGTCCGGAACGATCAGCAGCATGTCGACGACCGGTTCTGCGGCGGCCACGGCCAGGACGATCGCGGTCAGCCCAGGAAGCTGAGGCGGACCTTGCGGTCCGGGTTGTCGACGTTGGTGTCCACCAAACTCCGTTAAGGCAACCCCAGGCTATCGGGTCGCCCAACGTCTCCGGCCAGTGCTGTGCCCTCCTGAGCTGACCAGTTGTTGCGCCTCAGGAAACTCAGACCACTCCCACACGCCCTTGCGTGAGCGCCTCACCGAGCTCTGCCGCTCACACCTTCTGCCTGTCCGGCCGCGGAATGTTGATCACCATGGGGCGAACGTGAACTCCACCCGCTTGCGAGAGGCTCGCCGCCTGGTCCAGCAGATGGACGAGGAGTGTGTCCAGCTGGAGCTTCTTCGCCTGGGTCTTACGGTTGTCACCCGTGGCATCCCAGAGTTTGATCGGATACCAGCCGACGATGTAGATGCCTACATCCGTTCCCGCTTCCGGCAGATATCGGCCTGCCAACTGTTCCGCTTGAGACGTGGGAACTTCGTCGTTCCAGGATCCCTTGACCTCAATGACCAGTTTGACTGACCCGCTCGCAGTGATGTTGGGGTCGTCACTCGGTGAGGGCATCGCCTCGACGAGAAGGTCAGTGCGGTCGCCCGCGCCGTATGGATCGGTGGGGTGGATCAGCACCTCCCGGTTGACGGCGACACGGCGGCCGGCCAGCCGAAGTAGCAGCTCGTGTGCGAGGTAAGCGCAGAGAGCCGCTTCGGGCTTGGGGCGCCAAACGTCCGGGATAAGTGGGTTTTCTGGGGAAGGCCTTCGGGGTCTCTTGCCCGGTGTACGGTCCCAGAGCAACTCGCAGTGCGAGGGAAGCTCCCGGCCCACCACCTCAAGGACCTCGTACACCACATCCAAGAGATCTGTGCTGGTGCGAATGATGCGCAGCGCTGGATCCTGCAGGAGCCGCACCACGTCCTCCGTATGCACCTGGCTCCAACTCGCAACGGCATGTTGCTTAGTCGCCTCGACGAGTGCCGCGGCGATGGACAGCCGGGAGGGATACAGAGTCGCGAGTTGGCGCAGTTGACGAATCGCCTCAGCGGTGCCTCGTCGGCTTAGCTCAGTTAGTAGGCGGTCTCTCCATCTGCGCACTTGTTGCTCATCCGTGATCCAGCCGACCCCGCGAAGAGGCTTGTCCTCCTGAGGGTCGTACAACCCACTGAGCCACGAATACAAGTCGGAAACGAGAGCCTCGCTGAGGGAGGCTTGGATGCGCTCCGCCTCTGTCCTGGCACATGCTTCTGCCAACTTGCGGCCGAGCTCGAGGTCGGTTGCCGCGACAGCCTTGGCTCGTGGCCAGTTCGCCTCGGCGTCCGTGGTCAATAGGGCATGAGCAGCGAGGACGGCAGCTCGTACGGCAAGCGGGGTCTCTTTCGGTCCATCGATACTGGCATCAATGATCTCGTGCACGACTCGGCTGTCGGTGGTGAGCAGCGCGGTCACGGCGCTGTGCCAGGTCCGCAGCGCGGCCTCACGCGCCTCATCGTTGTTGGGCAAGCGTGTCAGGTGGTCTGTGTTTCCTGGGGAGCCAGCCAGGGTTCTTTCGGCCGCCTCGGATGCGAGTCCGAGACAAATGGAAATTTCGATGGCGAGGTCTTCCAAGCACGCACGGAGTTCAGGAGCCCAGCGCGGATCAATCGCATTGAGCTCGATGGGCTGTCGGCCTGCCGTCAGCGCTGCTCGGGCAACCTGGCTAACGCGCAAGGCAACCGACTCAGGTGCGTGACGGGCTGCTAAGCGGAGCAAGTTCACCCGCACGGGTTCCACGTAGCTCGTCGACATGCCCATGTACTCAGTGAGAATCGCGGCTGCCCACGAGCTCCAGACCCCTGCAGGAAATTCGAGCAGGGGGTTCGTTCTGTGCAGCTCGGTTAGGAGGGCGTATCCCGCCCAGGAGCACTTGTTGCGACGGGCGTGCGGGAGCCATGAATCCGCACGGTCATGCTCGGTGGTGAGGTAGCGGCGAGCAAGCTCAGCCAAATCCGACAGATCGTCACCGAGAGCTACGGCGGCTGGCCAGCTCGAGAGGGCACCCAGTGCGTCCTGTGAAAAGTCCCCCGTCTGCGGGTCAAAGCGCAGGCCCCACAGGAACCGCCATAGGCTGTCGTTGTCTCCCGCCCTGGCTTCAGTGAGGAGCCGCGTTTGCTGGGCCATGAACTTTGCGGC
The DNA here is from genome assembly GCF_044751045.1 of Streptomyces sp. NPDC088745. Lineage (NCBI taxonomy): Bacteria > Bacillati > Actinomycetota > Actinomycetes > Kitasatosporales > Streptomycetaceae > Streptomyces > Streptomyces sp. NPDC088745. The sequence continues at coordinate 198,318 of NZ_JBIVLB010000013.1, forward strand.
TTCCGGCCAATGCGCTCTGCCAGCGCTGTAGTTGTGGCGCAACGACTGAGCTAGCGGGCTATCGACACGGATGGCAGCGTAGAAGGAGCGCAGGTATGGCCAGGCCGGGTGCATTTCGTCATAGGCCAGTTCGAACACATGGGGGTCGTCCGTAGGGAACGTCCAGGAGGCGAGCTCGCCGTACACCTGGGTGGCCGCACCGTCGCCGTCCCCCGCCGCCTCGACAGTCTGCTCCAAGACCCAGGGGAAGTCCTCCCGATCGACGAGGTGATGACGGGTCACCGGCTCGGGCTCCGAGAGTGCGTCGAGCCGTAGCGACGGGCGTCGTTCCCAGTCGTACGCGATCTGGTAGGCCGCCGTGCGCGGGTCGAGGTTTGTTCGGACAGCCTCTCTGACAAGGGCTTCGGTCAGAAGCCTGCGTCGTGAACGAGTCTCCTGCGTCTCGTCCCCGTGCTCATCGGGTTGCAGACAATCCGGCAGCTGGACCTTGTGGTGGTTATGGAGGAGACCGAAAATGATCTTCGCCAAAGTGTCCGCGTGCTGAGTCGCTTCCGACATCTTCATCGCGCGGTCGATCACCCCATTGATCAGTGAGATCTCGAAGCGATCGTGCGAGAAGACGTAGCCACTGTCCGGCCGGCAAACTGCGTCGGATGCCCAAGCCAGAAGACTTGGCAGATCCTCGTCCCTGCACTCACCTGGCATGGTCCTCAGGAAGTGGGCGTAGTTGCCGTACAGGTCCGGAGATGGAGGCCGAAGGGCACCGAGCATCGTCGTTGTGTCCAAATGGTGCGGCCACAGCAGGCTCAGTAGAGTGCCCCGGAGCTCATGGTCGGGGTCCACCCGCTTGGCGTCAGGCGGTTCGGACAGCGTGGCGAGCACCTCGACGAAGACTGGCACGGCACGGCCTGGGTCGCAGGCGAACGCGGCGCGTGCCGCCAAGCGACGCTCCGTTTGATGCCATGTGTCGTTCTGCACCAACCTCACCAGGGCGTCGGCCAACCTGGGGTGATTGGTTCCGGCTTCCTGAGCCAGCTGGATCGCGAGCCGGATTCGTGCTGTGGACTGCCAGCTGGCCGCACCTTCGGCAGGGCAAAGCTCCAAGTTGTCGGCGAGCTGGTGAGCGAGTGAGGGATGGCGCAGGTCCCAGCGGGAGAGCTGCCATCTTGTGTCTCCCAGTTCGATCTGTGCCGCACGTTCCAGCAGCCTGCTTACGGTGAGCCGACGGACCTCGTCGGAACGCACGAGCGCGCTGTGCACCGCGAGGCTCTCGGGATCGGCGCTGGCCAGCCAGTCGCCGCCAGAGGGGTTCATGGCCACCAGCCAGGCTGCTGTCTCCCGCAGCGGTGCTGGAATAGTCGCCGTCTCTCCGTCTGGTGCGCAGATCAGGAAGAGATTCTCCAGCTGCCGCTGCGTGATCTTTCGATCGGTCAGGTACCGGGCTGCGAGGTAGGCCGCCACGGAGGAATGGCGGAATGCCACCCTGTCGTCATCCGGCGCTGTGAACAGGGCGGTTGCGAAGCATTCTTCGACCACTTGGGGCGAAATCTCGAACGGTCCAGCGTCGGTCCGCTCCGTTCCACCCGCCAGTACGTCGCCCTGCAGATCGTAGGTGCTGGCTTCAAACGAGGCACCACGCCATACCGTCCGGTGGCCGGACAACAACATCCACGCAGCTATGCGTCCCGCCACCGTCAAGCGTTGATGAGCCGTGGTGATCAGCGGTTTCTTAAGTCGGCGAGGGTCGGGGTCTTCACCAAGCCGCGCTACTCCGCGAGCGAACAACTCTTCTGGCCGCCCGTGCAGCTGGCCATCAGTCTGATAGGTCAGTACCAGCAATTCCAACGTCAGTGGTACTCCAGCAAGAACAGCGGCGCCAGCCGACTCGGCCGCCACCACCAGATCTTCTCCCGGGACGCCGGCGCTGTCAGCCAGTGCCACAGCCTCCGCACGACTCAACGGAGCCAGATCGACGCATCTGCACGCACCGAAAGCCTCGGCCAACGCAGACGTCAGCGCCGCCCGATAGTCGGCTGTGCGGCAGGCCATCAGAAACCGAACCCTGTTAGGGTTTCGGCCGCTCAGTGACCTTCTCAGCAACCTGGACAGACGTGGCAGAAGTGGACTCTCGTCGGCCTGATCCAGGACTACCGTCAGTACTCCGGCACCTTCGGCAGTCTCTCCTTCCGAAGGCAAGGAGAGAAGATGAGACCCTAGCTCTTCTTGATAGGAATGCTCGGTAAGATCCCCACCTGTCACCCAAAGACATGCGTCGGAGTCTCGGCTCCAAGTGTCGAGGACATGGGGCAACCCATTGGTGAGTTGCTTCAGGACGGAAGTCTTACCTGCTCCGGGTTCACCCAGCACGACCATAGCCCCTGCCGCTGCGACGACAGCGGGAAGCGCCAAGGCCCCCTGACGAAGATGCTCTGCATCCATGACCACGTTTTCATCGTCCGCTCGGAACGCATCGGCCGCCTGCACAATTAGATCTTCAGCGGCAAGCTGCTCACCCCGCACCCTGCACACTCGAGGAGCATGAAAGCCAAACACAGAATCTGTCACGCCCCCATTCTCCCAACACCCACTGACAGACGACGGCATCACCCCTCGCGGAGCAAGCGCGAACCAAGCTCAGGGGCAGCAAACTCACCCTGCACGCCGACCCGGACGAGACGCCGAGGGTGACCTGCTCGGCCAGCGAGGACTGCACGGCGCCCGCGCCGCCTCGACGGCTGCGGTCGGCGCGTCCGATGCCTCTGCGGACAGTTCCTTGCCGGGTGGCTGGTCGACGACGCGCCTCATTGGTCTTCGCGGCTGAACAGCTCGGCGCGGCTGGCACGCGCAGGATTGCGGTTGCTTCTGGTGGTGCCGCCGGTCGCGCCACCGGGCTAGTACTGCAACGGTCCTTGTCGTGACGGTTGGGCAGGTTGGTCGTTGCTCTGTTCATGGGTGGGGAACTCGTTGATGCCCGGTCGTGGGCGGGG